>CAWJTH010000082.1:0-18272 GCA_963845495.1 uncultured Chitinophagaceae bacterium
AAAAAAAAAAAAACATGGCCGGGTACACATTGCGCCGGGTAGAAGGCGAATATCTAAATTATAAAAATTTTGAGGACAACGACGATGTGCGCCGCATTGTTTGGAAAATTTATGCCAAAAACAAAGAATTGGTGGTACGCACGCCCGAAGTATTGGATCCATTTGCTTCGCATCTTTATTTATATGCTTCTTATAACGACGGGATTGGCATTGCTAATCAAACGATTATAGCCCAACGTGGGCTTAATTATTTTAAAAATGCCGTTTGGGGTGCCTATAACAGATTAAAACAACAAGGTTTTATTGTTCGTTTTATTCCCGACCAAGAAACGAAACAACACAATGCCGATAGCGAAGAAACGAAAACGGAATACATTATTAGTACTAGTCAATGGCAAACCGATAAAGATTTGAAGGATTACGTAAACCCAAAAGACGCATCTGTTATTTGTATTTCATCGTTAACGCCTGCAACGGAGTTGGCTGAATTGTTGGGTAGGCTTAGCAACGATACCAGTATCATTTTTATAAAATTGAGTAGCAATTTTAAAAAACAAGGCGTTATTAAATGGCTGCGCTGGCTGTTTTTGCAAGAAGAAAAAGAAGCCGATAACCGTAATTTAATGCAGTGGAACTTAAGCATTGCCAAAAGAAAAATGATGCAAAATGAAAAAGCGGTTGGGGAATTGTTAAAGACGAGCGATAAAAAAGTGGTGATAATGTAAGTAATTTAAAATGAATACTAACACGCAAAGTCCCAAAGGGACGACATCCATTAGCGTTGGGCAGAGCCCAATGATCAAAAACATTTAAACAACATTCCATTGAAAATCGGCCGGATACATAGCAACAAAAAATTATTTGCCCAACTATTATTGCTGGGCGTGCCAACGGTGTTGTTGGCTCTTTATGTAATACGATTAACCAACAATTATTATGCTTTGTTGCAGAATGATTGGAAAATGCAGACCATTTATTTTGGGTCGGGCTTGGTTGCGGCGCTAATTTTTTACGCCTTCCGTTTTAGGTTTATCACAACGGCTGCCGTTTTAATCGGCGTTTTGTATGGCGGCTTTAGGTTAATTGGCGGCGTAACAACGGGTGAATTTGATGCCTTTTTTGCACAGGTAAAATTTTACGTTTTTGCGTATTTATTTACCGTTGGGTGGTTTGCGGGCTACGGATTTAGCCGAGCAAGGTATTTTACCATCGGTTGGAGCATCTTTTTGCTTGCTGCCATGGTAATTGTGGTAAGCCACACGCCTTTTCCAACAGCTAAATTGCTGATCGGAGCTTTTGCACCAACATTGGCGTATAGTTTTTATGTTATTTACATCAGCGAACTAATAAGAAACATGAATGAAGATGAGCCTTCGTTTGTTTGGTATGTGCTGAAACGCTTTCTAGGCTTTGCTTTGGTGGTGGGCTTGGTTATTAGCCTATTGATTTTATTTTACCAATATAGTTTTTTAAATATTGAAAAAGAATGGGGCGGCAAAGGAAGAGATGGCGGCAAAGGCGGCAATAGCCTTACCAAAGAAGATAAAGACGGCGTAAGCACAAAGAATAACATGGGTTTGGATGGACAAAATACCAAGGATCCAAACAAATCGAAGCGTTTGCTTTTTGTTTCAAAGCTGGACAATTTTTTTAATGATGGGAAATTGCCAAACCCGTTGTATTACATCACCGATTATTTTACAAAATGGGATGCAGAAACGCAGCAATTTGAAATTGACAGCGCCATGCCTTACAAAGATCATTTTAATCCAGATGTAAGCAAAGTGCCGCTTTATTTTAGCAAAACCGATACTTCTGTTTTGCGGAATATGATGGCCACCAAAATGCGTAAAACAATTAATGCGGAAGTGTACAAAGTAATTTTATCTACCAAAGAATTTACTGCGCCAGCTACTGCGTTTTTTGTTCAACCTATTTCTGTTCCGCCGGAAGATAGCAGCAAATACCGCAGCGCTTATCGTGCAAAAATGAATGTAAGCGCCCTAAACAGTGCCTATTTTGTGTACAACCCTGCGGGAAAAGACGAAAAGCAATTGAAATCTTTTCAGGAGCAACGTTTTAACGAATTGCGCACCGTAAAAAATTATGCAGGCGTTCCGGCCGACTTCATGAAATATTATACGGTAATGCCCGGCGGATCGGAATATGACTCCATTAAAGTTTTGGCTAGGCAAATTGTAGCCAAAGCAGGCGCTAAAACATATATCGACGAAATGGTAGCCCTGCGGGATTATTTTATGGCAAAGGATGAAAACGGCCTTCCAACCTTCAAATACACCGATAACCCCGGCGTGCCGGGCATGCCGAGTGCCAATAAATTGTGTTATTTCTTATTTCAAAACAAAAAAGGTTATTGTGCTTATTATGCAGGTGCCACCTTGTTTTTATTACGGGCTTTAGGCATTCCGAGCAGAGTGGCTACCGGTTTTTTAACCGTTGACAGAAGCGCAAAAAATCCCGGTTGGTATTTCTTTTACGAAGATCAGGCGCATGCATGGGTGCAAGCTTATTTCCCCGGTTATGGCTGGATTGATTTTGACACCACCGTGCCAAGTGTTGATCAACAACAAGCGCCGAAGCCTGACGAAACACCGCCTTTAACCATGCAACAAGCTTGGTTGGTGGCCAATGGCAAAGTTGAAAGTGTGGATACAAAAGCAATGACCGTACATATTAGCATGAACAAAATGTTGTATTGGGATGAGCCGTACGACTTGGTACATAACGTTCCGCTTGATTTGGATGTGAAAATTGCCCGTATCACAAAAGACACTGGCGTTGTGGCTTTAAGCGAAGTAAAACCTGGCAACGAAGTTGTGGGTGTTTCTTATGCAGAAGCCTTTAAAAAACTGCCTCCTCATGAAGCGGATTCGGCCATGGCCATCATCAACCGCTTTCCAAAGCCAGCGCCAATCGATGAGCTAAAAATTATGGCAACCGACGACGAGACAAAAAAAGAAGTAAAAAAAGAAGAAGACAACAATGTTCCGTTCGATTGGAATAAAACCTTTTTTATTGCTTTGAGTATTTTATTATTATGTATCTTATTGATATTCAGTTTGCCATGGATAATATTCCAATACTTGCATGCCAAAGCAAAGGGTAATACAGGCGATTTAAAAGAACAAGCTTATTGGAAATTTATGGCATCTACTTATTATTTAAACCAACTGGGCTACCAACGTGGCGAAAAAACTTCTTTGCAATTTGCTAGGGATGTTGTTGATCCGGCATTTAAATCGAAGTTGACGCCGTTTATGAACACCTACTTAAAAACAAAATATAGCAGCCAGCCTTTAGATAGTTACGATGCCGGAATTATTGCAGCATTTTATCCTAAAATTTGGCAAGATGTAAAAGCTGGCGTACCATTTAAAACAAGAGTTGTAAGGTTTTTGAATGTATTTAGGACTGTTCAGTTTTTTGTAAGACCGAAATATAAATGAAATATAAATTAAAGTGCAGGTGTGATAATTAATGGAAAAAGATGACCAACATATAGGTTTTTCTATTTTGCAAGAAGCCATCTTGCAAGCAAGGACTACTGCGCTGAAAACAGTTAACGCTGAACTGGTAAACCTTTATTGGCAAGTAGGAGCTTTTATAAGTAAACAACTTTCACAAAGCCATTGGGGTGATGGAACAGTCAAACAATTTTCAATTTTTTTAAATACAAACGATTCTTCTTTAAAAGGATTTGATACGCGCAGCCTGTATAGAATGGTACAATTTTTCGAAGCTTACCAGCATAATCCAATTGTGACCTCCGTGAGGCCACAATTGGGGAAATCTCCAAACACAACTTTAAAAAGATTAAAAGGCAATGAAAAATCAATTGTGGCCTCACCAAGACCACAATTTAATAATATTAACGAAGCAACATCTTTACAACAACAATTTGTAGAAGAAAATATCAAAAACACACCATTAGTAAAAATTAGTTGGACACATAACCGTACCATTTTTTCAAGATGTAAATTAGAGGAAGAAAGGAATTTTTACATTCATTTAATTATTAAAGAAAACTTAAGTGTTAGGGAATTAGAAAGACAAATTTCTTCAAGTGTTTTTGAACGCGTCGTGTTAAGTAAAACCAATCTCCAACATAACATTACAACTATTAGCAATACAAAAAATATCGCCGCGCAATTTCATGATAATTACATTTTTGAATTTCTTCATTTGTCAGAAAAACATACCGAAAATGATTTACAAAAAGGATTGATAAAACAGATGAAAGATTTTATTTTAGAACTCGGAAAAGACTTTCTATTTGTAGGGGAAGAATATAAAGTGCAAGTGGGCAATAGCGATTTTTATATTGATTTGTTATTTTACCATCGAGACTTGCAGTGTTTAGTCGTTTTTGAGTTGAAAGCCGACAAATTCAAACCTGAACATCTTGGGCAATTAAACTTTTACTTGGAAGCATTGGACAGGAACGTAAAAAAAGGAAAAGAAAATCCAAGCATAGGTATATTGCTTTGCAAGGATAAAGATTACGAAGTAGTGGAATATGCACTTAGCAGAAATCTTTCACCAACAATGGTTGCTGAATACAAAACCCATTTGCCCGACAAGAAAACATTACAAAAAAAATTGCATCAATTTTATTTAGAACAATAAAAACAAAAAGTAAACTACTAACATGGAGCAAACCATCGATACAGGCACGGCCTTGCAAAACATCCAACGATTGACCGACAATATTGAAACGGTAATTAAAGGAAAGCGGAACCAAATCCAATATATTTTAACCGCTTTGCTGGCAAAAGGGCATATTTTAATGGAAGATAACCCCGGTACGGGCAAAACCGTAATGGCTAAAACCCTTGCCCAATCTATTGCTTCGGCGGCTTTAGGTGGTGGTGCCAATTTCAAACGCATCCAATTTACACCCGATTTGTTGCCCATGGATTTGATCGGTTCGCACATTTTTGATGATGTGGCCAAAGAGTTCATTTTTAAAAAAGGCCCTTTGTTTTGTAATGTTTTATTGGCCGATGAAATCAACCGTGCGTCCCCAAAAGTGCAATCTGCCTTGTTAGAATGTATGGCTGAACAGCAAATTACCATGGGCGATGTTACCTACAAGTTGGAACAGTTATTCTTTACCATCGCCACTCAAAACCCCGTGGAAATGGAAGGCACTTATCCGCTGCCCGCTGCGCAATTAGACCGGTTTTTCATTAAAATAGTTTTTGGGTATGTTGATGAAGAAACAGAATTAGACATCTACAAAAATTATCTTGGCATTGCCGATAACTTGGCCCATATCCACCAAGTGTTGAGCATGGAAGAGATTTTGCATTTGCAAAACGAAACAGATAAAGTTTTTATTCACGAAGAAATTATAAAAGCGGTCCGCAATATTGTTTGGGCCACCCGCAAAACCAGCGATATCGTTTTGGGTGCTTCTACCCGTAGCGGTATTACTTTTTTGAAATGTTTAAAAGCATTTGCATTGGTAAATGGCCGCACCTATGTAATTGAAGATGATGTTCAACAATTAACCGAACCAGTTATGCATCACCGTTTAATTTATAGAAATAAAGAAGCAAAAGCAACTGCGTTGAAGAAAATTTTGGAAGTTGAAATGGATAGGCTGAATAAATTAAAAATTAATAAATAAGCCTCAAGAACTAAGGAACAAGAAAGCAAGTCCGAACTGAGGAAACCCTGACAGGGCTTGGCTTTCTGCCCTGTAACCGCACAAACAGACCAAGCCTAGGCTAACCCTGACAGGGCTTGGCTTTCCGCCCTGTCAGGGTTTTACGAAAACCGCACAAACAGACCAAGCCTAGGCTAACCCTGACAGGGCTTGGCTTTCTACCCTGTCAGGGTTTTACGAAAACCGCACAAACAGACCAAGCAAGCCTAGGTTAACCCTGACAGGGCTTGGCTTTCCGCCCTGTCAGGGTTTTGCAAGAACCGCACAAATAGACCAAGCCTAAATTAACGAGAATTCAAAATCTTGGCATGGCGAAAACCAATCCTAACAAGCTGCGAAACAGATTGAAACAACATGAAATTGAAACAGATAATTACGGCCTTACTTTTATTTTCAGCCTTCACTTCGGCTTTGGCTCAAAACCCTGCGGCCCGCTTCGAAATAGACGCGAAGCGGAAAGGTGTACAACCAACCGACAAAGATGCTTTGCCGCGTGGCCGCGAATTTATTCGGCTAGATAGTACTTATTATGTGGGTTGGATGTACACCGGTATGTACAAAAACGAACGGGCGGCCGATTATGCGGGTTATCGGCAAAGTGTGCCAGATCTGTTGAAAGCTTTCAAATTGTTAGAAAAAGATTATAGCGGCATTTTAGTGAACCTTTTTAACTCACCACAATTTTTTGTGCAAAACAATGCAAGATTTGGTGATTACTTAACCATTGCTAGCAAATTGCGTGACACTTATGAATCGATTGATGTTCCGGACAGCGTTATGTGGGTGTTGGACAGAGTAGCGAAGAAAAACTTTCGCCGCGATTTTTTAGGCGTTCCGCAAATGAAAGCTTGGACCATCCACCGCAATCGGTTTTTTACGAGCAAAGACCATAAATGGCTGGGTAATTCGGTGGAAGAAAATGAAAAATTGGCATTGCAACTTTGCTACCAAAGCATCGACCACATCAACAGGAACAAAGCAGCCAACGATTTATGGTGGCCCAACCACGATGAGCAGGATAAACAGTTTGTTTACCATTATTTAGCATTGTTGCAGTGCTACGACAAAAATTATGACAGCAGCGAATATTATTACAATAAACTAAAATTGGGCGGCGGTATTAGCTGGACCAATTATGGCGAAATGCAAGGTGAGATCGGCGAATTCAAACAATCGATCGATAATATCACAAAAGATAAAAATAAATATAACGATCTTAAATTTTTGCGTGAGCCATATTATTATTTGCCCATTTTAAACATTTATAGCGCCGATACAAAAAAGGCCATGGGCACCGCACAAGAAGCTATTACCGAATCCAATTCTAATCCGGGATTTGGCTGGTACAATTTGGCTTTGGCAAGAGGTTATTTGTATGATGGGCAATTGGATAGTGCCGATGTAACCATCACAAAGGCTAAAGAATTCCAAGAATTGCACATCGGCACTACGCTTACACAAACGCAATACGATTTTACGGTCGGTACGCTTCGTTTGGCTTGGTACAACATGAAAATCTCACAAGTCAAATTTTTGAACAAGGGTTGGTGGTATTCGCCTACCGACATGTACGAATTGGCTTATCTCACGATTGAAAAGTATATGCACGAATACCAAATGGCTATTAAATTGGCCAACAACCCTGAACGAGAACGGCTGATTTATGAACTGTTTTGCTCGGAAGGAACCACCACTTGGGACGAATCCTGGTTTTTGTTGAAAGATTTTAGCAAGGGATTTTTTATAAAGAAAATGGAAGATTACACCCAAACGGATACCCGTAAAAATATTATCCGTTATTTTAAATTGTTCCATGCCATGCTAAATTATAACGATGGCAACCAGAAAAAAGCTTTGGGCGAATATGAGGATATTATGAATACAACAATGCTTGATACTACGCACGAAAAACTGTTTTTATCACGTATGTACGAAGGATTAGCGAATGGATACAATTATACCAACGACAAAAGCAAACGTGATTTTTACACCAATGTATTGTACGAACATTTTCCACAGTTGTTAGAATATAGCGGCTTGCCCGTAAAAGTAAAGTTGACCACAATCGGCGATGAGGACGATATCACAAAAAAAGTGATCAAAGAATTGAAAGGTTGCGACATCAATTTTGTGGATGCTGCTGATGACAATACCATTTCGGCGATTGTTTCTTTCAAAAAGAAAGGCATCAAATACATGGTCACCGTTTCTGCTCTAAGCGGCAACAACCTGCGTAAAGTAGATAACAGCATTTTCTATATCACCAAGCCTGAAATGGCAGGTAAAGAAATTGCAAAGCGGATTTTTGGCAGCAGTGGTGCGCAGGAACTGGAGGTGCCGATAATCGAGAACAAAAAAACTTAATGGGCTTTCTTGCAGATGTAAGAAGATAAAAATGCCCGCAGATATAAAAAGATATCCTTTTATCTGCGGGCATTTTTATCTTCAAAATCTGCGGGGAAAATCCTACAATGCAATACCAGTAATCTTTCTATACATATCCACTGCAAATAAATCTGTCATGCCGCTAATAAAGTCTACAACAGATTGAATATCCCAATATAAATTTTCAAGATTTCCAGTAATTGGAAATTGTTGAGAAACAAGCAATAATAATTTCTGCGATTTGGCCGATTTCGGTCGGATGATGGCATTGAAAAATTCTTTCAACAAGCTGCCGATTACATTATAACCAGCCACTTCTACTTCTAAAACGGAACGGTGGTTGTAAATATTTTTGACCGAAAATGCATCGATCGCTTTCATCAGCGCCAACTCTTTTTCCGGTAAATAATCAATCAATGGCTTTTGTAACGTTCCTTCGAGCAATTTCTTTTCTGTATCCATGAAAATATTCATCACCCGATGTATCAATAAATTAATGAGTTTAGCCCGTAAAAATTGCACTTTTTGATTATCATCTTTTATCTTATTGAAAGATGCTTCTACTTTTTCACGGCTGTCAAAACCAGTTTCATCATCAAAAAAAGCTAAAAATAAATCAGCTAATTTCTCCAACGGAATAATGTTTAAACGATGCGCATCCTCAAAATCAATCACCCGATAACAAATATCATCGGCTGCTTCCACCAAATACACAAAAGGGTGACGGGCATAAATATTTTTATCGGCATCTAATTTAGGAATACCCAAACTATCGGCAATGCGTTGATAGGTTTCAATTTCTGAATCAAAAAAACCGGACTTTTTAGTGCTTAACTGTTGCTTGTTAAATCCATTGAAAGAATCAGTCGGATATTTTACAATGGATGCAAGCGTGGCATGTGTTAACCTAAAACCACCTTTCGACGCTTCATTAAAATGGTGGGTCAAAATCCTGAAGGCGTTGGCATTACCTTCAAAAAACAAAAAATCTTTTTGTTGATTGGTCGTAAGGTTTTCGTAAAACACTTGTTGGTTATCGTCTTCCAATTCCCTAAAAAAAGTGCGGATGGCTTCTTCGCCGCTATGGCCAAATGGTGGATTGCCAATATCATGTGCCAAACATGCGGCGGCAATTACCGATGGCAATTCATATTTATAAAACTCTTTAAAATGTTCGGTTTCGTTGGGGTATTTATCGGCCAACATATCACCAACGGCTTTGCCTAACGAACGCCCAACGGAGGCTACTTCCAAACTGTGTGTCAACCGGTTATGTACAAACACAGGCCCAGGCAATGGAAAAACCTGCGTTTTATTTTGCAGCCGCCTAAAAGCGGATGAGAAAATAATACGGTCGTAATCCCGCACAAAAGAATTGCGCAAGGTCTCAGGCGAAGCGTCGGTTTTATGTTCGGTGCCGGTTCGTTTGGCGCTGTAAAGTTGTTGCCAGTTCATCTTTCTAATTTGCTAATGTGCTGATGTGCTAATTTGTTAATGGAATACATTTTACAAGGTAATCTTCTTGCTTGAGTACAAAGATGAGAGAATAATGTGCTGATGTGCTAATTTGCTAATTCGCTAATTCGCTAATGAAATACATTTTATAAGATAATCTTCTTGCTTAGGCACAAAGATGAGAGAATAATGTGCTGATGTGCTAATTTGTTAATTTGCTAATGGAATACATTTTACAACATAATCTTCTTGCTTGGGCGCAAAGATGCAAACTAAACGGATTGACCAAATGGATTGAAACACGGATGGCACGGATTAAATGGATTTACACGGATTTATTTTTGCTTACTTAAATATTTGTCTCGCAGATGAAGATGATTTCCGCAAATGAATACTGAGTAGAATTCTTCTGCGTTTATTTCATAATCTGCAAGAAGTTGTTTTAAAAAATCCGTGTAAATCCATTCAATCCGTGCCATCCGTGTTTCAATCCTTCTCGCCTAATTTTTCCTTTTGCTATTCTTCCTCCTTACATCGCCGCTTTCATCAGCACATACAAAATTTTATTGTCGGCATCTATCAAGGTTTTGCTTTTATCCACCATTTCAAAATGACGCTTGAAAGCCTGGATGGCTGCAGACAAATCTTTTATATCGTAGCCTATAATGCGCAGGGCAATTTCGGGCTGAAAACCTTGTGGCACTTCAACACCGGTTGTATCTGAATACCATCTTCCAAAACCTTTTTCGGCCAAGGCTTTCCAAGGAAAAGTTACATTAGGATCGTTTTTTCTGGTAGGGGCAATATCAGCATGCCCAATAAAATTGGCAGTGGGAATGCTGTACGCTTTCTTTAATCGCTCCAACAAAGCCAACAAATTTGTTATTTGCGCATCTGTAAAAGGCTCAAAACCAGTGTTATCGATTTCAATACCAATGGAGCAAGAATTGATATCGGTATTGTTGCCCCACTTAGAAATGCCCGCCTGCCAAGCCCGTAAATAGTCGTTTAGCATGTGGTGCACGGTGCCATCTTTACAAATTACATAATGGGCGCTTACTTGGCTTTTGGGTGTGGTAAATGTTTTGAGTGTTTGGTCGCAGCTGTTTTGTGCCGTATGGTGAATGATGACATAATTGGGTTTTCGCATATTAAAATTGGTAGTACCTATCCAATTTTCCCCATCGTCGGTAGAATCTTGCAATGGAGCAGCGGCAATAGTTTTGGCCACTGCTTTCGCTTGTTTTTTATACGATTTATTGGTGGTGGCATATGGTCCGCTTGCACAGGCCGTTATACTAATGATTATTAAAAAAAACAGTAGTTTTTCAAGAAAATTATTGGATTTTATCATTTGTGCAAAATACCAACCTACAGCCAAACGGCAATGCTTAATGTAGAAATAACTACACGCTTCATTTCTTAAATGCATACATATTCATGTTAATGTAACTTGAGGATACTTGTTTTTGGGGCATAATTTTATTAAAGCCAAATTAAATCCAATGTGATTGCGGCTGCATTGTGCAACCGTTAAAAACATGTTGGCAACATCTTATGAACGAAGAGCAAAAACCTAAAAAACAGCATAATTATTTCGAACGTCTATCAAATGCCATTACAAGAGCAACCGGCACACCTACGGCTTTTTTAATTGCATTGGTTATTGTTATTATTTGGGCCGTTACCGGACCAATTTTTAATTATTCTGACACTTGGCAGTTGGTGATCAATACCGGCACAACTATCATTACTTTTTTAATGGTGTTTCTCATTCAGCAATCGCAAAATAAGGATACCGTTGCCGTACATTTAAAATTGAATGAACTGTTGGCCAGTAATGCACAAGCTGATAACAAACTGGTGAATGCAGAAGAACTAACGGGAGAAGAATTAAAGCTGCTAAAAAAACTGTATGCTAGGATGAATGCCAATGATGGTATTGAACCAATTAGCGATACGCCTGCTAAAATAAGCGAACTATTGAAAGAAGAAGAATCAATAACATTAGAAAAATCGCAATAATTCAAAATGTTACAGCATGAAAAACTGTCGCTGGACTGACAGACACCCATCGCCATCTTGCAATATTAACAACGTCAATTTTTCGTTTTTCCCTATTTATTTTTATTAAAGGGTAATTTTGTGGTTCACCATTAAGTTTGGGCAATTAACCCATGAGCAACAACGACAAAATCAATCAGTTTACAACATCCATTTCCCAAAGTTTATCAAACAACAGTTTTGTGCAGATTTCTTTGGGCAATTACACAGGCCAAGATGAAACGCTTAAAAATATCTACGTCAAAAAAATATTAATTAAAAATGAAGAAAAATTAAGTTTCACTTATCGCCATAAAACCCGTGACATCGTAAAAAATTATGCAATGCAGGAAGCAATTGGCAACATCGCTACTGCCTTAATTGATGGATTTAATTTTGCTACGCTTTTCACAATCGATTTTGATTTGCAATTGCAGCAATCAAAGAATAAAGATTTTTCTTTAAAAAAATTGGCGGCTACCAAAAAGGAAACGCCTGATTTGTTGCATGATAAAAATAAAAACCGGGTAATTGCTGCCAAAGGCAAACCTTATTTACATGCTTTAAAAATTACCGACGCGGAAGGAAATGTGCTGAAAAATGCGCAAGATAAATATCGGCAAATTAACCACTATATCGAAATTTTAAGCAGTTTAATTAAAGAAATACAGGGCTACGACACCACCAACGTGGTTGATATGGGTTCGGGAAAAGGTTATCTCACTTTTGCTTTATACGACTATTTTACCAATGTATTAAACAAGGCTGCAAACATTACTGGTGTTGAGTTTCGGCAAGATATGGTTGATCTTTGCAACAGCATTGCGGCTGTATCAAACTTCAACCAATTACATTTTGTAAAAGGCACAATTGATGCATTTGACAGCACCGGTATCAATATTTTAATTGCGCTTCATGCCTGCGATACCGCCACCGACGACGCCATTGCAAAGGGGATACAAGCCAATGCCGATTTAATTGTGGTGGCACCTTGTTGCCATAAACAAATTCGCCGGGAAATAGAGAAAAATAAAGCCCACAACGAATTGGATTTTTTAACCAAGTATGGTATTTTTTTAGAGCGGCAAGCCGAAATGGTAACCGACGGCATTAGGGCATTGATACTGGAATATTTTGGTTACAAAACAAAAGTGTTTGAATTTGTAAGCGATGTACATACGCCAAAAAATATAATGGTGGTTGGTGTAAAAAGTAAAAATTCAAATATAAAAAACGATGATATCTTGCAAAAAATAAAAGATATCAAAAAATATTTTGGGATCGGAAAACATTATTTGGAAAAGCTTATACCACTACCCTCTCCATAAATGCCTTCCTGTTTTCTTGTCTTCTTGTTTTCTTGAATCCTTGTCTTCTTGCCTTCTTGCTTTCTAATACCCAACTTCCGCAATATTTTCGTTTTTTAAAACGGCTTGCATAAACAGGTTTTGGTTTTCGATACTGCCATACGTACGCCAACTGCAAGTTGCATATTGCTTGCTTACTTGTTGCCCCATATTATAATACCTTAAATGGCACTGTTTCATAATTGTTTCAAATTCAGCTAGATCGACGTTTCTGCTAGTAGTAACAATGCGGTATTCCCGCATGTTGTTTTTTTTATCAATATAAAACTGAACCCTAAACAACATTACAAGGATAGCCAAGGTAATGCTTACGCCAGCAAAGGCTACATGCCATTCGCCTAAACCACAGGCCATTCCCAGCGATGCCGTAATCCATATGGTAGCGGCGGTGGTAATGCCAACCACAGATTTATCTTCCTTAAAAATAACACCAGCCCCAATAAAACCAATGCCTGTAACAATAGTGCTGGCAATACGGTCGGCGTTATCATGAAAATGCTGACTAAGAATCGTAAAAATGCATGATCCCATGCAAATTAAAATCAGGGTTCTAAAGCCCGCTGATTTATTACGGTATTCCCGTTCGGCACCAATAACGGCACCTATTAATAATGCAGCCAATAATTTACAAATGTCAATTGGCATAAGTGGTTTTTTTGGTAATAAGTATTGGTCAGTATCCCGCTGTAAACAAGGTAATTGTTGAACTTTCTTTAAAATCAGTCTTCTACATGGCGATTTATATCGAATGGTTCAGATGGCAATTTATCTTTTTTCTGCAAAACGTCTCGCACTGTAAAATAGCTGGCCACGGCAAAACCCAATCCTATCAAATTAATCATTGCTAAATTATCTATACCTACCAGTATTAACCCAACCAATCCACCAACCACCTCTGCGGCAAACCAAATTAAAATAGTTCGTATTTTCCAACTTCTTGCGTCAAGTCCCTTTTCTAAAGCAAGCTTGCCAATTCGTGGCACCATTAAAAACAAAAAAATAATATCCGGCACAATTTTAAAATTTTATCAACTACAAAAATATACCCTTATTTGTGTAAATAAAACAACCGGCCTTTGTGGCCGGTTGTTAAAGTTAAGCTGTTAATTTTTTATTGTTTGTTATTGCTTAGTTACCTTGTACGTATTTGCTAAAATATTCACATCTATTAAATAGTTACCATTTGGCAGCCGGGCCATGGGGTATTTGAACTTGGTACCGCCCCATTTGACAATAAAGTGCCACCTGTTGCGCTTGCGCCACCATATTTATTGGTCCAGTCGCCATTTAAAGGCAAAAACAAATAAGAACCAGATGAAACCAATGGTACGGTAATTTGGAAATCGCCATTGCTTACTTGCGTAAATTGTTGCGATGGTACAGGTACTGGATTGTTCCATCCGCCAGCCGTGGCATCTCCCACAATATATAAATTAGCTGGAATTGGGTTGGTGGTAAGTGCTGTAACAGTGTAAGTTCCTTTTATAAAGTCAACCACTATTTTATACAGCCCACTTGTTGTTGGTCCGGTAAAATTGTTGGCTGCATTAGGAGCAAATGCATCGCCTGCGGGATTTGATGAACTTGAGGCAGTAGCATATTTATTGGTCCAATCGCCATTCTTTGGCAAGAAACAAATATTGCTTACCACCAATTAACTGGGTTACAAGTGCAAAAACATTACCATATTGGTCTATTTGAGTAAATTGTTGCGATGGTGTTGGAACAGGATTATTCCAACCACTTGGTGTTGCATCACCCACAATATATAAGCTGGTTGGCGGTGGGTATAAAGGAATGGGTTTGGTTGCATAAGGTGTTACAAAAATGCTTTGCGAATTAGAATATTGCGTAGGAATGGTTGATGCGCTACCATTATTTACGTTTCCATTTGCGTTTACATTGGCCGCTAAACGAACTACCATTGTATCAGCTTTAGCGGCGGTAAGGTTCAATTGTTGGGTAATTGCTTCCAACGCTTGCACTGTTAAGCTATAAGTGTATAAATTAACACCAACTGCCGCGGTAACTGGCGTTTTGAAAGAATCTTTGGCCACATCAAATTGCAAGGTAAAATTTACATCGGCCGCAAACCCATAATTTAAAGTAGGCCACGTAAAGGTTAAAGCGGTAGTGCTGTTTTTGGTACTATCCAACACAAATGTGGTTCCGCTAAGGGTAAGCCCAACACCAACGGTTGAAGTATTTACAACGGCCTTGTCGCCGGAATAATCTTTTTTGCACGAAACAAGCAACATAGCAAAAGCTGCCATAAATAATGCATACATGCGCGGGAAGGGGGCTGTTGGGAGTGTTTGTCTCCCTGGACAGGTGCTACGACAGGTAATCAGTTATTCTTGCGTTAGGAGTTGGCACGTTGAGGCGCCACCATGGAGTGCAGCTATTGGCGCGTACGATGCCATCATGTGTTGCACGGCACCACTTCATCACCACTTTAGTGCGTATAAGGGCCCTCACCCATCGCATCTCTCGGGTGAGCCAGAACCTACAGCAGTCGCCATTCGTAATCGTGCCGAAGGCGCGCTACAAAAGATTTTGTGTTGACAATTTTTGTGCACACTGGGACGGCCATTGGAAGGCCACCCACCGTTGCGATTTCCATGACATACAAGCTCAAATTTTCTAGAATTCATATACTCATCGATCAAGAGTGTGCGAAGCAATTTGTTGGCCGTTCTGCTGAAATTCATCGCAATGTCGGAAGGATAAGGCTTCGAAAAAAATCAGCGTGATCCCAAGTGGAACGCAGCTAATCGGTTTGGACTTGAATTCCGGAAATTTTCCTTTTGACAAAATTGAATTTTAAGCGTCAACTGTATATGAACGATACGGTGTTGTAGAACAGGACCCCGAGGGCCGTTTAAGGGTTAACATCATATTTCATTTGAATGTCCTATACGTCATCAACGTCTCATTTAATGTTTTCACTTTCAACTATAAAATTAGTATGTAGTACTTATATTTACACATGAATGTCACTGATCACCATAACGTCAACAATAACAATATGTGACATTATTAACGTCATTAAGGACTTTAGAATCATGTAAGTGAACAATAAAATTAAACTACGTCACTAACTCAAATTATTTATTTTAAACATTAACGAACTCTCTATTAATATATAATATACTACTCCTACATATTGTTATCACTCATAATTGTAGACCCTCAATTCATTTGTTTGTAATATCATCAGTGACACTAACGACAGCAACATCATTTAAATTTCTCACAATTCTATTTCATTTGAATGTCATTTAAATCAAAAAGACTAAATTTACAACCTCAATTCATAAGACTACACGTCAATTTTTATGCGTTTTATTGTGAATGCAAGCTGAAAGATTTCACGTACTTTCACCACGTTCTATTTTTCAAAACCATTATATACTTTCTCATACAAATATTTTGCCTTCATATTCCATATCGATGATTGGTAGCGAAGTAATTGCAATGGCTACAGAAAGCACAAAGTATAGCCTTCTAAGAGCGAATGGAAAGTCGCAAAATCTCCTTAACCACTATCGGATTGAACTATTATTGGTCTTTTATATAAATAAAAAATGATGAGCTTCACACTTTATATCAATGATTGCTATGCCACGATGCCGAAGTTCTCCAGATTTGTTACATTTATTCCATTTATATGAATAGTGATTGCATATGGTTACACAATTACAAATTACTTGATTATGCGAATTATAATTCATAACGTGATTAATGTCAATATTGTGCAAAAATACAACACTAGAAAGTAGTTACCCAATCGCACATGTTACTAAATTTAAAATGACTTACTTTAAATTATAGTGTGTGATGCTTTTCTATATTTGAATCACCAAAAATCCAACATTTATATTTCATTATGTTTTAATAATGAACAGTAATGTTAATATAAAAAAAATGTAGTAACGTTGTGAACAAGTGTTGTTTAATTTCAAATGAAATACCTCAAAATATAGTTTGTAACGCTTCTGAATATTTAAACAATAAATAATTACAACAATAATGATTCATTGTTATTTAATTAATGTTTATAGTAACATCGTTAACGTTAATAATAAAAATAAGTGACAACAGTACTACAGTGTTCTTTAATTTATAAAAATTCATTAAAATTGTCATAAACGTCACGTGCGTCTCTTGAAAATTCTCACGTTCAATTCTAAGTATCCATTGGACTGGATGGATTGTGTAATTGTTGCGGTGGTTTGAGAGTTTTCGGGATTACAATAGGACTTTGTTAAATAATTTAAGTAAACTTGATTCTTACATTTATGTGGAAAACAAAATTGATTGAATAGTTGTGAATGAAATAGAAGCACTAAGATGAAATAATTGTAAAGATGAACAAATCGATTCGTTTCAACACGACAATGGCAAGGATTTGTAATCCATCGTTGACAAGACGCAATGAGCTTATCAGTCATTCAATGCCGAAATAAGTAATTTACTAAAACATCATAAATTCCATGAACAAAAAATTGAAGAGGTGTTATCCATTAATACCAATTGTCGGAGTAACAAGTATCATGCAAGGTCATCACTCATTATCTATCTTCAAGACCAGCTTTGATTTTGCAATGGACATGAAGAGATTTTGTGATTATCCATTTGTTTTCGAAAGGTGATACGTTGATGCTACTTTCTTAGTGCAAATTTTGAATCCGAAGTGTATTTAAAGGGTGGTACCTCTTTCCAATCAGCGACAACAAGGCCAAGTGATTTTGAAATTGCACGAAAAAAAAATTCACCATTCTCAGTGAAAGCATAGGTTTAACTTCCGCCCTAACGCTTCATCATGCAGTTTAAAGAAATCGCCATATTATAAAGTTTACGAGAACAATATAATTGCACATGAGAACAAAACTCAATGAATTCTCAACGTCCTAATTTTTTCAAGAAGCTCACTATTAGTGACATCTACAAGTTTGTCTTCATAAGAGCATACTTGCAATTCTTCAACAAAGGTTGTACTAGTTTTTTCGATGGCGATGCATCGAGTACTACTCGTTGGCAGGTGCATGATGTGACAAATTTTGCAAACCAGCTTCTTGCAAAAATCCAAGCAAGCCGTGTGACCATTTTGACACTGGGTTGAATCAAAACAGTCAATTGGATATATCAGTTAATATTAGACCATACAATCAAACCCAACAACAATTTCTTTTTAAATTGGTTTACTCAAATAAAAGGCATACAGTCAAACATCAAAATCCATTTTAGTATACTAGTCTAAAAGCTAAAATGTTATGAATTCATAAGATCATTTGTTTAAATGTAAAATTATCATGAATTTTAGATAT
>CAWJTH010000083.1:0-12671 GCA_963845495.1 uncultured Chitinophagaceae bacterium
AGAGAACTATACACCATTCAGGACTGGGTTTTGGATAGACAATTTAAATCAATCCCAGGCGTGGCCGATGTGAACAGTTTCGGCGGCGAAGAAAAAAGCTATGAGATAAGTGTTGATCCAAATACATTAACTAAATATGGCATCACCGCTTTGGATGTTTACAATGCGGTTTCAAAAAGCAATGTAAACGTTGGCGGCGATGTAATCGAAAAAAATGGGCAAGCTTTTGTAGTTCGCGGTATCGGCTTGCTGAACAGTATTGATGAAATAAACAATGTCATCATCAGCAAAATAAATGGCGTGCCTATTTTGGTTAAAAATGTGGCCACGGTAAACGAAACCGGCAAACCCCGTTTTGGCCAAGTAAGCAAAGATACCACTGAAGATGTGTTGGAAGGAATCGTGGTAATGCGCAAAGGTGAAAACCCGACCGAAGTGTTGGATCGCATCCATAAAAAAGTGGAGGATTTAAACAACAACGTGTTACCAAAGGATGTGCATATCGACACATTTTACGACCGTTCCGATTTGATGGAATTAGCAACGCATACCGTAATCCACAACTTGATTGAAGGAATTGTATTGGTAACGGTAATTGTATTATTGTTTATGGCCGACTGGCGCACCACCGTTACTGTTAGCATTATTATTCCGCTTGCTTTGTTGTTTGCCTTTATGTGCATGAAAATAAAAGGAATGCCAGCCAATTTATTATCAATGGGTGCCGTGGACTTTGGTATCATTATCGATGGCGCGGTGGTAATGGTGGAAGGGCTTTTTGTGGCGCTCGACCACCGGGCGAAAGAAGTTGGCATGGAAAAATTCAACAAACTGGCCAAGCTTGGGCTTTTTAAAACAGTTGGTACAGAAATGGGAAAATCCATTTTCTTTTCCAAAATCATCATCCTTACTTGCTTAGTTCCCATTTTCGCCTTCCAAAAAGTAGAAGGCAAGATGTTTGGCCCGTTGGCTTACACATTAAGCTTCGCTTTATTGGGCGCATTGTTATTTACGCTTACGTTGGTTCCTGCTTTGTCAAGCATTTTATTAAGAAAAAATGTTAGGGAAAAACATAATCCGGTCGTAAGTTTCTTCGAAAACAGTATTACTTATTTATTTGACAAAGCATATAAATTTCAAAAAGTTAGTTTGTTGATTGCGGTTTCCTTTATGGCCATCACATTCTTTTCCGCTAAATTTTTAGGTTCTGAATTTTTGCCGGAATTGGATGAGGGTGCTTTATGGGTAAAAGCGCAATTACCGATGAGTGCATCCTTAACAGAATCAAGGGAGATTAGTGATAAAATGACCGAAATATTGCGGAAATTTCCCGAGGTAAAACATACACTTTCACAAATTGGCCGCACCAACGATGGAACTGATCCCAAAGGTTTTTTCAACGTAGAAATTGCTGTTGATTTGAAAGGGAAAGATGATTGGCCCAAGGGCGTTAGCACAGAAAGCCTGATTGATGATATGGATAAACAATTGTCAAAGCTGCCTGGTCTTGTTGCTCAATTATTCGCAACCCATTCGTGATAATGTGGAAGAAGCTGTTGCCGGTGTACCTGCTTCGTTGGCGGTAAAAATATACGGACCAAATTTTGATTCGCTCGATTTATACGCTAACAAAGTGCAAGCGGTACTCGCTAAAATACAAGGTATTGAAGATTTGGGCGTATTGCGCAACTTGGGCCAACCTGAATTTAGGATTGAATTGGACCAACAAAAAATGGCGATATATGGTGTAAATACAGCTGATGCGCAATCGGTAATTGAAATGGCTATTGGTGGTAAAGCTGCTACACAATTGTATGAAGGTGAAAGGAAATTTGATATCCGGATACGCTATCAAAAAGAAGCAAGAAATACACAGGAAAAAATTGAACAATTGATGGTGCCGACGCAAGACAGCACTAAAATCCCGATTAAAGAAATTGCCGACATTAAAACGCTTACTGGGCCGGCTTTTGTTTACCGTGAGGACAATATGCGATATATTCCGGTTAAGTTTTCGGTGCGTGGCCGCGACCTTGGTAGTGCCATTGCCGAAGCGCAGCAAAAAGTTAAGGATGCTGTAGCATTGCCGCAAGGCTATACCACCACATGGAACGGTGAATTTGAAAATGCCGAACGAGCTGGTGGCACGCTTTCTAGGGTGGTGCCGCTGTGTTTAATAGCAATTTTCCTTATTTTATTTATGACGTTTGGCAATGCAAAAGATGCTATGCTAACGATTATGAATGTACCGTTCGCTTTAATTGGTGGCATTTTAGCGCTGCACATAACCGGCATGAACTTTAGCATTAGCGCAGGCATCGGCTTTATTGCGTTGTTTGGCGTTTGTATTCAAAATGGAGTGATTTTAATAAGCGTGTTCAAGAAAAACCTTGAAGCGCATTTAACCATTCACAAGGCAATAAGAGAAGGAGTGATTAGCAGGGTTCGCCCGGTTGTAATGACCGCTTTGATGGCTGCTATTGGACTTACTTCCGGCAGCAATTAGTACCGGTATCGGTAGCGAAACGCAAAAACCACTTGCAATTGTGGTAATTGGCGGTTTGGTTACATCAACCATACTTACATTGCTTATTTTACCAATTTTATACAGTATGGTTTATCGCTTTATCCACAAGCGTGAAAACAACCGCAAAATGAAAAATATGGGCATGTAAAATCGTTTAGTCTAAAATAAAAAGGCAGTAAAACTTAAATGTTTTACTGCCTTTTTAATGCTAAAAATTTATTTAAACACTAACTAAATCGATTTGAACGATGTGTTAAAATAAAAGCTAAATCAAATTTAAAAAGATAATTCCAAAACGCACTCTTCTACTTTTACTGAGAAATAAATAATAAATAGATTGAAAACTGGTTAAAAAATTAAAAATGATCGTGATTCAAAGCTTTTGAGATTTTTTTATTGCTTCAAAAATAGCTTCTCCCAGTTCCGTTGGATGATTTTTATCTACCGTCCACGAATAATCGCTACTGCTTCTTTTTTTATGAATTACGAATGGCAATTCAATGCCGCTAATTTGGGGTATAAAACCCGAAATATGAAACTGGGAGTTTTGGCCGTATGCCGTAACTCTTGCAGCATAATCAACCGCAGCAAAGCTGAACTTAATTGGAAAGTTTTTCATGAATATTTATTTAAGGTAGGATTTTGATAAGATGTAGAAACATTTCTAAACTCTAACCTCTCAAACTAATAAATAGTTTGGTTGTTAATAAAGTTGCAATTTAAAATTATTTTTTGAACTGCATTGGCGAATTATTAAAATTAAAATAGGCTAAATATTTTATAATTTTAATGAATATTTTTTTCGATAATGCTATAATAATCAATTAGCTAAAAAGAATGGATTGAACGATAAAATTTAAAGCCAACCAAGTTCATATCTGGCTTCGTCGCTCATCATTTCTCTTGTCCAAGTTGGTGTAAATGTTAGATGAACATGAACATCGCCAACTCCTTCAATCGCTTTTACTTTAGATTCTACTTCAAAAATAATATCTCCAGCAACAGGGCATGCAGGTGCAGTAAGCGTCATAGTAATATTTACGGCATTATTATCTTTTATTTCAACACCATACACTAACCCAAGTTCAAAAATATTTACCGGTATTTCAGGATCATTTACGGTTCTTAATGCCTCTTCTATTTTATCTCTTAAATTCGGATCATTCATAACTTAATTCGCTTTGTTTATTTCTTGCAGTTGAAAAGCTTGCGCATACGATTTTATTTGTTTCACCATTGATAACAAACCGTTGGAACGTGTTGGAGATAAATGACTATTCAGTCCAATTTTATCAATAAAATATAACTGTGCATTTGCAATATCTTTTGCTGATTGGCCGGATAAAACTTTAATTACCAAACTTATTAAGCCCTTTGTAATAATAGCATCACTATCTGCGGTAAAAAATATCTTTCCATCTTTATTTTCAGCATGCAGCCATACGCGAGATTGGCAGCCTTTAATTAAATTCATATCAATTTTATATTGCTCGTCAATTAAAGGCAATTCTTTTCCCAATTGAATAATAAACTCGTATTTATCCATCCAATCAGAAAACACCTCAAAATCATCAATTATCTCGTCTTGTTGTTCGTTAATCGTCATATTGTGAATAGTCAATGGTGAATAGTGAAAGTTTACCCCAACATTTCAATGGCCTTTTTTAATCCAGCCACTAAAATATCGACTTCTTCAAATGTATTGTAGAAAGCCAAAGACACCCGCACTGTTCCGGGTATACAGAAAAAATCCATGATTGGCTGTGTGCAATGATGGCCAGTACGAACTGCAATCCCTTGCTTATCAAGCAATTCACCTACATCAAAGGGATGCAAATTTTTAATGGAAAAAGCAATAACGGCTGCCCGGTTTGGTGAATTTCCCACCAGTGTTAATCCATCTATCGCAGTAAGTTTTTCCAATGCATATTCAAGTAATTCATTTTCAACAGCGTGGATGTTTTCAAGACCAATTTGATTAATATAGTCTATTGCCGCAGACAATCCGATCGTTCCAGAAATATCTGGTGTACCAGCTTCAAATTTAAACGGGAGTTCGTTATAGATAGTTTTTTCGAACGTAACCGATTTTATCATTTCGCCTCCACCTTGATAAGGCGGCAATTTATTCAGCCATTCTTCTTTTCCGTACAACACGCCTATGCCGGTTGGGCCGTACAATTTATGTCCTGAAAAAACAAGAAAATCTGCATCTAACGCTTGCACATCAACAGGAATATGTTGCACAGCCTGCGCTGCATCAATTAAAACAGGAATATCTTTTTCATGTGCCTGCGCAATTATTTCTTCAATAGGGTTAATAGTTCCCAACGAATTGGAAATATAATTACAAGCAACCAGTTTCACGGTCTTATCCAATAAAGCTGGCAATTCTTCCATTATTAGCATCCCGTTTTCATCCATCGGAATTACTTTTAATGTTGCACCTTTTTCTTCGCAAATCATTTGCCAAGGAACTATATTAGAATGATGTTCCATTGCGGAAATTAAAATGCTATCGCCGGCATGTAAAAACTTTTTTCCAAAACAACTTGCTACTAAATTGATACTTTCCGTTGTGCCCCTTGTAAAAATTATTTCATGGTCAAACTTTGCATTGATATATTTTGCCACATTTTTGCGGGCATGTTCGTGCGCATCGGTAGCTTTTTGGCTCAAAAAATGCACGCCGCGATGTACGTTGCTATTATATTCCCTGTAATATTTGTCTAACGCGTTTAAAACCTGTACTGGTTTTTGGGTGGTAGCACCATTATCAAAATACACCAACTTTTTGCCGTATACTTTTTGGTCGAGTATAGGAAAGTCTTTTCTTATTTGGTTGATATTTAATTTATCGGCTGCGTATATTAATTCGTTTTCCATAATTGTACAAATTTAAAACAATGCTTTGTGTAAAATGTTTCGGGATAGGGAAAGGATACAAAACAAAAAAGTCAAGCTATAAAACTTGACTTTCATTTTTACTTATTTTTTATTAATTTTCAAGCATTGGCGTACTGCCCATATTTTCATAAATCAATGATTGAACATACTTTTTTACCGCTTCGTTTTCAATCTTTTCAGTTACGTCAAACATAAAAGCTTCTACCAATAATTTACGTGCAGCCTCCTCGCCAATTCCCCTAGAACGTAGATAGAATAAGGATTCTGGATTAAATTGACCAACCGTACAACCGTGGCTGCATTTTACATCATCCGCAAATATTTCCAACTGCGGTTTGGTAAATACTTGTGCTTTATCGCTTAACAAAAGATTGTTATTTTTTTGAAATGCATTGGTTTTTTGTGCTTCCCTGTCCACAAAAACCTTTCCGTTGAAAACAGCTTTGCCACTTTCCATTAACACGCCCTTATACATTTCATTACTTTCGCAGTTAGGGTATTTGTGTTCTATAGCGGTATGGTTATCGGTTAATTGATGACCTGCAACCAAGTACAAACCATTTAAATGTGTTTCAGTTGCAGTTCCATCCAAGGTTATTTCCAGATTATTGCGTATCAAATCAGCGCCTGGTAAACTAAAAGTAAAATTATTATAGCGACTGCTGCGTTGTTGGATTACATGATAATAATGCAACCACCTTTCATTTTCATTTTTATTTTGAACATGGTAATGCGTTAATCTTGCATTTTCTTGTACAGCAATCTCTGAAACACTGTTTACAAACACAATCCCATTTTCTTTAACCGCTACCGAAGTTTCAATAATTTCTGCCTGCGCATTTTTATTAACCACCATTAAATGGCGTGGCTGAAAAAATGTATTTTCTTCCGTTGTATAAATATGGATGATATGGATGGGTTTATCAACCACTGCATCTTTTACTACTTCCAAAAAATAGCCATCTGTAAAAAAAGCCGTATTTAACGCCACAATGGAATTGCCGCCTACATGATCGTTGGTGTTATTGTAGGCTTTAAAAATGTCGGTTTCACTAACGCTTTTTAACGTTTTGATAGTCACTTTTGCTGCCTCTGGCAAATTAGAAGCGGCAAAATGTATACTGCCGTTTACTAAAATCAAGCAGTAAGCATCAAGCCCTTTAATAGAAGCCTTTTCGATGATATCTTTGATTTTTTCTTCACTTGCAGGAAACGCATTGATAGAAAACTGGGCATCCAAATAAGGTACCAAATTAGTAAAACGCCAATCTTCCTCTTTTATCGAAGGAAATCCTTTTTCCCTAAAAACCTCGAAAGCTTTGTTTCTAACACGGGTCAAATGGTCTATCGGTGTTCCATTGCGCAAATGCTTGCGTGCATCAAACTCATCCGTAAGCCGGTTATATAATAATGTTGCTACTTGGGTTGCCATTGTAATGTAGTTGGTAATAAGTCGCTGATAATTAGACTATTACATATAAAATCATCTTCAAATATTGTTTGGTTGGCATTTGGTTCCACTTCATTTAACAAATCAAGCTTCTTCACCTACACGCAACTCTTCTTTAAGCCAGTCGTAACCTTTCTCTTCCAGTTCAAGGGCTAATTCTTTAGTTCCAGAGCGAACAATTTTACCATTGTACAACACATGCACAAAATCGGGCACAATGTATTCCAACAAACGTTGGTAGTGGGTAATCAATACAAAAGCATTTTTTTCAGACCGGAGTTTGTTGATGCCGTTTGAAACAATGCGCAACGCATCGATATCCAAACCTGAATCGGTTTCATCCAAAATAGCCAATTTGGGTTCAAGCATGGCTAATTGAAATACTTCGTTTCTCTTCTTTTCACCACCTGAAAAGCCTTCATTTAAAGAACGGTTGGCCAATTTAGCTTCAAATTCAACTAACTGTTGCTTTTCCTTGGTCATTTTCAAAAATTCCTTAGCGGTTAGTTGCGGCAAACCACGATATTCCCTAATTTCAGCCAAAGAAGTTTTCAAAAAATTAATATTGGAAACACCTGGAATTTCAACAGGATATTGAAAAGCGAGAAACAAACCTTCACGGGCACGATCTTCTGGCTTCATATCCAATAAATCTTTCCCATCTAAAAAAACTTCACCATCAGTTACATTATAACTTTCGCGGCCAGCTAAAACAGAGGCCAATGAACTTTTACCTGAACCGTTCGGGCCCATTATGGCATGTACCTCACCAGCATTTACTTGCAAGTTGATACCTTTTAAAATTTCCTTTCCTTCTACACCTGCATGCAGGTTATTGATTGTCAGCATTTTATGTTTTGTTTATTCAGCCATAAGGCATCGCCTTATTTTTTTAAACCAATTTATCTATTTAAACTCTATTTATAAATTTGTTTGCGATGATCTATATCTATGACTAATACCCTTAAAATATTATCTTCAATTATATAAATAATCCTATAATCGCCAATTCGAATACGCCAGCCATCCAAACCAACCAATTTTTTACATCCTGGCGGACGAGGGTCATTTTCCAAAGACAATAACTTTTGCTTGATAGCGGCTGCCAAAGGATTATTTATTTTTGCAAGCTGTTTTTGGGCATCTCTTTCAATTTCAACAGTGTATGCCATTATTTCCCTTTTTCTATTTCTTCCAGTGCTTGTTTTAATGGAATAAATTCTTTATCATTTTTCCCATTTGCTTGCAAAAATGCTTTTGCATCCTCCTGGTCTTCCAACTCTTCCAATAAATTATCAAAATCTTTGTTTGGAAGAAAAACCCCGAGCTTTTTACCGCTTTCGTCAGTAATTATTTGTGGGTGAATTTTTAAACTTTCCATTGACATTGTTATTAAAAATGTACAGTAGCCGGTGGTTGTTAATCTGCGAAAATATCATTTTTTATCCAAATTAGAATTTGAAAAGCTTGAATTGTGATCTTCTAATCCAACTTTTTTTTATCCCTCGGTTTTTCGCTTTGGATTAACATTATTTACACATCACTTTATCCAACGCTACCTTCTAATGTAAGCGATAATAATTTTTGCGCTTCAACAGCAAATTCCATTGGCAATTGGTTCAACACTTCTTTTGCGTAACCGTTTACAATCAGCGCAATTGCCTTTTCGGTATCAATTCCACGTTGATTTAGGTAAAAAACTTGGTCTTCTCCTATTTTAGAAGTCGTTGCTTCGTGCTCTATAGTGGCCGTATTATTTTTTGATTCGATATAAGGAAAAGTATGCGCACCACAATTATTACCAATCAATAAAGAATCGCATTGCGTGAAATTGCGTGCATTGGTTGCCCTAGCGCCCATTTGCACCAGTCCGCGATAACTATTTTGTCCTTCGCCAGCAGAAATACCTTTTGAAATGATACGGCTTTTTGTATTGGCCCCAATATGGTAAATCTTGGTTCCGGTATCAGCAATTTGTTTATTATTCGTAACGGCCACAGAATAGAATTCGCCCATCGAATGATCGCCTTGCAATAAAACGCTGGGATATTTCCAAGTGATTGCAGACCCAGTTTCAACCTGCGTCCAAGATATTTTGGAACGTTCACCACGGCAAGCGCCACGCTTGGTTACAAAATTATAAATGCCTCCTTTGCCCTCTTTATCGCCAGGGTACCAGTTTTGTACGGTTGAATATTTTATTTCGGCATCTTTTAACGCAATCAATTCAACCACAGCAGCATGCAATTGGTTTTCATCACGCATAGGTGCAGTGCAACCTTCTAAATAACTTACGTAACTACCTTCATCTGCAACAATTAGCGTACGCTCGAACTGCCCGGTATTTTCTGCGTTGATACGGAAATAGGTTGATAATTCCATTGGGCAACGAACGCCTTTTGGGATGTAAACAAACGAACCATCAGAAAAAACGGCTGTATTTAAGGCTGCAAAAAGATTATCAGAATGCGGCACTACCGTTCCCAAATATTTCTTTACCAAATCAGGATGTTCACGAACAGCTTCGGTCATCGAGCAAAATATAATGCCCAATTCGTTCAAATGCTTTTTATAGGTAGTAGTTACAGAAACGCTATCAAAAACAACATCTACCGCTACACCTGCCAACACTTTTTGTTCGTTCATTGGAATGCCAAGCTTCTCGAATGTTTTCAACAATTCTGGATCAACCTGATCTAAACTTTCATATTTCGCTTGTTGTTTTGGGGCAGCGTAGTAAGAAATTTGTTGGTAATCAATTTCAGGTAACTTGAAATTTTGCCATTGCGGCATGTCCATTTTTTGAAAGGCTTTAAACCCCTTCATGCGCCAATCCAACAGCCATTCCGGCTCATTTTTCTTATTTGAAATAAAATGAACGGTATCTTCATTCAGCCCAACGGGGGCAATATCCATGTCAATATCCGTTACAAAGCCATACTCGTACTCACGATTGGCTAATTGTTCCAGTATTTCATTATCGGTATCCATGCTGCGAAGTTACACCGCAAAACTTTCACCACAACTACATGTTCGGCTAGCGTTTGGGTTATTAAAAAATAATCCTTTTCCGTTAAGGCCACCAGAATGGTCTAATTCAGTGCCATATAAATATAGAAGGCTTTTCAATTCGGTTACGATTTTGATGCCTTTATCTTCATAAACTTCGTCTCCGGGATTTATTTTGTCATCAAATTTCATTTCATAAGACAATCCTGAGCAGCCACCGCCTTTTACGCTAACACGTACAAAATGGTCTCCACTTGGATATTCTTCATGCATCAAATGATCAATATATTCTTTTGCGCTTGGTGATACTGTTATCATGATTCTTATTTTTCTTTTCTATTGTTACAATAAAACAGTTTGTTGGCATTATTGTTTACTTAGAAGCGCAAAGGTACTTTTTTGAAGCCTAACAATTTGTAAAAACAAAAACAGTAAATGCATTCTGCAAAAACACAGTCATTTGTCATAAAATTGTAAAATTATCATGTCTACAATTTTATTACTATAAAAAGGAAATTAATATAGAAAAAAAACTACAACTTTACAAAGTAAGTTACATGACTTTAAATAATTTAAACTTTCTTGGATCATAGTTTATGATTCAGGGTTATTTTGGTTTTAATCCAAGATTCTATGAAAAACCATCCCTTGTGTCTTCGGATACAAGGGTTTTTATTTTAAGTTATACAATTTTATTGACCGGCCGATTGGATACTTATTGCACGCCTAATAATTGTATACTGAATTTTAAATAGGAATTTGCGGGTATAACTGTTCCTTGCGCAGTACTTCCATAGCCCAAAGACGGTGGAATATATAATGTGATGCTGCCACCCCTTCTAATTAAGGGTAACCCTCTTTGCCAACCCAATATTAAGTCGCCCAATACAAAAGAAACCCCCGTATGTGCATCGAATTGCGGGTCAGCGTTATCAGCAGTTAATAAATTACCAACATAAGAGATGGTAACACCTGAACAAACCGTAGGCGCCGTTGTTCCACTCCCAACACTGTCAATCTTATAAAAAATGCCGCTGCTATCTTTTGTAGCTGTAATTGAGCGACTACTTAAATAATTTTGTAAATAAGTAATTTCTGCAGCAGGTGCAACCACTGTTGATGTGGTATAATTACAATTTTGTCCATAGTAAGTGGTAGTATCTTCTGTTTTTCCGCAACCTGCCATTATCAATACTATAATTGGTAACCAATAAATTCTTTTCAGCATCGTTTATAATTTCAATTATTGGCGAAACTAAATATTGTGATTTAAAAACGTTTATAAATTATTTGGGGTGAAGATTTTTTAAGAAAATCTGCAATAACCCACAGATTAGACAACAAAAAGTAAACCAGATAAGTTATTTTAACAAGCAAATATTAAAAAAATTAGAACCGTTTTTATATTTTTGCAGTATATAGCATTATAACTGTTCCATCAAATAAAAAATAATGATTCGAATTCTTCATATTTATTTCAGCAAGTGCTTTGTTGGATTTATGATGTGGAACGTTTAAACATGAAAAATATAAATACATTTATTCAATCTGGGATTTTAGAATCTTATGTGCTTGGACTAGCTTCCGACGAGGAAATGGAGGAAGTCGAATCGATGAGTGCTTTGTATCCCGCTGTGCAGGAAGCAATCGACTTTTTCTGTAATTCGTTGGAAATAAATGGATTGGCTAACGCTACACCTCCACCGCCTACCGTTAAAACCATGGTAATGGCTAGTATCGATTTTATCGAACGGATGCAAGCTGGCGAATCACCTAGTTTTCCAAAAATCTTGAGCGATGCCTCTAAAATTGCAGACTATAACGAATGGATAAACCGGCCCGATATGGTTACACCTCCTCATTTTGAAGACATATATGCTAAAATAATTGGCTACACGCCGAAAATAACTACCGCCATCGTTTGGATAAAAACAATGGCTCCGCAAGAAATTCACACTGACGAATTTGAGCGATTCCTAATTGTGGAAGGCACTTGCGACATAACGATTGGAGAAAAAATACATCAATTAAAACCAGGCGACTATTTGGGTATACCTTTATTCCAAAACCACCATGTTGTGGTTACATCAAAAATCCCCTGTAAAGTTATTTTACAACGCGTAGCCGCATAATTATAGATGTTGGGGAAATATATGCCCAAACATTTGGCCAAAATGAAATATATGTTCAGTTAACCATTGGTTTAATATTTTTAAGTATTACAGTATATTAAGTAACCATAAAAATTTTATCCATGAAATCCAAGTTTTTTTTGCCCATCCTTGCTGCAACGCTTACGTTTACATCTATCCAGGCAAATGCTGCCAAACATGAAACCTTGACGAAAGAACAGGTAGCCAACATGTCTGACGAAGAAAAGCAATTCCGCGTAGAAGCCATTAAAGAAAGATTGGCTGAAATTAAGGAAATGGACAAATCAACATTAAGCAAAGAAGACCGTAAAGAACTTAAAAGCGAACTAAAAAGCATGCGGAAAGAAGCTAGGGAAGTCCAAGGAATTTATCTTTCAGTAGGTGCGGTTATCATTATCATCCTGTTGCTTATTATCATTTTATAACCCCATAACAAACTCATTTAAAAGGGATTCCACATAGGGATCCCTTTTTTTGTTTGATTCATTTTATTCGTTTTTTACTATTTTTTTTTAGCTAGCGTTAATCCCATTAACTTCATAGCCGAAAACAAACAATATGGCCAATATCATTGAAGTTGAACACTTAAAAAAATATTTCGCAACCCAAAAAGCGGTGGATGATA
>CAWJTH010000084.1:0-12783 GCA_963845495.1 uncultured Chitinophagaceae bacterium
AAAGCAAGTACAGGTTTTCACGAAAAATTAAAGGAATTTGAATCTTTTGCACCAAGTGAAGAAGTAAGGGAAAATAATTATTTGGGTAAAAGGGATGAAGTGTTTTCGATGTAATAAAAACAAATTCCAAATAAAAAGTTCCAAATTCCAACAATTTAAAATCTTTAAAATAAAATAAAAACTTCATCAATTAAAACTTTTAAGAAATTAAAAATTTTAATTAGTTCTCAAATTAAAAATCAAAAATCTTAAATCAAAAATCAAATGGCTAATTATTTTAACACACTTTCTCTAAGGGAAAAGCTTGACCAGCTAGGTGTGTGTGCGTTTATGGACAACAGTAATTTTACCGATGGTACCAACGCGTTGAAAGGTAAAAAAATAGTAATTGTTGGATGTGGTGCGCAAGGTTTAAACCAAGGTTTGAACATGCGTGATTCTGGCTTGGATATCTCCTACGCTTTGCGTCAAGAAGCGATTGACGGCAAACGCCAATCTTGGAAAAGTGCTACCGAAAACGGTTTTAAAGTTGGCACCTACGAAGAATTGATCCCTTCTGCTGATTTGGTCATTAACCTTACGCCCGATAAACAACACACCGCTGTTGTTTCAGCCGTTATGCCTTTAATGAAATCTGGCGCCACACTTTCTTACTCGCACGGTTTTAATATTGTGGAAGAAGGCATGCAAATCCGTAAAGATTTAACTGTTATTATGGTGGCACCAAAATGCCCAGGTTCTGAAGTTCGTGCAGAATTTGTTCGCGGTTTTGGCGTTCCTACTTTAATAGCTGTTCACCCAGAAAATGACCCAGAAGATAAAGGCTGGGCTTATGCAAAAGCTTATGCCGTTGGCACTGGTGGCCACCGTGCCGGCGTGTTAAAATCATCTTTTGTTGCTGAAGTGAAAAGTGATCTAATGGGCGAACAAACCATTTTGTGTGGTTTGCTACAAACCGGTTCTATCCTTTGTTTCGATAAAATGATCGAAAAAGGAATCGACTCTAGCTATGCTTCAAAATTAATTCAATATGGTTGGGAAGTTATTACCGAAGCGTTGAAACAAGGCGGCATCACCGCCATGATGGATAGGCTTTCCAATCCTGCCAAAATAAAAGCTTTTGCTGTGGCAGAAGAATTGAAAACCATCATGCGTCCGTTGTTCAGAAAACACCAAGACGACATTATGAGCGGCGAATTTTCTAAAACTATGATGGAAGATTGGGCGAACGACGACAAAAACTTGTTGACTTGGCGTGCGGAAACCGGTAATACCGCTTTTGAAAAATCAACAGCTACCGACAAAAAAATTCCTGAGCAAGAATATTTCGACAACGGATTGTTGATGGTTGCGATGGTAAAAGCTGGCGTGGAATTGGCTTTTGAAACAATGGTTGAATCTGGCATTATTGCAGAATCGGCTTACTACGAATCATTGCACGAAACGCCGTTGATCGCCAATACTATTGCCCGCAAAAAGTTGTTTGAAATGAACCGTGTAATTTCTGACACTGCTGAATATGGCTGTTATTTATTTGACCATGCCGCAAAGCCATTGTTGGCCGATTTTATGAAAACAGTTGAAACCGACATCATCGGCAAAAATTTTAACGAAGGAAAGGACAATGGTGTTGACAATAAAGAAATCATTGCGGTAAACAAATTGTTGCGTACGCATCCAATTGAAATTGTTGGAAATGTACTGCGCCAAGCAATGACGGATATGAAATCAATTGCAACTGTCGCATAATTCTTGCCAAAGCATAAATTAAAAATAAATAGGCAAGAAGAAATTTCTTCTTGCCTATTTAAAATCATCACACTTTAAGATTCAAACCTGCCAATCGGCTAACAGGATAATAGATTTAAATTTGACAAAAAATGAATTGGTCAACTGGAATTATCATTGTGGTAAAATAATTAGGCATCCGAACACAATTAAAACCGATCCACATTATGTTACTTTTCCGAATTTTTATCATTGCTTCTATCTTTTCCGTTTCATGCTTTTCCAGTTCTGCACAAGAATCCAACAATGGAAAAAGGCTTTGGGCGAAATCAATTTTAAACGAACAAGCCCCAAAATTGGTGGTTGAAAAATGGATGTCGAAGGAGCCAGCAACCGACGGAAAATTTATATTGATCGATTTTTGGGCAACTTGGTGCCCGCCATGCCGACAATTTATTCCGATATTAAACAAGTTTCAGAAAAAATTTAGGGATAAATTAGTGGTAATCGGGCTTTCAGACGAACCAGCAGAAAAAATAGAAAGTTTTACCGGCCCTAAAAGTGATTTTTTTGAAGCCATCGACACCAAGGCAAGACTAAAAGATAAATTGGAAGTAAAAGGCATTCCACACGCTATTCTTATCAGCCCAAAAGGAACAGTAATTTGGGAAGGCTTTCCCTTTGAAAAAAATGCGCAGCTAACGGATGCCGTTTTGGAACAATTAATAAAAAAATACGAAAATTCCTGAGAGCCAAAAGCTTGATCGATATAAAATATATTAATGCAGACTACTATAAATACCTATCAACTCGATTTCGACGCTGCCGCAAAACGTCTTCAAAACGTGGTTACCCGCACGCCTTTGCAATTGAATCTCAATCTTTCTAAAAAATACCATTGCAATGTTTATTTGAAAAGGGAAGACTTGCAAGTGGTGCGTAGCTATAAATTGCGTGGTGCTTATAATATGATGTGCAGTCTTTCGCAGGAAGTATTGCGACGCGGTTTGGTTTGCGCCAGCGCAGGAAATCATGCGCAAGGTTTTGCGTATAGTTGCAACAAATTGAAAGCAAAGGGTGTGGTTTTTATGCCCAGCATCACCCCAAAACAAAAAATTACCCAAACAAAAATGTTTGGTGAAGAATGGGTTGATATTCAATTGATTGGAGATACGTTTGACGATTGTGCCATAGCTGCAAAAGCTTTTACAGAAGCAAATGCCATGACGTTTATCCCTCCTTTTGATGACATCCGAATAATTGAAGGACAAGGAACGGTAGGTAAAGAAATTTTGGAGGATGAATCGCAAATCGATTATTTATTTGTGCCAATCGGCGGTGGCGGTTTAGCTTCCGGCGTGGGTACTTATTTTAAAACATTCAGTCCAAATACAAGAATTATTGGGCTTGAACCAGAAGGCGCACCTTCAATGACGGCCGCTTTGGATGCGGGTCATCCTGTTACGCTTGAAAAACTGGATCGCTTTGTAGATGGAGCCGCAGTTAAAACAATCGGCAACGTAACGTTCGATATCTGCAAAGATGTTTTGAGCGAAGTTGGTTTGGTGGCCGAAGGAAAGGTTTGTACTACTATTTTAAAATTATACAATGAAGATGCAATTGTTGTTGAGCCGGCAGGTGCATTGAGCATTGCTGCTTTAGATGCTTACGCAGATCAAATTGTTGGAAAAAATGTAGTTTGCATTGTAAGTGGAAGCAATAACGATATTGCCCGTATGCCTGAAATTCAGGAACGGAGTTTGCAATACGAAGGGCTTAAACATTATTTTTTGATCAATTTTGCACAGCGCCCAGGTGCTTTAAAGGAATTTGTGACCGATATTTTGGGGCCAAGCGACGACATTACCCGTTTTGAGTACCTACAAAAAACCAATAAAGAAAGCGCTCCTGCACTTGTTGGTATAGAGTTATCACAAAAGAAAGATTATCAACAACTTATCACAAAAATGAAGGACCGAAAAATTGATTTTACAGAGCTGAATAAAAATGATTCACTGTTCGGTTATATTGTATAAAAATATAATAAAATAACCAGTAAAATAAGTTATCAGTAATTAATTTAGCATATCCAATATTACTGACACCACTCTACAAATTTCAAAACGAATTTATGGGCAGAAAATGCCTTTTAACCAACCAACATTCTTTTTAAAGCAGATTATTGTTTACAAAATTTTAATTCCCACTGTATAAAACAATAGCTTAAGAATTCAATCAAACCTTAATCAAACAAGATTTTTCTTAGTAATTATTCAAATATTTCAAAAACAACTATCATTTCCTACAACTTTCGCAGTTTTTCACACATAAAATTGCAACAAGCATTGGCATGATAGAACAAGTTGGAATTTTCAACTAAATCATTTATTTTCACGCCATTGCTTGCCGCACATTATGGAAATGTGGGTCTATATTTTATTTAATAAATTTTAGAATTATGGCGAGCAACGGATTGTACGACAGCAGCTTTGAGCATGATGCATGTGGCATCGGTTTTGTGGCCAACATTAAGGGCAACAAAAACCACCAAACTATTAGCGATGCTTTAACTGTTTTGGAAAACATGGAACATCGCGGCGCATGTGGCTGCGAAGCAAATTCTGGCGATGGCGCTGGGATCATGTTCCAGATTCCGCATGAATTTTTCTTTGACGAATGTGTCAAGTTGGGCGTGCACCTTCCGGCTTTTGGTAAATATGCCGTTGGCGTAATTTTCTTTCCTAAAGAATTAAGTTTACGTGAAGAATGCCGCGAAATTTTTAACCGCTCCGCAGAAAAATTGGGGTTGGAAGTTTTGGTTTATCGCAAGGTGCCTACAAATCCTGCCGGTATCGGTCCAACTGCTTTATCAGTTGAACCAGAAATGGAACAGGTGATTGTTAAATGCCCTGACAATATTTCTGACCCGATGGACTTTGAGCGCAAGCTGTTCATCTTAAAAAAATATTCAACGCATACTATCCAAAACTCGGTTCGTCAAGACGAAATAGGATTTTACATTGCCACGCTTTCCCATAAAACCATTGTGTACAAAGGGCAATTTATGAGCACACAGGTGCGCCATTATTTCCCTGATTTGAACGACAAACGGTTGGTAAGTGCCTTTGGCTTGGTGCATTCTCGTTTTGCAACCAACACCTCTCCTTCTTGGCGGCTGGCGCAACCTTTCCGTTTTATTGCGCACAATGGCGAAATCAATACATTACAAGGTAACCTAAACTGGTTGCGCAGTAGTGAACATGGTTTTACATCGCCATTCTTTTCAAAAGAAGAGATGGAAATGATTTTGCCAATTATTTCAAGCCAACAATCCGATTCAGCTTGTTTGGATAACATGGTAGAATTGCTTTCGTTAACAGGCCGCAGTTTGCCACATGTGATGATGATGCTGATACCTGAAGCTTGGGACAACAGCGAAAAAATCGATCCGCTAAAAAAAGCATTTTATGAATACCACGCCACTTTGATGGAGCCGTGGGATGGCCCGGCTTGTATTTCATTTACCGATGGAAATATTATTGGCGCTACGCTTGATAGAAATGGACTTCGCCCCGCACGTTACTGCGTTACCCATGATGGACGTGTGATTATGGCCTCTGAAACGGGAACACTTCCTATCGCTCCGGAATTGATCAAAGAAAACGGACGTTTGCAACCCGGCCGCATGTTTGTGGTGGATATGCAAAAAGGTTTGATTATCAGCGACGATTTATTGAAAAAAGAAATTTGTTCACAAAAGCCGTACGGCGAATGGTTGAACAAATACAAAATAAGGTTAGAAGAATTAGCTGAACCAAGGGTTTCTTTCACCCATTTGGAACACGAAGAAGTGTTTAAATACCAAAAAGCATTTGGCTATAGTTCAGAAGATTTGGAAATGATTATTGCGCCGATGGCTTTAGATGGCAAAGAACCAATCGGTTCTATGGGTACCGATACGCCTTTAGCCGTTTTAAGCGAACAACCCCAACATTTATCCAGTTATTTCAAGCAATTGTTTGCCCAGGTTACCAATCCACCGATCGACCCGATTAGGGAAAGAATGGTGATGAGTTTGGCCACTTTTGTTGGCAATAATGGTAATTTACTGATTGAAGATCCAATCGCTTGCCATTCTGTTGCGTTAAAGCATCCAATATTGACGAACCACGAATTGGAAAAACTCCGCAGCATCGATACAGGTATTTTTCAAGCTAAAACCTTGCAAAGTTATTTCCGTGCCGATGGTAAACCAGGCTCGTTAAAGGCCGGCTTGGAAAGGCTTTGCCGCTATGCGGTGGATGCGGTGGAAGATGGATTTGAGGTATTGATTTTGAGCGACCGTGCCATTGATAGCGACCACGCCGGCATTCCATCTTTACTGGCTTGTTCTGCAGTGCACCATCATTTGATCCGTAAGGGCTACCGTGGAATGGTAGGCATTGTAATGGAAGTAGGCGATGCATGGGAAGTTCATCATTTTGCTACACTTATCGGCTTCGGTGCAACTGCCATAAACCCTTATTTGGCGTTAAGCTCTGTTCGGGATATGAAGTTGACCGGCAAAATCGACACTAATCTTGACATAGAATATTTAAAGAAAAACTACATCAAGGCCGTAAACGAGGGCTTGTTGAAAGTGTTCTCGAAAATGGGTATTTCAACCTTGCAATCTTATCAAGGTGCTCAAATATTCGAAATACTTGGTTTAAATAAAGATGTGGTGAAAATGTATTTCACAGGTGCCACATCTCGCATTGAAGGCATGGGCTTAGATGAAATTGCTAGGGAGGTATTGGCGAAACATCACCTCACTTTCAACGAAAAAGAATTGCCGGTAGATCGTTTGCCAACAGGCGGTGTTTACCAATGGAAACGTAAAGGCGAATACCATTTGTTTAACCCGCAAACCATACACCTGTTACAACATTCTACCAAAATGAACGATTATGCCACGTTCAAAAAGTACTCGAAACTGGTAAATGATCAAAGCGAAAAAGCTGCTACGCTTCGTAGCTTGTTAAACTTTAAGTTTCCAAGGCCTTCTATTCCACTTTCGGAAGTAGAACCTGCCGAGAATATTTATAAAAGATTTGCCACAGGTGCTATGAGCTTTGGCTCTATCTCGTGGGAAGCGCATACAACTTTGGCTATTGCCATGAACCGCTTGGGCGGAAAAAGCAATACCGGTGAAGGCGGTGAAGATGAACAACGCTTTACGCCGTTGCCAAACGGCGATAGCATGCGCAGCGCCATAAAACAAGTGGCTTCTGCCAGGTTTGGCGTTACCAGTTGGTATTTAACTGAAGCTGACGAGTTACAAATTAAAATGGCGCAAGGTGCAAAACCTGGTGAAGGCGGTCAATTGCCCGGCCATAAAGTAGACGATTGGATCGGCAGGACAAGGCATAGTACACCAGGTGTTGGTCTTATTTCGCCACCACCGCACCACGATATTTATTCTATCGAAGATTTGGCGCAATTGATTTCCGACCTTAAAAATGCCAACCGTGCCGCTCGTATCAATGTAAAATTGGTATCAAAAGCTGGCGTGGGAACTATCGCCGCAGGCGTTGCCAAAGCTAAAGCAGATGTGGTATTGATTGCTGGTTTTGATGGAGGAACAGGTGCGTCGCCAATCAGTTCTATCAAACATGCCGGCTTGCCTTGGGAGCTTGGTTTGGCTGAAGCACAACAAACGTTGGTAAAAAACAAATTGCGCAGCCGCGTGGTTTTACAAGCCGATGGCCAAATGAAAACCGGCCGTGATATTGCGATTGCCACCTTGTTAGGTGCCGAAGAATGGGGCGTTGCAACCGCAGCTTTGGTAGTGGAAGGCTGCATTATGATGCGCAAATGCCATTTAAATACTTGTCCGGTTGGTGTTGCTACGCAAGATCCAGAATTACGCAGCCGCTTTACAGGCAATGCCGATCATGTGGTAAATTTCTTTAAATTTATTACAGAGGAATTGCGTGAAATAATGGCTGAGCTTGGTTTCCGCACTATTCAAGAAATGGTGGGCCAGGTTGGTTATCTGGAACAAAAAAGTTATTTGACGCATTGGAAATATGCTAAACTTGACCTTTCTCCTATTTTGTATCGCCAACCAGAAAGCGATGAAACGCCAATTTACAATACGGAAGGACAAGACCATGGTTTAGAAGATGTGTTGGATTGGAAATTGTTGGAAGCGGCAAAACCTGCATTGGAAAGAAAGGAAAAAGTTACGGCCTCTTTCCCTATTATTAATTTGAACCGTACGGTTGGAACAATTTTATCAAACGAAATCACCAAAATTTATAAAGGTGAAGGTTTGCCAGATGAAACCATCCATTTCAAATTTACGGGCACGGCCGGACAAAGTTTTGCGGCTTTCAACGCAAAAGGAATTACCCACGAACTGGAAGGTGATGCCAATGACTATTTCGGAAAAGGTTTAAGCGGTGCAAAACTCATCATCTACCCAAATAAAAGATCCACTTTCTTACCAAAAGACAACATCATAATCGGTAACGTGGCATTTTATGGTGCCACAAGCGGTGAAGCATACATTCGCGGAAAAGCCGGCGAACGCTTTTGTGTACGGAACTCCGGCGTAAACGTTGTGGTAGAAGGTGTTGGCGACCATGGTTGCGAATATATGACTGGCGGAAGTGCGGTGATTTTAGGCTCTACCGGCAAAAACTTTGCTGCTGGTATGAGTGGCGGTATTGCTTATGTATATGATGTAGACGGCAATTTTGCTGAGAAATGCAATAAAGAAATGGTTGATCTTGATCCGTTGGATGAAGCTGACGTGGCATTTTTACAAACAAAATTGACCAAACATTTGGCCTATACACAAAGCGCTGTTGCTGATTTCATCTTGAAAGATTTTGATGCGCAATTGCAACAGTTTATAAAAGTATACCCAAGAGATTATAAAAAGGTATTAGAAGGACGCAAAGTCAACACCATTGATTTGGTAAAATAATCCAACATAAGTCAATAAGTAGTGGTAAACCATTCTTTTTAACGACAAGCAACAATTGATGTGCTTGTCGTTAAAAAGAATAAATAAAATTGAAAAATAACTGCCAGTAACGTTTTCAACCACAACATTTTTAATTTTTTAATAATTAGTAATGGGCAAACCAACAGGTTTTTTAGAATTTACAAGGGAATTACCAACCAAGCGCCCACCGCAAGAAAGGGTAAAAGATTACAAAGAATACATCAACTTGTACAGCGATGAAAAGTTGAACCAACAGTCGGCCCGCTGTATGGATTGTGGGATTCCTTTTTGCCACAATGGTTGCCCATTAGGCAATGTAATACCCGAATTTAATGATGCGGTTTACTTAAAAGATTGGGACGAAGCATATGATATTTTAAGTTCGACGAATAATTTTCCTGAATTTACGGGACGCATTTGCCCTGCGCCATGCGAGCATGCGTGTGTGTTGGGTATCCATCAACCAGCGGTTGCAATAGAAGAAATTGAAAAGCATATTATTGAAATAGCTTACGAAAAAGGTTATGTTAAACCTAAACCACCTCTTGTTCGCACGGGTAAAAAGATTGCTGTTATTGGTTCTGGCCCTGCGGGGTTAGCTGCCGCTGCGCAATTAAATACGGTGGGTCATTTAGTTACTGTTTTTGAACGTGATGAATTTCCGGGAGGACTTCTGCGTTACGGTATTCCAGATTTTAAATTGGAAAAATGGGTGGTTGAACGTAGGATTAAATTGATGGAAGAAGAAGGTATTGTTTTTAAATGCAATGCCAATGTCGGCGTAAATGTATCGGTAAACGATTTGATGCGGGAATACCATGCCATTGTTTTAGCTGGCGGAAGTACGATTCCACGTGATTTACCAATTCCTGGCCGCAATTTAAATGGTGTTCATTATGCAATGGATTTCTTAAAAATGCAAAATAAAAAGCTTACCAGTCCTACTTATGTCGCCACCCCAGAAGAAATTAGGGCTGATGGCAAAAATGTAGTGGTGATTGGTGGCGGAGATACAGGAAGCGATTGCGTTGGTACATCAAATAGGCAAGGTGCAATTTCTGTTACGCAGTTTGAGTTGATGCCAAAACCGCCTGAAAGCCGCACCGATTATATGCCTTGGCCAACTTACGCTATGGTTTTAAAAACAACAACCAGTCACGAAGAAGGTGTAATAAGAGATTGGGCGATTGGCACAAAAGAATTTGTTGGCGATGAAAATGGCAATTTAAAAGGATTAAAAATTGCAAAATTGGAATGGCAATTTACAGAAGATGGCCGCCCGGCAAAATTTGTTGAAATTCCTGGAACAGAAACTGAGATCCCCTGCGAAAGAGCGTTTTTGGCAATGGGATTTTTATATCCACAAAAAGCTGGTATGCTTGAACAACTGGGTGTAGAATTAGACGAACGTGGCAATGTAAAAGCAACCGAAAAACAATACCAAACCAGTATCTCAAAAATATTTACAGCTGGCGATATGCGCCGTGGCCAAAGTTTAGTGGTTTGGGCCATCAGCGAAGGCAGGGAATGTGCTAGAAAAGTTGACGAGTTTTTAATGGGAAGTTCTTTATTGGAAACTAAAGACAGCAATGTAAAAGCAAGTATTTTTTAATCCAATTTTTGTCTTTTATAAAATCAAACCATATATAATTTAAAAAATTATATATGGTTTTTTTTGAGATTAGTTCATTTTTAAGCTTATCTTGTGTTGATACTAAATCTATTCTTTTATTAACAAAAGAAAAACTAAATCTTTATGTCAAAAATTTCATTTAAACAAATTGCACCATTTTTACTATTGTGTATTGTTGCAATTGCTGCATTGTTTGTAAAATCTGTTCCCAGCTTTCCCGATGACGGTAAAACTTACAATTATGCTGATATTGCTTGGATTATTGTTGCAACAGCGTTGGTTTTTTTAATGACACCAGGTTTAGCATTTTTTTACGGCGGCATGGTACATAGAAAAAATGTACTAAGCACAATGATTAAAAGCGTGGTTGCTGCCGGTGTTGTAGGCCTTCTTTGGGTAACGGTTGGCTATAGTCTTTGTTTTGGTGAAAGCATTGGCGGATTTATAGGCAACCCTATGACTCATTTATTTTTTAAAGGCGTTATTTCTGGTGCACCAAAATTACCGGGAGCCACAGCGCCAATGACTATCCCACTTTTATTGTTTGCGCTTTTCCAATTAATGTTTGCTGTAATTACCCCGGGCTTGGTAGTTGGTGCGGTTGCAGAACGTATCCGCTTTACAGCCTATATATTATTCATTGTTTTATTTAGCTTATTGGTATATGCACCTTTAGCACATTGGACTTGGTCTCCACAAGGTTTTTTGTTTAAAATGGGCGCTTTGGATTTTGCTGGTGGCACAGTGGTACACATTAGTGCCGGCTGCGCAGCTTTGGCGGGCGCACTTGTTTTGAAACGCCGCAAAGTTCACATGGAACATAAAGAAATTCCACCTGCCAATATTCCGTATGTGTTAATTGGAACGGGTTTGCTTTGGTTCGGCTGGTTTGGATTTAATGCTGGTTCCGCATTGGCGGCAAACACATTGTCGGTTTCTGCTTTTGCAACTACGAATACAGCAGCCGCATCCGCGGGGCTAAGTTGGATGTTTTTTGATGTACTTCGTGGCAAAAAACCTTCTGTACTTGGCTTTTGCATTGGGGCAGTGGTTGGCTTAGTAGCCATTACTCCCGGCGCTGGTTTCGTAGCTATCCCGCAAAGTATTTTTATTGGTGTAATTGGCGCCCTTATTTCAAATATGGCGGTTCACTACAAACAAAAAACAAAACTGGATGATACTTTAGATGTATTTCCTTGCCACGGTTTGGGTGGAATGGTAGGTATGCTGCTAACTGGTATTTTCGCTACAAAAACTGTAAATGCCGGTGGCAACGACGGGCTTTTTTACGGCAATCCGAGTTTCTTCTTTATTCAAGTAAAGGCATTACTAATTGTTGTTGCATATAGTTTTACCGTATCATTCTTGATTTTTAAATTCATCAATTTCATCCTGCCATTACGGGTAAGCGAAGCTGAAGAAGAAGAAGGTTTAGATTTGAGCCAGCACAATGAAAATTATACACAGGGTACATTATTAGTAAACCATAATGGAACTATCAAAGAAGAACCAGCTAGTTCTTTTTAAAACCATTTAAATAAAAGCAAAAAAAAGCACCGTCAACAAATGATGGTGCTTTTTTTTGTAAATTCTCCTCAAATTACACCGTTCCTGCAAATGATATAAACCAGCATTAGACATATTTAAAATAAAAAAATATTACATTTTTTTATAAAATATCAATATTTTGTTTATCTTGTGCAAGAATTATTAATGGAAAGGTCTATTGCTTTGATATATATTGACAAATCACTCGTTTTGCCCCTATATTTAAAATATAAATTTATAATTTGATACAAATTTCCATTTTTATATTTTAGTCCAAAATATTTTTGCTGCCCTAGTTAAGTTTTCAATTTCAATATTTATTTATGCTGCTTTATAAATAAATATTGCAAAAACTATCGTTCATTAGGATTTATAAAAAAAAGTACGGCTTGCTATAAACCCCAAAAAAAGGGGTTAGGGCTGTACTTTTTATAACCAAAACCCAATACTTATGGTAAGAAAAATGATGACCACCGCAGCCATTATGGCCGCCATGCTTGGAACTTATGCTAATGCGCAAGATTCCACAAAAAAGTCCACGACCACATGGACAGGATCCGTAGATGCTTATTACCGCAACGATTTTGCGGGAAAAGCAAGTAACAACCTCACCAGTTTTACTAATTCTCAAAATGCTTTTGAGTTAGGGATGGCGAGTATCCGTGTTGACCATACTGTAGGTAAGGTTGCAGCCACGATTGATTTAGGTTTTGGGCGTAGGGCTCAGGAGTTTGCTTATCCTGATGGAACAGGTTGGCCTGTAGGTTCAGGAAATGGATTTGAATCGTTAGCAGCCATTAAGCAAGCTTACATATCTTATTCGGTTAGCGATAAGGTTAAATTTACAGCGGGAAAATGGGCAACCCATATCGGCTGG
>CAWJTH010000085.1:0-5950 GCA_963845495.1 uncultured Chitinophagaceae bacterium
CAATGTATTGCTCTATTCCATTCGGCTTCTTAAATCAAATAAATAACGCAGCAGAATTTGGAACAAATGGATATTAAGTAATAGATATAATTAAATTAAAAAGACCGCTTAATGAATTATTAAGCGGTCCTTTTTATGCTGTTTATGCGATGTGGCAATTATATGGTTTTCAGACGATTGCAACCGCTATTAATATTTTATTCAGCCCATCAATTATACCAGTTAGCACCCAATTTATAATCGGTTGCATGGCCTTCCGAGCCATAAATTGTTTACCACTAATGTCCCGTCTTGCAATGTGAAATCGGGTAAATTGGAAGTGAATTTATAGTTTACGGTTTCAGCTTGTTTTGGCGCATATTTAAGTGCCTATTCTCCATAGGATTTGCGATAAACAGTATCACGACAATAATTTATTTACCCAGATAGTTGGCAATTTTTTTTACGCCCATGAACTTCTAAGCTTCGCGGCCAATATTCAATATATAAGGGCTGCCAATAGGGCTACCATACATCCTGATATTTCAAAAGCGGATTCTTCATTGCCGTTTTCTGGATAAAAAAGTCCGTACCGCAGGCTTGTTTATAATTGTTTATTTACAATATCCTTTAAGCTAGCCGCCAAATTGTTATGTGCATACATGCAATTAGATTTTAAATGCGTCAATAGAAATATGTTTTAAATGGATAGAAGATGCCTTTCGGTGGATTCCATTATTTAACCGTTTTCACCATCGTAATTTAGGTGCTGCTATTGATGATAAGCTATAGTCTGGCGCTTACCGGTATCGCCAGCCTCTTCCTCTATTTTATTTTAAGTTTTATTTTAAGCTGACAAAACGCTAAAACTGTCAAATAAAGACATTGCGTTAATGAAAATTGCTCCAATCTGTTAGTCCACGAGTCTCAAACTAAGATGAGTGTGTAAACTTCTATTTTTTATTTCAGAACTTTTTTCTTTTCCATTATTTAAAAAATAAAAACCATGAAAAAGAATTTTTATCAAGTATTGTTCGTCACAATTACGCTTTTCGGTGCCAAGGATTATACAGCAGCACAAAATATTTCCGTTACTATCAACCAAAAAGCTGGGCAGGCCGATCCAACATGCGCCCCCCCAGTTGTATATACGGTAGTGTTCGGTTCGGCCATAGATCCTACTACTTTTACAGCGGCTGATATATCGTTTAGCGGCTCGGCTCCTGGCGAGGCCGTTACATCCATTATGCAGGTGGCGCCCAATAATGGTACCACCTTTGAGGTAAGCGTAACTGCTACAGGTGCCGGCACAATTATTCCCAACATACCTGCAGCAGTGTATTATACCTCTAATACCAGTTGGGCTACAACTGGGACAAATCCTAATGGCATAACTATAGATGCGTCAGGAAATATTTATGTGGCCAATTGGACTAGCAACAACGTAACCAAGATAACGCCTGCTGGTGTGTCAACCATACTTGGCAATACTGGAAGCGCCCCTAATAGCATTAAGGTAGATGCTGCTGGCAATATCTATACTGCGAACGTAAACAGCAATACTGTTACCAAAATAACGTCTGCTGGTGTTTCATCTATATTAGGCACTACTGGGAATGAACCTTATGGAATTACAATGGATGCCTCCGGCAATATCTTTACAACCAATTATCTTGATAACACTGTGAGCAAAATAACGCCTGCCGGCGTGTCTTCTATATTTGGTACCACGGGAAATATACCTTATGGCATAACAATAGATGCTGCCAACAATCTTTATATATCCGATAACGGTGGCAACAACGTAACTAAAATAATATCCGCAGGAATATCTTCTGTACTCGGTACTACGGGATTTACCCCATATGGAATAACAATGGATGCGACTGGCAATATCTATACGGCCAATTGGAACAGTGGTACCGTAACAAAAATTACACCGGCGGGTGCGTCTTCAGTATTTGGTACAACTGGAGTTTTACCTTATGGAATAACAATAGACGCCAGTGGTAATATATATACAACCAATTATAGTGGCAACAATGTTACCAGGATAACGCCCTGCGGTATAACCACAACATTTGGTACTACGGGAACGAACCCTTCGGGAATAACATTGGATGCTACCGGCAACATTTACACCAGCAATTATAGCAGCAACACGGTTAGTAAACTCACGCCAGTGTTTACAGGGGTGTACACAGCTTGCGGCGCAGGCAATAGTGCCTCTACCAGTACCGACAATACCGTGACTTATAACGGTACCACTCCAGTATTGGCATCCACAGGTGCTACCATTACTACTGCCTTATCTGCCTGTATCAATGGTGGTTATATTGAGTTTGTAGACCCGGCTCACACACTCCAAAAATACATGTCCATCAATCCTAACGGAAATATTGGTTACAATTTTACCACCGCTGCGCCTGTTGCAACCAACAACATCCCTGCCATTAACCACCAAATGAAAACCGATGGTAGTCACAATACCACGGCGCTCTGTAACCGTATATACACCGTGCAGGATGTTGGCACTAATAACTACCCCAGCAGCATGACCGTGCGCCTTTATTACGCCGCAGCCGATACCGCGGCGGCGGTTGCTGCACTTGATGCAACCGTTGCTAGCAGCCCTACCAGCAAATGGTTCAAATTTGAAGGAACGACCAATTCGGCCAATGTTGCCGCCATTTTGGCTGCACAGGCGGCCAATGGTATAACAGGCGCAACCTACTTAACACCAAGCGCCACTGGCACCGAAGGGGGAGTAAATTATGTAGAATTCAACAACATTACCCATTTTAGCACATTTGGTTATCTGGCTGCCAAAACGGTCTTTTTATTACCGGTAACGCTCACTGCCTTTACAGGTGTTGCCAACGGTTGTATGGTAGATCTGCAATGGAAAACGGCAATTGAACAAAACTCAAGCTATTATAGCGTAGAATATAGCAATGATGGTCAAACTTTTGCCGAAGTGGGAAGGATGGCTAGCAGGAACAGCGCAGATGGAGCAACTTATGGTTACCGTTATGCATTGGGCATAGGCAGCAGCTACTTCCGCCTGAAAATGATGGACATTGACGGAAAATTTACTTATAGTGCTACAGTAGCGGTAGCCGGTAACGGTGCCTGTGCCAATTTAGGGTCAGTAACGGTATCTCCTAACCCCACCACCGACATGGTAAATATTAGCGGCACAGCAAGCGGCGATATTATTACGGTATTCGGCGGTAACGGCCAAAAATTGACAGCATTGACAGCAACCGATACCAGTCAAAGCATAAATGTAAGTATGTACGCTAAAGGTGTGTATATATTGCACATCCAATCAATCAATGGCAGCAGCAATAATATAAGGGTGGTGAAGCAATAAAAGTAAACAATGAAACCGTTAGACTTTTTGGTTGAGTATGTAAACTAAAAAAAACTAGTAACGTGAGTTTTGAGTAGTGTTTACTGATAATCAAATACTTGTTGTTTAAAATTTGTTCGCAGCACGAGACGTTCCCACGGAACGAGCATTTAAATGACGGCTTTCGACCCGTGCTACTACCAACGAAATGTTCCTACGGAACAAATAAAGCAGTATTTCCTTTGTTCCGTAGGAACATTTCGTTGGTAGCAAAATACATTTACATGCTTGGATAATCGTTCCGTAGGAACGTTTCGTGTCATTAAATCCTATAATATGATCGAATTGTTGGTCTGGTGAAGCTTAACGGCAATAAAATATTTCACATTGGTACATAACGGCAAGAGACCCAAAACTTACGTTGGTAATTAAAGATGTTGTTTTTTTGAACTAAAACCAATAATACAGGAACCCATCGTTGTTGGGAGTCAATTCTGCCAAACTGTACCTGTATTATTGGTTTTACTGTTTAATTTCCAATAATAAATACCACCGGAATTTTATGCAAAGCTGGAATTCCTTTTTTCCATTCGGCCACCGTTTTTGTTTTAATCATTTCTGTTGAAGCGGAAATATCAGCGGCTACACAAATTCGGGTTGTAGGCTTGCAGGTTTGTAAAATTTCTTTTAACATTGAATCGTTGCGAAACGGTGTTTCTATAAACAATTGCGACATGCCCTTTTTAATGGCTTCTTCTTCCAACCTTGCAATTGTCTTTTTTCTTTCTGTAGCATCTATCGGCAAATAACCGTTGAAACAGAATTTTTGCCCGTTCATGCCGCTGGCCATCAAAGCCATTAAAATAGAGGATGGGCCAACCAAAGGCTTTACCAATACATTCATTTCCTGCGCTTTAGCAATGAGGATTTGCCCGGGATCGGCAATACCCGGACATCCGGCTTCGCTTACAATCCCAATGTTTTCTCCTTTTTTTACGTGGTTCGCAAATTGTTGCAGCACTTCGTTTTCAGCTTTGTGAATGGCATACCAAGTGTAATCGTCAATCACCATTTCTTTCCAAATACTTTTAAAAAAACGCCTTGCCGTACGTTCATTTTCTACAAAAAAAACGGTGCAGTTTTTTACAGCATCCAGCACGTAAGCAGGAATGGTTTCGGTAGCATTTTCAGCAAGTATTGTTGGGATTAAATAAACCATTTTGAATGGATAATTTTTTATGGGTAGTTGATAATGCTGCAAATAAAGTCATCAAAACCGAAATAACGTAACGTAATTATCCGTTATCAATTATTTCATTTTCAATTGGTAATTATCCATTCTCAATTATCCCATTATCCATTGCCTTCTTGTTTTCGCCATACAAACTAATGGTGGCGGCAATAATAGCATAACTGGGTGCTAAAACCCAGCCTACAATTGGTATTAAATGCATTACATAAAAAACAAATCCATTGCCAATAGCCAAACCTTTGTGGCTACCAATAAATTGTATGCTTTGCGTAGGGCTTAATTTGTGGCGTTCGCAACTATAATCGAGCATGGCAAAGCCATAATAATAACATTCCACAAATAAACTTAACACGGGCGCAGCCCAGCCTATTAGCGGCACAAACGACAATAATAAAATGGCAATCGTATAAACCGTTTGCCATAAACTGTTCCTGATTGCCAGTTTTATACCCCTAAAAATATCTTTTGCCAATTGCGAAAGGCTAAAAGGAAACGCTTTTCCTTCCATAATGCTCTCCGTTTTTTCGCTGAGGTAGGCAAAAAGCGGCGAGCCGATGATGAGAAAAATATATTTGAACAGCGAAAAATAAAAGAGCACTAATAGCACCCACAAAGTGCCAAAAAAAAACAAAAACAAGAAACTAATCCAGCGATGGTGCAACCTTGTTTCCCAACCACGAAGGCCAGTAAAATCAATAAGATGATTAACAACATCTCTGGCCGTTATACCAAAAAAAACCATACTTGCCACAAACAGTAACATGTATAAAATGCCAGGCACAACAATCCATTTCCACAGATTATTCTTTCGGATGAACCGGTGAGCCTTTGCATAAGATTGAAAAGCGATGACAATTTCTTTGAGCAACTTTATAAATTTTAAAAGCGGAAAGCAAAGCTAAAGCGGAAAGCACAAAGCTAAAAGCCTAAAGCTGAAAGCTGATAAATATGAGCCGTTTACAATGATAATAAGATTTCTTCTTATTTTTTATTTTATACACCCAGCTTTCAGCTTTGTGCTTTCCGCTTTTAGCTTCAAAACCCTGATATTTGAGAGATGGAAAAATTGGATGCTTCTTTTTATTTGGGAAACGATGTGGTTGCTATTGCCAAAGCCTTGATTGGCAAAGTATTGGTTACAAATTTTGACGGGGTGTTAACCAGTGGCCGCATTGTTGAAACCGAAGCTTACAATGGCATTGGCGATAAAGCCAGCCACGCTTTTGGCGGTAGAAATACTGAACGTACCAAGGTTATGTACATGCATGGCGGCCATGCGTACGTGTATCTTTGCTATGGCATCCATCACTTATTTAACGTGGTTACAAATATCGAAGGCGTGCCGCATGCGGTACTTATCCGAT
>CAWJTH010000086.1:0-37983 GCA_963845495.1 uncultured Chitinophagaceae bacterium
ATATCAACGGCAACATCCAATACTTTCCCCTCAATTGCTCTTACTAATTTAGCTTGCGCATGTTCGCCTTTTTGAAAATGAAGGCCACGAACTACACCATAGCAAGATGCAGATTGGTTATCCTGGACGAAGCTTCCCGGTTGACCTGTAGCTGCTTCAAACTTTTGCTGATTAAAGCTTTCAAAAAAATATCCCCTGCTATCTGGAAAAACTTGTGGTTTAATGATAAAACATCCCATTAATTTTGTTTCTTCTGCTTGCATGATTTATACCCTTAAAACAAATTAATTAATTTAAATATAATTACTAAGTTAGTGTGGCGCTAACAAATTTTTCATACACCATTTCAACAGAGATATTATCCATACTGTTAGTATCGCTTTTAGGACTTTCATACCCAAAGTTTAAGTAGCCATACTCGCCTTTATCAGGATTTATAACAATTGCTCTCTCGCTATATGGGCGCCATCTTAATGAATTGGCAGGTCCTTGTAAACAAATCAATTCCTTATTTAGGGCCGCCGCCATGTGAGAAATACCTGTGTCTACGCAAATAATATAATTGGCCTTTTCTATTAGATAAGCTGTTTCACCTAAATTTAATTTACCTGCTACATTTGTTATGGTGCAGAACATTTTTATTTTATCAATACAACGAAGTAATTCATCCGTTTTCTTTAAATCAGATGGAGCTCCGGTTAATAAGATTGTATCAAAATGCGATGATAACAATGAAATCAATTCGGCCCATTTAACGTTGCTCCATTGTTTTAAATCGCTTCTTAAACCGCCTGACCAGCCATGCACTATGCAATATTTCCCACTTGCATCAACAATTTCGTTTACCTTATTTGAAGTTTTGAAATTTATTGAAGGATTATGGTTTGGTGAACTAGCATAAAGCGGCGCTATGAGATTCCGATGGTTATCTATTTCATGTAAATCACTTCTATGTTTAACAGGAATGTCATAAACATAATGCCTATATTGTTTATGTGATTTAAACCCGACCTTCACTTTACCTTTTATAAAATTGCTATAAATGGCATTTAATCTTGGCCATGGCCCAAAATCAAATACTATATCGAATTTCTCTTTTGCTTTAAATATTTTCAAACATTTGAAAGGCCTCGTTATCGGCAGCTTTATTATTTCATCAATACCAAAAATCAACTTTACCATCTGATAATTTGAATCGCCAGTAAAAATACAGATAAATGCATCTGGGTATTTTGACCTTAAATCAGCAATTGGACCAGACATCAATACATTATCGCCTATAGAACCCAAATTTAAAATAGCTATTTTTGAGATATTTAACGGTACTTGTTTTTTCTTAAGTTTAAAAAGCCCTAGAATAAACACAATAGGGATACCTATGAGTCTATCCAATTTATGAAAAACTTTATTCCCTTTCTCCATTTAAATACTAATTTTTAATACGATCATATCAAACTATCTTTTAGCATATTGGCTCTCATAATATTGTTTATAAGATCCACTTGTTATATCGTTTAACCATGCTTCATTTTCTAAATACCAATCAACTGTTTTTTCTAATCCTTCTTCAAATTGCAGGCTTGGAACCCAGTTCAACTCTTTTTGTAATTTGGAAGAATCAATGGCGTAACGCAAATCGTGCCCCGCACGGTCAGTTACGTAGGTAATTAATTTTGCAGATTCACCTTTTTCCCTGCCCAATTTCTTGTCCATAATACTGCATAACAATTGGATAAGGTCGATATTTTTCCATTCGTTATGGCCACCAATATTATATGTGTCTCCAGTTTTTGCATTATGAAAAATTACATCAATTGCTCTTGCGTGATCCTCTACCCAAAGCCAGTCTCTAATATTTTCTCCTTTGCCATAAACTGGTACTGGTTTATTATTTTTAACATTGTTGATTGCCAGCGGAATAAGTTTTTCAGGAAAATGGTGAGAACCGTAATTATTAGAGCAATTAGAAATAACAATATCTAAACCATAAGTATCATGATATGCTCTTACAAAATGATCCGAACTTGCCTTTGATGCCGAATAAGGAGAATGTGGGTCGTACTTTGTTTCTTCGGTAAACATACCTGTTTCACCTAAAGCCCCATAAACTTCATCGGTAGAAACATGATAAAAACGATGGCGATTGAAGTTTCCTTTCCATACGGTACGTGCTGCATTTAATAAATTTACAGTTCCAACAACGTTTGTTAATACAAATTCCAATGGGTTGCTAATAGACCGATCCACATGCGATTCTGCTGCCAAATGGATAACGGCGGTCGGCATTTCATTTAAAAACAATGTTTCAATAAATGCGGCATCAGTAATATCTCCTTTTACAAAGGTATAATTGGACTTATTTTCAATATCTTTCAGGTTAGCCAAATTACCTGCGTAAGTCAGTTTATCTAAATTAATGATACGGTAAGTTGGATAATTATTTACAAAACGACGAACAACGTGTGAACCGATAAATCCCGCACCCCCTGTAATAATTACTATTTTACTATATTCCATAATTAATTGTCATTTTAAACTTTATAAATTAAGTAAATTTAATAAAACCTTGAAGTATTCAAATAATTTCTAACATAATCATTGACTCCTTCTTCTAATGAATGAAATTTTTCTGCGTAGCCGGCTTTCAATAGTTTTCCCATGTTAGCTTGGGTAAAGTATTGATATTTATCTTTAATATCTTCGGGCATATCTATAAAAACTATATTAGGCTCTAAATCAAGTGCACTGAATGTGGATTTGACCAAATCATAAAAACTTCTTGCCTCACCTGTTCCCAAGTTATAGATACCATTTTTTTCTTTTTCCCAACTTTCTCCAATCATTTTTTCCATCATCCAAAATATAACCTTGGTAAGGTCTTTAACGTAAACAAAATCTCTAAGTTGTTCACCATCTTTAAAATCTGGCCTGTGGCTTTTGAACAATTTCATCTGGCTATTATGTTTAATTTGGTTGAATGCATGCCAAATCACACTAGCCATTCTTGCTTTATGGTTTTCATTGGGCCCGTAAATATTAAAAAATTTCAAACCAGTCCACAATGGAGGTGTTGTATCTTGTTGTATCGCCCATTTATCAAATTCGTTTTTACTTACTCCATATGGATTAAGCGGTTTTAACAATGCAATTACCCCATGGTTATCGTCATATCCTAATTCGCCATCGCCATAGGTGGCGGCCGATGACGCATATATTAATGGAACTTTATTTTCGGCACAATATTTCCAAATAAATTTTGAATATTCTACATTCAACTTTTCATGGATTTCGTAATTAAATTCTGTAGTATCCGTTCTTGCCCCGAGATGAATAATGCAATTAATTGGTTCTTTATACTCTGCCAACCATTTAAAAAATACGCATCGTTCCACAATTGCCTTATACTTTTTATTCTCCCAATTAACCTTTTTTATATCAAACCCAAAATCATCTACCAAAATAATGTTGTAAAAACCATTTTCATTGAGAAATTGAAGCATACAGGATCCGATAAATCCGGCTGCCCCTGTAATGATAATTTTTCCTGTTGATGACATTTAATATATGATTCATTTATTAAAAAAAAACTTTCGTAAAAAAAGACTAATAGGCTTTTCAACATAGAAGTGCAATAGATAGGAAACTAAAAATAAGATTGGGATGATAAATATATATAACAGCCAAGCGTTTTCAGATAAATTTAAAAGCAAAGCAAATTTAAACATTAGTAACAAACCTATAGAGCAATGAATTAAATAATAAGGGTAGCTTACAATTCCAATCGTTGTAAAAAATTTGTTATCTAAAAAAAACAAAAAGTGAGGCTTATATATAAAAATGATGAATAAACATAAGAAAGATAATAAAAACAGAAATTCTACCAACTCCAGTTGATACCCCTGTGCTATAAATGCCAATATTGTCAAAAGCAGTACCCGGTTTTCAATCTTTTCTTTTTTTGATAAATTATAAAAAAAAATACCTAAAGAAAAATATCCAACATACTTAGCAATTATAAAAATCCCTATCACTTGGCTAATGTTATAAAAACCTGTCTTCAAAAAAAATAAGAATAATAACATTGAAGTATTTGCAAATATTAGCCAATTGTACAAAAACCTTTTTTTATTAAAAAAATAAATAAATGCTGAAAGAATATAAAATTTCACTTCTACTGCAAGAGTCCAATATACATTATCAATATATCCAATTTTTTTATGAAATATTTGATTCCATATCCAAATGTCACTGAAAGTTAAGCTTGGAAAAAAATTAATTGCTTCTGGGTGTAATATTTTAATATAAGCAAAAGAGTTATTTCGATCAATTAAAAATTGAGAAAAATAAGTAATGATCGAGCATATTAGAAGCAAAGGAAACAACCGAATAAAACGCTTTTTAAAAAAAAACATTCGACTTTCAGATTTTTCCAATGTCATAAAAATCACATATCCTGAGATTATGAAAAAGAGCTCTACACCAAGATAACCATATTTAAAAAGGTTAAGAAATTTATCTTTAAAGGGATAGTAATTAGGTAAACTAGCACCTCCCGAAAAATAATGAAACATTACTACCATTATAACCGCAATGCATCTAAAACTATCTAATACACCTACTCTATTTCGCATGTTCATATAAAACCACCTTTACAATATTATATAATTAAAATAATATATTATAAATTTACTAAAACAATCCAGCACTTTGACAGTCATTATACCAGTCCTTAATTGCATCTTCTAACGTAAATTTTAAACTATACTGGCTCTTGCTCAATTTTTCACCAGAAATATTTGTTGAGACCATTAATTTTCTCACACGTTCTGGGTGGATACCGTTAATTTTCCTTCCAAATATCCAAGCGCTAAAATAAAGTACCCTAGCAGCATTCACCATCATCCATGCTGGTACCAGAATTTTAGGTGGTTTCACACCTGTTACTTTCGCCATGGTTTGGCAAATTGTTTCAATGGTGGGAGCCGGATACAATGAAAGATTAAAGGTGACAACCCCAGCAAGCTCTTTTTGGGCACTTTCAAACAAAATACGTACTACATCTTTTACATAGACAGCTGCCTTAACCGTATCTTTTCTTCCGGGGTAAAAGAAAAAGCCTTTTTTAAGCGACTGATACAATCTTGTAAAATTTCCTCCTTCATCTTTTCCAAAAACAACACCCGGCCTTACAATTATCAATTTTCTTGCATCAGGCTTCTCTTTCTGCCAAAGCTTATGTATATATTCAGCCGTCAATTTCGATATACCATATGGAATATTGGGCATAGGAACAGAACTCTCGGTTTTAAATTCTTCTGATGGACCGTACGGTGCGATTGAGCTGGTAAAAACAATTGTTTCAATGTTGTTTTGCCTAGCAAAATTGCAAATGTTCTCTGCACCTAAAATATTAGTTTCAAAATATTCATTTATTGAATGGCCAGGTGTAGTATGCACTGCTGCAAGATTATAAATGATCGCGTTTTTCTGAAAAGCGGGCTTGCTAACTTCTATCGGATTTCTTACATCTATTACTTCAAAATCCTCGCTTGCTTTTTTTGAAATATCATATTTGATAATATCGTCATTGCCAACGCCAATACCCAGCAAATAATTTTTTAAGTGAGTGCCTATAAAACCGGAACCGCCAAATATTATATGGTTCATTTGATTATTTTTCGAAAGGTGGCTATTTGGTTAATCATCGTTTTTTGCAACATGTTCAATCAATTCTTGTGGCGAAACCACAGCGCTTCCAATATGTTTAACTACTATTGCGGCGGCGTGGTTAGCAAGCTCGCAAGCCTCTTCAACACTAAACCCAAGCGCTAAAAAATTGGCCAACGTTGCAATAACTGTGTCTCCTGCACCAGTAACATCAAAAACTTCTTTCGCTTTTACTGGAAAAATGCAGCTTTTCCTATCTTTCCCAAAAATAGCGATTCCTTCCTCAGACAATGTAACAATCAAATACTGCGCATCTGTTAGTTCAATTACTTTATAAGCAGCATTTTCCAAGTCGTTTCTATCTGTAATTTTGTCTATTTGGGCCGCCTCCGCCAACTCTTTTCTGTTGGGTTTTATGATATAGCTTCCTTTATATTTTGCGTAATCTGTTCCCTTTGGGTCAATCAACACTTTTTTATTAGTTAAATTGGCATATTCAATAATTGCTTGTACAAACATCGGTGTCAGCAATCCTTTATTATAATCCGATAGTAAAATAATATCTGCCGCTTCAATTCCCAATTTTATGTTATCAAAAATTTTTTTTGCCAATAAGTCTGTTAGTGGAATTGTTACTTCATGATCAATTCTTGTTATGTGGTGGTTACCCGCTATTACCCTTGTTTTTTGAGTAGTAACACGATTATTATCTATATAAGTAAAGCCAGCATCAATCGATCCCTCTTTTAGCATTTGCAACAGCTTTTTTCCCGATTCATCGTTCCCCACAATTCCACAAACAAAAACTTCTGCTTTGTAAGCAATTAAATTTTGGGCAACGTTTGCTGCTCCTCCAAGCGTTGATGTTTCACGTTGTACAAGCAATATTGGCACCGGAGCTTCAGGAGACAATCTTGAAGACTGGCCAAATATATAATGATCAATCATCAAGTCGCCGATTACTAATATTTTTGAATTTGGTTGGCCCTTGTTTAAAATTGATTTTAACTTATTTAATAACATTCAAATTTATTTATACACTTCCGATTGTAAATATTTAATTGCTCCATTAGCATATATTAAATTCGAGAAAGATTAAAATTATTAAACAATTTTAAATGTTCTTTTATGGCTAATTCCTTACTATATTTTTTTACTTGTTTGATGCCTTTTGTCTTTAAAGTTTCTCTTAAGTCTTCTGAAACATAAATTTCAAGCATTTTTATTGCAATTTCAACTGGATTAGACGGATCGAAATATAAAGATGCATCACCACAAATTTCAGGAATACTTGCAGCATTGGAACAAATAGTGGGGCATTCAAAATACATCGCTTCCAATGGTGGTAATCCAAAACCTTCATAGTAAGATGGGAAAACCAATGCTATTGCATTTTTGTATAAACCAATTAATTCCACATCGGATACATGACCAGTAAATTGAACCTTTTCTTGAAATAGCGTATCTTTTTCTATCATTGCGCTAATTTCTGAATCACCTGTTATAAAGCCGTCTTTTTTTCCGACAATCTTAAAAGTCAATTGTTTCGTGTTATTGGGATTGTTGGCAACCAAAGTTTTAAATCCGACTAGCGCGGCTTTAAGATTTTTATTAGGTTTTACGTTCCCGACAAACAAAAAATAATTTGCTTTGCTTATTTGTATCCTTTCAATTACTGTATCATTTCTTGATCTTATCACATCGCCTACAAAACGATAAATTACTTGGATCTTATCTGCAAACTTTTGGGATGTATATTTTATAAATTCACTCTTTGAAAATTGAGAAATGGTAATGACTTTGTCAGACAACCTTAAAGCACCGTTATAAAAAATTTTTGCATATATTTTTTGTGATAGACTAAGATCCCTATAAAATGCTAAATGGTAGGCATCATGCATGGTTGTAACACGCTTTTTTGCCTTTATTGGAAATAACGGAACGTTGTAATGTGGGGTGAAAAATATATCGCAGCTAGGTATTTTTTTGGGCAAAACAAGTTGTTCCATAATAGAATAAATAGGCGTATTCATTTCAATGAGTTCAACGCTTTTATATTCATCTTTATAGTGTTGCAATTCGGCTATATTACCTATCAATGCTACTTTATCATATTCAGCGCATAAACTAGGCACAATATCTTTTATGTACCTACCAATACCCGAAAAGCTATACATCCTACAATCAACAACTATTTTCATCCTTCTAATTTAATCAAAACTAAGATTAGCAAAATAGCTAAACTTACTATATTAATAATCGCTACGCTTGTATTCTTTTCCAAAAATATCGTCTTCCACTATCAAGCACAAAATGTGCCCTATCAAAATATGACATTCTTGTATTCTTGGTGTTTCGGACGAAGGTACTTTTATGCATATATCACACATACTTTCCATTTTGCCACCTGTTGCGCCTGTCAAGCCAATTGAAAATATATTTTTTTCTTTGCATGTTTCAAAAGCCTTTAAAATATTGGGCGAATTACCTGATGTTGAAATACCAATAAAAACATCGCCAGCTTTACCTTGCGCCTGTACTTGGCGTGCAAAAAGCTTTTCATAGCCATAATCGTTACCTATCGCCGTAAGTATGGACGTATCAGTACTAAGTGCAATGGACGGTAGCCCTGGCCTGTCAAAATAAAACCTGCTTACAAATTCACCTGCTATATGTTGTGCGTCAGCGGCGCTTCCCCCATTACCGGCCAACATAGTCTTATTTCCGTTTTTATAAGCATTAATAATCTCATTGGCAGCTTTTTCTATCAGGCCAATCACGGCTACATCGTTCAATAACGCTGTTTTTACCGCTATTGATGAAGTCACTTGATCAATTATAACGCTCTTCATTCTCTATGTTTTTTTATAAATAATTAGTTGTTCTCCACCCATGGCAACCACCTTCGCTAAATTGAAATGGGACAACCTTTCCACCTTCTAATTTACTTAATGCGTTTACAACACGAATTTTTTTTACCGGATCGATTACAAACATAATAAAGCCACCGCCGCCGGCACCCGAAACTTTACCGGTTATAGCACCAGCTTTCAATGCAACATCAAAAATATCTTCTATATGGCGGTTGGAGATGGCATCAGCCATTTTTTTTTTACTTTCCCAAGCCTCACCCAAAATGCGAGCATAACTTTTTATATCTCCTTTTAAAATCGCCTCTTTCATATCAATAGCACTTTGTTTAATGTGGTGCATTGCGCTAATTGCCTCGTTGTTTCCCTGAGAGGTATTTTTTTTCTGTTCATCTATAATTTGTGCCGATGACCTTGAAGCACCTGTGTAATATAAAATCATTGACGCTTCCAACTCATCTACGATCCATCTTTTGACCCTTAAGGGATTTACAATTACCCTGTCATCTTTAAAAAATTCCATATAATTAAAACCACCAAATGTTGCCGCATATTGGTCTTGTTTTCCCCCACTTAAGCCAATATCCTTGCGTTCAATATCATAAGCCAGTTTAGCAATTTCGTATTCGCCCAACGGCAACCCAAGCCATTCTACGAACGCTTTTACAATAGCAACCACCATGGTAGAAGATGACCCCAAACCACTACCGGGAGGAGCGTCGGAATAGGTTGTAATTTCAAAGGCTAACGGCTTTTGAATATTAAAATCTTTGATTACCCTGTTATAAACGCCTTTGTGCAAATCCAATTTTCCATCCAAAGGCAATGCCAATGACGTTTGTAATTGTACAGACTGTGCTATATCCGAAGCATTGATGCATATTAAATCATCAAACCTTTCTTTGATGGTACAATAAGCATATAGATTGATTGAGGCGTTCAGAATAAGCCCGCCGTATAAGTCGCTGTAGGGTGATACATCACTTCCACCGCCTGCCAAACCTAACCTTAAAGGTGCTTTTGATCTAATTATCATATTGAAAAATGTCAAAATTGCAATTACTTATTATCTACCCTCATTTGCTTGATAATCTTTCTGCCCTTATTTACAAAGGGATTCTCAATAATGGTGTGTAAACAATAGGCCATTATTATTGATATCGCAATAACAAGTGAACAATTTAAATATTCGTTTGCGAATTTTGGCTTAACCGTAACTAATATAATTAAATGACATAAATATAACGTATAACTAATATTTCCAAAAAAACTAATCAGACGTTGAAAATTGTTATTTTTTTTCCCATTCAAAAGATAACACATTGCAAAAAATAAAAAACTGGCTGAGTATGTTACTAGTACGCATTGAAAACTAAAAGTCGGGCCAGGATGCAGACCAAAACCTACGTATAAAGAACAATATATATTTACCAAAGTAAAGGAAATAATAGAAAAAAAAGTTTTATTATTTACTTCTTTATTAAAATACCTGTAAACAAACAATCCTAAAAAACAGCAAAGCAACAATAATGGCCTTCCTGGTGGCAATCGATATGACGTTTTTAAGGAAATTAATGTAAGAAACAATATCATCAGATTTGACAATATTATCAGCAACAAATGTTTTTTATTTATTTTGAAAAAATAAATTGATGCAAAAATAATATACCAGATCATTTCCAAGAACAACGTCCATGCCCCTGGAACTAAATTCACTACCCCCATCTTAACTGGCAAATAATCTTGCAAGAAAAATATACTATAAATAAAATTTACAATCACTTTACCATGCAAGAAATTCCAATTAAGGTAAATATTAAAAAAACAAAGCAATAGCCATATAAAAAAAACAGTAATATAAACTGGGTAAATTCTAAAAATTCTGCTAACCATGAATATTTTCACTGATTTATACCTTTCTAAAGAAAATGGTATAACAAAACCGCTCACCAAGAAAAATGATACTACACCAAAAACACCGAGATTAAAAATATTTAACGAAATGCTGTGATATCCTTTATCACTTTCTGTTAGCCTCATCAACACATGCTCAAACATTACCGAAATAGCTGCAATGCCCCTAACAATGTCCAAAAATAAAACTCTCCTATTATTGTCGACTCTTGCTTGATCAAGCATGTTCAATTGTTATTGTAAATATGATGGGATGGATAAAATAGAAATGTTTATCCAAAATACCCACAATTATTCAGACCAGTAAATGCAATATTAAAATAAATTAATTATCAAAATTATTTCATTTTAAATTAAAACTATTTATTTAAATAATAAAATAAACTTTTGGCAAATAATTAGCATTCCCAGACATTGGTTTCAATGTAATTTATTAAATTCACATTTAAATCTCGCCTAAATAAAACTTTGTTTCTAATCTTTGTTCGATAGGATAAGTAATAAAACTATTGAGGTAAGATCTATTCTTGTTAAACTTGAAAAAAATTCCCCAAGCAGCAGTAGGCATAATTGCTGCTAAAGGTTTAGCTATCAAAGGCGGAAATGGATAAAAATTGCTACCACCAAAATCTTCAAGTGTATAGCCGCCCTCAAAACCACAATTTAAAAATTTCAAAAAATCCTTTTTTGTATATCCCCTTACATGAGCTGACTGATTTTGAATAGATGTTGGCTGTTTACCTAATCCTAATAAAAACCTATTATGCATCGAAGCCAGATTTGGTATGCCTATGATCAATTTTCCTCCTACTTTTAATATTCTTGATATTTCATGCATAATCCACCAAATTTCCTTACAATGTTCAAGCACTTGGTTTATTATAATAAAATCAACTGATTCGTTTTCAAATGGTAAACGATCATGCTCTATATCGCAAGAAAAAACTTCAATGCCCATACTTTTAAGATTAACCTGATAAGGCTCATATGATTCACACGCAACCAACTTGGCAGTAGGAAATATGCCTTTAAACGCCATTAAATCATCCCCCCCTCCTGCACCCAAATCAACACAAATTGGGCTTAACGCTACATTTTTTGATGATTTGGCGAAATTAATAATGTGGTGGCGACCATAATTAAGTTTTTTATCTACCATTTTATTTTTTTTATGAATTGTAAATTATATATAACCCTAAATAACATTTTTTACTCTAGCATTATCTCCTTTACGGTCAAAATATCTCAGATAACCAATGCCTAACCCTAAATAAGCCCATAAAAAAACAGCATGTGGTGTGTATAATGAAAATAAAGTACTTAATTCAGTGATACTACCTAACAAAAACATTTTGTGTAAAGGACTCTTATTCCTGTTTTTCCAAAATATTTTCAAAACGGTAAAATAGAAAATAGAAAATGCCAATAGACCTAATGTACCCATTTCAGCAGAAATAATTGCATACATACTTAATGGGACTGAAATACTTCTTACCGCCTCCGAAGAATAGGATATTCCAACTGACTTTTTAAACAAATACATGTAGTATATACTTCTGCCATAGCCAACACCTAAAAAACTATAATGGTGAAATATGGCAAATCCAATGTCAGACATATATTTACGAATTGCTCCACTATCCTCGGCCTTGTGGTTGGCACTTGCCGTAAAAAATGACGTTACTTTAGAGTAAAAATAATAATAAAAAGTGGAACCGTAACCTAAAAACTGAACCAATGTATATACGAGTATAATAATAATCAGGATTCTAAATAATGATTTTCCCCTTGCGGCCTTGGTCGTATTGAAAATTAAAAAAGAAAACAAAATCGCTAATACCAATCCAAGTAATGCGGTTGATTGAGTAAGTATACAAGAAATTACATTAATAACAAAAAGTATATACCACCATCCTTTCGTAAAACTTTTTTTCGAATACCATAAAAATAAACAAATCCAAATTTGATATAAAACGTAAGTTCCAGGTTCCATAGATAATCCTGTACTTCTATTTCCTTCTTTTGTAAATTTAAATTGAATCCAGCCTGGTAGTAATGGTACAAAATCTATTACATACAAAGCACAAAGAGAATAGAGTGATATTATTGTTCCGAATATAACGGCAACTTTAATAACTTTTTCGATGTTTTCATATAATGCTTTTGAGTTACAGAATCCGACAAAGACATGCCAGTTCATGATCATATACATAACCTGTAGCAAAGGGAATATATAATAATTCGACCTAAAATCGATAACAGCCTTTGGAAAGGTAACGAAATACTGTGTGGGATATTCAAAGAATATACTAGAATATATATAACTTCCCAATGGAATTACAACAAAAAAGATGAAGGAAGATATTTCTATATTATTGGGTCTTTTTTTAATTCTAAACGCAATAAAATTATAACTCATTAAAATAAAACCCAACACTTCATAAATTTTCAAACTTCCACCTGCGCGAATTATTGGAAATTGTTGAAAACCTAATACAAGAATAATCCAGTAGAGGATTTTGTCTTTAAATGAAAATTTTAAAGTATTCATAAATCATTCATTTTCATCGCAAATCCGTCTTTTAATCCTCTATTAAGATACTTCCTTTGTTCTTGGTTATATCTTAGATACTTAATAACCCGCGTGCAAAGCACAAATGTAAAAGCTATTATTTTTTTTAATAAATCGTAATGCTTTCTTATAAAATAAATTCTATTTCTATTGCCATAATAAATACCGAAAACAGAATTGTCACCACCAGTGGAACTGCCGACCTTATGCAAAATTTCTAAACTAGCGCAATAATAAATACTATATCCTTTTTCAATGGCACGATACACAAAATCGGTGTCGTCAAAATAAACAAAATATTTTTCATCCATTAATCCAATTTCGTTGAAAACGCTTGACCGAATCAGCATAAAACACGTTGGGGCGTAATTAAAATAAGCATTTTTATTATATTTTTTTTTATCATTTTTTCCTTCACCTACATGAAAAGCCATTGCCTTTGCCCATTGAAAATGTCCACCCGCCATCCAAATTTTCTTAGTGTCGTAGAAGAATATTTTAGGAACTATTAGAGCTTTTCTTCGCTCATAAGCTTGTTTAATTAACAATTCAAATAAGTCGGGCTGTTTAAACTCGATGTCATTGTTTAGAAGTAAAACAAATTCACAGCCGTCTTTTAATGCGGCTTCTATTCCGACATTATTGCCCTTTGCTATCCCGAAATTGCTATCACTTTTATAATGTGAAAAACTCGGGATAGGATACCGTTCAATTAATTCTATCAATAAATTATCAGTACTTAAGGACGGTGTATTATCAACTATATATAAGTGATAATCAAAATAAGATTGTGAAGAAAGGCTTTTTAAAAAACCTTCCAATACATCGTCACTTTTAAACAAAACAGTGACCAAACCAATTCTAGCCATAAAAATATAAAGTGTAAAACTAGTTCAATTATTTTAATAAGCCTTTATCTCTCATTTCCTTTATCGACTCTTCATATTTACTTGCTTGTATAGTTTGGCTTAAAACCCATTTAGAAAATAGCAATATCCCATTCTGAAAATCCACTGTTGGTTGGAATCCCAATAGCAATGAAATTTTTGAAATGTCAGCAAAATTGTGCCTAATATCACCTAATCTATAATTGCCCGATATATTGATTGGAACATCTTTTCCATAATGTTTAATTAAAGTATTAGCCACCTCTAGTACATTTACAGCTATACCTGTACCAACATTGAATATTTCATTGTTGGCTTCATTTTTTTCCATTCCTAAAACAGTTGCATTTACCACATCATCAATAAAAACAAAATCTCGACTTTCCTTTCCGTCTTCAAAAATATTAATCCCTTTGTTGTTCAAAATCAAAGTAGAAAATATAGATAGAATACCTGTATATGGGTTAGATAAAGATTGGCCTGGTCCATACACATTCTGATATCTAAATGAAACGGGATTTATTCCAATTGTTGGGCATACAGTCATTATCATCTGCTCTTGGTTCTGTTTAGTTATGCCGTAAACAGATGACGGATGAATTTTTGAAGATTCGTCAGTGGCCAGTAATTGTAGTGGCTTTAAACAACCTGAATACTTTACTTCAAACTCAGCATTGTCCATGTCTTTGGCACTCCTATGCGAAGGGTAAACAATACCCAGTTCTTCTGAAAAATATTTCCCCTCACCATAAATAGACCTTGATGAAGCTACGATTATTTTTTTAACCCTGTGTTTTGTATTGGCCAATATATCCAACATAATGGCTGTGCCAACTATATTTACGTTCACATATCTTTCAATTTCATACATCGATTGCCCAGTACCAGTTTCAGCAGCAAAATGCACAATAACATCAATACCAACAAGCGCTTTTTGCCAGTCGGCTTTTGATGTAACAGATCCCTTTATAAAGTTAACTTTATTTTTTATACTATTATAGAGGGATGAAGTTATTTCAGCGTCATTCCCATGTATTTGTTGAGAAAGATTATCCAAAACTGTTATTGTATATCCTTTGTCAATCAATTTAAATGAAAGATTGGAACCAATAAAACCAGCCCCGCCTGTAATTAAAACATTTTGCATAATTATTTATATAAATTTTCCATTCATATCAGTTTTCGCCCAGCTTTCTAATTCAAAATTATAACGTTTGATTATTCTTGCGGGAGAACCTGCAAGTATGGAATAATCGGGATAAGTCCTCCCAAGAACCACAGAATTGGCGGCGACCACCGAATGTTTCCCAATTTTTGTTCCTGGCAATATAACTGCATTATTATATATTTTACAGTCTTCCCCAATTTGTACAAATTTTACAGTCAATAGTTGCCTTTCAGGAGGCAATAAAATATCCTCATAGGGGTGAACAATATCTGTGATAGTTACATTTGATGCAATTGCTGTATTTTTTCCGATCGATATCCTATTCGCACAAGTGATATGTATATTTTGTTCTACAGAAACATTTCCATGTAAATCAATTACAGGTTTAAAAGTAACTCCTTCATATTTATAAATACCTTCAATCCTTGCTCCATTTCTTATAAATACATTATTCCCAAAGCATATACAAGAAGGTGTTAAAAGAATAGGGTTAATAATGCAACATCCCTTGCCCATTTTACTAAAAAAAATACCAAACCAAAATTTAGTATTTACTTTGTGATATAAAAAAAACATGAATTGACAATAATCAAAGAGCGAATACTTAAATAATTTTGAAAGCAAAATTTATATATTTAAATTATTTACGTCAATACCTATTCTATTGATTATCAGCAGAATATAATATACAAAACTAAATATTATATGCTAATTTTTTAAATAGTCTCTAATATATTAATCCTAAAATTATTATTAACATTTTCAATTTTAGTAAAAGTTAAGTCATTTTGCTTTTCATAAAACTTCATATTCTTTACTAACAAATAAAACATATGTAATTCAATTAAAGCAATAGCCGCAAAACCTGCTTTATATCCCTTTTCCTTAATAAAGTGTACAAAAAAAGCGCGTTGAAATAAGTAAAGAAATAATAGTATTGGAGATAATTTACGTCTAGATGGTCTCTCAAGCTCGGTATATCTATTTATTACGTTGAGATAAGCATAAGTTGTATAAGAAATAAAATGGTGTACAAAATATTTATCTGGCAATTGGCATATTCTTTTTGAGTGAACCAATGGGTTCCCAAAACCATGAATTTTATTATCGGTAAAATCAATAGTTTTTTTTTTAAAAATTTTGTTCATTCTTGCGTGATGTACATTGTAACAAAATTTTCCATAATAATAATTTTTCCTGTCGATATTAATTATATCGTATTTATCCGCAGTTATAATGGATGCAATTTGGTCTAATGTTTCCTTTTCCAGCATCTCGTCAGCAAATCCCCAATATACCCACTCAGTTTTAACTGTTTCACATACTAAATTAATTAAATGCTCGTCTTCAATATAATCATATTTTCTTGTTCGTATTAAAATCTCGCATCCGTAAGAGCGAGCAATTTCAAGTGTTCCATCTGTACTATTGTCATCGGCCAGCAAAACATTCCCATAACCAATAAAATTTTTTATCACCCTTTCGATTCGAGCAGCTTCATTAAATGTAAGAATCACAAAAGTGATATTTTTACTCATTTTATTCCATTTATTATTTTATTTACAAGAATAGATAAATATACTATTACAACTATCTGTGTGAAAACGATTGGAATTCCAATAGTGTACACATTTACTAAATGTAAAAGATAGATGATAAAGAAAGAAAGCAAAAAAGCTATTAACCCAACAATATAAACATTTATTAAAACAGTTGTTTTATTGTGGATGGTAAGTACAATCATCAAAGGGCCGATTAGCATGCTACCACCTTCTGCTAAGATACCATACAATATTAACGATGAATATGGAATTAAATCATGCTTGGTCATTATTCCTACCAGTAACCCTGAAAATAAATAGCCACCGATTAGAATTAACAGAATAGATATAAGACCATTCCTCATGTAGGTTTTTATATATAACCCATTTGTTTTATACAAAACGGGTACAAACATTTGACTAAAAATAGTTGAGTACGATAGCATAGAGTTTGTACCTACACTTGATACTGTACCATATAAACCCACCACCTCTACCAAACCTAAAGGCACTAAAATCATCCTATAACCTTGTATTTGTATCCAGTTAACAACCGAACTGATGGTTAAAGGATAAGAAAAAACAAAAATATCTTTAAGTTTAAAATCCAATATTCCAGATAATTTATATTCTGGCAACCTTTTAATAAAAAAAATTAATATAATAAAGATTAATAGAGAAGCTGATACTGTAGAACTAAGAACCAAAACTGCGGAAGGTTTTGCCAGCCTCATCAATAATAAAAAAATCGAAATCTTAAAAATATTTTCCGCTAACACTGAATAAATTGCCGTTCTTCTTCTTTCTAAATTATTGATAATACCCCTAATGAAGGTAACAAAATAAAGGTTTGTTGCCAGCAAAACAACAAGCGGCATTAGTAAAAAATACTCCCGCTTAAAAAAATAGCAAATTAACATTGCTATAACCAAAATAATCGCGGTGAGGGACAATACCCATTTGTTTATACTATAAAAAGATTTTAAAGAAAAACCGTTACTTTTTAATTTATATAATTGGGATTGCTGAAAATAATCAAGCGGTACAAATAAAAAAGCATTTAATGAATAAGAAATGGTCACCAAAAAATAATAAATACCCAATTCGTATATAGAAACGTATTTAGTATAAATTTTAAAAAATACCAACTGAATAATCACCACTAGAATACGAACAACCGTGACTTCAATAAACAAACTTTTTTTCAAATGTTGCTAGATTTATATTATTTTTTGCATATTAATAAAATGAAAACAAAATGCTAGCAGCAAATCTCTTCTGTATAACCTAATTACTGAAACATATTTAAATATTATAGTTGTTTCACATCATTGTTTTTTTCTACTAATAAACTTTATTTAACGCCCCAAAAAGCCAGTGGCTCATAATCTGGGATAGGATAAAACCCTAAATTCAATTGCATTTCTGCATTATTTTTTCTTAGGATATCCTCAACAAGTTCCCTTACGCTCACAGGATTACCAGAACAGATATTCAGCAACTTAAACCCAGGTTTTAAGTTCATCAAATTGTTTAAAACAGCTAGTGCGATTTCATCAACAGAGATAAAATCCCTGATTTGAAATCCTCTAGACATATTAAATGTTTTTTCATCATTTTCGATTGATTTAATTAGTTGAGCATACAAGCTTCTCTCATGCTGCCCTTCACCATAAGCATAAAAAATCCTCATCCAAGCTACTGCTATATCTGGCATCTCTTTAACATAATCTTCCAGCCAAATACGCAGGTTGTTTTTTGCTATACCATAACAAGTATTTGGTTCAGGAATAATTTTATTTACATCTAATGCGCCATTAATTTTACCATATTCAAAACATGAACCTGAAATAATAATTTTTTTAACACCACAGTTCATTGCTTTTAATAAAAACTGTTTTTGAGACGCTAACTCTTCAGTGATATGAGACTCCAACATTACTTTCGACACATTTGCCCATGCAAAATGTATGATTGTGTCAATTTTTAAATCTAACAATTTGTCTTCAGAAATATTTTCAATACTGGATTCAATAACATGCAGCTCTGGATTTGCTATTTTATATTCACTTGCACTTGTCCTGATTAAAACTAAAATTTCTATATTTTCCGCTTTTAATGTTTCAACAATTTTCCTACCTATAAAACCAGTTGCCCCAGTTATTAAAACCTTCATAATTAAATATTTTACAATAATGGATGCAGTAAGTCTTTTTCTGATACAATAATAGGATCAAAGGGCAGATCTAAGTTTATTGAAGGATCATTCCACCGTATACCACGTTCATATCCAGGGATATATTTTTGAGAACTAGAATAAATTACCTCTGCGTTGTCTGTTAGGGACATGTATCCATGAGCGAAACCTACTGGCACGTAAATCGCCAATCTATTGCTGGCACTTAACGTAACGGAAAATGATTGAAGATATGTTCTAGAATCTGTTCTTACATCGACAATAAAATCAATTATCTCTCCAGCAATACACCTTAAAAATTTGACCTCGCCATAAGGTTCAGTTTGATAGTGCAGTCCTCTGAGCGTTTTTGCCTTAACACAGTATGATGTATTTATTTGAGCAATTGTAGGATTTAAACCTTCCACTTTAAATTCGTCTTCACAAAACAATCTAGCAAAAAAACCCCTGTTATCGTTTATATAATTCAACTCCACTACCCTTGGGCCTTCAATATTAATTTTTGTAAATTTCATAATAACTTATTTATTCCACTTCAATTCTTTGTCAATTTCATTGCTTTTTAAGAGTTCGCGAAGCTGGAAAAGCCTAATCGTATTAGATTTGGATATTTGGCTATCAGCACCTAAAAAAGACGTGATGCCCTTATATAGATCAACTATTGCATCATTTAATGTAACCTTAGGCAAAAAGTCTGGAGCAAGCTGAGTAAATAATTTAAAGCTGACTTTATATGAACGCTTGTCGGGAGCTGCGTCTTTATTAATTTTTACATTGGTTCCAGGAATAAGTAAAGCAACTGCTTCGGCTAAATCTTTCACCTGATAATTCCATGATTCACTTCCTACGTTTAAAGCAAGAAAACTTGCTGGGGAAACAGACCTGTTAATAGCCCATTGCATAGCCAACGCCATATCTTTAACATGGATCAAAGGCCGCCAAGGTGTTCCATCACTTAAAATATTTATTTCCTTATTTACAATTGCAGCCGAAACAAAATCATTCAAAACTAAATCTAGGCGAAGCCTTGGGCTATAACCGCAAGCTGTAGCAAACCTTAAACAAGTAATAACAAAAGAGTCGTCAGCCAACGGTTCTAACCCTTTCTCGGCCTCAATTTTAGAAATTGCATATGCTGTAACAGGGTTTAGCTCCGAATTTTCATCCCGCATCAAACCATCACCAGCAGCCCCATAAACACTGCAACTAGATGCAAAAACAAAGGATTTAACCCCAGCGTTTTTAGCTAATATTGCGCATTTAATGGCACAGTTGTTGTTTATTTCACCTGTAACACTTTCAAATTCAGACCCCATTGGGTCATTAGAAATTGCAGAAAGGTAAATTACTGAATCAACTCCGATAAAATCATCTTCATTAACATCACGAACGTCTTTATTTATTTGAAGGTCTACATAATGATCCGGCGACAATAGTTTTGAATTAGAGCAATTAGAGAAAAACCCTGTATCCAATCCAATTATCATTGAATCGGGGGACGCTTTTTTAAGTTTTTCTGAAACAATCGGGCCTATATACCCCTGATTACCAGTAATTAAAATTTTCTTCACTAAAAAAAATTAAATTTTAAGATAAATGAATTACCAAATTTTCCATTTGGCATTGTCTGAACTCCAATATTGTTCTAATTCGACCCTATCGCGTAAAGCATCCATACATTTCCAAAACCCCGAATGTTTATATGCAGATAATTGTCCGTCTTCCGCAATTTGTCTCAGCGGTTCCTTTTCCCATTGTACATTATCCATATTACCATCCAAATATTTAAATATACCCGGTTCAAGTACAAAGAAACCACCATTTATCCACATACCATCACCTTGTGGCTTTTCTACAAAGCAATCCACATTACCTGATTCATCCATTTCAATATTACCAAAACGACCGGGTACTTGAATACTAGTTAGAGTGGCCAATTTGCCATGTGATTTATGAAATTTTACCAATTCTATAATATTTACATCAGAAACGCCATCTCCATACGTAAGCATAAAAGTTTCATCTCCTATAAACTTTTTAACCCTTTTAATTCTTCCAGCTGTGTTAGTGAGTAATCCAGTATCAACCAGTGTTACCTTAAATGATTCCGCATTAGAAAAATGTACATCTACTTTATTTTTTTCCAATTCAATTGTTACATCAGAATTATACAAATAATAATTTAAAAAGTATTCTTTTACAAATTGAGCTTTATATCCTAAACACAATATAAAATCGTTAAAACCATAGGCCTCGTAAATTTTCATTATATGCCATAAAATAGGTTTGCCGCCGATTTCTACCATAGGTTTTGGCCGAGCTTCTGTTTCTTCCATTAGCCTTGTGCCTAAGCCACCAGCCAGTATAACTACTTTCATTTAACTTATTATTTTAAATTTTTATTGTAAAATATTTTTTGCTAGAATATAAGTTATTAAAAAATTATGAATACAATATTTAACTACATATTGACATCGTCTATGCAATTATTATTTCTTTTGACTACAAATAAAATAAATTATTTCATTCTTTTTGATAAATTAAAAAATATATTACAAAAAACATATAAAATAAACCCTAAAATGGATCCAATAACATTTAGAACTAAATCATCAATGTCGGCAATCCGGTTATAGCCCCAATTAATAGAAATGAAATATTGTATTGACTCAATCAAAAAAGAACACAAAAAAGCTGCAATACATAAGAAGATAAAATTGCGGAATTGCTTATACATAATCGGCAATAAAAAGCCTAATGGTAAAAATAAAACGATATTACCAAGTATATTTTCCGATTCTTTTAATATTGTTCGAGATGATGTATGGTAGTACGCCGATAAAAAATTCTTATAGGTTTGATGAAAAAAATCAAGGTTTAAGTAAGGAGTACCGCCTTTTGAGAAAGGGAGCGGTACTATTGTAACTGCAGCAAGACAAACAAAGTATTCAGCGAAAACAAACAAAATAAATTCCGCTTTTAAAGATGTTTTCGCAATTTCCTTTTTTCTTTTATAGAGTCTTGAAAAAAACCAAATCGGAAAAAAAAATAAATTAAGCCCTACAATTGAAAGCAGGAATTGAATATTTATGGCCAATTAATAGAATCTTAAATTATTTTGAAAATTTACACAATCATTATTCAAACTGATTTTTAATCATGTAACCATGATCTTTTAACAGAGTTTCCCTTTTGAACAGTTCTACATCTGCCGCTACCATTTCTTTTACCAAAGCAGCTAAATCATATTTCGGTTGCCAACCAAGTTTTGTTTTTGATTTAGTGGGATCCCCGATCAGTAACTCAACTTCTGTAGGCCGAAAATAGGCTTTATCTATTGCCATAATTTCTTTTCCAATTTCAAGTTGGTAAGCTTCGTTTGAACAAGAAACTATATATCCAACTTCTTCCACACCGACACCTTTAAAAGCGATCTCGATACCGACTTCGGTAAATGCCATCTTAATGAAATCTCGTATGGTTGTTGTAACGCCTGTCGCAATTACAAAATCTTCCGGTGTATCTTGTTGTAAAATCAACCACATCGCTTCAACATAATCTTTTGCATGCCCCCAATCGCGGCGGGCATCGATATTACCCATATACAGTTTGTCTTGTAAACCAAGCGCAATTTTCGCTACCGCACGAGTCACTTTTCTTGTTACAAAAGTCTCGCCACGCAAGGGGCTTTCATGGTTAAATAAAATTCCGTTGCATGCAAACATACCGTATGCTTCACGATAATTTACCGTAATCCAGTACGCATACATTTTGGCAACTGCATAAGGTGAGCGTGGATAAAAAGGAGTTTTTTCACTTTGTGGCACATCTTGTACCAGTCCGTATAACTCCGATGTTGAAGCTTGATAAATTTTAGTCTTATTTTCCAGTCCTAAAATACGGATAGCTTCTAACAAACGTAAAGTACCAATACCATCTGCATTTGCGGTATATTCAGGCGTATCAAAACTCACCTTCACGTGGCTCATGGCACCCAAATTGTAAATTTCATCTGGCTGTATTTCTTGCACAATTCTTATCAAATTAGTACTATCGTTCAAATCACCATAATGCAGTTTAAACTTGATATTTTTGTCATGTGGATCTTGGTATAAATGGTCAATTCGATCTGTATTAAATAGAGAACTCCTTCTTTTAAGACCATGAACCTCATAACCTTTTGACAATAATAACTCAGAAAGGTAGGCTCCATCTTGCCCCGTGACACCAGTAATAAGTGCTTTTTTCATAATATCAAATATGATTAAAAATTATTTTTCAAAAAATCTTGATATGCTAACTTAACTCCATCTTCTAGTTTTGTTTTATATTTCCAACCAAATGAATTTAATTTACTTACATCCATTAACTTTCGTGGCGTACCGTCTGGCTTGGAATGATCAAAAATTAAGTCGCCTTTAAATCCTATAATCACTTTAACCATTTGTGCCAATTCTTTTATCGTTAAGTCTTCCCCAGTCCCAACATTAATTAATTCTTTCTCGTTATAATTTTCCATTAGGTAAACACACGCTTCAGCTAAATCATCTGCATATAAAAACTCACGTTTGGGCGTTCCGGTACCCCAAATTGTTACCGAGTTATTGTTATTTTGTTTTGCTTCGTGAAACTTGCGTATTAATGCAGGCAAAACATGTGAATTCTGTGGGTGATAATTATCTCCGATTCCATACAAATTTGTAGGCATTACACTTATATAATTGGTGTTATATTGATCTCTATATGCCTCGCATAATTTAATTCCAGCAATTTTTGCAATTGCATAAGGCTCGTTTGTTTCTTCTAATAAACCTGTTAACAAATATTCTTCTTTTAACGGCTGCGGAGCTAGCTTAGGATAGATACAACTACTCCCCAAAAACATCAATTTTTTAACGTCGTTGTTATAAGCCGCAGAAATGACGTTTGCTTCTATCATCAAATTCTCATACAAAAAATCTGCCCTGTAAGTATTGTTTGCAACTATGCCACCCACTTTTGCGGCGGCTAAAAAGACAAAATCTGGCTTTTCAAGTTCAAAAAAATTATTGACTGCCGACTGATTCCTTAAATCTAATTCAGAGGATGTACGAAGGATTAAATTAGAAAAACCCATTTTTTTAAGATGCCTAGTAATAGCTCCTCCTACCATCCCACGATGACCAGCTATATATATTTTATCAGATAAATGCATAAGACAGGATAATTAATTATAAATTATCAGCATGAACTAAAAATGATTTTACACACGAAATACTGAATGCAAATTTGTAAATATGTCGATAAATCTATTTATTAATAAATAGTAATCTATTTAAAGCAGAATATAAAATTATAATAATTCAGGTTTGTTCTCAGATACCCAATTGTGAAGCTTTTTAATTTCTTGGCCACTTCCTTTTCGCATAATCAATACGCTGTTGTGTGTGTTTACAACAATAAGGTCATCAACTCCTACAAGTGCTACTAATTTTTGATCGCCTATTACTATATTGCTTTTATCATTATTTGCATTTATCGACAACGCATTGCTGTTTTGGTGATCATATTTATTTATCAACGCCTCAACTAAAGATTCATAACTACCTACATCACTCCATTCAATATTCGTTGCTACGACTTTAACCTTTTTACTTTTCTCCATTACGGCATAATCAATACTATTGGATGGAATTTTTTCCATGGATTCTTTAGATAGAATTCCGTTTTTTTTGTATTCTTCAAAGGCAGTTATAGATGCATTATAAATATTTGGAGCATGCAATTTTAATTCATCTAAAATAACACTAGATTTAAAGCAAAAAATCCCACTGTTCCATAAATAATCGCCTGAAGCAATAAATGATTTTGCAACTTCAAGCGATGGTTTTTCTGCAAACCGCACTACTTGATTTCCTCTATACTGAATGTATCCAAAACCAGTTTCAGGATAGAGCGGCTTAAGACCAAACGTGACAAGGTTATTTTCTTTGGCAAACACAATCGCTTCTTCGATTGCTTTAATATATAAATCGGGAGTTCCAATCAATTGGTCGGCAGGAGTAACCAACAATATTTCATTTGGATCAACAGACAGGGCTGCTAGGGCTATTGCAGCCGCAGTATTCCTACCAACAGGCTCTGCAATAATTTGAACCGGTGTTTCAGGCAAAACAGTTTGAAGTTGACTAATTACATCATCTGCATATGTAACAGATGCAATGGCTAAAATACTACTAGTGTATCCTCCATTTCTTTTTGCACATAATTGTAACAAACTTTCACCATTAAACAATTGCAAAAGTTGTTTGGGCTGCTTTTTATTGGAAAGAGGCCAAAGCCTTGTTCCAGCTCCCCCACAAAGTATCACATGTGTAAAATGTGAAGACTGATTATCCAAAGCATAATCATTCATAGATATTGATAGGATTAATTTAAAGTTTAACTTTTTTTCACATCGGCAACTTTATCAAAATATCCTTCTTTCTCCCCATATCCACCATAACCACCATACCCATAACCATAACCATACCCGTAGCCATAGCCATAGCCATAACCATATTTGTTCGTTTTTCCTACGCCATTTAACAAAGTATATAATGGTTGGTCCGGGTTTTGCTGTAAACGGTGGTTTAGATATTGGTATACTTCTTTAAATGTATATCCTTGTCTAAGTACAACTACAGTGATATCTGCATTTTTCTGCAAAATGGTTGCATCTGCTACTAAACTAAGTGGAGGAGTATCGATAATAAGAAAATCAAACTTTTCTTTTATTTCTGAAACTAATTTTTCCATACTGCTTCCCATTATCAATTCGGCAGGGTTGGGAGGTAGAGGCCCAGCTGGAAACAAAAACAGATTACCTCCTGTATCTGGTATTTCCAACTTAATATTTTCCATTGTACTATTATGACTCAAATAGTTACTAATACCAATTTTAGGCTCAATGCCCAAGCCCTTGGAAATCCTTGGTTTACGCATATCAAGCTCTAACAATGCTACCTTTTTACCTAATAAAGCATAACTAGCTGCTAAATTTAAACTAACAAAGCTTTTCCCTTCACCTGGCCTATGCGACGTTATTAAAATGGTTTGTACTGGCCTTTCTTTACCCGTAAAACTCAATGCGGTTCTTAGTGTACGCAACTGCTCAGATACAACAGATCTTGATTTAGCGGTGACTTGGATTGGCGAGTCTAAATTTTTTACAAAAGAGATTTCTCCTAATAATGGGGCTTTTGTATTTTGTTCTATTTCTTTTTGATCACGCACTTTATTATCAAAAAACGATTGAATACCAACTACACATATTGGAAGAAATAATCCTAAAAAAACCGCAACCGATAAAATCAATAAATTATTCGGTTTTACTTTCCCTATATTTCGTGGCTTAATGACGGTGCGGGTATCTGCAACACTCGATGCAAGTGCTATGGCACTTTCTTCCCTTTTTTGTAATAGAAACAGATACAGTTGTTCCTGTACGCTTTGGTTACGTTTAATTTGTACCAGATTCCTTTCCAGGTTTGGAACGCTTGAAAGCAGGCCGTTAAGTTGGTTATCCCTTGATGAGATATCATGCAAGCCAGTATTGTAAGCATTTAATAAAGTACTTAAGTTTTCTATTATTGCCTTCCTACTTTCTGTTATTTGTCCATTTAATTCAATTATTTTAGGATTTAAATCTCCAGCATGTATTGCCATCCTACTTTTTTCTAGCAATAAATTATTATAATTCAAAACCAATGGAGCCAAAGAAGGGTCACCATTGCCTATCGTTGAAGAACTTATAGGTGTGTCATTATTTTGTTGTAACTCATCTTTTAAATTATTTAATATAGTAACATTTGTTTGTTGTGATGCTTTTTGCGCATCACTGTTTGTTGCCATGTCTAAATATTGCTTCGATATAGAAGATATATCTGTTATTTTGTGTTTAGTTTTGTATTGCTCAACTTGGTTTTCCACTTGTTCTAAATCGTTCTTTACAACGTTGAGACGATCGTTTAGAAAAACCATTAGTCTTGAAGTAACTTGGTTCTTATCTTCCAATCCCATTTGGTTATAAATATTTATTAGTGTTGTCAATACAGCCTTGGCTTTTACCTCGTTTTTATCATCCATGGTAAGTACTATTATAGATGCCGATTCATTTGTAGATGCGTCAACTTTAAGTGCCCCGGTATACATGCTGGCAACTGCGTCCATATTGATCAAACTAATTGTATAGTCTTGCAAATTGTCGTCTCCTGAAACTTGTTTAAAGTCATACATTATATTCGGAAAAAATCTAAACTTCACATCTCCTTTTTGATACCAAGTCGCAAATTGCATCGTCAATTGAGTGCCTTTCTGTGTTGAAAAAAACCAATCGTATCCCTTCTTAAAAACGTGAAAATTAATAGTGTTTTCAATCGTATCTGGATTCGCAATTTCAATTAAAATTGGAATTTGCAATCTAAACTTGGTCAAGTCTTTTATACGCCCATTGTGTTTGATTAAAACATATAATTGTTCTTGACGTACTACATCCCTCATTAGATCTGGGCTTTTAAGTACTTCCATTTCATTATCAATTGTCTTTCCACTACCGCTAGCATTCAATTGTTTTAAAACAACATTATCTAAATTTCCACTGCCACCACGTCTTTCGTCTTGAATTAATAAAGAAGAAGTAGACCTATATGTCGGTTCGGTATATCTTAAATATAATTTAGCGATAGTAAAAAAAAACAGTACGCTTATAAGAAACCATGGCCACATGTGTAAAATACGGAATAGCCATTTTTTTATATCTATACTACCCTCTTCCTCGTTTGCGAACGTAGAGTTGGATGTTGCCATTGAATTCATTTAGCTGATCTTGTATAATTCCGAAAAGAATGAGTTAAAAAAAGTAAATACTATAATAACTTTATTATATCTGTTTAACATAAACAATTAATAGTAAAACAAACGAAACCAAACTAGTAGTAAGTGCTATTAATGTTGATGTACTTCCCGTGTTAAAGCCTTTTAAACCGTTTGGTTCAACATAAATCACATCGTTTTGGCGCAGTTGAAAGTAAGGGGATTTTAAAGCGTTGCTAGTTTTAAAGTTTAGGTGTGCTACTGATAATGTATCTTGGTTTTTTCTTACAATCCTTATATTATCGCGAACACCGTATGGTGATATATCGCCAGCTAAGCCGATTGCTTCTAATACGTTTATGTGTTCGCCTTGTACGGGTATTGTTCTTGACCCGCCTACCTCACCAATTACAGTTACTTTAAAATTCACCAATTTTACTGACACAACCGCATCTTTAAGATATGGTAATAAAAGCCGTGCTATTTTATCCCGTATTTGTTCTGTACTCAATCCTTGAACATAAATATCCCCTAAAACGGGCATAGTTATATTTCCATTTTGAAATACGGTATAACTAGGCAAAGCTGCTGCTGTTCCGGCAGATGGTGCTTGTTGAAAATATATTGCGGCTTCGGGGCTGGTACTTGTAATTGATACCTGTAATTGGTCGTCAACCTGTATTAAGATTGGTTTGTATGAATACATTTCAACCCGTTGTATATGTGCAGTATCGCTCAAGTCTTGAAAATAAGTAAGTTTTTTACTAGAGTTGCAACTACATACCAATAAGATAAATGCAAGGAAGGCTCCCGTACGGTAATAATACATAAGGATTTTGTTTTGTAATATAAAAAATGTAAATGTTTGAAGAGGCGCAGCTCCGCTTATATCAGTCACACAAAAACTGATTATTGTTAATTTGGTGCAAATATAGAGGTCAAAAAGAAAAGATAAGCACCATTTTAAAAGTAGTTTATAAAAAAGATGATTTATTATTCTATAAACCTAATCTCTTTTTAAAACGCTATTGTAGCTTATTTAAAAAACTATGAATAACCATTTCCTTATCAAGGTTATGTTTTGCGTATTCTTGGGCCGCTGTTTTTATTGGTAAAATTGCATCGTTATTTTGAGACATTTTAAATAATATATCCCAAAAAGCATTAGGATTGTCTGGTGGGATAGATACAGCCAAATGGTTTTTTTCAATTACCTCGTAAAGTGTGGTTCCTGGAGAGCAGGTAACTAATGCTAATCCCCCAACGGCCAAAATATTGCTAAACTTCGATGGCAGTAAAAGATCACTCACCTTATCCTTTTGTAAAACAAGGTGTAACCACGCAATATTTAATAACTCATTAAATATTTCTATGGGTTGAATATCGATAAAGTATACATTAGAAAGCTTTTTTTCTTCGGCTTGTTTCTTTAATATCTCCCGATATGGCCCAGAACCAGATATAACAAAAAATAAATCTTTTATTTGATGGGCAGCTTTTTCAGCGGCGGTTAATATCATTTCCAAACCTTGCTTTTCACCGATAGCTCCTGAATATAAAACCATACGGTTTTCCAAAGGAAGACCTAAAAAAGAAACCTTTTCAAAATCAGGTTCCTTTTTATGGATCTTTTCGAAGTCTGTCCAATTCGGGAAAATTAAAAGACCGTTGATTTTATAAGGTTTTTTCTGAATTTTTTTCATCATCCCAAGTGATATTGTCGATACCCAATCGGCTTTTGACAATATTTTACCCTCGCTCCATTTTATTCTTTGTAAAAGCTTTGTTCGGGTTATCATACCCAATTCTTCTGCAGCATCAATTTGTAAATCTTGAATATGATAAACTAATTTTGACTTCTTATAAAAAAAACGATAATATAAACCCAAAAAACCTGACATAAACGATGGCGACACTACAAAAACTAAATCATAGCGTTTGCCAGTAAGCATTTTGGCTGTTAAATACCAAAAAGAGGTAACAAAAAAAGACAAGTCCTGCAACATTCGCTTGGAACCGCTTAAATAATCTGGTACATAAATGGGGCACCGTGAAACCGAAACCCCATTTACCTTTGTGGTTTTATAAAACCAATTTCCATAGCCCTTAAATATTTTCCAATCAGGATAGTAAGGAAACCCCGTGATCACTTTTACCTTTTTCCCAAGCTTGGCTAAATAAAAGGCCAATTCACCAGTATATTTACCAATACCTATGTTTTCAGGATAGAAATTGATACCTATTATAAGGATACTGGAATATTTTTCTTTCATTATTAAATAAGGTCAACAATAATCAATTAATTTGGATCAAGGTCAAGTTATTGTTCCATTTAACTTGAGTAAATCAAATTATTGGAATATGTGTTTTGGCAAAAATGCCTTACAAAATTGAAATTGGACGTTTTATTTGAAACATTTTTTCAACAATCTATACATTTTTATGTATGGCAACTCAATTAGCAACATATCTAATCAAAACATGTTCTAAGAATTTCGGTTTGTGTGTCCAATAATTATGCCTTTTCTCTTATTTTACAATAAACTTCCGTAAAATATGCCATTTTTAATACAGCAAATGCAAAACCTCTTGCTCCATCTCTAAAACCTCCCATTAAAAAAAAACTTCCAAAAAAGAAAAAGGGACCGATTAGAGGTGTACGAATCAGCCGATATTTTATTTTTTGCTTCCAAGTCCAATCTTTTGCTTGTTCAACATTGCGTAAAGCCTTTAGAAACCGGCCTGCTTCCCAACTAGAATAATCATTGTGTTTTTCGACATAATGTGAAACCCCGCGAAAATCCTGATGGTCGATTTTACTTTTTATAAAGCCAATCTCACCATTTAAAACAGGATGTTCGTGCACTTCCATATCCAGCTTGCTCCATTTTTCTTCGTCAATCCTTTCATATTCCCCCGCACCAACTTTAAAAAGTGCTAATTTTTTTAATGGATAACCACCTTTTAATTGTTTTCCCAAAAAGTAAATTGAATAATTAAGCCAATACCCGATTTTGTCACTTTTTTCGAGTGCTTTTCTAAGTTCTTTTTTAAAATCATCTGTCAAATATTCATCTGCATCAATAAATAAAACCCAAGTAGTAGCCGGTGTATAATTACGTAAATACCAATTGCGTTTTTTGGGGAATTTACCATCCCAAATAAATTGCACTACCTCTGCTCCATCTTCAGTTGCTATTTTACAGGTATTATCCGAACTTCCTGAATCGATAATCACAACTTTCTTAGCTAAATCTTTTCCGATGGCTTTTAAACACCCAGGTAAATTTTTTTCTTCGTTTTTAACGGGAATTACAATTGTTAAATCAAGGAATGAACTCATGCAAACAAATTAATAAATAAAATTGCGATCGGTAATAAAACAGTTAATTCACCATAATTCTTTCTTTAATGGGTTTACAAGGATGACCGGCACATACCATCCATTGGGGCATATCTTTGGTTACGACCGAGCAAGCACCTATTACACAGCCTTCGGCAATTGTTACACCCGGATGTATAAAAGCACACGCTGCCACCCATACATGATCCCCAATTTTTATGGGGCCAGTTATTAATGGAAACCCCTCACGTGTGTAATCATGTGTACCCGCACACACGTATGCGTTTTGAGAAATTACACTTCTATATCCAATAGAAATTTTGCCTTGGGAATATAAATTTACGCCATTTGCAATGCCGCATTCGCTTTTAAGCTCCAAATTCCAAGGAGCCCAAATTTTAACCCCTGGGTAAACGTGTACGCCCTTTGCTACAGAAGCACCAAAACAGCGGAGTAAAAAAGCCCTCCATGCATGTAATGGTTTGGGCGAATAGCGAAAAAATAAAAAATTAACTATCCCCCAAGCCATGCGGCCCATGCGATTTTTTAATGAAAACGAAGGACCGACAAAGGTATTTTGATTGTGCATTTACGTGTTTAATTATCTTAAATTGTATAAATATTTAAAATATTTTTTTAAGGACATTTGTAGGGATTATCAATAATATTTTTTGGATAAGTTTTATGTGCCATTTATTTTTCGGATAATAAGAACTATTCAATAATTCTCCAGCTATTTTTTTATTGCCTTCCCTTAAACTTATATTTATTGAGGGTATTAGGTTTGGAGAAATCATTTTATTTTTTACTAATTCATATTCCGATGGTACATCTATCGATATTATTTTCTTTAACAATTTATGCATTGTTAAACCGGAGTAAGTGGCAGATTGCTGATGAAACCTATAATATGCAAGCTTTTCATCGACATAAACAAAAACGCCACCAACCGCTGCAATTTTTAAAAAAACTTCCAGTTCAGGTGTGTTCAAAGAAGGATCGTAAGGAAATCGCAGCAAATAACTACGCCTTATAAGTGAAGCAGATATTGGCACACTGTTATTAAAAACGTTTATTATTGGATGTTCCAACAAGCCTGTGGTTAATTCATCCCTACCATAATCTTTATTTAACTTATCTGTTAGTTCTGCAAGAATTTTACCGTCGCTGTCTATAAAATATTGATTGCTAAAAGCAACATCGGCATTATATTTTTCAATTTGAAAAATTAATTTTTCAATAAAATCTTTTGCTAGCACATCATCATCGCCGATTATTATTACATATTCACCAGTGGCCATTTCCACAACCTTATTCCAATTTCCCGCAAGTCCTAAATTAGTACTGTTTAAATTATACTTTATATTGGAATGTATTGTAGTCTGATTAGTACACCATTCTTTGATATTTAAATCAGGCCCTTGGGGTTGAGGATCTTGTGATATGCAAATTTCTATATCCTTATATGTTTGTTTAAGGGCTGATTCGGTTGCTATTTTTAAATAAGCTAAGCGTGAATAAGTGGGTATACAAATCGAAATTAACATATACTATATTTTATCATTATTACAATAAACAAATTACGATTTGCTATTACAATAAACTTTGCACTGAAATATTTGTTAGCAAAGGCAGGTGTGTATTATATTTTTATCGTTTAGAAAGAACGCGGATTTTTTTTAAAACATAAATAGGTGAACAAAAAAATGCTGTGACCACTTGTCTTAAAAAACCTATGTATTTTTTAGACATGATTTCATAACCAGCCTGCCTAAAAAAAATTTGAGCATAATTGTATCTTTTTCTGTTAAATGCATCCAACCAAGACTCCCGATTTTTCCGCTGGTTTATATATTCAGCAAATGTAATTTCAGGCTTACCCGTTCTGCGCATGGTATTACAGTTACCCACATATCCATACATATCAAAAACATGCAATGGCTCTTTTACTGAATTGGAATGAGGATGCATCCGATACTTCATTAATGTTTCTTGGATAATGATTAAAGGATATCCTGCTTCCATAAGCCTGTTAGAAAAATCAACATCATCGCAAGGCCAAAATTGTGGACGTAAACCACCGATTTTTAAATAGATTTCTTTATAAACCATTAAACCAGTAATAGCACAATGGATAATATCGTTATTTGCCAAAGCTTTTTTGCCTTCCTCGATCGTTCTTAATGCGGGATGCCGTTGTTGGCCCAACAAAAGTCCTTTATCGTTAATAAAATAGGCGTGGCAACTAGTAGCGGCAATTTCGGGATTAGCCAAATGAAATGCCAATTGCATCTCTAACCTGTTTGGCAACATCAAATCATCTGCATCTATCAATGCGCATAATTTCCCTTTTGCTTGCCGAATTATAAAATTAGTTGCATTTGCACGACCGCTGTTAGCATTAAAAAAAGGCACTATCCTTTTATCTTTCGCAGCATATTCGCGTATTATTTGGGCTGTATTATCTTTTGAGCCATCGTCTACTATAAGAAATTCAAAATTCTTATATGTTTGTCTAAGTACGCTTTCAATGGTTTCCGCAAGAAATTTTTCCTGATTATAAGCTGGCATCACCACCGATAAAAATTCATCCATTTAATTCAATTTAATAAAACCCAATATTTATTGAAGTGCAGTAAATAACTTATTTGCTGCTGGGCCAACAGCAAAATAAGTTTCATAACAAAATTCAGCATTTTGTTGCATCAATTTAATTTTACTATCGTTTAATGCTTTTTTCCATTCGTGTACTAATTCAATCGTACCTGCTTGTGTATTTTCGGCAATTATCCCCGCCTCATTTTCTTTTATCTCCCGCCAAATATTTACTTGGTTTGAAATTAATACAGGTTTACCACATGCCAATGCTTCTACAACTGCAATCCCGAAATTTTCCTGATGACTAGGCAAAACAAAAGCGCTGCAACCATAAAATGCACCCCATTTTGCATCACCTTCCAGCATGCCAGGAAATAAAATATATTTATCGATACTAGCTGTTAAACTTGTTAATTTTTGTATTTGCTGCCCAAAAAAACTATCTAAACCCGGCCCTGCAATTACTAGTTTAGGTATAGTCGTTTCGTTATCGTTTTTAGTCCAATCGGCGAGTTTTTCAATGTATGCCTTTACCAATAAATCCACTCCTTTTTTTTCGTGTATTCTGCCTAAAAAAAGCAGGTAATCTAATTTTTCAACGCTGGGGCATTTTTGCAAAAATGCCCGTTGCATTTCAAGTTTATAGGCAGGAGGTTTTTCAACACCAAGCCCCACAACCGTTTCATTTTTAGGATTATATGGTTTAAATGGTTTTCTTGCTAAAATCTTTTCTTCTTCACAAGTGAATAATAAACCTTCAGCTTTATTTACCACATTCGATTCTATTAACTGCCAATATATTTTATTTCGTAAAGCTTTTAATTTTCTACCAGATGCCTTTTGAAAATATGGATCCAACATTCCATGGGGCATTACAAAAAGTTTTGTTTTTAAACCTTTATCATTCCTTCTTATTTGATTTAAACATTTAACTGTTATATATGAAGGATACAACCATAACCCATGTATAATTATCGAATCAAATTTTCCTATGTTTTTTATTAACCATGGTTGCAGTTCAGAACTGTATGCCCAAGGGCTTTTTGCCGGACCCAACGCATGCAAAACAAATGATTCCCCAACAGTAAAATTATTTTGCGGACTATCTAAACTTACTACTTCATTTTGAACTTTTAATGCCTCTAAACTGCCAACCATTGTTCTAACAGCTTGACATACGCCACCCGTTTTTGGATCCATCGAGGCAATAACATGTAGTACTTTCATCCAAATATTTTATTTATCAGCCGATATTAATTTTATAATGTTATAAAATCAATTAGATGAATTTATCTTTTTATATATCTCGTAATAAGATGCTGCAATTTTATCACCATCGAATCTCAGTTTATTTATCCTTCCTTTTTCAATTAATTTTTCGCGATAATTTGCATCGGATAACAATTTAACCAAGCCATTTTTTATATCACCTACATCATAAGGATTTACCAAACAAGCAGCATCGTTTGCTACTTCTGGCATCGAAGATATATTGCTTGTTAGCACAACCCGCTCAATACAATTTGCTTCAACTATGGGCATCCCAAAACCTTCAAATGTTGAAATAAAAGCCAATATATCGCACTCGATATATTTCTGCAAAAGCTCTTGTTGAGATATATTGACCGCATTATTATATTCGATCTTATGCGCATTTAATTTATCAATAATTTCATCATTTAGCTTCCCTACAATTGTTAATTCACAATTTATCCCTTCCAATGCCTCTATCAATCTAAAAAGGTTTTTGTTGGGCCCTGTACCAATATGCAAAATATTGGTTTTTAATTGATTGAAAGCTTTTGGGCAAGGCTTATACATTGGGTCCACAGCTACCGGAATTACAGTAATGCGTGTTGCATCACAATTGGTATATTGTATAATTTCCTGCTTTGTTATTTCTGAAATAGCAGTAATGTAACCAGCTTTTTTTATTGGCAGCGATAAGTATAGCCATTTAACAATCAATTTCGCGATACCTTTTTTCCTTACCATCATACCGCAATCTAAAACCGTTAAAACAGTACGCTTTCTATTCATTAAAAGATCTAAAAAGTGCATTTCGCCGGTAATATGGTTTATGCCTTTTCCTTGCCTTAATCCTGCTTCAACTATATTGTAAAATTTTGTAAAATAACCGTCATTAAAAAGCTTTGAAATTTTAATTTCGGCATCGATTTTATTTTTTAACCGATTGCGGATGTCGTCAAAAATATATTCAAGACTAAAACTAAAACCAGGCCTCGGCCTGCGCTGAAAAAAAGTAACCTTAATTTTTTGATCCATTGAAATCCCTGATTTCTTCATCAATCAATATTTTTAAAACATCGTAAAATGACATATTGTAATTCCAACCTAATTCTTTTTTTGCTTTTGAGTTGTCGCCGTACATATCAGAAATTTCTGTAGGCCGGTATAATTTATCGCTTATTACTAATTGATTAATAGAAATATCAAGATAATCGAACACATATTCTATAATAGACCGTAGCGAAATTGAATGATTGGAGCATATTAAAAAATCGTCGGGTTTATTTTGTTGAAGCATTAAAAACATTGCTTCAACATATTTTGGTGCCCACCCAAAATCTCGTTTAATATCTATATTTCCAACCTCCAAAAATTTGCTTTTGCCGGCTTTTATTTTAAGGCTTTCTATAATTACTTTTTTAATAAAAAAATTATCGCTCCTTAAAAATGATTCATGGTTAAACAAAATACCACTACAACTAAAAAGACCATACGCATCACGGTAATTTTTTGTTATCCAAAATGCAGATGCTTTGGAAATACTGTACGGGCTTATTGGGGCAATGGAACTGTTTTCCAAAATTGGCAGGTCGTTATGGATCCCAAAAATCTCGCTGCTTGATGCCTGATAAAATTTAACGTCGGGCTTAATAATTCTTATTGCTTCCAATAAATTTAATACAGAAACGATATTAAAATTAATAGTTCCAATCGGTTGTTTAAAAGAAAGCGATACCGAACTCTGGGCAGCCAAATTATAAATATGTGTTGGCTGAATTTCTTTTATTATTGAGATAACCTGCGACAAATCGGTTAAATCACATTCAATTAGTTTAACGCTATTTGTTATACCTAGATAATCTAAACCTTTTATGTTCACATTTGAGTAACTTCTTATCAATCCAATAACCGTGTAATTATTTTTTATTAATAATTCACTTAAATATGCGCCATCTTGGCCAGTAATACCAGTAATTATTGCTGTAGATGACATGTAAAGTTTGTTTGTAAACACTTGATACTTAGCTGTAACTATAAAACAGCCTAGGTATTACTAGATATTATATGTAGAATATTCTGGTTTATTAATGCAAGCCATGATTAAGCCGCCAGTTAATACGGCAAAACCTAAAAACGTAGGTTGAGCCCATTGCCCTTGAGCAATAAGTAAAAATCCAAAGCTTAACAACATCCAGGGAAGCATGTCTCCTTTCACCATTTTACGATAGGCTTTTCTAACCATATTAAAAGCTAAGCTTACCCTTATAAATACCGCCCCGATTCCCAAAATGGCGCCCATCTCACCTATCATTCTTCCCCATTCAGCTTCTGCAATTAAATAGGTAACCTTACCAGAAATAAGCATTGAACCAACATTTGTACCCATGCCAAGCCCATAGCCAAAAAATGGAATATCCGAAGATCCACTTAAGGCCGAAAGCATGCCGCCTAAGAATCTATCCATAATTACACCTTGTAAACCACCTTCTTGTTCATTTGCGGTATCAAAACGAGCATTAAAAGCACCTGTTGCGGTTTGAAAAAGCCCTACTTGACTTAAAATAGCCAATGCTACAACTGAAAAAATAGCGATCGGAAGTATTTTAACCAAAAATTTTGGTTTTCTTGACACAACTACAAGTGCAAAAGCCAATGATAATACGACTTCAAAAAACAAACTACGGCTTATGGTTAAAGGAATAGCAGCAAGTAAACAAACAGATGCTACAATTAAAACAGGCTTTTTAACCAGTTTTGCATTTAGCCAAAAGTAAACCAAAAAACTTGCCACCATCCCAAAAAAGCTAGAAGTACCAGTAATAAAAGAAAAAGTTGCAGGCGGTCGAAAAAATCCGTTTGCACCATCAAATCCGCCACCTTCCGAATCTGCACCTACCCCTTTATTAACCCAAGCACTTTGGGGGCTATAAAATTGTAGGGCAATAAGTACAGTCATGGGAATAGATATGTACAAAAGCATACGGCCCATTTTTAAAACATCGTCTTTAGTGAAAACATTACCGATGATGAAAATTAGCGGAAAATGAATTAGATATATCCTTGCCCCATAAATTGCCACAAAAAAGTTGCCGTGCCCAACTACAAGCGCCGTAAGTATCGAGATTATTGTGATAATTGTAAAT
>CAWJTH010000087.1:0-4595 GCA_963845495.1 uncultured Chitinophagaceae bacterium
GGGGCCGGATAGAAAATCAACATATCCTTTAGCTCCGCTACCTTTAAATGGTGCGGCGCAATTAATGCAAAAAGGTTGTGAGGCGTTGGATATCAAAACTTCACCTGCGGCAAATGCGGCTTTGTCTGCCAAATATTTTCAAGAAGGAATTGGTTGGCGCAATGCTTGTACCAATCGAGGTTTTTGTCAGGCTGGTTGCAATACCGGCGCAAAATCCAGCATGGATGTTACTTATATTCCGTTAGCTATTCATTATGGTGCCGAGGTTCGTGCTGAAAGTTTTGTTACGCATTTTGAATTAGATGTTTCAGGTAAAATTGGTGCTGTTATTTATAAAAAAGATGGTGAAAAAAAGGCAAAAATGCAAGCATGTTTTTTTGTGTGGTGGTGCCATTGAAACACCTAGATTATTGCTAATGAATAATTTAGCAATGCAAGCGGGCAAGTTGGTAAAAACTTTATGGCGCATACCGGCATGCAGGTTTGGGGCCAGTTTGATGATGATGTTCGGCCATACAAAGGCATTCCCGGTGCATTGATTTCAGAAGATACGCACCGGCCAAAAGATGCTGATTTTGTTGGCGGTTATTTATTGCAATCCATTGGCGTAATGCCAGTTACGTATGCTTCGCAAGTTAGCCCGTGGCCGAGGCTTGTGGGGCAAACATTTAATACAGCACATGCGTGGCTACAACCATACCGCAGGTATTAATATTTTAGGTGAATGTTTGTCTTACGATTTTAATTACATAGAGTTATCAGATGAAATGGATGAAAGAGGGCTTCCCAAACCGCGTATCCATTTCACTTTCGGCGAAAATGAACAACGGTTGACCAATCATGCAGAAAAAATAATGCGAGATATTTGGGCGGCCGCAGGTGCAAAAGATATGTGGAGTTTTAATCGCGGCGCACATATTATCGGCACTTGCCGCATGGGGAACGATAAGAATACATCGGTTGTAAATAGCGAAGGCCAAAGCTTTGAAATCCCTAATTTATTTATTTCAGATAATTCCATATTTCCAAGTGCTTTAAGCGCTAATCCGGCATTAACTATTATGGCTTTATCGTTGCGCATTGCAGATTGTTTTTTACAAAAATTAAAAACTTAACCACTAATTAAATCCGTAGATTATTTAATTGAAATTTAAATTAGATGGAAAATAATTTCCTCGATATTATTAAAAAAGAGCGTGGCGACAATAACTATTGTGGCGACGAATTTGGTGGCGCAGCCGGAAAAACCGGAAAAGGTTTACCAGATGGCTCGCCAAGGAATTTTATGTTTGCCACAGGTATCGAATGCTCTAACCCAACCATAGAAAACGGTAAAATTAGGCGTGACGAATTAGAAGAGTGCGGCCATTACACACATTGGAAAAAAGACTTACAATTGGTAAAAGAATTGGGTATTAAATATTTACGTTATGGCCTACCATATCACAAAACAAATACCGCCGAAGGTAAGTACGATTGGAGTTTTGCCGATGAGGTTATGAATGAAATGCAAAGGCTAGAAATCAATCCCATACTCGATTTGCTCCATTTTGGTTTGCCGGATTGGTTGGGTAATTTTCAAAATCCTGAATTGCCGATCCATTTTTCAAACTATGCAAAAGCTGTTGCCAAACGGTATAAATGGGTGCGTTGTTTTACGCCTATTAATGAAATATATGTAACCGCAAGAATGAGTGCTAAAGACGGTATTTGGAACGAACAATTAAAGACAGATAAGGCTTTTGTAACAGCCATAAAACATATTGTAGCGGCAAGTATTATGGCTACGCAAAGCATCGCATCCGTTCGTCCGAATGCGCTAATTATTCAAAGCGAATCAGCAGAATACATACACGAAGCAAGGTCGGAACAATCAAAAGAAATACAATTGACAAATAAGCTACGCTTTATTTCTTTAGATTTATTATACGCTTATCCGCCCGATGCGGATGTGTGCATGTATTTAATGGACAATGGATTAACAAGGGAAGAATTTGATTGGTTTATGAAAGGCGAACCGCCAGGTTATCAAATTATGGGCAACGATTATTATGGCAGAAATGAAAAAATAATTAAACCCGACAATTCAATTGTAATAGCGGAAGATATTATGGGCTGGTACCAAATTACAAAAGATTATTACGATCGCTATAAGAAACCTGTAATGCACACAGAAACAAATATGTTAAATTCCCATGAAGCGCCAACTTGGCTTTGGAAACAATGGATAAATGTTTTAAGAATGCGCAAAGAAGGTGTGCCGGTTTTAGGGTTTACCTGGTATAGTTTAATTGACCAAATTGATTGGAATATTGGTTTGGAAAGAAAAGAAAATACAGTAAATGCTTGTGGTTTATTTGATTTAAACCGTAATCCTCGCCCTGTGGCAGACGCTTATAAAATGTTATTGGAAGAATTTGGACAAATAACTTTATTTCCACACGGCGAATTGTTGGAAATAACAGAAAAAGATGCTCGCTTAAAAGTAAAAGTTTAATTACAAGTAGTTGATAGTTAGTAGTTGGTAATTAGTAATTAAAATAGCATTTTAGCATTAACTAAAGAGAATTTGAAATGAATACATCTCCATTAAATTATATTGAAATTGGTGATGGAGAAACGGCGTTGGTTTTTTTACATTTTTTTGGCGGTTCAACTAATTCATGGCTAGCAGTAATTGATCAATTAAAAAATAATTTTAAATGCATAGTTATCGATTTTCGAGGTTTTGGTAATTCACCAAGTGTGGGAAAAGCACTTTCTGTAAATGAAAATGCAACTGATGTTATTGAATTAATACAATGTTTAAAACTAAATAAATTTATACTCATCGGCCACTCAATGGGTGGCAAAATTGCATTGGCTATTGCGGCTACAACCGTTGCTGGGCTTCAATCTTTAATATTGGTTGCACCATCGCCACCAACACCAGAGCCAACAACAAATGAAGATAAAAAAGAGATGTTGGTAATTTATGGCAATCGCACGGCCATTAAAAAATTGATAAATAAAATTACTGCCAAACAATTGCCAGATAATTTATTGGAAGAAACCATTCAAGATCATTTAAAAATAAATAAAGTTGTTTGGAACGGCTGGATTGAAAAAGGTAGCCAAGAAGATATTTCTGATTTAACATCAAAAATTAAAATTCCAATTAAAATAATTAGTGGTGGATCGGATACTAATTTTTCAACTCATTTTTTAAAAGAAACATTTAATCAATACTTTAATAATATTTCTTTTGACGAATTAAAAGAAACTGGACATTTAATTCCGCTTGAAATGCCAATAGCCTTGTCCAATTCAATTAAATATTTCCTTCAATAAAAAATATTTAGCTACTGCTTTTGCCCAATGCAATTATAATTGCCCCAATTGCCATTAAACTAGCGCCAACAATTAATTGCCAATTTAATTTTTCTTTTAAAAAAATGGCAGCAAAAATAATAGCAAAAACAAGCGACAAATTTGTGATTGGCGAAGCCACGGAAGAATTGCTCAATTTTAAAGCATGAAAAGTAAACAGCGACGAAAGTGTTGTAATAACTCCAGCTGTAATTAAATAAATCCAAATTTTACCATCAATTTGTGCCAGTTCGCCAAATTTCCCCTGAAAAGCTACGGCACTCCACGAAACAATTAAAATTAAAACCGATTGTATAGCAAAGGCCACGGTAGGATTTAAATTTTTAATACCGGCTTTTGATAAAGTAACCACCATGCCGGCCGATAAAGCCGCAAGTAAGGCAAAGATTAACCACATTATTTTCATTTTACTTTTTGTTATCAGAGTAAAATAATAAGGCCAAGGCAGGTTAAATAGTGTTTATATTGGATAAATATTTGCTTGGCCATGATTTGTTGATAAGCACCATCCCACAAATTCTATGCGCATTTGTAAAGTTTGGATGGTAAGGTGGTGACTTCGACAGCCTGTTGCCTTTTGCGTTATTGCAAAATTTATTGTTGTTAACAAAAAAGGATTACAATCTTTTAGTAAGGAATATTTTACGCAGTAATTATGATATTGATTAAAATAAGAAACCGGAAACATATCGTTTCCGGTTTTTGTAGAGCGTACGGGAATAATTAGCGTTGTTTAATGTATATTAGTATGTTTTAGACTGATATGTAAATTTATTGGCCATCAATATTTTGCGTAGATTTGACGTAAAACTATACAATACTATACAACCAAAAGTTGTCAGTTCAATTGTCAGTTTAAATTGATAGTATTTTTTTTAATATGAAATTTTTTGAACCTAGTGTGAAAAAAAAGAACCCAAACGGATGAACGCAAAACTTCAAATAAACCTAGACAAAGCTACTGGTGAAAAGCCGGTTGTTTTGTTCCATTCCATCCATCATAAAGGCATGCGCTACCGTGTTAGTTCCGAAGTGAATGTTTTGCCGGTCGATTGGGACAGGGATTTTCAACAGGTAAGAAAAACGGGGAATAATTGGGCCGCTAAAAACAGGAAACTTGTAAAACAAAGGGAAGAAATTAGGGATAGGCTATTTGACCTTGATGCAGCACAAAGGCCGTTAACAAGGGAAAAAGCAATACGCAACGGTCGAGGCCAACATAACAA
>CAWJTH010000088.1:0-40369 GCA_963845495.1 uncultured Chitinophagaceae bacterium
CAATGTATTGCTCTGCAAAATGCAGTTCATACACCTGGATATTTTTCTTGTGGTTAGTCTTTAATTCCGACAGTTTGGCAGCAATTTCTGATAGCTGTTGAAACAATAAATTGTATTCTTGATTATTCTTGTCAAGCTCTTTATTATAATCTTGTAAAATGCTGGAAAGTACAGTTTTGTTATCTTCAATATGGATTAAAGTGCCTTGCAGAAGGTTGTCAACTTGTTGCTTTTGTTTATTTATGTTTTCTAGTAAAGTCCTAGTTTCAACTGAAAAGTCGCTATGTAAATTAACAAATAAAGCGGTAAGTTCACTAAGCCAGCTAGTAATAGGGGCAATACTGCCTTCGGCCTTGCCATGCACCAAGTTAAGTTCATTTTTTAACAACTCAATATCATGCTGACCAATAAAAACCAGCAGCTCCTCAATTAGTTTCTTTTGATTAGTTAAATCACTAATTTTTTTTTGCTCAGCCAAAAGGGTCTGCTCTTGCTCAAACAGTTGTTTGTATTCTTCGTTGAAAAATTTTGCTTCACCAACTTTTTTGTCTAATTGTTCAACATTGCTTTTCAGTTCTTTATTGGTGGCTTGCATCAATAATACCTGTCTGTCAATATTTAAATTTACAATAAAGTTTACAATAGCTTGAGTTATTGCTTTTATTTCTTGGCATGCCATAGTTACTTCTTCTGGCCCATGCGGAGATATATTGCTGATGTAATTAATGATAGATGTGAGATCGGTAGGGTTATTCATGTAAAAGGTGGATTTTGTCATCAATTTTTACAAAAACATTTTGGTTGCGGTCTAAAAACATTTCTAGGCTAACAATTTGTCCTTTCTTTTCTGATAAATATGGTATTTTTAATTGCTGGTTTTCATGATAAAAAGAAAAATCACCAACATTAACAACCTGAAGCTGCTTTGGAATACAATATTCGTTAGTGGAACTTTTGGCATCATAAATGGGTATTTTTACCATTTTTGGATAACAGTAAAGCTCAAAAAAAATTGATGGATGCTTGTGATAAAAGGTGTGTTGCTGTTCATATAAATATTCCGCGCCGTGTTGTTTAGCCATTTTAGCCATAGGGGCATATTGGGTGGAAAAAATCGAACCCAAGTCTCCTACAACTTTATATGGTTTTGTTTCGTCAATTTTTGCAAATAATAAAATGGACTTTTTGAAAGTTGCCAATTTAGCAATAGTAATATCAGCCCATTCTTCACTATTAAAAGACGCTATCAGTTCATCATAATCGCCAGCACCATTTTCGTACTTGCATAAATACTCCCACACCATGCTTCCAAATGATTTACCATGCCAAGCATTTATTTCTATAAAACTTTCAAAACGAGCAATTTGTTCTTCCGTTTTATTAAAGTAACTTTCATAAAGTCCCTGCATAGGAATTTTTAAAGGCGGCTGTGTACGGTTGTTTAGTGAATATTTGCCTTCGCGAAAACAAAGAGAAAATGAGTAAGAAAAATCCTTTTCAATATCAAGCACCTGAAATTCGCCATCAATACTACTTTCTTGTTTTTTTAAATATCCTCCAATAGCTTCCTGTGACGAAAAGATGATATCTAAATCTTTTTTTGTGGTTGATAATTGTGGTGTGATTAAATGCTGAAAATGTTTTGCATCAAAATATTCGTTGTAACTTAATATCGTAACAACATTTTTTTGTTGTGCTAAATTTTCTTTTAATCTTTCTTCTTCAACTAACATAGAAATTAATATTAACTTAAAAACTATTTTAATCGTCTCTTCAATTTAAATAATCCATTATTAATTATACATTCTAATGAAAATATCAAATAATTGCTATTGATATATTCATTAGAGTGTTGATATTTTTATATATTATTTCATTGGATGGCACAATATAAATTATTTTTCAGTCAGTGCATAATCCTTTCGCTTTTTTTAATAATTTTTTCCAGTAGTATTCAACACTAGAAATAAAATAAATGCCAAATGCAAAATATTGTAAATTTAATTTAATTCATTAAGACTCAAATAATTTGGCCTAATTAATCTGAGTTTAAAAACTAGAAAAGAAAGCGGTTCTTAAAATAGTATATATAAACTGCTTCATTATTTTTTAAGCCGATAAAATATGAAAAAGAATTAATTTTAAATGGATTACTTAAAACGTTTAAAGCATTCAACCGCAGTGTAAAAATGTTTTATTTTTTCATTTCTAAATTAACCAGTCCGTCATCCTCGTTTTTAACTACAAACATTTTTTGAAGATGACGTGGAACCAGCTCCCACAAATCGGCTTTTCCGGTGTAATACACTGTTATGTTAGAAGCATTTGGATCATATTTCTTGGTAATTTTTACCACACCAGTAATAATCTCGATACTGTCCCGTAGCGTTACAAGATTGTCATGGTCAATACCGGTAATATTGATGGTAACAACACTGGCAGTAGAAGGGGTAGTTGTCGTTGAATCCCTTTTTGGATCTTTCGTTTTTTTCTTAAAAAAACCTCCAATGCTACCGGTTACATAGTCCAATGTATTTCTTGTTGCTGTTACCGTGTTAGCAGCATTTGTAGCGGCAACGTTGGTCTTTATAACATTGGAATTGGCAGAGTCAATTTTGTTTGAGACCGTTTGGGCAGATAAATAAGTAGCTGCGAACATTCCGAAGAGGGTTGGATAAAAAGCTTTGTTTTTCACGATTGTAAATTTTAGATTTTAGTTTATAAATATTTTAATTAAACTTTAGCAAAGATTGGATATGTTGTTTTGGGAAAAAACCTGTAATCGGGGGAAATACCCTGTTTTAATAAAAAGGAATTTATTAAGATAACGAATAAGTTATAACTTAGAACAACCTTAAATTATACAGTCTTAATTAAGTAAAATAATGCGACAATCAATTTGAAGCTATTTAAATATTATTTCATTTATATAACTATTGATATACAAACAGCTAACTGAAAATTAATTAATTACAATCCCCAGGTTGTCAAGTAATAATGAAGTTGTTTTTAAGAAATATCTATAATGTAAACTAAATTAAGGCCGAAATCAGATTTTCACATAACCGTTTTTAACGGCATATAATGCCAAACCTACGCGGCTTTTTGCATCAAATCTTTTAAACAGCGCATCCCTGTAACCGTCAATTGTTTTTGGGCTTAAAAACATTTTATCGGCTATTTGCTGATAGGTTAGTTCGGTGCATACGTATTCTAAAAAAGTACGGTCAATTTTGGAGAGCTCAGCTACCTGACCAGCTGTTTTTTCAGGTGCTGTTATGTTCTGCACATTGCCGAGCATGGCCTTTGTAGCCACATTAAATGCAGCTTCCGAGTAATATATGCCTTTATTTTTTATAGTTTCGAGGGCGGAGTACATATCTTCAACCTCAATGTTTTTTGATAGGAATCCTTTAACGCCAAGGCGCAGCATTTTTAATGTTTTTTCTTCTTCTTCAAACATGGTGATCACCAATATGCTTATTTCCGGATGGTTTTCTTTCATCCATGCCACTGCCCCAAAACCGTCCATACCAGGCATCTCTATGTCCATCAATACAATATCAGGTAATATGGGCAGATCCTCTTTACTAAGCTCGGCGATAAGTTCGGCCCCGTTCCCTGCCTCAAAAAGTACATTGTACTTATTTTCCCTGTCTGCCAGGTTTATCAGTTTAACCAACCCTTTTCTGAAAAGCTTATGGTCATCAACAATGGCAAGGTTCAATTGCTTTTGGGGCGTATTCATAAACTATTTTTAATTATTACGTGGGATGGCAATAACAACCTTGGTGCCATTGCCAGGGCTGCTTTTGACCTGCACGTTTGCGTTGATCAGGTTAGCCCTTTTTTTCATATTGAGTAAACCGGTACTTTCTTTTTCAGCACTTTCTTTTTCAACATCTTCCATATCAAATCCCACACCGTCATCAATAATACTGACCTGAAAAAGGTCAGGAGAATAATTAAGACTAGCCTTTACGGACTTCGCATTTGAGTACTTGAGAACATTGTTCAAAATTTCCTGGCATAAGCGGAATAGGATAATCTCATGTTCAGGTCTCAATCGATATTCTTCACCTGTTTTTCTAAAATCAACCTCAAATCTTTTGGTCTTGTACAATCTTTTCAGCTCGTTATCAAAAGCACTGGAAAAACCGATCTGCATAATATGGTCCGTATTAAGGCTTGCACTAAGGGCTTTCAGCTCAACAAGAAGCTGTTTGGCAAGCGATTTTGTTTCCATCACGCTTTCTTTCATGCTTTCCGAACTTTGCGGGAGCAGTTCAGAAAGATTAATGTTAATGAGTGAGACAAGATGGCTAAAATTTGCATGGAGCTCCTTCGCTATGTGGTCCAGCGTTTCTTCCTGTATTTCGAGTTTTGACTGCATCAGGGTTTGGTTAAAAGCTACCCTTAATTCAAGGATTTCCTTCTGATGAAGATATCGTTTCTTTTGGTAAAAAAATAGATAATAAATAATGATACTGCCAAACACCAATATCAGTATGGTAGAAATGATTATAGTAAGGTAGGTTATTTCTGAATATGGGGTCTGCATAAAAATGAAATTAAATAGAAAGTATACATCAATGTATTAAGGGCAGTGTTTACGTACAATAGAGAATAAGCCAAAGGGACATTACTTTTATTTAAAAGCCCCAGCACTATAAAAAAAGGTAATGATCCAGAAAAATAAATGAAAGTCCCTAGTGAGATCCAAACCATTGGATTGGAATTAAGCTTGATGATTGTGCTGTCTTTCAATACCTGGTTAAAGAACAACAGGGATAGTGCTATGATGAAAAGATGGTCAGCCAAAATGCTGTAACTATTTTCTTCATTTGGCTGCTGGATAAAAAAATAATTTAGGATGCCAAAAACCAACAATGGAATTGTAGCATATAAAATAATCCTTTTTAATTTTTTTGAGACGAGCGAATGGTAGAACAGGTGTAAATAAAGTAAAAGCCTTATTACAAGAAACCCATTATAAATCCATAAATTAGATCTGGAACAGTTCCAAAAAGCGGTTTTGTAAAAAGACCACTTCCAGCCGATCGCAAAACACTCCACCAAAAATGTGGATATCAATAAAGCCGCGAAAGACCGATAGGGTTTAAGCCGGGCCAGCTTAAACGTTCTTAAGCTGGCCATGGCACTTAGAAACAAGGGTATTAGGTAGAGATAATTATAGTGAAATAATTTCTGCATTGGTTTAGATCGTTGAATCATCATCACAGGAAGGCGGGCATGGGGAGCCATAATTATAGCCCCATACAACAGACGGGTCGTCTCCCTTGGGGAAACGAACTGACCTTTCAAATGTTGAGCGCTTCTCAAAATCCGGTTCATTTTCTAATATTACATTATCGTGGCCGCCTTTAGCATTTGGCCTGGTTGGGTTCATTACCAAACAAAGCTGTCCGGCGAAACGGTGGGTTGGTTCATACATCCCAAAGAAAATCCTCAGGCCATCACCGTTTACAAGTTTAATTTCCTGCAACAGCTTTTCAATATGATCAAGCGAATACCATATATTCTTTGTATCCATTTTGCCGAGTGCTTCGGTCAACACGCTGTGTTTGTTTTCAACAAAGTTTGCAACCCTTTTTTCCACCACATCCTGCGAGATAAAAAAGTACGGTAATGGGATAGTTTCTTTTTCCATGGTTTTTAAATTTAAGGTTTAAGTTTAAGCGTGAAATTTTAAAAGCTATGCGAAGCTAAACCGAAAAACAGTTTATAAATCAGTAGCTTTAATATTCAGGAAAAATCCTTTGTAAAGGGTTTTTTCCTTTACTTAAATAGGGTTTATTGAATTATGGTTTAAATTACTTTTGAGTAATAAGTAAAATACTTAAATATAATATATGAAAGCATTGATTGTTGGTATTAAAGATTATGGTCAAAAAATCTTACCCGGATGCGAAAGCGATGCAATTGCAATGGCAGAAATACTTCGGTTTAACGAAGATGGATCTGATAATATGTACATAAATCTTCAGTTAAATGTTGAGACCCAAGATGAACTGCTACAACTTGTGAAAGAACATTTTGAAGCACCAACTGACCTTGCACTATTTTATTACTCTGGGCATGGATATGTAAATAGTAAAGGCGGATATCTTGTGACACCCGATTCGAAGGAATCTGATGCAGGTTTGTCCATGGATACAATTATAAAGGTTGCCAACGAGTCAAAAACCCTTCACCGCGTTATTATCCTTGATTGTTGCTATTCGGGTGCTATTGCTCAAACAAAAAAAAAATCTGCCCTTACCATTGACATAATGGAAGGTGTTACTATTCTTACAGCCAGCCGGAACAATCAGATAACAAAGGAAGTTAAGCTGCGGGGGGTATTTACGAATTTGCTTTTATTTGCATTGAACGGCGGTGCGGCCGATATACGTGGAAATATTACGCCTGGGAGCATTTATTCATGTATTGACCAGGCATTGGGAGAATTCGGACAACGGCCCGTTTTTAAAACACATGTGTGCCGCTTTGTTACACTGCGAAAAATGATACCCCGTATTTCAAAGGAAGTGCTTTTAAAAATAGTTAAATATTTTAAAACCAGTGAATCTCCGCATGAATTGGACCCGTCGTATGAAGATACAAATATCAAAGATGGTGATAACAGAAATATGGAGCCATACGCCAAACCAGAAAACGTAGAAAAACTTAAACATTTACAGGAAATGGTAAAGGTTGGACTGGTAGTTCCAGCGGGTACTAAGCATATGTATGATGCCGCTATGGGATCAAAATCATGCGTACTTACGCCTTTGGGCAAACATTATTGGAGACTGGTTAAAGAAGACAAAGCCTGATAATTAAGATATACTTCTGGAAAAACCAGTTAAATTAGCGCCCGCCTGCCAATCGAAGGCCCTACGAAAAGGCTCTGCATTTTACGGCGGCGTGCCGCTGGCCATGTGCCCGACAACCTGAGGTCCGCGGTGACAAGGGCCAGCAGGTACGAGGCCCAGCTCAACGGGGATTTTGCCGCTTTCGCGGAGCATTACCATACCGTCGGCTTTCCCACCAGGGTTTGCAATTCCAAATAAAAATTGTCTACTTTTTATTTGGAACTCCAGAAATTAATTGCAGGAATCAGTGCACCAGCCTAGCCACGTTTTTAACCTCCATAAGCATTTTCGTGCCTTGCTGCATAAATCAATGAGCATTCGATGATATGCCGCAGGCTTACCACGCCAATACAATTGCCATTTTCCGAAACTGGAAATATCCGTTCTTCGTCAGCCGACATTGTGCCGAGCTTCGTCTGGCGAGGAAAGCCAAATACCAAGTAATTTATCATCGTTTTCTGAATGTGGGTTATTTAAAGGTTCTAGAAGTCTTTTCCTTTCATTATCGTCAAGTGAAAGGAACCATGAATCAAGAAATTTCTTTTTATCCTCTTCTTTTTGTCGAACGATACGATAACCTGGTATTTTTCAAGTTTCATGATAACTGGAAAAACCAGTTAAATTAACCCCCGCCTGCCAATCGTAGCTATTTCAGGACAAGACAAAATAAAAAAGCAGCTATGAAAATTTATTCATAACTAATTGATTTCAGGTGAACACACCTAGGCTCGAACCAGAGATCATCTGATTATGAGTCAGGTGTGCCACCATTCCAATAGATTTTTTATAGCCCCTTACGTCTAGAAAATCAGTATGGCCAGTCAATTTTGACCGGCCATACTAATGATATGCCAAACTAAAATCTATTTGCCAACCACCAGTTTTAAGGTCTGGTTGTCGTCCAGCCTTATCAAATAAACACCATCTGCAAGGCTGGCAGTATTTATAAGCAACGGCCATGCACTGATACGGGTTTTGCTAATTACACGACCCTGCAAATCTGTAACAAAAGCTTCGGTGCCAATCAAAGCGATACTTCCTCCCTGCAGCCATACAAAATTCTTTGCAGGGTTCGGGTAAATGGTGATAAGGTTGCTTGCACCCAATCTTACCGGAACAATAGATGAATAAGTAACCGTTCCATCAACCCCAATAATCTTTAATCGATAATAAACCGCTGCTGCTGCTGGCAGGTTTGCATCTGTGTAACCGTAACTGGTGGCCGATAAACTGTTTGCCGCCACGCTGCCAATCGAGCTAAAGCTATTTCCATCAACACTTCTTTCCACCACATAACTTTTGATACCAATTTGTTCGGCCACGTTCCATTGTAGGGCAACGGTTTTGCTGCTGGCAAGGTTCGCTGTGAAAGAAACGAGGGTGACGGGTAAAACGGCAGATTGTGTTTTAACGAAGAAACCACTAAAACCAACTGTGTTGAAAGTTACCTCCCAACGGCTGGCGGTGGCGTTCCAGCTAACCGAAGTTGGCATAATGGAAGTAGCACTACCAGAGGGATAACTGGCGGGCAGTCCCGAACCATCACTGCTAATGCCGCTATGCTTTTCTATCAGCAAATGCGCCTGATTATTGGCAGCGTCTGTTGCATCTATCGGAAGTTTTAGGCTGTTAAGTGCATTAAAATCAGTAAATTCCTGTTGTGAAAAATATAGCGTTACCATTCCGGTCGCAGCGCTGGCATTGGTGGCCGGGGTCATCTGGTAATGCCGTTTTACATAAGTAGTGGGCTGTGCGGTTTCTATCCAAACGTTTGCGCTTACACTGCCGGTTACCGCCGATGCGTCGCCTGTTGGCGTCAGCGAAGCTATTAGTTCGCAATCCTTTCCAAAAATGGTAGCGGCTCCAGTCACTACATTTTTGGTAACCGTTTGATTTGCCGATGCAATCAACAAGTCGTCTGTTGACTGCTGTAGTTCAAAAGTGCCCAAATTAATTGTATCTGATACGGAACATCCAAATTCGTTCGTAGCTGTTAATACATAGTCTCCTGGTTGGGTTGCAAGCAAAGTATCCACGCTACTGCCATTGGACCACCTGTAGGAATTGCTGTTGGAGATTCCAATGGCTACCGCATCAATGGATTTTTGTGCGGGCAGGTCAACAGAGTTTATGGCAATCCGGATGGTTGAAACTGCATAAGTTGTCAATGGGAATGATATCCTGTTTTGCAGCGGTGTATTATACAATTCTGCTGTCCCACTATAGACAACCTCAAAGGCATCGGTTGCAGGATTTTTTACATATACTGTATCAATTGTTCCACTGTTTAATGTTTCATAAATATCGATGAAATTGATGGGCTGGGGGTTATCATAGGTAAGCTCAATGAATTCCCGTCTTAGCTTGGTCGTCTTTGGTAGACCAGGCCGTAGCAAAATCACCGTAATTTGGATAGGTATCAGGCTTTCCAATAATTTGCTGGTTTTCATTTTTAGCCATTTCAGAACTGAAAATATTTACACCGGTTGCATATTTTGTAAAGGCTTCATTTGCATTCTGCAATACAATGCCTACTTGGCATACATTCGTCGTTACCCTGTTCATGGCGTTAATTTTGGCCACAGGAAAATCTGCAATAGTCAAATTCAAATGAACGATTGAATCACAACCATTTTTACTTGTTCCATACCAGGTTGGCGCTGTTGTAGATGCAGTATAAGTGGAATCATGCCAGCGATATGCCACGCACGCCGTTACCGTATCCGTACGTTCAACAGCATTCGTAATAGTTAGGTGTAATGTAACCATAGAATCACAGCCTGATGCATTTACGGTAAGCCAGGTAGCACCGGCCGTAGATGTTGTGTAGGTGGTACCATGCCAAACAAAATAATTACACGCAGCGGCTGTTTCAATTGAAGCAGATGGTGTACCAATGCTGAGGTTTAAAGTTACCACCGAATCACAACCCGCTGCATTCTGCGTGGTCCATTTGGCTGTATTGTTTGAGCTAGTGTAAGTTACCCCATGCCAGGTGTAAGGGCCACAAGCCTTTACTACTTCTGTAAACGTACTGGGTGAAGATACCACTGCTTTTCCAGATGCTGAAGCACTGCATCCATTCACATCAGTAACCATTGTAGTGTAAAGGGTACTTGTATTAGCTGCAGTAATCACAGGCGATGTAAAACCACCCGTCCAATTGTACGATTGATAGACTATTGGCGCAGTCGAGATACTGTGCTTAGCATTACCAATAATCGTTGCAGAAGTTGCGCCATTTGCCGTATTCACCGGCAACTCGGTATCCGCTTCATCAAATTTATAATAGGCCACCAAGCCATAACTGTCAGGCTTCACAGATAAAGTTCTATTGCCAGAAATTTGAACTTGCGATAAAGCCACGTTCCACACCCTTATCTCATCTACTGCGCCAACCATAGGCCTCGATAAACTTTGGTTATTGCCTATCATAAAATTGTTCAGCTTTCCGGCAACGGGTAGTACTGCCGTGCCGCTAGCGCTGGAAACGCCATCAATATAGATGGTAATAGTTGGGTTGCTATACACAAAAGCCACATGATGCCAGCTTTTAGCAGGTAAGGCTGCAGCCGTTGTAATGCTACTGGTAGTAACGCCATTGCCTACTGCAAAACTTACCGTGCCATTTGCATTGAGCCATGCATCAAATGGCAGCGGCGTGTTGCCAGTGGTTTGGCTGATGATACTTTGCAGGGTGCCAATACTTGAAAAATTCACCCAACCTTCCAAGGTAAATCCAGTGGCTGGCGTTCACCCCCATGGCATCTAATACCACCCTGCTGTTTCCATCTAGGTTCAATTGCTTGCCCGATGCCCGTGCCGTAATTTGGAGCGGACTCCCCGAACAAATGGTTTGCCCATTAAAAGGCACGACACCTGCTATAGGCAATGGATCGATACGAAGATTTAACGTAACTACCGAATCACAACCTGCTGCATTTACCCCTAGCCATGTGGCGGTATTGTTCGAGCTGGTATAAGTGGTACCATGCCAGATATAGCTTCCACAGGCACTTATCTTTTCTGTAAAAGAAGATGGCCCACCTACCACGATGGTTTTTGATACGGATGACGTGCATCCATTGGCATCGGTTACCTTAAGTGTATAAGTACTGCTTGTATTAGGCTGTACGGTTATGGCAGCCGTGGTTTCGCCGCCAGGTAACCAAGCATAGCTGCTATAGCCAGAGGCAGATAGCGTTGCTGTACTACCTATACAAATTTTATTTGCCCCAGTAATTGCTGGTGTTGGCAAAGGAAGCAGTGTAAGGTTCAAGGTTACATTGGAATCACAACCAAGCTGGTTTTGGCCTTTCCAAGTGGGTGTATTGGTAGAAGCGGTATAGGTGGTACCATGCCAAATATAGGAACTGCCGCATACACGGATGGTTTCTATGGTATTACTTTTAAGAGTGGACACCAACAAGGTACCGGACCCTGAAGTTCCTTTATAGTCTGTTACCGTTAAAGTATAAAGGGTGTTGCTTGCGGGATTTACTACAATAGGATTTGTAGTAAGTCCGCCAGGCTGCCATTTATAGGAGGCAAAATTGATAGGTGCCTGTGATGGCGATACGCTAGAGGCAGGCTTTATCAACGTTGCTCCCCGGTGTAATAGGGAAATATCGCTGACGTTATCACTTACATCTCCATCAAACCGGTAATACAAACCCAGCCCAGTACTTAATGGCGCTACCAGAGAATTTTTGGTAGCCTGAATAGCAGCTGCATTTTTTACAATACTCCACATCCGCAATTCATCCATCTCCCCTTTAAACCCAAATTGACGACCTAACCCACCAAGGAAAAAGTCGGGATAAAAGGTGGTGCTGGTAACTGGGTCATAATAGGTACTATTAAAATCAAAACTAGGCGTTTGGAGCGTACCGTCTAGCTGCCCATTGATGAAAACATGCAATGCAGAATCATAATAAGAGGCTGCTATATGTGTCCATACATTGGGTAATATACTGCTATTAGAAGTAAGTTTATAGGCTATCACTGTTGTATTTCCTTTTGTAAATTCATACACCAATTTCCCATTTTGAATAGATAAGCCAATAAAACCACCATGAGACTTAACCGTGTCTTTCGTAAATATATATTGTGTTACACTTACGGAAGCTGGCTTTATCCAAACCTCATAAGAAGAGGTAGGATTATATGCATAACCATTTGGTTTAGTATAGTAATTATAATTAACATACGGAATAGTAACCCCAATTTTCGCATATTTAATAGTGGCAACATTGGTGCCATCAAAGCTGATGGAATTTTTAGCAGCAGAATTTGCGGTAAGGGTAATATTACCTCCCACACAATTACCTGTGGCTGTTATGACAGGCGCTGGAGCTTCATAAATTAAATGCAAGGTGTACAACGTATCATCAGCCAATGTTTTGTTAGTAGCAAAATAAGTAGCGGTATCTGTTGCTGCATTAAACGACCTGCCCCTCCATATATAAGGAAGACTGGTAGTTATAAAGGTCTCATTGATGTAGGTAATGGATTTTGTTGTTATTACCATAGGAAAGTTGCCTATGCCATACTGGTTGGCCGCTACAATAGAATAAGCCGTGGCAGTATTTGCTGCATAAACAACGCCCGTTTGGGGGTTGTATTGGCCCTTTGGTGTACCCACAATGGCGCCACTGCTATCTAAGCGGATCCTGTTATCAAAATCCTTAAAGTTTGGTGTTCCATAACCATAAAGCGTACCGCTCCCACCCCAATTATCCATAAAAGGAATGGAACCAATACCATAAACATTGGCCGTGTAGAGTATGCGGGTTGTATTATTGATGATAGACATCTTTCCATTGTCAACCCTGAAAATCTGGTCTTTATATGAGTCAAACCAACTGGCGGTAAGTGCGCTTACATTGGCGGACGTGTCCACCCTAAGGATTCTACCATAAGCCATAAGATACACATTGTCATTAGTGGAATCTATCGCCATACTGGATATTTGCGGTATAAGAGCATCTGTCCCATTTCCCGCCTTAAATACAGAATAAGACGACCCTTTTTGCCCAATACCTGATATTTGTCCGTTGGGTTTAATTTTCATAACACTAGTACCCAAGTTCGTATATAGATACATGTTTCCTTTTGAATCCGTCTTCATAGCTAAATCACCCAAATTAAGATAAGGGCTGTAGTCCATTTGCGTTTGCACATACTGGCTGGTGGAAAGGTTGAATTTTGTAATTTGAAGTTGATTGTCAATTTTCTGAGCTGCAAGAATTAAATTATTATCAGCATCAACTGACATTGCACTTCCAAAGAAAACTGGAGACCCGTTTAATGTGGTTATCACCCCATTAGGCGTTATTTTTTCAACCTGACTATTTAATGAATTAATACCAACGTACATATTTCCAGATTTATCTACAGCCATCGCTGTAACTGCTGCGCTACTAGGCGTTGCAAAAACTGTCCAAACCCCTGAGCTACTTAATTTAAAAATTTGATTGCTGTTATATTGAGTGGCATAGTAATAGCCATCAAGGCCTTTTACTGTATTTCTTATGTAATCACCGGGACCATTGTTTGAAAAATTAATCAGGGTATCCCTTTCTGCTACTTTCATTTGGGGAATAGGTGCGCCTGTATTGGTCATAGCAATGGGCACATCAATTTTTTTCTCCCAATACAATATAGTATCCCTCGTAGCATAACTTATATTGGGAATCAAGTTCGATATCCTTACGGTCATTGTAATTATACTGTCACATCCCACACTATTGCCATTCGCCAGCACAATTGAATCTTTACCAGGAACTGTAAAGGTTTTCCCTCTCCATGTATAAGGAAATTGTAATGGATTGAGGTCTACAAACAGGTTGGTGGTAGATATGGGCTTGATGGTAAGGTTTAAATAAATTGTACTGTCGCAACCAACCGCATTGGGGTAAACATTGGTATATATACCTGTTTTATTATAGGTTACTCCTTTCCATACATAACTACCACAGGCCGTGGCGGTAGTGGTAAGGCCTGTAGAACTTTTCCTGATAACAAGGCGCATGGTAACAACACTATCGCAACCGCCCCTATTTTTTAGGGTACGGGTATGGGTTGTGCTGCTGGTGTAGGTGCTGTCGTTCCATACATATTTATCGCAGGTATTTAGTGTAAAGGATGTTGCCATAGGGTTGCAAACACCAAGTACAGTTTTGAAACTATCTGCGCCTGCTTTATTAAAAGCATGAATGGTATAGGTAACAGGTTGCAGCAGCGTATCTGTAGGCGTACCGCTGATAACACCTGTTGCTTCATCAAAATGCAGTCCTTTCACCAAGGCTGGTTGTATATTATAATTGATGGCATTTATTTGCCTGATTGCCGCATTGGCTTTATCAGCCACATATACCTGGCCATGCGAGTCTGTTGTAAGGCTCATGGGCAAACTAAATTTAGCCTGCGAGCCTGCGCCATCCTGGTAGCCGGCAGTAGTGCCTGCCAATGTGCTCACCATTCCTGCCGTATCTATCTTTCTAATTTTTGATGAGCCATTGTCCACCACATATTTATTGCCCCAGTTATCTGCTTCAATATCAATAGGCGCATTAAAACCAGCATTGCTAATTGTGCCATCTACCGAAATGGCAGCACCATTACCAGCAAAGCTTGTAACATCGCCCGCAGCTGTAATTTTTCTTATTCTATTATTCAGCAAATCTGCCACATATACGTTGCCCGCATTGTCTACACTTAACCCCGAAGGCGTATTAAATTTTGCTGCTGTTCCATTGCCATTGGCATATCCCGCCGATGGGCCACCAGCCAGTGTAGAAACAGTGCCAGTACTGCTTATTTTTCTAATGCGGTGATAGTTGCCTTCGCTAAAATACACATTGCCTGCACTGTCTATTGCAATGCCATTGGGCGAGCTTGCATTTGCCAATACGGTAATAATACCTGTAGTGTCTTTCTTTATAATCCGGTTGCTAAGCCGGTCTGCAGCATATATGTTTCCTGCCTTATCTATTGCCAGAAAGGCCTGGGTAGTACCAAAACCAGCAACTGTAGAAACGATGCCCTGCCGGGTGATTTTATAAATTATCCCACTCAGCCCGTCGCTCACATAACTATTACCCTGTGCATCCAATGCAATGGAAATAGGCGACAGGTAATTGGTTTTGATAAGCGTGGAAACATTGCCAAGAACGGATGGAACGGAGCCTCCTGTGTTTTGGGGGGCAATAGGCGCCATCAGTTGGTTTGCCAGCAAAATATTGGGCGATTGATACAATACTTTAGGGTTTACCGCTACATTTAATGTTATAGCACTATCGCAGCCTACAGCATTTATCAGAGAAATGTTTTTATTGCCCTCATTTATTATATTAATCCCATTCCAGGTGAGGGGCAGCTCGGACTGGTTTACAAATATGGAGGTAATAGAAGCAGATGGATTTCTAATGGACAGTATAAGGGTCGCGGTACTGTCAAAACCATATTGATTTTTTAACGCAACCGATATAGTAGTGGGCGTGGTATAAACCACCCCATTCCAGGTGTAAGGCCCACAATTACTGAGAGTAGTGGTAGTTGCCGAAGGCACCCCTACGGACAGTTTAAAAGTGGAAGGTCTTGCACCATCCTGATTTAGTGTAACGGTATAGGTTTGCAAAGGACTTAGCTGTGTAGGCGTTCCGCTAATAACCCCGGTAGTGGAGTTTAGCTGTAAACCATTGGGAAGGGCTGGAGAAATATTATATCCATCGTATGCACCGTGCAAAACCCCTAATGGATAATAGCCTTCTATTCCGGGGCTTAACGAAGTAATGGGTTTGTTTACTTGTAAAAGACTGATAGCTGGATAATAAATATTGTATGCCACCCTTAGGTTCAAAGTCGCAGTACTGTCGCAACCCTCTGCATTCAAGAGGTGGGCAGCCATGGTACTAGCAGTTGTAAAAGTTAATCCGTTCCAGGTATATGGCAGTTGGGCGGGTATTATATTAAAATTGGTTACCGAAGCCGTGGCCTTCTGGCGGAACCTGAAAATAATGGCGCTATCACAACCTGCGGCATTGGTAATATGAACAGCGTAATCGCCCGACGTGGTGTACACTGTGCCTTGGTAAGTATAGGGCCCACAGTAGGCCACGGCTATTACAGATGAAGTGGCTTGTTTAACCTTAAGGATTAATGTAGCTGCACTGTCTGCACCATATACATTGATCAGATGAGCCGTTTGTGTACCAGCCTGCGAAAAGGTTAGTCCATTCCAAGTATAAGGAAGCTCGGTTGAACAGATTGTTGCATTGGTGGTAGATGTACTGGGATTGTTTACAGCAATTCTAATGGTTGATTGAGCAGTCCCCACATTATTACTGCCTGTAATAACATAAGACTTGCGTATACGGATTTATTATTTCAATATTATAGTCTTCAAATTCACCGTAGTCTAGCGAATAGACTACCAAAATCTGACTGCCCATTAGTAGATATATTATTAAAAAATGGATAGAACGATAATGCCTGATCGGTAGTACGGGCTACCGTTGTGAACTGACCAAGACCAGTATTAAAAGAGTAGATAGGAAGGTTTCGTGCTAGCTTCTACGCAATAGATGCGCATTTTAGTTACACCGGCTGTTGCCGTACCCGGAATGTTTAGATTAAAAACTTCGGCATGCGCATCCCTTTGTGGGGCTGCAGAAATATATACCCGCTCACCTGCATCATCAAAATCCCCATCCCTGTTATAATCGATATACACGGCGTAGGAGTTCATAAAATTCAACATACCCAAAATTTGATTTAAGCTGATATCCATACTGCCCAGCAAGAGCGTTGGATAACTGCATAGAATAGGGGGTATTGGTAGACATTTTGATAGCACCCAACCCACTAAAATCGGTATAAGCACCTGGTGTGCCGGTGCCTAGGCCGGCACTGCCCTGCAAGCTTTGAAAGGCGGTGTTGTTTTCAAAAATGGCTTTCTGATTACCATCCACTATTTTAACCTGGGTAATATCCGCACCCTAAGTTGCTTTAAGCATCCCAGGGAGCAGGATATGGCACCGCCGTTTGTGGCCCTATTGCGGGAAAAAGCTGGGTGGTAGCATAGGCAAGCGGCGTACCGCTAATTATGCCCGTTTGGGCATTTAAGGTAAGGCCAGCAGGAAGTGCAGGGCTAATGGAGAAAGCATCAATTGCTGAGCCTGCAGTGGTTGGCGTAATGGGTTTTATTTGCTGTCCCAGGCTTAGAATATAGGGGTCGCTATTATAATTAAATTCCGGTTTCACTTTTAAGTTCAGCACCACCACACTGTCGCATCCATACATATTTTTGAGGGTAACAGAGGCCGTTCCGGCACTGTTCAATACTTGTCCATTCCAGGTAAAAGGCAGTTGACTCAGGGAGATGGTTTTATTTTCTGCCACGCTATCCGGAACGGATGGACAACCGACTACCTGAAAAGTAATAAAACCGTTTAAAACACTAATGCCCAGGTGGTTGGTTGCTGCAACTGCATAAGTGGTAGGTGCCCATTCCACCAAAGGAACTCCAAAGAAGGCTCCATTATTGGGGTTCATTGCAATGCCATAGGGCAATATGGCAAGCGGACCAACATTTGCTTTTGGATCACCAATAGCAGCTGTAACAGCAAATACGGCCTCGAAGGTATTTACATACTTAATATACTTGCCGTCACTTACATACAAACCCAATCCCGAAGGGTCGATGGCAATACCAGTTGGGTTTTGAAATTTAGCCTCATCAGGATCTTGGTTGAGCAAGGCAAGATAATAATAAAAATTCATAGCAAACCCTCCCGGGTCTGTAATAGGATTGGCGGAGCCAGCAATTCCAGCTAGTGTAGATACTTCTTCGTCATCATCGATTTCCCGAATTGTTTTGTTGTTATAATCAACAACATAAAGTGTTTCAGTCTCTTCGTTATACGCCAGCGCAGTAGGACCATCGAACTTTGCGTTAGACCAAAGGTGGTCATCTTTAAAACCTGGCTTCCCATCTTCATTACCAGCATAGGTAGTTACTTCGCCATCGTCGTCAATTTTTCTGATCACATTGTTCCCGAAATCTCCCACATATACATCCCCATCCTCGGTTACACAAATACCACTGGGCTTATTAAACCGGGCATCTTCATCTACATCATTCACAAATCCAGGCGTATCAAATTGGCCTCCAATAATCTGCCATTTTTTGGGTTTGCCGTTACCGTCAAATGTAACTTTTACAATTACATGGTGTGTTGAATCAGCAACGTATAAATTACCATCATGGTCTACAGCCAATGCACCCCATACGCCTTGCCCCAACCCATTCCCTTCTGGCATATCCCAATTAAGTAGTTCCCATATTCCATTATCAGGATTTTTCCTGGCCAGAAGTTTCTCGTCTATCTGATTAGGATTTCTTAAACTCGCATACACAATTTTTTCATTTTCAGGGTCGATAGCGAAATAAGCTATCTCTTTGTCAGGGTTAGGGAATTCACCGTCGTCATCTACAAGTTTGGCCGGACTTTGCTCAAACTTCGAATCGGAAGTAGAATTGAATAACGGTAACCTTTCAGGTTTCGATTTGAATGAAAAAAATCCATTGACGGTCGATGAATCCGTAAGAGGGCCGAGACGAACAGTAAGTGAACCAGTATAAATCGTTCCAGACTTAGAAACGGCAACACCTTGTGCACCACTTTTAAAATAAAGTATCTCAGTTTTCCTATAGTTCGCGGCATAGTAATCCGTCATCCCGGCCACACTTTTAACGAGTCCTTTTATTTCAGGAGAACCTCCACCCCAAAAATTGGGGGCACATATTCCAGGAATTTCGTTTATGTTAACTCCTGCTTTTGGTATAGCATTAATTAATCCCACGGCTGGAAATGGGATAGGCCTATTTTTCTGCAAGGGTTTACCTATTGCTGCAGGGCAGGTATCGCATGCAGCTTTCGCAATGGTTGAGTAATTGTTTACAGTATATTTTATAATAGGTCGGGCGTCAGTTGGTTGTGCCTGTAAGTTTGATATGCTTAAAAAAATAAAGGCGATAAAAACCAACCTAAACTTCAAATTTCTCCCAAAGCTGTTTTTCATTGTCAGGTAAGTTTGCGAAAAGCCATTTTGCACTTGCAGCAACAGCATAAACAGCAGCGCTTTTGCAAGGTGGGGGATGAGATGGCTGCTTTCGGATTGAAACTTTTTAAAGGCGCTTTGATTTGCCATTGAAGTTGGTAATTTTTCTTGCATGGTAATGATTGCGCATTCAACAAGACAACCGCTGATATGCTGGTGAAATAGATAATTGGATAAATTAGAAGAATCGTTCAATTTTTCCTGCGACAAAAATAACTGGGCGATTTGGTGCGGCCTATCGTTGATATCAATGATTTTTGAACCAGTTTAATAGTTGTTTGACATACCCTATTGCAACACAGTTGTAGTCCTGTTACAAATAGCATACGCCTGTACCGTATAAATCATTTATCGGTTCGCCAATAAAAGGATCGGTTTTTTTGGCTACTTCTATATGAATAAAGGCTCATTCCCCGCATGGGGAATGAGCCTTTATTATGATTACGTGTAATGTGAAATAAAAGTATTATTGCCAGTGAAGGCGTTATATTACTGTTTCACCAACCTTACGGTGGTACCGTCCGCCAGGCGCAGGTTGTAGATGCCCGCAGCCCATGTGGCTACATTTATCTGGTTGTTGACAGAAAGCGTGAACCTATTGACTACCCGGCCATGCATATCATAAACAATGGCCAATGTACCGATCAGGGCTGTGTTGGTGTTGCTGATGGTAACCGTACTGGTTGCAGGAATGGGTGCAACGCTGATGCTACCTTTTGCGCCGTCGTTCCGTACAATAGCAACGTTGCTAAAAGTGGTTGCCCCGTCTGCTTCCATAATCTTCAGGCGGTAATAGTTGATGCCGTTCATGGGTTGGTCGTCGTAAAATGTATAGGCTGCATCATGGCCTTTGCCTGCGGCGGCGCCAATCTTATAGAAAGAGCTGCTATTGTTACTGCGGGTTATCTCGAAGCTGGTGCCCGGGTCTTCGGTGGCGGTGTTCCAGTCTATACGGTTGCGGCTGCCTGCGTTGTTGGCCGTAAAGGACAGGAGTTTTATGGGCAGTGCGATTGAAGTGCCCGTGTGTGCAAAAAAGCCGGAAAAACCTGTTATCGGAAAGGTTGACTTCCCAACGGGCCAATGTGGTATTATAGGTTACGGTGGTGGGCATGATATCCACGGAGGCCGCACCTGTGCCGCCCCAGCCGGTATAGCTGCCAAGGTTGCCCGTGGTGCTGGTGCCATGCTGTTGGTAAATACGCAGGTTGGCCTTATTTCCAGCGGCATCTGTAGCATCTATAGGTAATGATGCAAAACCAGTACTATTTGCGTTGTAGTCCGTAAAATCGCTTTGTAGGAAATATAGGGTTACTGTTGCAGTTGCTGCATCGGCATTGGTAACGGGACGGATATCGTAAGTACGGCGTACATAAGGCTGGCTAATATATGTGGGTGCGCTGGATTGCACGTAAACCTTAGCGGTTACACTGCCGCTTACCGGACTCGTACCTGTTGGAGTAACCGTTGCAATCACGGTATTACAATCGCCAAAGGTAGTAGTGGTAATTATATCGGTAGCGTACGTTGTAGTACTAGCGGCAAGGGTGGGTTGAACAAACGTACCTTGGTACTCATACGCACCCATATCATACGCCCCCACACGGGCATTGCCCAGAGTAATCAGTCGGTACAGCAGGCGAAGGGGTAGTGCCAGTGTTGATAGACGGGCTGCATGCATTTCAGCGCAAGGCCGTCGTCTGTAGTTGCCCATATGCCATCTGCGCCGGCTGGTGCTACTGCATTGGCAAAGCTTGGGTCAGCCTCAATATTGCCGGTACCGGTATAGCCACCCTTTATATTGCTGTACGAAACAGTGGTGATACCCTTATTTAAGACCTGTGCCGAAGCACCCCACAGGATAGAATTGGTAATATTGGTTGTTCCACTTGGATAAGTAGCTATTCCATGAGCGGTGGTATTATAGGAGCTTTGTGTAGTATTGTTCGAAAGTGTGCAATTTATCAGGTTAACAGCCCCTTTATAATTCATAATGGCACCACCGCCATCATCATTTATGCCATTTGCTTTGTTGCCTTCAAAAATACAGTTGGTAAGTGTAGCAATCCCGTCTTCACTTTGGATTGCACCACCTGACCCAATGCCAGCACCAGTAGCAGCGCCAGAAAAATTGTTGGAGAACAGGCAATTTTTTGCAATTACAATGCCCGTATTCATAAAACCGCCGCCGCCGCCATTTCCATATATACCGTTTCCATAGAAAGTGCAATTGCTGAGCGTAAGAGTACATCCACCACCATTTTGAATGGCACTTCCACTGCTAATACTGCCTGAAATTGAAGCATTGGATATGGCAACATTTCCTGTAAACATACAATCACTGACAACAGGATTGCAAAGGGTTTGATTACACATGCCTGCTCCAGCCACTGCTTTCGACGATGAGCTTACTACGGTGTCTGCAAAAAAAGTGCATCCAGTAACAATAGGAGAGGATATGGCATTATACATGCCACCAGCATAGCCAACTGCAACATTATATGACAAAACACAATTGGAGATTGTGGGCGAGGCACCGGTATTGTACAGACCGCCGCCATAACTACGGTTTGCACCAAGGGCGCCAGAAAGAGGCACAACGGCATTAGCTTTGCCTAAAGTTATGGTCACACCGTCCAGCACGGCTGTATTATCAACGTTAACTGCTATTACTACGTGGTAACAGTTATCAAAGTTGTTACCTACCACACCAATGTCCCCGCTAAGAACCGTCGTATTTCCTGGCATACGTCCTGTAATTGCTGTTTCTGTTCCGTCAAAGCCACCATAAATGGCAAGACCTTTCTTCAGGCTAAAAGCGTAGTCTCGTACAATCAAGTTACCTGTTGAGCCAATGGGATAAGCGGTTGGATAATATGTTCCTGCCATTACCCATACCTGGTCAATGCTACTGTTGGTACTGGCTGCATCCAAAGCCTCCTGCAGTGTTTTAAACGCCGTAGGCCAAGTAGTACCCGCCCCAGAGGTTGTAACCCCGCTGCTTACATATACCACAGAAGCAGAAGCAGTGTTGGCTACAAATAGTGCTAAAAAAACAATGCAAAACGAAAGTTGCGTAAAAATTGATTTCATAATTATGATAGATAAGGATAAATGGGAAATCGTTTATTTTCCTGCAACAAAACTAACTGGGCGATTCGGTGCAGCCTATCGTTGATATCAATGATTTTTAAACCAGTTTAATAGATGTTTTAAAAAAAGCTATTGCAACGTAGTTGCAGTCCTGTTACAAATAGTAAACGCCTGTACCACATAATATCATTTATCGGTTCGCCAATAAAAGGATTGGGCGTGGATATAAAATGGATCCGCTATGACGGGGTTGAATTTAGCCACAAAAATGGCGAGAAGGAGGGATCTTTTGACCGTACCGAATTTTGGAACGGCTCACAATCTGTAGGGAGCATAAAGGGTCGATAGGTTATAAGTTTATGGCAGGCAAAGGCCATGGGCTTGGTTGGGCCACCCAAGGCTGTTATCCGCGAAAGGGTACTGGTATTTTGTTGAGGTTTACAATATAAAACCGGGCATGCGAAAATATTCAACACTCAATGTTCAATACCCAATATTTAATGGAAAACACCCATGCCGTTTTCAGTTGAGTGTTGAATATTGAGTGTTGATTATTGAGTATTCCTAAAAATACAATCAGCTTGTTTCAAGTCTGCCAACCGCCATCCGATGAAAAATCATTGGAATCAGCTATTTTAGATTATCTCTTATGCCACCCAATTTTGCATGATGATAAAAGTAGCCGTATTTGACGACAACCAAGCCTGGCGGGAACTGTTGGGGATGCTCATCAATTCCACACCCGGCATGCAATGTACCGGCACTTTTGAGGATTGCCGCGAGGTAATTAAAAACATCAGTAAGAACGTACCCGATGTGGTGCTGATGGATATAGACATGCCGCATGTGGACGGCATCGACGGGTTGCAACTGATCAAAAAACAGTTCCCGTCGGTAAAAATAATGATGCAGACCGTGTTTGAACAGGACGAAAAGATTTTTGACGCCATACGGGCAGGGGCCGATGGATACCTGCTAAAAACTACCCCGCCCGCAAAACTGATCGACGCCATCAGCGAACTATCGGCCGGCGGGGCACCCATGACGCCCACCGTGGCCCGCCAGGTATTGCAGCTTTTCAATGGCAAGAACAAAAAGCCCCAGACAGGATCCAACCTCACGGACCGGGAACTCGGGATACTTGCCATGCTGGTGCAGGGGTTAAGCTATAAGATGATCGCCGACAAATGCCATGTTTCCTATTCCACCGTCAACTCGCATATCAGCCACATTTACGAAAAACTGCACGTAAAATCTGGCACCGAGGCGGTGGCGAAGGCCATCGAGGAGGGGCTGGTGTGAGGATGGTTTTAAGCGTGTCGTCTCTTTAATATCGGGCCGTGCGGCCTATTTCCCCATGCCCCATTTCTGGGCATCCCTTCAAAAGAACTACATTGTAAGGAGTGGAATGCTTAAGGCGTATCTTAGAGGAAGTTCTCGAAATACCACAGAGTTTGAAGTTCAACTTGACTTTCAAAAACAGTTTCAAAAAATGTTGGATAAATTGTCCAAAATAAAAAAAAGTCTCAATTGCTTGAAACCTTTACTCGTACTGAGCGGGAGCATACCAGCTCAATCGCGGACTCTCTGCCAGTAAGGCAGAGTGATTTACGAAATAAACGGGAGCTACCAAAACCAAAATATATAAAAGAGTGAGTTGCGATTTTTTATTCCCGCAGTGGCGGCAGCAACTTTTGTACACACAAAGGTACATCCCGCAACGGATGCAGTGCTTTTGCTGTTTGTATATTGTAAGTTGGTAAAATTTAGACGTAAAATATTTAAAAGTCTTCGTTTTTTCTTTAATTTTCTTCATTCAAAAAACAATGCTGTGCCCAATTTTCTTTAATTTTCTTATATTGAAAAATTGAAGGCAATATTCAATGCGGTATTTTTTGGTATTAATGTAATCCAAGATGTATTTAAAATGATTTTTATTATAATATTTGACGATTGGTTGCATCAAGGATCAACCTGAAACCGAGGAAATATTTCGGAACACTACCGTTGACTTTTCTGATATTCTTTGTTTTTGAATTCTCGGCTTCAAGATCAGAGTAAATGATAATTTCTGATAAATTCCGCTATATCTTTTATTTTAAGTGATAATATCTCTTTTGACCTTATGCCAGTATGGTAAATCACCAATAGATAAACAAAAAATAAGTAGTTGTGAACGAAAAGATATTCGCGAATTTTGTTTTTTTCCTCAATAGTGATAGGTATATACATTTGGGTTTCAGCTACGGCAAGCTGCTTAATGCCATGAGTTGGGTTGTTTCAATAATCTCATAATCCATTAGCCTACCGAGTACGGCGCTTAAGTAACCAAGATTTTTGTTGTACGTGTGGTTCGACCATTTACGTTCCGTCCTTACACGTTACAATAAAATTTTATATGTTTTCTTTTGATATTGACAATGGGTGTTTTATCAAGGCTGACTTGCTCGGAAGCCAGTTTAAAAAACTTGATACAAGTTAAATAATCAGCTTTTGTTTTGTGCAACGTGCATTTTGGATGGGCAAAGTCCAAGGCATCATTAAATCCCAAATTTTGAAGTCGGTCGAACTCCTGCTGGGCTGACGTCTAAATTGGCCGGACTGGATACGAATTGTTCAGGGGATTCCGTCCCTGTTTTACTAATTTGAAAACCGCAAAGCAAAAATTACCAACGGTTGATTTAGACCTTCTGCCTACTTCCAAGGAAATCGAGAACATAAATGCCGACCTGATAGTCCTAAAAAAGGAGTTCGGAGATCAGGAGACGGATTTTCAACGCAAGAAAGTGGCCTATAGTGCAGATATGGTTGTAGAAGCATTAAAAAAACAAAAGCAGCCAGAAACCAAGAAAGATAAAAACCGTGTTGTGGATTTTATTGAGCAATACGCTAAAGATGCGGCCATTACTAAGAAGGCCGGAAGCATCACATTCCCCAATAGCTTCAAAAAGTCTTTAATTTTCTTTAAAATTATTGATTTCAATAGGGGCGTATTAATAACAGATATTTTAAATGAGATTATATTTGTTCTTGAATGGTTTTTAACGCTATTTTTTAAGTTGTAATGCTTTGCGCCACTATCGTATTGCCAATACGTTCCAAAAAACAAAGTGAAATTGATGTTAAGCTTTTTTAATAACTGATCCAATTACCAATATCAAAATAATTCCAATTACAAAATACCACACCTTTGATATGCCTGTGTCGGAACTGGCATCGTCATAGTTTTGTGTGATCGACGTATTTCCTGTTTGAGTAGATGGAGCGGCAACTGGCTCTTGGGGGATTTGAATTTTGATCTCACCAAGTTTTTTTTCACCTTCGGCCGACCCCGCATCTTTAAAGGCATCAAATGCCAAATCCTTTATCGTTTCTGCTGGTTCACAGGTTAGATTTATAAGTGTAAGGCCAGATGATGCAGCCTTACCAAAGAACTCTGCATAAGTGGTTTGTTTTGTGGAGGCCTGAACCTGGTCATCACTACTGTTAGTAGAAATAGCCTCTTGGCTTATTATATTTGTGTCACTAGCCAGCTTTTCTATAAGGTCTTTTAATTTAGATATTTGCCCTGCTATTTTACATCCATCTTCGGTATTCAATTCAATGTAAATATTTTCATGAACTTTGACGACACGTTTTTTTGTATAAGGAATTATTTCGAGGTCTAAATTGCCTTCATCTTCAACTAGTTTTAAATTCTTTGCCTCCCCCCAATCTAGATTTTTATATTGTGGGTGAGTTAATACGGCAGGATCAATATAAAAAACCATTTTGTCCCTATAAGCCGAATTGAACTCTTCGTTTTCTTCTTTAAATGCATCAGGGTCGATCAGATACTTTGCCCAACTTTCCAGATCGTAATCTTTTTCATTTGTTGATAATTTGAAGGGGTGTTCGGCCCCAACCGGTTGATAGTTGGAATGTAGGTAAAGATAATCTCCCTTAACAGATACGTACACTTCCATTTTTTGTAAATCAGATGTGGAAGACCCTAAATTACGTTTAGCTTTTTCAGCCAAGTCTTCAAAACCGGCAATCCCTGATTTGGGGCACCACATAGTCTGGGAAAAAGCTGTTGATACAAAAAGTACCATTATTGCAATTAAGCATGATTTTTGAAAGTTCATTGTATTTACTTTAGTTATGTGGCAAACTTGGAAAGATTTATATAAAGCAATTGTTTTTAATAAGATGGCGATTAGTTGCATTGCCGGATTTATGCACCTGGATTTATAATACAAAAGTTAAACGGATATTTTATAGCCCGAACCGTTTTTTAACGCTGCAAAGACGTTTTAACACCCTTTATTAAAGATTTTTGGTAAGCAGTGATTGTTTTATAAGTCTTCGTTCCGCCAAAGTTTATAATCATTTTCCCAAGTTTTGTATCTCCCGACAAATAGCTTTACCCTGGTTTATTTTTCCAAGCCAAAAAAGTTATATTCGTAAAATGAAGATAAAAAACGACGACGTGCTGCGGCTGAATGAATTATTTAGGGACTTATCACCAGATGAACTGCCGTACCAAAAAGATATAGAGGAATATGGTGCAAAAAGGATTGAAGAAGCGGTTGCTATTATCAAAAATTATAAATCTGACAGGGGACAATATATAATTGAGCAGTTAAACGTAATTAAAGCAGGTTTAATTAGAGAAGAAAACAATTTGGATGACAGAAGAAAACTTTTAAACAAGGCGTCCTCTTTAATTTCCTACTTGTTTGGAATATGAGTAATGCCATTTTATTTTAAGTCTTTATATATAACAGCGATTTCTTTCCTTAAATCGTCTTTCCAATTCCCAGTAAACGAAATAAAGACCACTCCTAAATAATCGGATGGTATTTCAACTCCTTCTTCAAAAAGCACGATAACATTCCTTCTTCCAAGTTTGCCGACAAAGAAACCTGTTTCAATATCTTCATTTAGCCATAAATAATGTTTCATAAAATAAATGGAACATTCCTCCCTAAATTTATTTACTAAGAATGTAATTAGCCAAATATGCAAGACAAACGAGTCGTATTACAATGAAAGACTTCTTTAATCGACACTAATTTCCATTTTATTCCCTTTGTTCCAATACTCAAAAATTTAGGACATTTAAATTTAATTTATAGCGTTAAACCAAACTACGCGGTTTTATGGTTGTAAATAAATTATTCTTTTTTTAATAAAATAAGCAAATTATTATTCCAAAATTCACAGAATCTGGCCGCTAAAAGTAAAGTAATCAAAAATTGTTGTTGAAATGGCACAAAAACGAGTTACGAAAATAACATAACCAATCGATTATTAGTGACCGCGTTAGGATTCAAACCCGGAACTTTTGATTCGTAGAAAAGGCAGTTTTTAAGACAACTAAAAAAAGTAATTTAAAGTCAGTTGTCTACAATTGGCTATCAGGCGACTAATTGTGGTTTTAATCGCTAATTTTATTTTATATCTTCGAAAAAGTCCTTTCAAAAACAAAGAAGGGGCATTGCCGCAGAAACAAGCAGAACATGTGTTTTCATAGTTTGGATAGTGGTTTGTAGTAAAAGCTTTTCTGCACCACAATAAAGATGAAAGGAATTACTGAATAAATCAAACAATTAAAAAAATATATTTAAATTATGTAATACATAAAAAAGCCAAACAATATCCACGTTCCTCACATTATCGCAGGTCTCTTAACCTGTGCTGGCAAGTTAGTTATTCAAAAAACTTTTGTTTTACCCATACAAACGGAAACCATTACAAATTAGTAATGCTAAAGCACAGGGAGACCGGCGCCAGAAAGGAAAAACAAGCAACGCAGTTGGTGGGGTTTCAATTATACATCCACAGCATTTTTATTGCCCGCTAATGGAAAGATGTTCCTACATCGATACCTATTTTTATTGCAAACTCAATTTGTCGGTCATCCACACATTGTTCGTGCTATATTTTACCATATAGTTACCCCTTGGCAAGTTTTGTACATCGATGCTGGTTTGGTAAGCGGCAGCATTTTTTTGGAGAACTAATCGGCCTGACATATCGAAAATTAGGACCTCATTAATGAGCTGACTACTGCTTAGGTTTACCACATTAGCTGCTGGATTTGGATAAAGAACTATTGAAGCAGCTTTGCTATTCAATAACAAAATGGTTTTGCTGTAACTGATAGAATTGTCTTTGTCCCCATTAATAACTGATAATAATTTTGACCAGTTGCAGGTGATGAATGAATGCCGGAATAAGTATTGTTACCGTTGCCAACTGCCGCTACTGTTTGTATATCAACAAAATATAAACCATCTGTAGACCATTGCAACTTAAATTGATAGGTGTTGTGTTCATCTGCGGTTTTCCATTGCAACAGACTTTGTCTATTTTGGATGGATCCGCTAAAGCCAAGTAATTGAAGTGGCAATACACTGGAATTATCGCTGCCGATGGCAAATTCGCTAAAGCCGCTGATACCCATACGATGAAGAACAGTGTTGGTAATACTCCCGGTAGTGGTGGTGTGCATACCGCTTAGCGCCCAAGGTAAAGCGGACGATTCTCTTTTTAACAATACCAGTTTTGAAGGGTCAGCCACGCCCGAGAAATTTTTTGCATTAAACGTGGCGTCGTATACGCCGCCGTTCAAGCCTTGGCTGGCAGTTATTCGCCAATATCCATAACTGCTGGCTTGAGTTATGTTGATATTGCCGACAGGCTCAGTTAAAGGCAAGCCATAAGTAAGGTTTGGTGCTTGCTGTTTTATAAATTCTGCTGTAAGCATTCCGCTTGTAGTTACTGGCGAGGTAAAACTGATGGTTGCTTGCTCTCGTGTACCCGCATAACCAACAGGCATTTGTAAAGTGGTGGTTGAACTGTTTACCCATGCGTTCACTTTGCCTACAATGGCACCGGTTCCGTTAGCAACAAGTGTTGCTGGCGCTTGCGCCGATACGCCACAATAAAGCATAGTGGCAGAAGGTACGGTAAGATCGCCGTTGTTTAATGTAAATGTGTTGCCCACATAAAGGCTATCGATATTCAGTGCAACGCCAGATGTGCTAAGATTGTTGATAGTAAGATTATAAATAAATGGCTGGTAGCCAGTGGTTGTCGAAACTGTTACCGAATCCCGCCATTTACCCGTACCGCTTATTGTTTGCGGGGTGCTGATGGCATAATCATCGCCACCAATTACCAGTTCTCCATTGGCGCAAGTAAAAATACCATTGTTCGATAGATTTCCGCCCACAATAATTTTACTGGTGTATCTGGTTGGTATCACAAATTCTCCTGTGCTGTCAATGGTCAGATCACCTTTTATATCAAGTTTTGGATTACTGAAATAAACATGGCGGCCGTTAGCGAAATTTCCTTTCGCCACCACGTTTCCCAACTGTCCATAATCCTGCAATATCGCAAAACCTGCTCCATTGAAGTTGGAGTAAAGATTTGCTTCGTTTTCGCTTTCAGCGCCAAATATCATGGTGTTGCCCTGGTAACTGAGGGTGCTGTTTGAAGAAAGGGTGCTGTTGTACAAAGTGACGGTCATTGGTTTTGTATTTCCAAAGAATGAAAGCGGTGGTATGAGCTATTGCCGTCTTGTATCGTTCTAGCGTGCCATCAGCAAAATCTTTTCCGACAAGTTCTCCATTTTTTCATTGTGATCACGGAAGATATCCAACACCATTCTTTGATCACCAACAATCCCAAGCCACTTGTTTTTAATGGTTTTGATAGTTATGTCCTTCCTTCAAGTATTAGTTCCTTTTGATAAACGAAAACTTTATGCCTTAGTAAATCCAAATAGGTATTAATACTTTTTGCTTCTTCCGAATTTCCCTTAGCTTTTCCAGCTTCTCTTGACCACTTTCTTCTTCAATAAAACGTTGGGTACTCCATTCAAAACGACATTGTGCAATGGTTAGCCTCAAATAAATTGACTGTTTGTTGTCGTCAGCAGATTTTCCATTTCTCAAGTGGAAAAGAACATTGATTTTGTTTTCCATCTCTGTCTTTGTTTAAAGGTTCAAAATTATTTTTTTGATACACGCTAGACAAGATGTTCATTTGATGGACTGCTTACTGGGCAAGGATTTCGGCTTCAAAAGGATACCCAAAAATTTCTTTTTCTTGGGTATCCTATTAGGTGCCTTTTTATTTGATACTTTATGATATGTTTTGATAAAGCATTAAAATAAAAAAGCCTGAAAATCAACGATTTACAAGCTTCTTATACTTTTTGACAATGCTTTTGGCAGAGAGGAAGGGATTCGAACCTTTGATGACACCCCTAAGCAGTTGAATGTAATAAGTTCAAAAACAAACGTGAAACAAGGCGCAAAACTTAAAGATACACCCAAGTACTTAAAATTATATACACAAATTTTGCTACCATATTTGCTACCTCCCTTATCTTTGGGGTAGCAAATAATTCCTATGGCAACAATACGCTTATGGCTACGCAATGATAAGATCGATAAAAATGGGTTTGCGCCTATCCATCTTATTTATCAAGTTCGAGGCCAAAGAAAATACCACAACACTAAAATAAAACTACGTTCGGCGAATTGGGATGCCGGAACGCAAGCTGCAATTTATTTGGACAAGAAAACCGCAAAGCAAAAATTGCCAACGGTTGATTTCGACCTTCTGCCTACTTCCAAAGAAATCGAGAACATAAATGCCGACCTGATAGCCCTAAAAAAGGAGTTCGGAGATCAGGAAACGGATTTTCAACGCAAGAAAGTGGCCTATAGCGCAGACATGGTTGTAGAAGCATTAAAAAAACAAAAGCAGCCAGAAACCAAGAAAGATATAAAAACCAGTGTTGTGGATTTTATTGAGCAATACGCTAAAGATGCGGCCATTACCAAGAAGGCCGGGAGCCTTTCGGTTTACAATACAAATGCCAAGCACTTAAAAGGATTCGAAATCCTTAGTAAAACCAAGGTTACGTTTGAAACCATCGACATAACTACATTAAAACAGTTCCAAAAATATCTGATCGAAGAAAAGGGTATGAATAACACCACCGTTGCAAAGCAGTTAAGTACCCTAAAAACGTTGCTTAATTTTGCCCGTACCGAATACAAAATCAAGGTTAACCAAGATTATAGGGATTTCAAAATTAGCCGCAAGGATGCAGATCATGAAGTATTGGTTTTAACAAACGATGAGCTACAAAGCATTATTCACCTAGACCTCTCGGACAACAAGCGTTTGGATAAAGTTCGGGACATTTTTGTTTTTGCATGTACCACGGGATTAAGGTTTTCTGACCTCGAGGATTTGAAACGAGAGCATATACGCGGCGGTGCAATCAAAAAGACCGCGGTAAAAACTGGTCAAAAGCTCGATATCCCGTTGACCGAGATAAGCGACGGCATCTTGTCAAAGTATGGCGAACTGAACCAACCGTTACCTATGATAAGCAGCCAGAAGCTAAACGACTATGTAAAAGAGGTCGGCGAAATGGCCGGCATCAATACCCCTATTGAAAAGGTAAGGGATTTTGGCACCAGATCAAAAGCTGAAATTTTTAGGAAGTTTGAATTGATGTCGATCCACATGGGGCGCAGGACTTTTGCCACCCTCTCGCTCGAAAAAGGCATGGCTTCACAGGATGTTATGGCGATTACCGGACACACCACCTACGCCAGCTTTAAACGGTACGTAAACGTGAGCAGCGAACGTAAACAGGCTGTTATGGCGAAGGCTTGGGGAGCGGTGCCAAGCAAATTGAAAGTGGCAAAATAATTGGATTACGAAATTAAAATAACACCCTAAACAAACGATTGTATATGGAAATATTAAAAAGCATCCAGAATAGGATCTATGAAATACATGGCGAGAGGGTGATGTTGGACAGGGATTTGGCCGCACTTTACGAAACAGAAACAAAATCTTTAAACCTCGCTGTAAAGCGAAACCTAAAGCGCTTCCCCAAAGATTTTATGTTCCAGCTTACAAAGGAGGAATGGGAAGGTCTAAGGTTTCAGATTGAAACCTTAGAGTTAAGCAGCAATCCTTTAAGGTTGCAAATTGAAACCTTAAAGACAGGCAGGGGTCAATATTCAAAATATCTGCCTTATGCCTTCACCGAACAGGGCGTAGCCATGTTGAGCGGCGTACTCAATTCGGACAAGGCAATAAACATGAACATTGCCATAATGAGGGCTTTTGTAGCTGTCAGAAAAATAGTCTCGGCGCAAAGCGACCTGAAAGAACAACTGCAACAGATAAGAGATAGGCTAGGCGAACACGATATACAGTTGAACCAAATCTATGACGCCATGGAAAACCTGTTGGACGAAAAAGCAGCCCAACGCAAATGGGAGGATAGGGAGCGGATCGGGTTTAAAAAATAGGATATTGGAATACCATATGTATGTATCAACATATTTTTTGCCCCCCTTAATAAACAATTCCGCTTTCGCCATAATTTTGAATCACAAAAAGCAATTAACATGACTTTCGAGCAATTACCGCAAACAATTGAAAAGATGTACGCCATGATGGTGGCCATGCAATCTAAACTGGACGCATTGAACAGCCAGCAACAGTGAAACGAACCGCCGATAGATCGCAAGGAATTGATGTCACGGCTCGGCATCTCCGAGCCAACTCTTATCAGGATGAAGAAACGTAACGAACTCCCTTACCTGATTGTTTCAGGGCAGCACCGGTACTTATGAAAGGATGTACTTGAAGCACTTTCAAAAAAGAAAAACAATCGGCGTTAGCTTAAATACAATATCGAAATCCACGTTTTAAGCGTGGATTTTTTTATTTTGTGGATTATCCCAGATATTATTCCTAAATGCTCAATTGAAGATTTTTAAAGAAAATTAAAGACAGGTTTTGAAGACAATTGAAGATTATTAAAGAAAATGCGGAGAATTAAAGATTATTAAAGGATATTAAAGACAATTGAACCATGTCGTATCACCTGAATGAAGAAAATTGAAGATAAATCAAAGACTTTTAAAGATTTTACGTCTAAAATCCGAACTTTCTAATTCATAAATAACAAAATAACCGCATCTATTTGCAGGATGTACCTTTGTCCGTACAAAAGGTTCCTGCCCTACGGGAAATGGAATCTCGCAACTCGAATCAACCTTTAAATTATTCTATTGACTACTGGCATGCTCTGCCACTAGATGCCTAAGTTTTAATTTATTCTATTAATAAATTGTCGTATTTTTATAACCTATTTTCAATACATAAGATAAGATAGTAGCGGAACACGCTGTTGGGGTTTAGGACGATGGTCTCAAAAACGAAATAGAAGTACCCGTACCAAAAGTCACTATTCCAAAATAGTTAAACCCCAAGAAATGTCTCCTTTTAACTTTGTTATTCTTGCTTTGGTGCTGTCTGCCGCCCTTTCATATTCCATTCGGTATTGGTACACGTTTCAGGCCAACAGGTATATCAAAAAAGACTTACACTATAAATGGCTCGGCTGGTACGGTCGGGAAAGGAGGATACTGAGTTCCTCCGAACAGTTCAAACGGTATATGGACAGGTTCAACAAAGCGACCCTTGCAATGTGGGTCTCTGCGGTGCTAGCGGTCATTATCTTTTTTCTGGGCAGGCTTTTTGGTGGGTAGGAAAAGGTTTTTTTGCCTACTTTGTTAGTTGTACAATTCGGACCTTGTACGGGAAAAATACAAGCGTTTAAATTTTTATAGCGGGCAATGGAAAACAAACTGGCAGCTGAACTACAGATTTGCAACAGAATCATTATCGACATTTACGCCCGAACATCAATCTATTTGAATGGGAAATTACCGTGTGATAGTTATTGTCAGGCTATTGCTTTCCGTTTTTTGTTGGGTGGCAATATTGATAATGGCGTTTTTCCTATTCAGGTTTGCGATAACATATCCAAAACCATCTCGGTCTACCCAACCAAAAACCAAGGTTATAAATAAGCCTTGATTTACATCCAGCAAACTTCAATTATCTTTATAACGGATTAGCATAGTATTGGTACACTATCTATAACACCAAGTAAAAACAGGCCACCAATAGTGGCCTGTTTGGTTAATTATTTTTTAAAGCAACCTAAATCCTCGTCCACTCGATCTTAAACGAATTCAATCTCGTTTCATTTTCAACCGCATATCTCACCGCATCAAGGATTTGCCGGTTCGATGCTTCTGCATATTTCTCCACGACGTAGCCTATCTGCTCTAATTCCTTCAAAACAGTATTACCGGATATTTGGGACAATTCCGCAATCTGGGACAGCATGGAGGGATAAGGTTGTAGATTAAGCCCTTGGGTTATTGTTTCATTACTTTTACAATACTACCGTCTTTCATTTTTAAGACGTAAAGCCCTGGGGGCAGCGTGACCATATCCAATTGCTCTTGATAATGGGCTATCGTAATCAATTTAAAAAGCCTTCCATTCGCATTTGTCAATTTAGCTTGTGTCCTTATCAGGTTCGCATTGTTCCCGATATTCAACGTCGCTGTTTGAGTAACGGGGTTCGGGTAGAAACTGATGTTGGTAGTTTCGGTGAAGTTTATCCAAATGACGTTGCTATAAGTAAACTTTCCATCCATGTCCATCATTTTCAACCGATAATAAGTGCGGTTCGCAATAGGATTATTGTCGGTAAACGAATAATTGCCACCGCCTGTTGCGGCCACATTGCCGATAGGTAAGAAACTACTTCCATCTGCGCTGCTTTCGACTATAAAGGTTTTGTTACTGACTTCGTTGGACGTTGTCCATTGCAAAATATCACGATTGCCTTGCCGGTTGCCGTTGAAGTTCAACAACCGGAGGGGCAAAACGGTAGAAGGGGTTTCATAAGCGCCCATATCAACCGTGCTGTTTTGTATGCGGGGGTTGCCCGATATATCGGTTGTAACGTCTGCGGGAACCAAATAGTTGTTGCCGGCGTTGATGGCGGGGCTACTGTTCTGCAATGTAAGCCCGTCATCGTTTGTCCCATATATCCCGTCTTTACCCGCAAGGCTGCTACTGTTATTGAACAAAGGATCTGTCGCATAAATATTCTTATCTGGGCTGGCCAGCCCTAATAAATTAACTGGAGTTGTGTACAAAGAGGCCGATGACTGTAAAACGGTGTTTTTCACGTTCATGATGGTTTGATTATTGCATAAATCCGGCAAGTACCTTGCGCTGTTACCCCAAAAAATACAGTTGTTTATAAGGTTTGTTGTGTTATATATACCCTGATATACATACCCTGCGCTCATAAATGCGCCACCAAGGCCGCTACCACCTAAAAAATTGTTGGTAAAAGTATTGTTGTTGAAAGTAAACGTACCGCTGCTTGTAAAAACCCCACCGCCGTAGCCAGCGGAGCAGGAATTGCCTGAAATCACATTATCTGTGATTACAGCATTTCCGAGGTTGAGGTATAATCCCCCTCCTTCGGCTGGGACGCTTGTTGTATTCAAAACGTTGCCAATGATAAAATTTCCGGTTATGGTGCTGGTAATATTGTTGTTTATGACTTGAAGGCATATACCCCCGCCATAAACACTTTCGCCTGTAGCGGTGTTTTGACTAACGATATTGTTGTAGAAAAAAACAGCCTTGCTGGAATATATGCCTGCCCCCATTGACGTCCCGCCTGAACAAGTGTTTCCGTGGATATTGTTTTTGGTTAAAATGGTTGAAGCACTGTTATAGACGCCGCCCCCGAATACTACCGCCACCCGGCACGACCGTGGCACCATAATTCAGCCCATGATTGGGCTTGCACAATCAACGTCGATTCCCATCAGTACCTGCGTTCAGAACATCAAGGACAGCCTTCTTAACCTGGGTTTCGCCTTTACCTAAAAGATTTTTATCGTTCTTGAAAAGCAAGTATATTGCCTTGGCGTTAGCCTCATTATTCTGAACGTTCGATACATCAGCTGACCGCGCCAGTCTTTGGTGATCAGCATTGACATAATTGAACGTTTTTTCAGGGATACCGGCCACATCCGAGGACGCTGCAAACCGAAGCTCCATTACATCGGCGTTCAGAAGATGGACTTGGTACAAAGTTGCAGCCCCTATAGCCAAAATTGATACCGCGCTTATAAGCAAAGCTTTGAGGACAGTTCCAAACCACCATGCGGAGCCGTTAGCCGAGGATGAAGTACGCATCCCTTCAGCCTCTGCTAAAGCGAAAAATCTCCTTCGCACCGTGTATCCACCACCAGAGTTGTGTTCAAACTGGTAAATAATATTCTTCGACAAAATGATCGCTTCTGTTCGGGCCTTGCCTTCACTTACTTCAAGCACAATCGTTCGGTCATTCGATGACAAAGAGCTAAACTCGGGGAAGTGTTCCCCAAGATCTGAAGTTCGAAGACCAGGGACGGTTGGAGAGTGGTAGACCCCAAGCACTTGAGAATGCCGCATTTCTTCTATTTGTAATTCCGGCATGATGTTCCGTCCAATCCGCGTGCTCCTACCGCCAAATCTGCTTGCTTCTCCTAATTCTCAATGAACCAAGACCAAACCCGTTCTGAACGTTTACGCATCCTATTCGCCCGTGCCGCCATTTCGTCGATGTACTCGCAAAGTTCTTCAGCGGAATCCGTTAAAACCGCCGCTGGCTCAAAACGAGTGTTAATGCGAACGCTGCAAGAAAGGTGTTCCTGGAGGGCCCTTCTGCCAGGATTCTTGCGAAAGGTGTCCCTAAAGACGTTGCGATAGTCACGCGCATCTACGGACCGAATCATCGCGTCCAGATCCACGTGCGTTAACGCGAGAACCGCGTCAGGCAGGGCGCCCAGCATTGTTCTCAGCACTGCGTGTTTCTGTTCAGCGCGGTCGGCTTCTCTCTGCATTAGTTCCTTCATGGCGGCAGTAAAATCCTTTGTTGTCGTCCCGGGTGGCAAGTCACTTGGCAGGTTCCTGACTCTGAACCGATTCGAGGCATCCACAGCATCATGGTCGTAGACTACCAAGGCGTGGTCGCCGAAAACGCCCAAGGCTTTCTCAATATTGGCAAGGATCAGGGCTGGGTATTTGGCTTTTTCCGTTTCTGTTGTTTTGGGTGTGTTTAGAAGAGCAAGGATTTTAGTCATGTTGATCCCTAGGACAAGGTCAAGGGACATGTGTAAAGCGTCCTTTAAGGACATTTGAGGTTGGCCATCCGGCGTCAATGGCTTCTGAAGCATCGCCGTCATGCCAAGTACCGCTCTGTACCCGAGATCGCAATTCAACCTGAAAGGGTTTGCTACGGCAACAAAGAGAGTGTTCACTCCTGTGAACTGATCTGCGAAGTCTTTAAATAAGAGATCAGCGTTAACGCTTCCATCTGGCTTATTGGGGTCGTCTCCAGTTGCGGCCGTGGCGACGGCAGTTCTCCCAAGATCTTCCCCACGGTGTGCCGTGCAATGAATTTCAACCCATCGTGCCCCGTCAATGTGTCTTTTATAAACAATGGACTCCCTATCTTTTTCCGCATTCCCGGTCCGATTGGTCCAGGCTCCGCTCTCAAGCAGCATTAGCTGCTCGTCAATGCCGTTAGTCACTTTTAGTAGCTCTGACTGCTGGCCCTTTCCCTCTCTTAAATGCTTATAGAGGGATGCAAGAAGTATTGTCTTGCCAGCACCAGCCGCGCCGTGAATTTCAACTCTGAAGATCGGGTTTGCCATGTAAACCTCGAAAGTGTCTTATCTAAGGATTTCCTCGTTGCTTTGACCGCTTCTTGGTTTCTTCGGATTCTTGAGCTGCTCAATTTCCCAAGCCATCTTCTCGAGTTGGCGGTGAATGTAGTTCAGATCGGTGGCAGTGAGCAGTTGTCCACTCCGAAAGGGGCCGCTTAGTTGGAGCAACTCCTTCCGCACTCCATCCTTCCAACTGCCGCCGGCCTCTTCAGCTTGCAGCCCCGATTGCAATACTCGCTCGATGAACGACTCAATGGAGGAGGACGCGTCTCCATCGTTTATCGAGCCGTGTCTTTCTTCTCTCTGGCTCAAACATTTACCTCCGACTCACCTGCTTGTTCAAACCACCGTTGAAATGATCCCCAGCTTTTTCGTCCAGGTACGGCCCAAGTCTAAATCACGCCAATGCACCTTGGTAGAGCGTCGTTGAATTTTGGGCCACGGCAGTTTGTGGAACGCCAAAGTTCCCTGTGAGCAGCGAGTGCTCTCTGAACAGGATGACAACTCTTGGGAGAGCCTGAAATTGCTGGATTTGCCCTGCGTCTACATGTGCGCCGCCTTTATTTCTTCCTCACGCAGCGGGCAGTTCAGGCAATTTTGCCTGAACAGGGCAAACGGCAGTTCTGCGCCGCTTAGGCAGCAAGAAACTTGCGAAGACGATCTGCGAGCTTTGGGGACTTTAGTTGGCATTCCCAGATGACGAATGGCTTCCACCCTGCGCCCGCAGCGATCGGATCGCCGCTGCGTCTCGTTGAGCATTGCGGTCGAGCTTTTGGTTCCAGAACGCCCTATTGCTGGTTGGGCGCCTGCCCTGCGAGCAGCTGTGGCTATGCCAGAAACAACCTGTACTTCGCCAAAATGTGAAGCGGCCGATTGTAGGCTGCTTTCACCGTCCAAGAGTCATGATGTCTGGTCAGCTAGTCCGGGTGAGCGGTGGGTTGGAGCGGCCGATTCTGTCGCGAAGCCGGCACAGTGGACATAGATCTTCCCCAGGCTGAGAAGCAAACTGCGAGCGCAGGTTCAGGCTGCGAGGTCGTAGCGGTGATGCAGCCCACCCAGTCGCGGTTGTGACAAGACGTCCTTCGCGTCATGATTGCCCGCGGCTTTGCGCTGCAGCGGGGTTGCTTTCGCAAGCCCTAAGTGGGTTCGCCATGGAAGTGCTGGAGGGGCAAACCCTGCACGGTATGATGATGGCGGGAGAGCTTCCAGTCCAAACCGTGGTCGATTTTGCTATTCAGATTGCCGAAGGGCTCCGAGTCGCTCATGCGAGATATGCGCTTTTGCGAGAGGCTTTGGAGGGCACCAAGCTATCTCTGAGCCTAGTCCGAGTCAAGAGTTCCGGTTGTAAAGCGTGATGCTGGAGGCGATGGCGTGCATTTATCGTCGCTCGGGTTACTTCTGATTGCTCCTCTGCTGCAAGCGTGGGCCTTCGGGGAGGGCTGTTCGATGTAACGCTCCTGACTTTCGGGTCTGGGGCGTTTTCGTTTTTTCACCTGCATCTCCCCTAAGTTATCGTCCCCTTTCCGGGCTTCAACGATTTGCAATCGCGTAAAGCAGCATTACGAACTTCGTCGGTCTTTCAGCGCTGGGCGTTGCTCGTGACTCTCGTCTACGGCGACCGCGTCATGCTTCGCCTTCCTGTAGACATTTGCGACTGCAATCGTCCAGAGAGGAACCAAATCGGCTCCGGGCACGAGCTTGGCGAGAAAAGATGGCAGAAATTCCCAGTGCCAGCCAAGAAGGTGAACCAGCACGGCTGCGATACCAAAATCGAGTAGGTCATCAGCGGGTGACAAAGCGCCTTCAACGAACAAGGGAAACACGACAACTTGGAGTGTGTCCGCCATGATGGCCAGCATCATGGCGATACGAAAGCGCGAACCCGGTGAGATCGTGATGGTGTCAGGAGTCACAGCAATGCTGTTTTCGTGTCGAATACTCATTCTAAACGGATGCTCTGAGAGTGTCAGCCCGTGTACCAATCCGAGTGCGCCGACCATTTCTTGCAGGAGGGGCATTTCGTGGTCGTCCACTGTTTGAGGCATGACGGGCAGACGCCACCTGTATCGAACGTGTTCCATGTATGGCCGCAGGTGCAAAGCCACCTGTCGTGCTTCCCCGGTGACCAGCCACAAAGAGGGCAACGTATGCGAGGGCCACTAGCGTCAGGGCTTTTCTCCTGATCGGGCTCTCGATCCACAACAACTGTCGAGCTGTCACGATCCTTGGCCAGCGGCGACATGGCGAATCATTTTGCCACATCTTTAGGGCGGGGCTTCGCGGTGGATATCGCTTGTGCAACTCGATTAGGACTAGCCGCGACAGCGCCGCGTCTTTATATGTTCACCGACGCCGTCTTTACCTGAGGCATAAAAAAGGGCGGAAAATGAATTGATCAGAGTTCATTGCCGCACGTCTAAATGCCTCAAGCCTTCCGTTTCATGAGGCGAGCCTCGATCAGCGACCAAGGGATGACCTTTCGAATTCCACGTCGGGCGTCGATCGCGGCTTTCAGGATGGTGCGCTATTGATAGCTTTTGAAGGAAAATTGCAGGAAAAACCGTCTCTTTTTGCCTTTTTACGGCTTCTGTCCCTTCCCAAAATCAATAACTTACGGTTATTCAATGCTCCCTTGAGGAACAA
>CAWJTH010000089.1:0-3110 GCA_963845495.1 uncultured Chitinophagaceae bacterium
CGCATCCTGCTTTTACCGTCGATATTTATTTTGTATAGGTTTTGTTGCCTGCTTCCGTCTTCTTTTCCCAAATAAAAAATATCACCCGTTTCTTCATCTACCGTTTTTATTTCAATATCTTCCCAAGGGCCTTTTGTTATTTGCCGCATGGCTGTATCGCCCAATTTCATTTCATAAATATGTTTATAGCCGTCTTTTTCGCTCATCCATAAAAATGAATTGCGTGACGCTACAGGAAAAATATTTTGCGGCATTACATCAACGTACTCATTGGATGTTTCTGAATAAATGGTGGATACTTTTCCGCTTCGCACATTTACATTTAACAGATTTAATGTAGTTTGCGTGCGGTTTAATTGCTGTATCACCAAATGCTGGTTATCAGGCATCCATTTAAACCCTATCACATATTGGTTTGGGTTAATTCCCAGGTCCACTTTACTTAAAAGCTTTGCATCTATCTGATAAACAAACACTTGTGGTTCTGGAATTGCTTCGCCAGGAATGGGGTAACTCTGATTATTTATTTGCGGATAATTTCTGCTAAAATCGTTGATCGGATATTTTTTTACCGGCGCTTCGTTTAATCGAAGCAGTGCAATGCTTTTGCTGTCGGCACTCCATTCATAAGCTTTCGTTAACCCAAAACCATTTTCATACAGCATATCTCCCATTCCGTACAGCACATTAAATGGGTCGCCATCAAAAGTAACAGCAGTTTGTTTGTTGGTCGATAAATCTTTTATATACAAATTACCTTCACGTATGTAAGCCAGTTTTTTTCCGTCGGGCGAAAAAGTAACGTATAATTGCTTACCGTCTCCGCTAACATCACGCAGTGTCTTATTCCGGATGTTCCAAACATAATTAAACGCCTTGTCGGAAATAACAAAATTTGATTCAATTTCAGTTTTTATTAAAATATTGGCATCGTCGGGCGAAAAATCAAAATCTTCAAAAAAAGCAAACGTGGTTGGCACCGTATCGCCTTCGGCCTTTATTTGATTAGAAAAAACAGTATCAACTATGCGGCCTGTCAAATAATCGATCCGGCAGATGCCTTCCCAGTTTTTTATACCGTCTGCTTGAATAAACCCTATTTTTTCTTCGGTATTGCTGCTATGCAAACGCAATAAACGTTGGTTAAAATTGCCGTTCCATATTTCTGAAAGTTGTAAGGATTTTTTAGAGGGATTTTGCGAAAACGAAAAAAATGCCGATAAAACCAAAATAATTAGGTGTGATACTTTACGATAAAAAAAATTTACTTTTTTCATAGAAATTGGATATGTATTATTCCCACCTTTATCTTCTTTTAAAAAATAAAGATGGGAATAGAATATTGGTTAACCCGTGTAGTTACTTTACAAAAAATCAATAATCATATTCCCGACGGGCAATATTCCAACGGATACCGATAGAAACCAGATTGGTATTGATATTACTGGTATTTGTGAAAATCGGGTTTGTGATGGGATATGCTGTTTTATACGTTCTAACAATGCCGGTACCTTCAATAAATAGATTTTCTTTTATTTCGTAAGAGGCTGTAAACGAAAGGTTTAAGCATTTTGCTTTATTACCTCCGCCAATAGCAAACCCAGCGCCGGCATTTGACACGTAAGTTCTCAAAGGATTGCTACCAAAATTAACTTTGCCGGTATCCAACCCTTGTTCGTAATAAATTATTTTACCGGTTAAGTATAATTTATTAATCGGCTGATAACGTGCTATTGCAATTACCTCTTTCAAATTGGCACCCAATGGGTGTGCCATTGGCTGGTTGTAGTTGGTAACCGTGCTTACGGTATCGTAGTGCGAATAAGTAAACGGCCTGATGCTATTGTATTCTAATTGCAGATCAAGATTTTTAATGCCAAATGCATCTACATACTTAGCACCTAACTGATAAGCTTGTTTATTGTCTGGATTTAGCGGGTCGTTTTTAAATAACTTTAAATTGAATTCATCTAGCATTAACTGGCCATACAACTGTACTTTTTTAACAATATTCGCTTTAAAATTAAAACCAAGGTTAGCATTATCGCCACTGCCGTTTTCGCTTTCTGCGCTACGCAAAAAGATAACAGGGTTTAAATAAGAGAATTCGTAATGGTCTGGCCTGCCAAAATAAATGGCTTCAAAAGCGCCGACATTTAGCCATGGCGTGGCATTGATACTAAAATGGTGCATGGAAGCATACTTATGCGGCAGGTTTACATTACCCGTTGGGCCGTTGTTGGTGTTAGTTAGCTCCATAAAAAGGTTGGTGTAATTGATCTTCCAAATACGGGTATTAAATTTCAGGAACAGATAACTGCTGCTAAAATCGCTCAAAAACAAACTGCGGTAGCCGTCGCCGATAAAGTTTTTATCGTAACCAAACTGCATGTTGATGTATTTTGTTACGTTCCAGGTTACACTGCCGCGGGCATCAAAATAATCTTGTCCGGTGGTTTTAAAAAATTGCCAAAACCCGTTTCCCGGTACGGCATGGTGCGTGGCTACAAATGCTTGCTCATACAAAGGGCCACGTTCTTGGTTATCGGTGGCATAAAAATCAAAACCAACTTTTCCGATCATGCCGCGTGCCGTTACTCCTTTTGAATTAAGAAAAACACGGCCATTTGCACCATCACCGGCACTTTCTTGTTGGTTGATGGCTGGATTTATGCTTATATAAAAATCTTTGTCCCTTGCTTCAATAAAATTTCCTTTGGTTTGGAAAAACGATTTTCCCCAAGGATGCACACTTTTCCAACTATCTTTTTGGTGAAGGGCAAATTCGCTGTTGTTGGCTAAAAACCTATCAAGGTTGTATTGATCAACTCTTGAAAAATGGCCTGCATTTTCGCCCTTTGCAATCATGCTGTCAATAATTTCGCCTTGCCGAACATAAACGTTGCGCATGTAGGGTTTTACGGTACTAAGGTTAAAATCGTTATTGGTCTGCAGTTTTATCTCCATCCGATCAAGCAGCCATTGCTCTTTACCCCCACTTCTTATAAAAGTAGTTTGTGAAAACGAAACAATCGGCAATAAAACCAATATCGCCTTCACCAATGGGAGCAAATACTGTAATCGGTCCAAAGGCTAAACATAAACATAAT
>CAWJTH010000090.1:0-18555 GCA_963845495.1 uncultured Chitinophagaceae bacterium
AATTTTTTAATTTCAGCTACGGTAATCTCAATATCGGTAGCTTGGCCTTGTGCACCGCCGCTTGGTTGGTGTATCATGATGCGGCTATGTTTTAAAGCGGTACGCTTGCCATGTGCACCTGCGCACATTAACACAGCACCCATGCTTGCAGCCATACCGGTACATATGGTACTAATATCCGGCGTTACAAATTGCATGGTATCGTACATGCCCATACCTGCATAAACGCTGCCGCCGGGGCTGTTGATGTACATTTGAATATCACGGGTGCGGTCGGTACTTTCCAAGAAAAGCAATTGCGCAGTTACAATGTTGGCCACTTCATCCATAATTGGATAGCCAAGAAAAATAATCCTGTCCATCATTAAACGGCTATAAACGTCCATTACGGCTACGTTCATTGGGCGTTCTTCAATAATGTTGGGTGTAAGGTTGGTAACGTTCTCGTTAATACCGAAATAAGGAGTTAGTGTATTAAATTTTTCAGCACTTTTTTTTGTATAATCATTCAGCATATTGCTGCTGATGCCACGGTGGTGGACGGCATATTTCTCAAATTCCTTGTCAAAATTCATATTGTTCGTTTATCTATTGTTTGCAATATAGCCAATCGTTGTTTTCAAAAATGATGCGGGGATTAATTTAGGACAAAATGGCGGTTATTGCCACAGATTTACAGATTAACCACAGTTTTATAAGAAATTGCCACAGATTCACATATTGGGCACTGGTTTTTTGTTTGGCAATTTTTGAAAAGTTTCATTATTATAAGCATAGTCAATCTAGAAACCATTTTCTTTTTAGTGTTTAATCTGTGAATCTGTGGCAATATCCCTGTGGCAATCTAGAAAATAACTCTTTTTACTTTTAGCGAAGCTTCGCCAAAGTTGAGGATAAGACCAACCTTGCAGCCCGAAACTTTGAGGTAATTAATGGTTTGCGCATAATGCTCGTCCTCAATGCCTTCTTGTGCTTTTATTTCCACAATTACATTTCCAAACATTACAAAATCAGCATAAAAACAATGTGGTAAAATAGTAGTTTTATAGGCAACAGGATATTCTTTTTCCCTTTCAAATAAAATGCCTTTCGTCCACAGCTCATATTGCAAAGCATCTTTATAAACTATTTCTAAAAAGCCTTTGCCGAGTATTCGGTGGACTTCTTGGGCAATTCCAATGATGATCCCGGTTTCCGTTTGTAATGGATACTGTTGTGATGAGTAAACAGGCATAAGCATTCGTTTTGGTTTATTGCCGCAGATTCACAGATTTTACACTGCTTCCTTGACAAGTTAATAAATACGGCAGCAATAATAAGAAACTATGATAATAATTATTATTTTATTTTTCGGTGCTTTAACCTGAGAGTTTATCGCCGCAGATTCACAATTTATTGCCACAGATTCACAGATTAAAGCACTGTTCTTTTAATAAGTTAATAAATACGGATCGTAATAATAAGAAAGTATCATAATAATTATTGGTTTTTCTTTTCGGTGCTTTAACCTGATAGTTTATTGCCACAGATTCACAGATTTTACACTGTTCTTTTAATAAGTTAATAAATACGGATCGTAATAATAAGAAAGTATCATAATAATTATTGGTTTTTTCTGTGCTTTAATCTGTGAATCTGTGGCAATAAAAAAACCGAGGCAAAGCCTCGGTTTCAAAAATATCGGTAACTAAAAAATTAATGGTGGTGATGTTCCCTGTGGTGCGCCAATTGTTTTTCAAACTCTTCAACAGAAACCGGTTCGTCTTTGTATTGAACTTGCCCCTCGGCCCAAACAAACAATTTATCGGTAATAACTTGGTTATAGGTTTGCTCAACAAATTTCTTGTCTTGCATCATTTTATCCATATATCCGTCTAGCCAACCTAAGTCGCCACTTGGCATTTGGCCGCCCATGTAGCTAAGCATTTGCATTTTGCCAAATTCTTTCAATTCTTCTGGCGTTACATCAAAGTTGTTGTCTTTAATTAAGCTATCGCTAATTAAAGACCATTTTAATGAATTTTTGAACGATGGGAATTCAGCTTCCGCTTCTTCGGCGGTTTTTGGTTTTTCGCCACCGGCTTGTATCCAGCGTTTTAAGAATGCCTCCGGAAATTCCACGTTTGTATGGTCAACCAAATAATGGAAAATTTGGTCTTGTACTTGGCCACGATCTTGATTTATCCAGTAAGCTTGTATGTCAGCTTTTAATGCATCCCTAAATTCGGCCTCTGTTCCAATTGCTCGATCGGTATAAACTTCGTTAAAGAAAGTTTCGTCCAATTCGCGTTTTTCAACCAAGCCAATTTTATTGATGGTAACGTTGAAATATTTTTCGGTATCAGCAGCATCTTCATCCAAGCCCAAATCTTTTGAAATAAACCCTAGTTCTTTGTCTTCAAAAGCTTCCTTTAATTGGATGTTGATGTGGTCACCAATTTTCAAACCCATCAATTTTGGACGAACAGCTTCCGAAAAATAACTAACAATCAAGCTGTTTGCTTTTGTAATACCACCTTCAATAATGTTGCCTTGGGCATCGGTTTCGGTGAAAGTTACGTTTAAGGTATTATCGTTACTAGTTACGGTTTCAGGTTCGGTCATTTTGCCATGCCTTGTTTGCAAACGTGCCAATTCTTCGTTTACCATTTCGTCTGTAACCTGTACAATTTTACGGTTAATGGTTGCATTTGCCAACGGGGCAATAGTAAAAGCTGGTTTTAAACCTATTTCAAATTCAAAACTTAACTCGCTTGGGTTGTTCATGTCCAGCTTGCGTAGGATGGTTGCATTGTTATCCGAAGGCAGCGGCTGTGCAAATATTTCAGGCTTTTCGTTGGCTAGGTAGCCGTTTATTTCTTTCTCAACGGTTTTTAAAACTTCATCAGAAAAAGCACTTGGGCCATACATTTTCTTAACTAAGCTGGTAGGCACTTGTCCGGGACGAAAGCCTGGCATTTTTGCTTGCTTGCTGTAAGTTTTTAAACTTTTTTCGAAAGAAGGATAATAATCTTCTTTTTTTAATTGCACGATAATCTTATCAGTAAGTGGCGCAATGTTTTCCCTTGTAATAGAAGCCATTCTAATTTGTGATTTATGATTTACAATTTTTTGATAGCATTTGGCTTAAAACCATACCTGCTTTCAAATGGGCGGCAAAAGTAAGCCTATCCTTTAGTTTCAGCAAAATAAAAAGCCTTCGAGAAAATCTCAAAGGCTTTTGGTCCGGGCGGAGGGACTCGAACCCCCACACCTCGCGGCTTCAGATCCTAAGTCTGACGTGTCTACCAATTTCACCACGCCCGGTAAATGGGTTGCAAATATAGGGGAGAATGGTTTAATTACGGATTACGAATTAAAAATTATCATCCCAATTACGTAACCGTAATTTTTAATTCGTAATTCATGCTAAAAGTCAGCAGACGTATGAAAGAAAAATCCCCTGCCGCCCAATTGATTGAAACTGTATTCAATTTTAAAGGCGATATCGTAAATAGTAACGATATCCAAACCAAAACCGCCCGTGTTTAACATTTTATTGTTGAGTAAACTTTGGGTGATCTCGGCATCTTTATTATAAACATACCCAACATCGGTATATGTTTTTGCATAAAAATTAAATGGTATGGTATGGTATGTTTTACTATTTAGATGGGTGTTGAAATTAAAACCAAAAATCTTTTGGCGCAACATGGCACGCAAATAACCGCCGGCTGAACCATCGATGACATAGTATTCAAGCCCTTTCATTTGAAGATCGCCATAGCCCATTAAATGTGAATTATAATAAGGCTGGTCTCCCGGAAATTTAATCAATCCAGCAGCTTGAATGGTAAAATAAGTTTTTGAATTGGGCAATATTTTCCAGCTTTCCAATGCTTTGCCACCAAAAGCCAATACGCTTAAATTTTTGCTGAACCGTTTTGCCGCAGACACATCCAGCAACCAACCCGTAAGCGGATAAGATCGGATATCGACATAATTTAATTGATAATCGTAAGAAATATCAACAAAACTCTGCGATAATTGATTGCCACCAAAGAAATTCGGGTTTAGCTTTCCGATGCTATCGCTTATTTTATCGTTTGTATAGCCAACAATAACGGTTTGTTTATCGTGGCTACCTTTTCTGTAAGTGTAGCCGAGATTGCCAACAAAAGTTTTACGGGCAAAATTTATTTCTTTCACGCTAAGCAATTTGTTGCTGTCGGTTGCAAAATTTACATCACGTGTTTGTGAATAGCCAAAAGCAAAGCTGATGCCGTGTTGCAATTTTTTATCGAGATAAGGGGCGGAATAACTAAACGAAACATTTTGGGCATAACCGGTTGATAAAAAGAAATTTAATTTATCATTTATGCCTGTAAGGTTGTTTTGCGAAAGCTTTATACCAACATTAACCCTATCAAAACTAGCTTTATAAGTATGTATCCATTCGCTAAAATTGCGGTCGACCAATTTAAAAAAAGGAACGGGAATTAGGTAAATGCGCTCTTTCACCACAATAAGTATATCTACTTGGTTGTTGGCCATTTCTATTGATGTAACTGAAACATCAACAAATAAAGAAGTATTTACAATTTGTTGGCGGGCCAGCTCAATACGCTCGGCCAATTCTTTTTTTGAATAAGATTTGCCTTCTTCAAAAGTGTATTCCCTTTGTACAATGTACGTTTTTGTTCTCTTATTTCCAGCTAATTTTATAGAGCGGACGGTTACATTTTCTGATGAATCAATTGCTTTCTGTAATGCAGTGCCTATCAGCGTTTGCGCATGCAAAACACTACCGCATAATATGAGTATAAAAATTATTATGAACCTTGATTTCATCGAAATATATGGTAAGCAATAAAAATAGGGTTTTACAGCTACGTAAAATCCACTTCAACAAAAGCTTACTGTTAAATTTCAAGGTAATTTAAAAGATGTCTGTAATTGTGGGCTAATTCGTTTTCGTAATCTTCCTTTCCAAAGAAATATAGCACGTGGTATTCGTACCGCTGAAAGGTGGCAACAATATCCGACACTTCTTTTTTATTGAGGCGGATGGTAATAATGGTTTTGCCGGTTACTTCGTCTTTATATGTGTTCAATTGGGTTATTTGGGCATCATTTGTTTCCACTAAGCGGCTTAATTCGCCAAAAGAAACCTGCGAAGGATCGGCTTCCAACACAATTAAAGCTCCTTGGTCGCCGGCGCCGTTGATGCGTGCATGTTGGCGAAATAGATCTTCTTGCGTAATGGAACCCAAATATTTTTTTTCGGCGTCAACCACGGGAACCAACGCCAAATCGTGGCCGGCGGACAAATTTACCGCATCGGAAATGTGCTCATCGCTACGCACGGAAAAAGGGTGAAACTCAAAAGCCAATTCCTTAATAATTTGTTTGGAGTTGGCATCCAACAAGTCTTCCTCTTCCAATAAACCTTGGTAAACCCCTTCGTCCACAACCGGCAATTGATGGATTTCAAGATTATCCATAGAGGTCAAGGCTTCCTCCACAGTTTGATCGAGGTGGAGCGGGATAATATGATTTGAAATCAATTGATGGTTCAGCATGGAATAAGTTTACTAATATAATACGTTTAAGCTACAGCTGCGGGTTGGTTTAGTTTTGTTAAAAATCCTGCCAAAATTTTATTGAACTCAACAGGTGTTTCCATCATGGGTGCATGCCCGCATTTGTCAATAAAATGCAACTCGCTGTTGGGTATCAGCTTATTAAATTCATGCCCAACAAATGGAGGGGTAATTATGTCATTATTTCCCCAAACAAGTAAGGTGGGCTGCTTTATTTCGCCCAATTCTTCACCCAGATTATTGCGGATGGCACTTTTTGCCAAAGCAATGATTTTAATAACTTTTAACCGGTTATTTGTTATTTCAAATACTTCGTCAACCAATTCTTTGGTTGCCATTTTAGGGTCGTAAAAGGTAACCTCGGTTTTCTTTTTAATGTATTCGTAATCGCCGCGTTTTGGATAGGTATCGCCCATCCCGTTTTCAAATAAGCCAGAACTGCCGGTAAGGATCAACGATTTTATGTTTTCGGGATGCTTCAAAACATACACCAGCGCAACATGGCCGCCAAGTGAATTGCCTAGCAAGTTCACATTGCGGTAATCCATCGTCTCAATAAATTTATGAACATATTTTTCGAGGCCGCTTACCGAGGTGTGGAAAATATCCAGATCAAAAAGTGGCAACAAAGGCACCACCACTTTATTGTAGCGTTTAAAATATTCAATTAAATCTTCAAAATTGCTCAATGCACCAAATAGGCCGTGCAGCAATACCAGCGGCTCGCCCTGGCCCTCTTCAATGTATTTGAACTTTTCTATTTGCTTAATTTCGTACTGCATTGTAGCTAAAAATCTAAGGTTGCCCTTTCGTAAAATTACCGATCTTGTTTGAAATATTTCAAGTATTTGCTAAAATAAACGTTTCGTGAACAATCTGCCAAATGAAATTTCCAATTTTTTGCTTTAAAATCAGTTATGTGGCTTTATGGGCAACACTTTCAAAAAAAGTTTCCAATTGGGCGAACATACCTTTAAAAAAAGGAATCGCTTTTCCTAAACCGTTTATTGACCATGGCCCCAACCCACTTACAAACGGATAAGTGGAAGATGCTTGAACGGTTGCAGGCTTTATTAGCCCCATTTTATTGGCATAAAACAGCACAATACTTAGCAGGATGGTATATAAAACCGCATACAAAATTATGCCGCCAAGCCTATTTGCCCATCCTAGCATGGCCATTTTTATGGTTTTTTCTATTAACCCCGCACCAAACCGCACCAAAAACACTACCAAAATAAAAACCAACACAAACGATAAAATTGGTAACCATCGGTTGGCCATATTAACGTTGCGTTGTAAATACACCGCCACTATCGCACTTAATTTAATAGCAGCTGCCAAGCCTACTACAAAGGCTAGTACAGAAAATAGAGCCACCACTAAACCGCGGCTATATCCTTTAAATACAGCCAACACCATTAATATACAAAAAACAACATCGATTGCCATAAATTCCAAAATTGAAAACCCCAACTAAAGCAACATTCAAAAAAATATTGCCGCATTATACTTACTAAAATCTCAAATAAACCTCCAGCAATTCTTGTCTCACAATAATTTTAAAGAACAAAATTGTTGGAATTTGGAATTTTCATATTTGGAATTTTGTTGTTAATTTATTGCGCCAACAATTCTTTTACCGTGGTGCTGATGGCTTTTCCTTCGGCCAAACCAGCTAATTGTTTGCTGGCAACGCCCATTACCTTGCCCATATCGGCGGGCGATTTTGCGCCTACCTCGGCTATAATTTTTGCGATGGTTGTTTTTAATTCTTCCGCACTCATTTGTTTTGGCAAAAACTTTTCGATCACCGCTATTTCTTCTTTTTCTTTTTGAGCCAAATCGGGGCGGTTTTGTGTTTCGAAGATTTCCAACGAATCTTTTCTGGACTTTACAAGCTTTTGCAACAGTTTCACTTCATCTTCCTCTTTTAATACGCCGCCCGCACCTTCGGCGGTTTTGGCGTTTATAATGGCCGATTTGATGGCACGTAAACCCCTTAAACCAGCTTCATCTTTTGCTTTCATGGCTTCCTTTAGGTCCGCCATCACTTTTTCTTCCAATGCCATAATGTTAATTTGTTTAAAGTTTGAATTCTAAGATAGTAATTAAGCAAATAAGTAAATAAGCAATTGATTATCAATTATAAATCGCTTCAATCCTTTTGCCAATTGCTCAATTACCCAATTACTTATTTGCCTTCAGCTGCGCTTCCTGGAATTTTTTATAGAAATTTTGGGCGTATTCTTTCATTTCTTTTACCAGTTCAGTTTGGCCGGTGCTACGCTGAAACGTGTCGGCCATGCCCATAAATGTTTGGTAATAAAAATCACCCATTTCATCTACCATCATATCTTTTGTCCAAAGGTCTATCCGAAGCGCAGCTTTGTCGCTCGGATCCCAGAAATTTACCATCATGGCACGTGCCGCTTGGCGTTCATCAGCAGTGCTATCGGTTGCATTCCAACCTATTGCCTGCGGTACCTTTTGGGCATCTAATTCTACATCAATTGTTATTCTCGAACTATTCATGTCTATTTTTTGTGATGTTGCAAATGTAAGAAACAGGAAACGGGAAATAAGAAAAACTGAAATGACTTGAAATTTTACTGTTTTGCTGTGCAAGGCATTTGCTTTTTGCTGTGCAAGGCTTCCTCGCTTCGCAGGCTTATTATATTCCCTTTGATAAGTCGGCGGAGCCGACAGAATAGCTAGTGCGAGGCGAGGACGCCTCGCACAGCAAAAGCAAATTTTATTTTTCACTCGCTTTTAAAACAGTTGCCCAAACCTCATCGGCTGTTTTTTCAATCGTGTGATATTGAGAAAGCTCAAGCCCCGCAGCAACTAATTTGCTACGCAAGTTTTCATCTTTATATATTATTTTCATTTGCTCCGCAATCGATTCGGGATTGTCTGCCTCGGCAGGTAATACAATGCTGTTTTGTATTTCGGCCGAAATGCCTTTTGGTAAAACGATAACAGGAACGCCCATTTGCATGACTTTTAACATCGGCAAATCGATACCAAAACCCGAAAAATGGACTAAGACAATAAGCTGATGCAGTTAAATTAAATATTGCATCTTCACGCAAACCGTCCAATATTTTAATTTCATTCCGATATTTATAAGTGGCCAGTTTTTCGATGAAATTATTGGGGAACCATTTTGTTTCGCCAGCCAAGAGCAATTGCATATTGCTTTGTTGACGTTTTTTAAACAACGAAAATGCTTTCAATAAAACGAAAAGATCAATCGGGTTTTCTTTGGTCATTGAATACAGAAAAAACTCTTTCCCTTCGCTGTATTTTTCTTTAATAGCCTCTTTTTCTTGCCAATCCATTGGTTGCAAATTTGGATCGGCAAATAAATTACTTAACGCTATTTTATCTGCAATCGTATAATTTTCAATCAATTGTGTTTGTGATTGTTGATTAAAAACGATAATTTTTTCAGCTTTAGCCAATGATTTTTGTAATCTTTTTTTAATAAAACCATTGGCATTGGTTTTTGGGCCTGACGATAAAAAGGCCAAGTCTTTTACCAATAATATTTGTGGAATATTGCTTCGAAGGCTACAAACCGCATCTACGTTTACAAACACATCAACCTTCTGTTTTTTTAAGAACGATGACAATTTATAATCGTACCATAATTTAAAACTTAAGCCAGTGCTTGGCGGGTTTCCGATCACGATGCGTGACACATTTACAGGCTTTACCCAATTTTCTGGAGCAGATTTACCAGAAATAAAAACAAATAAATGCTGAAGCTGTTGGGCGGCAATATGTTGAAAAAGCATTTCAACCATTTTGTTCCAGATGTTATCGTTTGGTGAAACCCCATCAATATTTATTGCAATGCGCATAACGGCTGCAAATATAGCCAGCCGTTGTGGCCGCAAACACCAAGAAATAACAAGTTGACCACCTATAAACCACAAGCGAAGCCTTATTTCCACTTTGCAAAATTTTAAGCCAGTAAAATGTACTTGAGAAAACTTTGCACTCTTTGCTTTTTTGCGGTAGAATATTTTCACCTTAAAAGCAAGAGCGCAAAAAGGCACATTTATATCTTATAATTGATTGTACTTACATTTTTGAGCAAACTATTTTAGCCACTTTTATGTTTTAAATACTTATGATTTAATCTGGAACGATTATTTATAGTTCTTGTTAAAAAATAGAACGAACCCATTGGTAGCAGCATAACTTTGGCACAAAAAAGTTTGGTATTGTAAAACATCCTATTTTTGTTGCTTAGTGAAACGCAAAAAGATTGCTGTACAATCATTGAAAGTTTTCAGGTTTTTTAAGAAATCCACATTGCGCTTATACTTTTTTTGAACTTTTTACTTTTAGAATTAATGGAATACAACGCTACAAGAGAGCATTTACAAATGCGGGAATATGGGCGACATGTGCAAAAAATGGTGGAATACATCCTTACCATCGAAGATAAAGACAAGCGCCAACGCCAGGCTGAATCGGTTGTTGAACTGATGGCCATTCTTACCCCGCAGTTAAAAACATTGGAAGATTACCGCCATAAATTATGGGATCATTTATTTGTGATTTCTGATTTTAAATTGGACGTTGTTAGTCCGTACGGCAAGCCAGAAAGGATGCTTTACAAGGCTAAGCCGCAACCAATGGCTTATCCCAAAAGAAAACCCAAGTATAATCATTTGGGTAAAAACATTGAACTGGTGATCAATAAAGCGATGGCAGAAAAGGACGCCGAAAAGAAATATGCTTTTGGTCATGTAATTGCGCATTATATGAAATTGGCATATAGCAATTGGCATAAAGAACTGGTACACGATGACGGCATCCGCCAAGAATTAAACAATATTACCAACGGCCAATTGGAATTCAGCAACACTCCTTTTGTTAGGCATAAGGTGCCAAGCTTTAGAGAAGAAGATGCTTTTGGCTATGCAAAACGCCCCAACAACAACAACCGCAACTTTAGAAACAACAACAACCGTAACGGCCAAAACGCTGGTGGCAGCAACCGCAATAATAACAACCGCAATAACAATAACCGCAGCGGCTCCAACAGCCAAGGCGGTAATAGCCAAAATGCGGGAGGTTCGTCTAGCAATAATAACAACCGGAATAAATTTAAAAAACGTTTTGGACAGTAAACTAATGTGCTGATTAGCTGATGTGCTAATTTGATAATGATTTAATTTCAACGTTTATATTTTTCTAAAACCAGCCGCAATTTTGTGGGCTGGTTTTTTTTCGTGTTGTTTGCACTGCAAAGTACAGTTCTACATCAGCCAATTAGCACATCAGCTAATTAAGGATTAATTGCTTGTTTTGCAACTCAACCCTTTTTGAACATTAGCAAATTAGCATATCAGCTAATTAGCACATTTTAAAAATTATGGCAAGTTTTGAAGTAATAGGCGGAAAGAAATTACGTGGCAGCATTACACCACAAGGGGCAAAAAACGAAGCGTTACAAATTTTATCGGCAGTATTGCTAACACCCGAAAAAGTAACCATCAGCAATATACCAGACATTGTAGATGTGAACTTGTTGATAGAGTTATTGAAAGATTTAGGGGTAAAAGTTGAAAAGAAATCAACCGATACTTATACTTTTTTGGCGGATGACGTGAACGTGGATTACCTACACAACAAGGAATTTCACACCAAAAGCGGCAGGCTGCGTGGGTCTGTAATGCTGGCTGGGCCTATGTTGTCGAGGTTTAAAAAGGCATTTGTGCCAAAACCAGGCGGCGATAAAATTGGCCGCCGCCGGTTGGATACGCATATTATTGGCTTCGAAAAACTAGGTGCCAAATTTACTTACGACCATGAAGCTGGTTTTTATTATTTGGAAGGCAAAAATTTAATCGGCACTTATATTTTGCTTGATGAGCCTTCAGTAACAGGCACTGCCAATATTATTATGGCAGCCGTAATGGCCACAGGAGAAACCGTTATTTACAACGCAGCTTGCGAACCCTACCTGCAACAACTTTGCCACATGCTCAACCGGATGGGTGCAAAAATTTCGGGGGTTGGCAGCAATTTATTATCGATCCGCGGGGTAGAATATTTGCATGGAACCGAACATCGGATGCTGCCTGACATGATTGAAGTGGGCAGTTTCATCGGCCTTGCCGCCATGACCCAAAGCCATATCCGCATTAAAGATTGCGGTATTGAACATTTGGGGATTATCCCCGATAAATTCCGTCAATTGGGCATTCAGTTTGATGTGGAAGGCGACGATATTGTAGTGCCGGAGCAAAACCTTTATGAAATCCAAACGTACATGGATGGCGGCGTGTTAACTATTTACGATCATCCTTGGCCTGGCATGACACCTGATTTGTTAAGTATTTTATTGGTAGTGGCCACACAAGCGAAAGGCACAGTGCTTATTCACCAAAAAATGTTTGAAAGCCGGTTGTTTTTTACCGATAAATTAATTGATATGGGCGCTCAGATTATTCTTTGCGATCCGCACCGTGCAGCAGTTGTGGGCCACGGCCGTTCACAACAATTGCGTGGCATTACCATGAGCAGCCCCGATATTAGGGCAGGCGTAGCCTTATTAATTGCGGCGTTAAGTGCCGACGGCAAAAGCACTATCCAAAATATTGAACAGATAGATAGAGGTTATCAAAATATTGATGGCAGGTTATTGGCTTTGGGAGCTGACATTAAAAGGGTGTAAATTGGCTATGGTCGTGTTGATTTATTTTGTTGGACATAAAATCGCAAGTGTTTACAACCATTCACATCACTCCGTTTTATGCTATTTAACGTGAGTTCGGGATAAACATCACAAGTGTTGGAAGCTTTTTAACTAGAAAGATATATCACTTAACTAGAAAGATATATCACGCAGAGAGCGCAGCGTTCGCAGAGAAAATATATAATTTTTTAAAAGAGGAGCGGTATGGAAATGAATTCGCCAAGTTTCTCCTCCTTTTCTCTGCGAACGCTGCGCTCTCTGCGTGCTAAATACTTCTTGGAAATAAAAATCACTTCACTATCAACAGGCAGATACAAAATAAATTTAATGTTAATTGTTTATAAATATTCTTATCCAAAACTCACATTATTTTAAGTTTTGCCAAATGTACTCATCAATTTTTCTTATGGCAATCGGCTTCGGCCTAAACGGATGCTTATATTCTATTCCGCCTCCACTAAACCGATTGCTTACCGCAACATTGTTCATTTTCTTAAAATAGCCATCGTCCTCAAACTTCAACACACAATCAATATTGTGTGCCATTACGCCCAGCGCATTACCAGCTGAATAAGCATCATAATATTCAGTAGTGGTATAGGCACAATCAGGGTATAAACCATCTTTTTGAACCGCTGGCAAATATTTTTCCAGCGTGTAATGTAAGAACGCCATGTTATTTGTTTTTTTGTATGAATCGCATTTTTTGTTGGAAATGGCAACACGATAAAGTGCATAAAATAGCAATTGTTAAATGGTTGCTGTACAACAAAAAAATCACTTTGGCATACAGTCTACCAACTATATGATCTTGTGGTTGCTAGTTGTGCCGTTCAATGCAACTCATTAACTGGTAAAATAGAAGCGTGTATTTTCTTTTAACCAACAATTTAAGTTGTATGATTGAAAGCTCTACTTTTATTTATTGAAACCGTTTACTTTTAAATGAAAAATAAGAAAAGTCCTTATCGGCATTAGACGTGCCGATGAAACGAAGCAAAAAATTGTTCTTTTTATCTTTTTCTATCAAGAAAATCTCCCTTCAAACAGTTTCATAATCTTAATATAAAAATATGTCGGTTAAAAAATATTCATTTTCAGTATTACTTGGTTGTTCCATTTCTTTTACCTTTTCGCAAAGCAATAAAGCGCTGGACAAAAATATTACCCCGGAAAATACCAAACGGATCATAAGTGTTTTGGCAGCCGACGATATGAAAGGCCGCAAAACCTTTAGTCCGGAAATTGATAAGGCCGCTGCTTTTATTGCCGGTGAATTTAAAGCGATCGGATTGAAACCACTAGATAAATCAGGCAGTTTTTTACAGCCGTTTACCATGGCAAGTGCAGTGCAGACAAGCCTTTCGGCCACGGCCGATGGTAAAAACATTGACTCGGCTAAACTATTGATTTTTACTTCCCAGCCAGATATTACTGTTTCCCAAACATCCGGTTACAAAATTGAAAAAATAAATGTCGGTGAAAATCTTTCTACTAAAATGAGAGCAAATATTGCTGCCAAAGAAAATAGGCTGGTGTTGGTAAACGAAAGCTTTGCCAGCAACTTTCCGCGTATGTTTAGGATGAAACAAAATTTCTTTTCATCTAATTATACAACCATTTTTTTATTGGCTAACGATGTGCCTACTAATTTTAGCATACATGCAACGCATAAAATTGATCAAAAAAATTTAGCCAATGTAGTGGGTGTTTTGCCAGGCAAAAGGAAGAAGAACGAATATGTAATTTTTTCCGGCCATTACGACCATTTGGGTACATCGCATGCGGCAAGCGGCGATACTATTTTTAACGGTGCCAACGATGATGCTGCCGGAACCACAGCCGTTATTCAACTGGCAAAATATTATAAAGCCATGCACAACAACCGTCGGACGATTGTATTTGCCACGTTTACCGCCGAAGAAATTGGCGGTTTCGGTTCGCAATATTTTTCGCAACAGTTTGATCCGCAGAAAGTGGTAGCCATGTTTAATATTGAAATGATTGGAACCGATAGCAAGTGGGGCAACAATTCCGCCTATATTACCGGTTATGAGAAAACGAACATGGGCGAAATTTTGCAAAAAAACCTTAGTGGCACCGGCTTCACTTTTTATCCTGATCCTTATACAACACAAAATTTATTTTATCGGTCAGACAATGCTACGCTTGCACGGTTAGGCGTTCCTGCGCATACTATTTCTACCTCAAAAATGGATGCAGAACCTAACTACCATAAAGTAAGCGACGAAATAAGCACGCTTGATTTAGACAATATGAACCGCATTATTAAAGCCATTGCACTTAGCGCCACCAGCATTGTAAACGGGAAAGATGCACCAACAAGGGTAAATACCAATGATTTGAAATGATAAGAAATAGTGATCAAACATTATCCAAATAGCCGATGATTTAAAGCGCTATCTCAAAAACAAAAAGACCGATGCAGAAGCACCGGTCTTTTTTTGTGAACCATAGAATATCATCCCTTAGAATTATGGTTTAACAATTTTAATCACTTGAACGTTACCGCCCTGTATCACTTCCACTGTGTACATACCGCCAGATTTGTCGGTCATATCAAAACGGAAAGTTGTATTCCCTCAGATCCAAAAACAAAAAAGCCGGTGCATTTGCACCGGCCTTTTTTGTAACCATATAATGTTATCTCTTTAAAATTATGGTTTAACGATCTTCACTACTTGTACGTTGCCGCCTTGGATCACTTCAACAGTGTACATGCCGCCAGATCTGCCGGTCATGTCCATTTGGAAAGTATATCCTGAAACGCCTGTCATTTCGGCAATTACATTTCCGGTAGCACCTAGCAACCTAACTGTTGCATTGTTAAGCGGTAAGCCAACGGCAATGGTAGTTAAACCTTGTGCTGGGTTTGGATAAGCAACAATTTGGTTAGGCAGACCGATTACAATAGAAGGCGGAACAATTACGTGGGTAGCTGGCAATGTGGTAGCGCCAACGCCGCAGCTCGCAAGATCACCCCTAATGCTACCCGTTACGCCAAGCGCTGGCACGCCGGATGCACCGACTTTGGTCAAGGTACTGGTGAAATCAACGCCACTCTGCGCCATTACCGGCTTGTAAATGTCGCCGCTTGTCATGAACACCCTTAAGTTGCCGCTTACAGTAGTTGATATACCTGCAACCTGGTTATTGGTAGCGCCAAAAGTAGGAGGATTGGCATAGAATGTGGTTGCCCCGGTTACTGGGTTGATAGCGTACAACTGTCCTGAATAAATTGGGCCAATGCTATACGCAGAATAAACATACAGGCTCTTATACAGGTTGCTATAAGCAATATCTTGGAATACCGAAGCCGCACCTGCACCAGAAGCAGATGTAATTGCAGTGGTGATGGCGGTTGTGAAAGCAGCTGGGGCGGTTGTGAAAGTTATCTTGGTCCAAGTTGCTGTAAGCATACCCGTTCCGGCACCCAATGCCGCAACATTTGTTAATTTACCAATATAATAACTGCTTGGTATAAACGCGGTGGTGTTGAAAGAATAAGCACCAGCGATACCGATATAATAGTAGTTACCCTGGTCGTCGAAAGTACCTGCAGCTGGGTTGACCATAGAAAGGTTTTCACCGCCTAATAGCGCTGGTGCCGGCAATAAACCTAACATATCGTTACCATAGTTACCGCCAACCCTATAGAACATGGCAGCTTGTGCAGTGCCGGCAGTGTTGATGGTATCCCTGATACCGTACAAGAAACCGTCCGATCCATTTACGCTTGCACCATTCAAGTCAATATTCATGTTTAGCGTCAAATCTTTTAAAGGACCACCCGGTATCAATGTAGCAGCACCTGTTGCCGTATCCAATGTATACATAGACAGCGGCTCGTTGTTATACACATTATAACCAGGCCGTGCAACAACAAGGTTCACGTTAGGGCAACCTGTGAATGCAATAGTTGCAATTTTATTGGTTAATACATATTTAAGCGACGTAAACGCTGCTCCGATACTTGCGGTGTCATTGTAAGTACCTACTGTTCCATTAGCGGTAAATGTTGTTGCAGTAGCAACCCCAGATGCATTGGTAACTACCGTAGTAGTTTTTAACCCATTTGCAAAAGTACCACTTGCGCCAGTTGCCGGAGCACCAAACAACACACTATCACCAGCAATCAAGTTGCCAGATTCGGTAACCCTTGCTGCTAACGCTATTGGGAAAGGCGTGCCTACCACAGTAGTTTGCGGTGTACCTGCTGCAATGGTTGCAGCATAATTGGTTTCAACTGCGCCAATATCGGCACGGCCACCAGTTACACGGGCAAAACCACGTTGGTCAACTGTTAACGATGGTGCAGTAGGATTGGCTGCGTTTATTGCAGGGCTGCTGCTCATTGGCAACATGGTTAGCATTGTGCCGCCATAGTTAGCCAAAGACAACAATTTAGGATTAACACCTTGCTGGTTACCTGTAGTAGTTCCACCAATGGTATAACCGTTAGTATTTTGAATGATGTTATAACCTGCTGAAGTAAGCGCAGTTCCGTTTGTCCATAAATCTGGACCATTTGTTACTATATTACCAACGGTTAAGCCACCAGCAGTAATTGTACCTCCCATTGTAAGTGTACCAGCATATCTAAAGATATTGCCACCTATTATGCCACTATTACCATAGAAACTACAGTTTGTTACGGTGGCACTAGCAGTTCTATTGCTACCAGACTGGTTAGCTACCAATAAACCACCGCCGAAACCATCTGGGTGGTTGCCGGTTGCATCGCCATTAGCAGTGTTGTTGGTAAACGTACAGTTGGTTAGGGTCAATACTTTAGTACCCCAATGCGCTATACCACCACCATCTTCTGGACCATTATTGGCATTGAAGCCGCTATTGGTAATGGTAATGGTAACGGTGCTTTCATCATCAATGGCACCACCTTCACCCAAGTCGGTAAGGGCTGAACTGTTGTTTGTAAAGTAACAACCGTTAATAGTAAGTGTACCACCTGCAGACACAAGAATGGCACCGCCGCCGTTACTTGAATTGGCTGATCCAACGCCTGCAGCTTGCGGCATACCATTTTTCAAGGTAAGCCCATTTATTGCCATCGCAGCAGTAGTTGGTGCATTGATCAAGAAGATACGCGACAAGTTATTACCGCTGATACTTGTAGCATTAGCTCCGTTACCGTTAATGGTTACTGATTGGAATAACGGAATTTCACCACTGGTTAAAGTAATGGATGTAACAGATGGGTCGAAGGTAATAGTTGCACCAGCACAAGCATTCGCAACAATATTACGTAAAGTACCCGGGCCGCTATCAGCACTGCTTGTAACTACAGTAGCAATACAGAAGTTGGTTAATGTGAAAAGGGCAGGTGCTATACCATTTACTATTGCGGTGTCAGCATAAGTGCCGGCAATTGAATTGGCAGTAAATGCTGGGGCAGTTGCGATGCCATTGGCATTGGTAACTACAGTTACCGATGTAACACCACCAGCAAATGTGCCTGATGCACCGGTTGTTGGGGCTTTAAATGTTACGTTAACACCCGGTAAAGGATTGTTGCTTGCATCCTTAACAGTAGCTTGTAAAGCAGTTGCAAACACGGTTCCTGGCGTTGCATTTTGCGGTGTACCTGCGGTAGCAGTTACCGTAGCTGGAACAACACCATTAATAACCAACGTATAATTCATTGTTGCACTTGGACAACCAATTGGATCGGTCACCTTTATGGTAATTTGGAATGTTCCAGCTTGCGTTGGAGTTCCAGACAAAGAATCACCAGCAAATACAAGACCTGCAGGTAAATTACCAACTAACGAATCAACATAAGCACCACTGCCACCGGTTGCGGTAATGTGTTGGTCATAGTATGTACCGGTTGCACCAGCAGGCAATGAAGCCTTGGTAACAGTTACACCCGTACAAGCTTGCGGAGCACTACAGTTTAGATAAGTGACGGCTAGCGAGTAAGGCGTACCTGCTTCGTTAGCGGCACCTGTGGTTGAATCCACAGCAGAAACAACAACAATCATAGAATCATTAGCCAATACTGTAGCACTAAGGCTTAAGGTCGGTAATGTTTGTGCAGGTTCTGCCACATAATTTGTACTAGGATTGCTAGGTACGTATGCAGTTTTATAAGTAGCAAGATATAGTGCATTAGAACTTGGAACGTTTAAGGTAACTATAAAACATTGGCTTACACCTGTCGTATTTTTTACCACATATTCGTCAAACACACGAGGGCCTGTTGTGGAT
>CAWJTH010000091.1:0-96019 GCA_963845495.1 uncultured Chitinophagaceae bacterium
GTTTGCACGACAACGCCTCGTTGGTTATGTTATTTATTTTCATTTTAATTCTTGGCGTAGCCATTAGTTTATTAAAAGGACTTATTTCAGCTCGTGGTAAAATAGTTAAAAATGAAATTGGATGATTTGTATTAATAATATGTTTAGATCGATAAAAAAAGGCAGCTTTTGCTGTCTTTTTTTGCTTAGCGTTTTTTGCACGATAAAAGCGCAATCCAACGAACGGTTTGTTCCAGATCCGTATGTGCCCATCAATAAGGCATTATACGATACGATTGCGTATTGGGATAGTGTATATTTTGCTACCTATAATAATTGTGATCTGAAAAAAATGAGCTGGCTGATGAGCGATAGCCTTGAATTTTATCATGATAAAAGTGGGTTAACAACTTCAAAGCCTGAATTTATAAAGGCAATCCAGCAAAATATTTGTGGCAAAGTGTCGAGAATATTGGTGAAAAAACAGCATAGAAGTTTATCCAATTGCAAACTGGGGGGCGGTAGAAATAGGCTATCACCGGTTCCAAAACCACGAAGAAAATAATTCCGTATCCAAGCCAGACAAATTTATTGTTATATGGCAAAACACCGCCATAGGTTGGAAAATAAAGCGGGTAGTTAGCTTACATTAAATTAAAGTGGTATCGTCCTTCCATCTACGAAACTTTTCTTAACAGAATTTTTCATACCAATTACTTATTATTGCAGCGCAAAAACAAAAATAATGGTCGAAAGAAAACCAATCCTTACAAAAAAAACAGTTGTTATTGATGATGCCCCTTTGTTCGGCAAACAGAATAAATTGTTGATGGGTATCGGCGCAATTGTTATTATTTTAGGGATGGTTGTAATGGCCGGTGGCAAAAGCCCTGACCCTAAAGTGTTCGATTACAACCAAGTATATAGTAAAGTGCGCATTACGGTTGCACCATTTCTTATCATCATCGGTATTTTAATTGAAGTGGTTGCCATTTTTCGCAAGCCTACAACCACAGCAGAATAAGATTATTTTTTGAATATATTTGCAAAAAGCGATGTCATATACACATCGCTTTTTTATTTTGCCGCTTAAAACAAATTTCTACCAATAACTAGCTAATTGCAATTTATGACAACTTTCGAAAGTATTATTTTGGGCATTGTTGAAGGTTTAACCGAGTTTTTACCTGTTTCCAGTACTGCGCATTTAAAATTTACCAACCCGTTGCTGGGGCTCCAGCAAAACTCTTTTACCGATATGTATGAAGTGGTGATCCAGCTGGCGGCAATTTTGGCCGTTGTGTTGGTGTACTGGAAAAAGTTTTTCGACTTGAAAAAAATGCATTTTTATATCAAGTTGATTATAGCCGTAATTCCAGCTTTGATATTTGGTGCTTTGCTAAAAAAACATATTGATAGCGCCTTAAACAACCTCACTTTTATAGCTTGCGTAATGTTGGCAGGCGGCGTTTTATTACTTTTTATCGACCGTTTTTTTAAAAGCCCCATTACCGATAAAGAAGAAAATATTTCAAACAAACAAGCGTTTGTTGTAGGTTGCTTTCAAGTTTTATCTATTATTTTCCCAGGTTTAAGCCGCAGTGCTGCCACTATTGTTGGTGGATTATCGCAAAAAATGACCCGCCGTTTGGCAGCAGAATTCTCCTTCTTTTTGGCTGTGCCAACCATGATTGCCGCCAGTGCAAAAGCATTTTACGACGCTTGCAAAGACAGTTATTTGGCTAATAACAATATTACAGAAGAACAAGCCAAAGGGATGAAAATCAGCACTTTCCACGATATTTTGGGAAGTACCAATCTGCATTCGCTCTTTACGCCTGATAACACAAAAGCGTTTGCCATTGGTTGCGTGGTATCTTTCATTGTAGCCTTACTGGCCGTTAAATTTTTTATAGGTTATGTGCAAAAGCATGGTTTTCAATTGTTTGGATGGTACCGCATTGCATTGGGTATTACCATGTTGGCATTGATTTTTGGCCATTTCATTTAGTGGTATTGCCACAGATTCACAGATTAGGCACAGAAATTTTAAGGACCTCTTATTAATTTATTCCATGGCTATCCGCTATTTGGAATAAAGTACCAGCGGTACGAAATGTTGGTAAAAATCCGTTACAATGACGCACCCAAGCCAGCGGGGCGACATGTGAACCGCAAACATTTCGTGCCGCCGGCACTCTTTTTCGCTATTATTCCTGCTTCTTTACCAACATACCAGCCCGCTGGGCTTTATGCTATCGATTTGTTGACAAAATGTAGCAGAAAGGCGTAAATCTAACTTACTGTGTTAAATCAGTGAATCTGTGGCATAAAAACGACGCCTTAACTGCCGCTTTTTATTCCGCATTTATTTTTTCTTCCACCAAATATGGAACCAAAACCACCATTGGTACGATTAAAGTAAAATACTGGTTTTCTTAACATTAGCTTTGGGGTATAAATCCAAAAAAATGAAAAATAACCCCAAGGTTTTGATACTGATATTTTTAGTATCCATGTTTGTTACATCGTGCAATAACTATGGTAAAAAAGTGACTTTTGAAGGTACCAAAGGTGAAGTATATTACAAAGGCGATGGTGTTACCGAGGCAGATGCTAAAAAGTTGGGCGACTACCTTAAAACAATCGATTACATCAACAATAACAAAGAAAGCAGTTTTCAATTAACTAAAAATGGCGACACTTACGTTTTTAAATTAGTGATAAACAAAGCTGTTTACGATACTATGCCCGGCCTCGACAAAAGTTATAAAGCCTTGGGTGCTTTGGTAAGTGAAAAAGTTTTTGATGGCAAAAAGGTTGACGTGGGCTTGACTGACGATTACTTTAAAGAATTTAAAACCATTCCTTACGATGCTGCTTATGCAAAATCGATTAATGATGATAGTGCAGATGATTTTGGTAAAGATGTTTTGATTGACGGTACAAAAGGCGAAGTATTTATAAAAGGCGAAGGCGTTACCGAAGCAGACGCTCAAAGGCTTGGGCAACACTTAAGAAAAATAACTTTTTTAAACGATACAACCCATGCCAGCGTACAGTTATTGAAAAATGACAACGGCTATATTGTTCGTTTTGTGTACGACAAACATTTTTATGAAACTACGCCAGATGTGGTTAAAAACTTCAACATTATCCGCAATTCTATTAGCACCGATGTGTTTGGTGGCCAAAATGTAGACATTCGGTTAGCTGACGAGAAAATGCAAGATTTTGTAACAATTCCTGCCAACTAAACTCAAAACAGTTGGTTTTTAAAATGTGCCGCGCATTTATTGCGGCGCATTTTTTATTTAATGAAGTGACTAAAAACCATTTCATTATTTTTATGCCTACAACCTAAACCATCGATGGAAATCTTTAATGAAAATGCTCCGGATGTAATTTCTTCTTTTGTCGCAAAATCTAAAACTGCCGATAAAAAAACCATTAACGGCTGGGCCATGTACGATTGGGCCAATAGTGCCTATAATTTGGTTATCACTTCCACCATGTTCCCGGCTTATTATGAAGAAGTAACCAAAAATGCCGCTACCAATAATTATGTTACATTTTTGGGTAGGTCGTTTGCCAATACGGCTTTATATAATTATGCCCTCGGTTTTGCTTTCTTAATTGTGGCCATTATGTCGCCAATCCTTTCATCGATTGCCGATTATAAGGGTAACAAAAAATTCTTTCTCCGGTTTTTTTGTAGTTTAGGCAGTGCGGCATGCAGCGGCTTGTATTTTTTTGATGAACATTCACTAACGCTGGGTATTGTGCTCGTAATTATTTCCTGTGTCGGTTTTTGGAGCAGCCTTGTTTTTTACAATTCTTATTTACCTGAAATTGCGGCCGAAGAAGACCAAGACCGTGTAAGCGCAAAAGGCTTTACCATGGGTTATATTGGCAGTGTTTTGTTGCAAATTATATGTTTCATCTTGCTGTTTAAAAAAGAAATGTTTGGCATTTCCACAAGCGGAAAAGCATTACAAATTTCCTTTTTATTGGTTGGGATTTGGTGGTTTGGTTTTGGAAGCTTTGCGCTGAAACGCTTACCCCATGGCACTCCTAGCGCATTAAGGCCAGAAAAAGGACTATTGACAAACGGTTTTATCGAACTAAAAAAAGTATGGCAGCAGCTTACTCACTTACCCGTTTTAAAACGTTACTTATTTGCTTTCTTTTTTTACAATATGGGCGTGCAAACAGTAATGTTGGCCGCCACTTTGTATGGTAAAAGTGAACTGGAAATACCCGTTAACAATCTCATCATTTCTATTTTATTGATCCAATTGGTAGCTATACCCGGCTCTATTTTATTGTCGAAATTGTCTGGCAAAATCGGCAATATAAAAGCGCTTATGGTGGCTGTAATTATTTGGATAGGCATTTGCATTGCCGGCTACATGATTCCAAAAGGCGGCATCAACCAATTTTATGCGTTAGCCGGTGTTGTAGGTTTTGTAATGGGCGGTATTCAATCGCTTAGCCGAAGTACTTATGCCAAACTGATGCCCGAAACTAAAGACACTACTTCATTCTTTAGTTTTTATGATGTTACCGAAAAAATTGCCATTGTGATAGGCATGTTTGGTTATGGATTTATTACTGAATTGGCGGGCGGTTCACAACGCAATTCGGTTTTGTCGCTTACAATACTTTTTGTAATTGGTTTATTATTATTGATTTATACATTGGCTGCGCAGAAAAAAATAAGGCTTGCATCATAATTTAAAATTGCTGCATTCCCATTTTTTGGGAGAAAAATAAATAGATGACACTTCATACCATCAATACCGAATTATTTAAGCTGGATGGCGGAGCCATGTTTGGTGTGGTGCCAAAAACCATTTGGCAAAAAACAAACCCTGCCGATAGCAACAATCTTTGCACTTGGGCCATGCGTTTATTGTTAGTTGAAGACGGCAATAAATTAATGTTGATTGATACGGGGATGGGCAACAAACAAGATGAAAAATTTTTGAACCATTATTATTTGCATGGCAATGATACCTTGGATAAAAGCCTTGCCCAGCTTGGGTTTCATAAAAATGATATCACCGATGTTTTTTTAACCCATTTACATTTTGACCATTGCGGCGGTGCTATTGAACGAGAGGGGGATAAATTGCTACCAGCATTTAAAAACGCTGTTTATTGGAGCAACGAACAACATTGGCAATGGGCTACCGAACCAAACGAACGTGAAAAAGCATCGTTTTTAAAAGAAAATATTTTGCCGATAAAAGAAAGTGGGCAACTTCAGTTCGTGGATCGTGAGGCGTCGGTTGTGAGTGACCTCAAAACAGCAGACCAACATCCGCCATCCGCCATCCGGCATAACCTGCCACCAGTCATCCGCCAACTTTATTACGCTAACGGTCACACCGAAAGCATGATGTTGCCAATGATTGATTACAAAGGAAGGACGATTGTTTACATGGCCGATTTATTGCCATCGGTTGGCCACCTGCCGTTACCCTATGTGATGGGTTATGATACAAGGCCGTTAATTACTTTGCAAGAAAAAAAAGCTTTTTTACAAGAAGCCCTAACGAATAATTATGTGCTGTACTTTGAACACGATCCTGTAAACGAATGCTGCACTTTGCAACAAACGGAAAAAGGCATTCGGGTAAAAGAAACGTTTAAATTAAGTGAATTATAGTTCAACCCATACTTCTATAATCATAAGAATCACATTAATCAAATAAATCAAGGTTCAGAATATGCGTATTATTTCATACAATGTAAATGGCATCCGGTCTGCCATTAAAAAAGGTTTTATCGATTGGTTAAAAACCGATCCGGCCGACGTGATTTGCTTGCAAGAAACCAAAGCTACCAAAGACGATGTAGACATGAAGGAATTGGAAACGCTGGGTTATAGGCACGATTGGTTTAGCGCCAACAAAAAAGGCTACAGCGGCGTGGCAATGATCAGTAAAATCCATCCCGATAATGTAATTTTGGGCTCCCAAATTGAACAAAGCGATTTTGAAGGCCGCGTAATACAAGCTGATTTTGGTGATGTGCGGCTCATCAATTGTTATTTTCCAAGTGGCACCAGCGGCGATGAACGGCAAACATACAAATACAAATTTTTGGATGAAATGCTGGAATACGTGGAAGCGGCCCGGAAAGAAAAGCAAAAAATTATTTTAGTGGGCGATTATAATATTGCACACGAAAACATCGACATCCACGATCCGAAGGGTAATAAAAACTCATCTGGTTTTTTACCCGAAGAACGTGCTTGGATGACCAAGTTTTTAAGCCATGGTTGGATTGATACATTCCGGCATTTCCACCCAAACGAAGTTGGCCAATATAGTTGGTGGAGCCAGCGTTTCCCCAGTGTTCGGCTTAACAATAAAGGTTGGCGCATCGATTATATTGCAGTAACCAAACCATTAGAAAGCCAAATAAAAAGTGCTGCTATTTTACCCGATGTAAAGCATAGCGATCATTGTCCTATTTTTTTAGAGGTTGATATTTAGTCCCAGTAAATAGGTAATTAAGCAATTGGGTAATTGTGTTTAACGAATCAATTCTATTTACCCGATTACTTACCAATTACTTAATTACCTATTTACTTATTTTGAACCCAATAATAAAAGCATGATTATTTACAACGTTACCACCAAAGTGGCTTGGCAAATAAGCGAAGCTTGGTTACAATGGATGCTTGATATACATATTCCTGAAATAATTGGCACTGGTTGTTTTGAGAAACATCAATTTGCCAAATTGTTAGAAACGGACGAAGAAGACGGGCCAACTTATACAGTACAATATCATGCAACATCGCTTGAAAAATACCAACAATATATCAACCAATACAGTTTAGTTTTTAAAAAAGAAGTGTTTGCAAAATGGGGCGACCAAACAATCTCATTCAAAAGCTTGATGGAGGTTATAAATTAATCATAAAAATAAACAAATTTATTGCCTTAAGCGGCTGGCAAGTTTGGCGTACTACAGTCGTTGATTTGCTATAATTTTAGGTCGCAAAGCCTTACCAATATTAAGCTTCGGGCAATTTATTATTTTATTTTTATTCAGGCAACAACTATTGCAAGCCCAAACCATTGTATGATAAGCGTTTACGCAAAGCGTTAATTTTTTCTTAGAGATGTGTATGATGGACACAACAAAGCAAAACGTTTTATATTTGCCGCATCATAAAAACCTTTTAATATGAACAAATCAGATCTCATCACCAAAATTTCAGATGATGCCGGCATCACCAAAGCACAGGCAAATGACGCATTGGACGCCTTTACCGATGCAGTTACCAAAACCTTGAACAAGGGCGATAAAGTGACCTTGGTAGGTTTTGGAACCTTCTCTGTTAGCCAACGCGAGGCACGCAATGGCCGTAACCCCAAAACAAACGAGCCAATTAAGATAAAGGCAAAAAAAGTTGCCAAATTTAAAGCAGGTAAAGAATTGGCTGCAAAAATCCAAGCTTCAAAAGCCGCAAAGGCCAAAAAAGCAGCTAAATAAATGAATTAGGCCAAAGTGCCGAGCTTATTATATTTTTGCAACTCATTTGTACAAAAAATAAAAACGGTAACCATGGGAAGAGGTGACAAAAAAACTAAAAAAGGTAAGATTTTCAAAGGTTCATTTGGAAAATCAAGACCTGCAAAAGCAACAACTGCAAAACCTGTTGCTGAGAAAAAAGAAGCTTAGTATTTCATAAAGATACAAATTGCACTTTTACGGCTTGCATAGCTACTACTGTTAGTTATGCAAGCTTTTTTATTTTGTTTATTAAAAAAAATCCAATACTAATATTCAATGCTCAATAAAAGAAGATTGCCTTTAAGTTGAGTGTTGAAAATTGAATATTGATTATTAATTACATTTTAAGGCGCAAGCCTTTCTAGCAACCAATTTTTTGCTTCATTTTGACGATAACGCAGCCTATCGTGTAAGCGACTGCTTCGCCCTTGCCAAAATTCTATTGAAGTTGGTTTTACTCTATAACCGCCCCAAAATGATGGCCTTGGAATTTTGCTTCCTGAAAATTTCTCTTGATTAATTTTCCATTTTTCTTCTATTTCGGTTCGGCTTTTAATCACTTGGCTCTGTGGCGAGGCCCATGCACCAACCCTGCTGCCGATGGGCCGGCTATTAAAATAAGCATCACTTTCTTCTGCCGAAACCTTTTCAACTTTGCCTTCAACCCTTACCTGCCTTTCCAATTCTTTCCAAAAAAAAACCAAGGCTGCGTAAGGGTTTGCAGCCATTTCTTTGCCTTTGGCGCTATCATAATTGGTAAAAAAAATGAAACCCTTTTCATCAAATCCTTTCAACAAAACAATCCTCGCTTCCGGTTTTCCTTCGGGTGAAACGGTGGCCAGCGTCATGGCATTTATTTCGGTAATGTCCGATGCGGTGGCTTCATCCCACCATTTACTAAATTGTGCAATTGGGTTATCCGCCACATCGTGTTCGCCCAATGTTTGCAATCTGTAATCCTTTCTTATGTCGGCTATTTGTTGCATGGCTTACTTTATTTCCTATTTATCTTGTAAAAATAAAAAACGGCCCCATAACAAGGCCGTTTTAATAAAAATATGATATTATTTGTTTTTATAAAGGTGGATTATTTGGTGTATTAGTTGATTGCGTTTTATCATTTATCTCTTTTTTTAAACTATCAAAACCACTTTTAAAGTCATCGCCTGGATTTTTAAACATCCACGCAGAACCTGCAACTGCAATTGCCGCCAATAAGCCGATATAAAGGCCAAAACCACTTGCGCCGCCGGCTTCCGACAAAAATATCAATACACCCAACAAAGACAACCCGCCGCAAACCAATGCCGCAAACCACATAGTTTTAGGTAGGTTGGATGTTTGATCGCCCATATATGCAATGATGCCGGCACCCACAAAAGCCAAAAAACACAATATACCCCAACTATGAAACCCGTTCACCGTTATGCCAAACCCACCAAACCCTACTGAAACCCAGGGTAAAAAAATTGAAATAACCCCAATTAAAGCTGCAATTAAAATGAATTTGCGCTGTTTAGACATTGCCTGAAAGTTCATAGTTATTAGTTTTGACAACAAAGTAGAATTTTTTTTTAATTTATCAAATAATTATTAAAAATAAATAGGCCTTGGTGAGTAACCAAGGCCTATGGATGCGTATTTAAAATTAACTTATTTTACCAAGGTACCCACATTTAACCCTTCCACCACTTTTTGAAGATTGCCAATTTTGTTCATATCAAACACAATAATCGGCAATTCATTTTCCATGCAAAGCGTAAAAGCAGTCATATCCATAATTTTTAAATTGTTGGAGATGCACTCTTGGAAACTGATGGTGTCGAATTTTGTAGCGGTTGGGTCTTTTTCAGGATCAGCAGTATAAATGCCATCCACCCTTGTACCTTTCATAATCACATCTGCCTTAATTTCAATTGCCCTCAGCGAGCCGGCGGTATCTGTAGTAAAATAAGGGTTGCCCGTACCTGCACCAAAAATCACCACCCTGCCTTTTTCAAGGTGACGGATGGCCCGCCTGCGGATGTAAGGTTCAGCAATTTGTTCCATTTTGATGGCGGTTTGCAACCTAGTGTAAACATTTTCTTTTTCTAGGGCACTTTGCAAAGCCATGCCATTAATAACAGTGGCCAACATGCCCATGTAATCGCCTTGTGCCCTTTCAATACCAGTTTCGGCCTCGTTCATGCCGCGGTAAATATTGCCACCGCCAATTACGATTGCCACTTGCACACCAAGCGATGTAATGCGTTTGATATCTTTTGCGTATTGGGTAAGAATTTCAGAATCCAGTCCAAAATTTTTGTTTCCCATCAAAGCTTCACCCGAAAGCTTAAGTAAAATCCGCTTGTACTTTGGTAGCATATTGAATTATATCTTGTTTTGCGGCAAATATCCACGTTTCTGTTGATTAATGAAATAGCTTTTGGTTGATGATTGTCAGCTTTCTGCTAATGTGTTCAAAAACAATACATTTGTTTGCATGAAACGAGATGACACACTCTGGAAAGGGATTTTAGAAAATATTTTTGATGACTTTTTACGCTTTTTCTTCAAAGATGCCATTGCTATTTTTTGACTTCGAAAAAGGCTTTCAATTTCTAGACAAAGAATTGGAGCAACTTTTTCCCGTAGAGGAAATGGAAGCCCCAAAATTTGTTGATAAACTGGTGAAAGTATTTACTAAAACTGGTAAAGAAGAATGGATATTAGTTCATATTGAAGTACAAGGTTACGATGATAAGGACTTCGCTAAACGTATGTTCACTTATTTTTACCGTATTTTGGATAGGTGTGGCAAGCAAACGACTTCCGTTGCCATTTTTAGTGATGATAATAAAAAGTTTCACCCCAAAGAATACGTTTACAATTATTTGGGAACGGAAAATATATTTCGTTTTAATACGTATAAAATATTGAACAAGATGAGGAAGTGAAAACAATAAAACCATGGGTATAATAGAACAAGTGCTGGAACGTGCAAAAAAAGAAGGCTTAATGGAAGGTTTAAAAGAAGGTAAAATGGAAGCCGCTAAAGAAAGAGATTATCTATTCGTTAAAAAATCTTTTAGCCGCCAATAAATTCACAACTGCTGAAATCGCAAATTTCGCCAGCGTCACAGAAGCCTTTGTAGTAGATGTTCAAAAAAGTCTAGGTTAATTTTTCTCTCAATTCATTAGGTTTGCGACATGCAAATCAACCACATCCTTCTTTTTGGAGCAGGCAAATCTGCCACCGCTTTAATCGATTATTTAATAGCAAATGCCGAACAGGAAAATTGGCATATAACCATTGCTGATATTGATGCAGCTTTAATTGTAGGTAAAACAAACTATGCACTTTGCACCACCGCCGTTGCGTTGGATATCCACAATACGGAAAAAAGAAATGAATTAATCGAAAAGGCAGATTTGGTTATCTCCATGATGCCGCCAGCCTTGCATTTTTTGATAGCCCAAGATTGTATTCTTTACAAAAAAAATTTACTTACCGCTTCTTATGTTGATGGGCAAATAAAATCGTTGCAACCGGAAATAGAAAAAAACAATCTCCTTTTCTTATGCGAAATGGGGCTAGATCCCGGTATAGACCACATGAGCGCAATGCAATTAATCGATGAAATAAAAGAAAACGGCGGCGAAATTATTTCTTTTAAATCGCATTGCGGCGGTTTAGTAGCACCCGAAAGTGACGACAACCCATGGCGATATAAAATAAGTTGGAATCCACGAAACGTAGTATTGGCGGGCAAAGCAGGCGCTTTATATCAGCTAAACGGACACACGGTAACTGAAAAATATGAAGAATTGTTTGAACCAGAAAGAGGGTTCCGGATAAATGATGAAATCGGCTTTTTGGGCTATTATCCAAACCGGGATTCATTGCCGTACATGCCATTATATGGCTTGGAAAATGTTGAAACATTTATGCGTACCACACTGCGCTATCCCGATTTTTTATATGGTTGGAACAATGTGGTTGAGCTAGCGCTAACCGACGAAACACCGGAATATCAAACGGACGGTATTTCGTTAGCAGCGTTTTTTAAGTCGCACTTTGGAACGATGGATTTTAGCGAATGGGTTAATAATAAAATGGGCGAGCGTATTGCTTTTGTAAAGAATTTAGCGGAAAACCTAAACAAATTGATGGAGGCTGAAGCCGCCGCTGATGATGCCAAAGAAGAAAATCCAGATTTTGAAAAGCCGGATGGATTTTCGTTGGTAAATGAAATGGGCGAGATGGAAAATGTGAATTTAAACGAAATGAAAGAAAAGGCTGCACGAGCCATTTCCCACAAAATGCATGAAGCAAACCTTACTTTAAAACAACTATTTTTTTTGGGTATGGATGATGATGAAACAATCATCAACAAAGGTTTTTGCAGTGCTGCCGACGTGTTACAATTTGCGTTGGAAACCAAGCTGGCACTACATCCCACAGACAAAGACATGGTAGTAATGGCGCATGAAATTGAATACCAAGCGGTGGAAAGAAACAACGAACAAGAAGGCAAGGAACAAGAAAATAAAGAGCTAAAAAAATATTATTTACAAAGTACGCTTATTGTAAAAGGCGATGATAATTTGCATACCGCCATGGCAAAAACGGTGGGCTTGCCATTGGGCATTGCTGCAAAATTTATTTTAAACGGCACTATAAAAACAACTGGTTTGCAGATACCGACAAAGGCGGAAATCTACAAACCAGTGCTTAAGGAATTAAAGAAAAACGGAATAGTTTTTCAAGAAGAGATTTATGAAACCTGAATAAGATTTTTAACTTTAACCACTTTTACCCAATAAATAATTAAAAAAACAAACCAGACAAAAGTAACCAAACTGCCAATAATTGGTATAAACCTACAAACACCTAAAATGCATTTAGTACGGCCAGCTTCATAAGTAGGGCGATATTCTTCAATAAATAATATGGGTTTTGATATTATGTTGATATCGCTAAGCAAATCTTCTTCGTTACCTGTTAGCATTTCTCGGTTATCTATTTCTAAACGAACGGAATCTGCTATTTTGGCGTTTACGCTAAAAGCATAGATTGAGCCAAAAAGTGGTATTATTTGCAAAAAAACGTAGCCGGGTGGTATAAATCGATTTTCTGGATTTACAGCCCTTAATAAATTGTATTGTGCAAAATAATAGAGTAATAATATGCCGATAAATAAAAAAAACAGTCCAAACGCCCACAAAGTCGTCCAATTATCATAACTACTAAACATTTGCTTTTGATTTTAAGCAATCTTTTAAAATATTGTTTTTCAATCAATTACAAACGTTTCATCAAGTCGTTTGCCATTTTCACATAATCATCGTTTTTTGCTTTAGTGGCCAATTCTACTGTTTTTGTTGCGGCAGCTTTTGCAGCGGCTTTATCGCCCAATTTTTCTGAAATGCGTGCTTTTAATAAATAGATGTTAAAGGCATCCTTATTTTCATCCATCGATAAAGCCTTATCTACCCATTCTTTGGCTTTATTTAAATCTTTTCCGTTATCATAATAATATTGTGCGGCGGCAAAATAAGGTTTGTTATCCTTATTCATGGTATTGTCAATCTGCGTCATTACTTTAGCATCGCTGCCAGTAGTAATTGGCAAGGCTACCGCTGTGTTTGCCCACATTAAATGCAATTCGCAATTACCGTTTGTAACGTTGGCAAATTGCATGGTAAAAGTTTCTACCGGGCTGGCCATGGCCATTGGTTTTACTTTCACCCTTACCACATCGTTTTCGGGCTTGTACAAAGCCGGTTGGTTCACGTTTAAATCTTTTGTAATAATTATTGTCCATTCAGTTGCATCGGGAATGCTAAGCAAACCATATTTACCAGCCTTTATTTCAACGCCTCCAATGGTCACATCATCGCTAAAAACCAGTGTGGTGGCAGCATTTGCGCCAGTGCGCCATACTTTTCCGAACGGAACCAAATCACCAAAAATTTTGCGGCCCTTTACACCTGGGCGACTATAGCTTAACTCAATACTGCCTAAGCCAAAGTTTTGTTTAATGGTTTGGGTGGTAGATGGTTGTGGCGTTACCAGCGGTTGCGCTTGCGCAAAAAATAAAGTGCCGACAATTATAGCCGCAACCAAAAATATCTTTTTCATTTATGATTTAAGTTTTGGCAAATGTAAAGGAGTTAGCAGACCAAAGCGGTTGGGAATTATGGGTTTCTGTAACATCACCAATTCCTTAATATAATGTTTGAAAAAGTCATTGTGTTGAAAACTGTCATTTAGAAATCGAAACTGGCTCACCGCTTAAAATTTCACTTCTACTTTTCCCTTTTCACCATTTTTTTTCACTTTCCATTTTGGCCCCTCTTTTAACAAGCGGATGGCTTCTGCATCAAGATCTTTTCCTTGCGATTTGTCAACAGTTATATTTTTTATTTCACCATCTTTCGCCACTTCAAAACTCAATAACACACTGCGGTTGCTATACGAAGGGAGATCGCTGATACGGTTGTTGTTGGTTAAATAAAGGTCATAATTTTTCCAGCCTACAAATGGTTCCACGGTTGAAGCAATAGAATCAACTTTTACAATGGTCTGTTTAAAATCGATTGCCTCTTTTTGCTTAGCCGAACGGAAAAAAGCTAAGTTTTTATCCATGTTTTTATCATCGTTAAGCACAATACGATTTTCTTTAACATTGGCACTCATATTAAAATTCTGCGTTTCATAACCCAAACTTTTTGCCCTCACCGGCAAAATGCTGTCGGTGGAGACAAAATTAAAATAACCTTCACCATCTGAATAGGTACCGAAATTTTCGCCTGGTATCGTGATGTTACTAAACGGCAGCGGGTTGTTGTTGGCATCCAAAATTCTTCCTTGAAATACAAAAGAAGGCTTTTGTGGGGCGATAGTTACGTTTTGTAATTCAGGTTCCGGCTTCTTTTGCGCACCGTAGCCCATCACTACCGTTTTTGATGTAATTTCTTTTTTGTAACTAAAGGTTTTTGAGCTAGGCGAAACGGCCACTTCGCTTAAAGCTACATCTTTTGATGATGGATTAGTTGAATCGGCCATCACCGTTGGAGCTTTTACGACTTCATTTTTCACATCATCAGCCGCTTTGGTTTCTTTGTCGCGAGCCGACAAGGTTCTATCTTCTTGTATTGTTTTATAAGCTGAAACGTTTGACTGTTGTTGATTTGTTGAGATATTTACCTTCGCTGGATTGGAGGCTTGCTCTTGTTTTGGCGTCGTATTTGCCACAACCGAGTCTTTAACAACCGGCGGTTGAACTTGGGCTATTTGTTTATTGTTTGCTGTTATAGGTTCATCTTTCGGCCTATTGGCAATTGAATATAACCACCATGCTGCACCCAAAATAAATACCGCCGCAATAGCTTTTTGCAACCATTTGCTCCGCAATATGGAAACAACCGGAACTAGCTTTTCTGTCTTTTTATCAGCTGCTTTTCCGGCAATAATTTTTCTTAACTCTATTAATTGCGGCATATCCTTCGTCTGTTGTCCGTCGTCCGTCGCCATAACAAATCCATCCAACGCTTCGGCCAAAAATGGATCTTCCAACGCTGCTTTCTCCAATGCATACCGCTCCGCAGTGGACATTTGCCCATGTGCGTAACGAAGCAGGTCTTCGGCGGAATATGTTTTGTTTTCGTCCATTTTTATCGTGAAACCGTCAGTCGAGAATCATAAGTTTCTACTATCCGGTTTGTTATGATTTATTTAAGACATCGAAATTATTTCATTATCCATTATCAATTAGCCCATTATCCATTCCATCACTCGCTATTCCCTATTTACCACTCGCCTTTTCCTCCATACAAAGTTTCAAATTTCTTCGTCCGTTTTGGATATGGCTTCTTACCAAATTCCAACTAAGCCCTGTTTGCTCGGCTATTTCGTTGTAACATTTTTCTTGCAAATAAAATAACCGCACCATCGTTTGTTGTTCCGCACTCAGCGTTTCAATGCATTTTTCCATGGCTTGTAATTTGTTTTCTTTGTCGATTACACCGTTCAGATGCACATCTTCGCCCAATTGCATAAACGCTTCCGGCAAATCAACCGTCGGCTTGTTTTTGGGATTACGTAGCTTCATTAAGCAATGATTGCGTACCAAAACCGCCAACCAGCCCCTAAAGTTATCAATTTCATGCTTTTTAACTTTCACTACCAATTCCTCGTAAATATCCAGCGATGCATCTTTCGCCCAATCGGCCGTTTTTAAATATTTTAAGCAAACACCAAACACTAAATCAGCATAGCGTTGATATAAAACGGCCAGCGGTTGTTGGTCGCTGGTTTGTTTATACGCATTTACCAAATCGGCATCGATAAAAGCTAAATATGTTTTATAAGAATCGATTTATTTGTTTTTTATTTTTTGGTGACCAGCTTTGGAAGCAAAGATTGGGCTTTTGTGGCGACGCTTCAAACAACCCTTGGCCATTTACCTTCTCTTTTTGAAGAAGGTGGCCAAGGCCGGATGAGGCAGTGAGGTTTCCTATGGCATCATTTACTTAACAAAATCATTGTTTCCTATTTATATTTCTTGTCCTTTAGTTTTAGGCGGCGCACTAATGCATTCGCTTCGCAAAATCCGCCTTAGGCGGACAAAAATACAGAGCCCTATCAGGGTTCGCCAAAAATTTTCATTTAACAATTAATTGCCATACCAAACTATCTTTATACTTGACATTTGAAAACAAAAAACAACTATGAAACATTTTTCACGCCGCTCTTTTCTGGAAAAATTTAGTATGGGTGCCGCCGCTACAATTGTGCTACCTTCAATACTAACCACAGCAAAAGCCAACATAAAAATGTACCAAGGAAAAAAATTAAATGTGGCACTTTGCGGTTTGGGTAATTATGCCGGCATGTTGGCCAATGGTTTGGCCGCATCGCAATATTGCCAACTATCGGGCATTGTTACTGGCCATCCAGGAAAGGCGGAAAAATGGAAAAAAGATTATAACATCCCTACAAAAAATATTTACAACTACCAAAATTTTGATGCCATTGTCCGCAACAAAGACATTGACGTCGTGTATGTTGTGTTGCCAAATGCCATGCATGCCGAATTTGTAATTAAGGCTGCAAAAGCAGGCAAACACGTAATTACCGAAAAGCCGATGGCTACTTCGGTAAAAGATTGCGAGGCTATGATAAAAGCTTGCAAAGATGCCGGCGTAAAATTGGCGGTTGGCTATCGGCTGCATTATGAACCGCATCATTTGGAAATAAAACGGCTTGGGCAAGAAAAAGTTTTTGGGCAAGTACGCTTAATTGAAGCGGGACTTGGTTACAAAACCTACGATTTAAAAAACACGAACGATGCCAATTTTAATATAAACGACCCAAGCGAGTGGCGGCTTAGAAAAGCCATGTCGGGCGGCGGGGCGCTAATGGATTTGGGTATTTATTGCCTGCAAAGCAGCCGTTACGTGTTGGGTGAAGAACCGATTTCGCTCACTGCTCAATTTGGGCCGGTACATAATAAAAAAAGATTTGCCGAGGTAGAGGAAACGATTTTATGGCAGTTGCAATTTCCCAGCGGGGCGGTGGCAAACTGCACCAGTTCGTATGGTTTTAATATTGATCGATTTTATGCAGCGGCCGATGATGGAAGCTTCGAATTAAGTCCAGGCTTGAGTTACGGCCCGTTTAAAGGCAAAACCAGCAAGGCAGAATTAAATTTTCCCACCATTAACCAGCAAGCTGCGCAACTGGATGGAATTGGAAAATTGATTTTGGAAAACCAACCATTGCCAAATCACATTACCGGCGAAGAAGGTTTGAAAGACATTAAAATAATGGAAGCTATTTACGAAGCGGCCAAATCGGGTAAGCGGGTTTCGTTGGTGTAAATGTTTGATTACCAAATAATATTTTGTCACGCAGTGGCGCGGGGGACGCAGATAAAATACATGTTTTATGCCTCGCCTCCTTTTCCCTGCGGCTCTGCGAGAATATTCTCTTTTTTGATTATTCTTTTTGAAAACAGCAAATTTCGGATTGCCCAAAGCATAAACCTTCTAGATATTTGCGCTGCAAAATCAACACATTATTTAAAAATGAAAATAGAAAACAGTACAGCAAAAGACATACCTGAAATATTTAGGCTATATAAAATTGCTTCTGAATATCAAACCAAAATAAAAGCTGTTGTTATTTGGCCTGAATTTGAACGAGGATTGGTAGAAACCGAAATTGCTGAAAACAGGCAATGGAAATTAATAATCGACGGGCAAACAGCTTGCGTTTGGGCAACCACTTTTACCGATGAGCAAATTTGGGAAGAGCGAAATGTAGATGCCGCCGTTTACATCCATCGCATTGCCACGAATCCAAATTTTAGGGGACAAAATTTTGTGGCCATAATTGTGAAATGGGCAAAAGAATTTGCGAAAAATGCCGGCAAAGATTTTGTAAGATTAGACACGATTGGCAACAACACAAAACTAATTGAACACTATACTGGTGCTGGGTTTCAGTTTTTAGGATTGTTCGATTTGAAAAATACCGATGGGCTTCCGGCACATTATCATAATGCGCCAGCATGTTTGTTTGAGATTAAATTGTGATTTGTATTTTACAACTTACAAGTCATGAAATCCAATATCGGATGGCGGAATGGCGACCAAGTGCCAGCGGCACGAAATGTTGGTAGTAGAAAAGAAAAGTATATTAATCGGAGTAAAGTGCCAGAGGCACGAAATGTACACCACATTATGTCTTATCCAAGGCTGCACCTTGGTTCTTACATTTCGTGCCTCTGGCACTTTTGGTCGCAAAGGAACTTTGTTGGTTACCAACATTTCGGCCCGCTGGGCCTGATAAAACACTAGTCAAACTATTGAAACTTGTAAACTTTTTCTAAATTATTGAAGCGCCAAACTCGGCTCTGCCATTGCTGGTTGCTGTTTTGCCTTCATTGCCTTTTGTCTTTTTAAAAAATAAAAATCCAACACGCCAATCAGCAAGGCCACAATGCCTTCGCCCAAAACGGTATCGGGCGTACCGATTTTTTGTGAAATAAAACCAATCAACAAGCCGCCAAGTGGCTGCATACCAAAAAACATCATGGCATAAAAACTGATGACGCGGCCACGCATGGCTGGGTCAACAGTGGTTTGGATGAGCGTATTGCTGATGGTAATTTGCGACATCATACCAAAACCTGAAAGCACCGCAAAAGCCAATGCCAATGGATAAATGGTTGAATGTGAGAACAATATCAAACCTATCCCAAAAACCAATGTATTGATAGCTAAGATTTTTTTGAGGTTTTTGCCAGGCTTTAGCGAAGCTAGAAAAATAGCTCCAGCAAAAGCGCCAAACCCGATAAAACTATCGATGACGCCAAAAGTGGAAGCCGTTCCATGGAAAATATCTTTCGCATAAACGGGTATTAATGTGTTGAAAGGCAGCACCATCAAACTCATTAATCCCAATGTAAAAAGTACGGTTAAAATAGTAGGCGTTTGTTTGATGTAAGCAAAACCTTCTTTCAATTCTCCAACAACATTTTTGGTGTGCGGTTTTGTTTGGAATTTTGGCAATTTCATCATCAACAAAGAGCCGATTACCGCCACAAAACTTAGCGCATTCAATCCAAAACAAACATCGTCGCCAAACTTTTCGATAATCAATCCGGCAATGCCAGGCCCAATTAATCTTGATAAATTTACCATGGAAGAATTGAGCGCCAAAGCGTTAGGTAAATCTTTTTTATCGTCTACCATTTCGTACACAAGCGATTGGCGTGCAGGCACATCGAACGCATTAATGAAGCCCAGCAAAGCACTTAAGCCGATAATTTCCCAAACATTATACGTTTTAAAAAACACCAATAATGTTATTAAAATGGCCTGAACCATGGATGCAATTTGCGTGGCCAATAACAGCTTGAATTTATTGTACCGATCGGAGGCTACGCCACCCAAAAACGAAAAAATAAACGATGGGAAAAGACTTGCGAAGAGCGTTAGCCCTAACATAAATTTTGAATGGGTAAGCGAATAAATCACCCAGCTTACTGCCGTTTTTTGCATCCACGTGCCGATTAGCGAAATGGATTGTCCTGTAAAATAGAGCCGGTAATTACGGCTTTTAAATGCGTTGAATGTGTTGATATTCATTTAATTGTATTAAATTCCAAATAAGAAAATTCCAAATCACAACTAGTGTAAATCCCAAAGAAGAAATTTCAACTTCCAAAAAGTATAAATTCCAAAAAATAAATTCCAAATTCCAACTAGCATAAATCCCAAAAGCAATCTCAACTTTCAATCAGTTCAAAGTCAGTTAAGAATTTTAAACTTGTTGTAATTTGGAATTTTTTTCTTTGGAATTTTCATTATTTGGAATTTACTCGTGGTCAACCAGTTTTTTTAATGGGACTAACGCTTTTATTAATAATTCTTGTTCTTGTTTATTGCAGGTTTTGGCAATTGCGTTGGCCAACCATTCATCTCGTTCGTAACGGGTTTGCTCCACAATTTTTTTCCCTAAATCGGTGAGTGAAATGTATGTTTTGCGTTTGTCTTGCTGCGATGGTGTTCGTTCAATTATTTTTTGATCTTCCATTTTACTAAGCACTTGCGACATGGATTGCGTAGTCACTTTTGTGTGCGCCGCTAATTCTGACGGCAATAAACGGCCTTGTCGGTATAAAAAACCCATCGTTTCCAGCTCGGTAATAGAATGCGTTTGTGCCGAATACATTTGTTTGCGCAACCGCTTGTGCAAGATTGAGATGACTGAACGTAACGTAGAAGATAATTCTATTGTTTCCATTTGCGTAAGTTAACTTGTAAGTTTACCTTACAAAAATACAAAATTTAGCTGATTTGAAACCTTACAAAAACGTTTGTTTCTTTAAATTTAAACACATCAATAACATTTGCTTTTAAATATCATTCCAAATCAGTTTTGATTTAAAATCACAAATAACTTTACCAGCATAAACAAACGATCGATATTCCTGTTAATTTTCGGGCAAATCCACAGAAAAAACCATTTGTTGTTGACAACCATTAATTTTATCACTTCATACCTTGAAATTATTTAAATGAAAGAATCGGTTCAAAACCAAGATGTGCTTTCCATTGATATCGGCGGATCAAATATTAAAGCCGTAATATTAAACAGCAAAGGCGAAATGCTGATTGATTATAAAAAGCTACCAACGCCAGTTCCGGCAACCCCAGAAAATGTGATTGCTACCATCAAAACGCTAATAAAAACTTATCCGGCCTACCAAAAAATCTCTGTTGGTTTTCCGGGTTATGTAAAAAATGGAGTAATAAAAACTGCTCCAAATCTCGGCACAGATTTTTGGCAAGATTTCGACCTTGCCAAAAAACTAAGTACCGAATTGGGCAAACCCGCAAAAGTGGTAAACGATGCTGATATGCAAGGCTTGGGTGTTGTAGATGGCAAAGGTTTTGAACTAGTTATTACGCTGGGTACTGGCTTTGGTTCTGCATTGTTGATGGACGGACAATTGTTACCACATTTGGAACTGGCGCATCAACCAATTGGCAAACATGATTCGTACGACGATTATGTTGGCGACCGTGGATTGGCAAAAGCTGGTTTAGAAAAATGGAACAAACGGGTAAAAAAAGTATTAACGATTTTAAAGACGGTATACAATTACGACACATTATATATAGGTGGCGGCAATGCTTCGAAAATTGATTTTAAATTGGATGATAATATCAAACTCACCAATAATAAGGACGGCATAAAAGGTGGGGCGAGGCTTTGGACAATGAGCAAGTGAATAGTGAATAGTGAATAGTGAATAGTGAATAGTGAATAGTGAATAGTGAATAGTGAATAGTGAATAGTGAATTTAACTGGATTATGATTTTTACTTTTAAATTTTAAATTTTTACTTTTAAATTCTTTTAATCTTAAAATACAAACAATGGATTCCAAAACAAAAGATGTAGAGCTATTGGGCATTAATACCGTTCGGATTTTATCTGCTGACGCGGTGCAAAAAGCAAATTCGGGCCACCCAGGTACGGCCATGGCTTTAGCACCGGCGGCGCATGTGCTTTGGGCACATTACATGCATTACAACCCAAAAAATTCGCATTGGGCCAACCGCGACCGTTTTATTCTTTCTGCTGGGCATGCTTGCATGTTACAATACAGTTACTTATATCTTACTGGTTACAATTTAACCATGGACGACATTAAAAATTTCAGGCAAATGAACAGCAAAACCGCTGGCCACCCTGAATATGGCTTGTTGGATGGTATTGATGTAACCACCGGTCCGCTTGGACAAGGTTTTGCAAATGGCGTCGGTTTTGCCATTGGCCAAAAACATTTGGCAGCTCGTTTTAATAAACCTGGTTACGATTTATTCAATTATCATATTTACGCTATTTGTAGTGATGGCGACATGATGGAAGGCGTTACTTCTGAAGCGGCTTCCATAGCTGGCCATTTGGAATTGGGCAACATTATTTATTTGTACGATGACAACCATATTTCAATTGAAGGCGACACCGACATTGCTTTTACCGAAGATGTGGTAAAACGTTTTGAAGCTTACAATTGGCATGTGCAAACCGTAGATGATGGCAACGATGTAAATGCAATTGACCTTGCCGTTCGTAATGCACAGGCTGAAAAGAGACGCCCATCTTTGATAAAAATACGTACACAAATTGCGTACGGTAGTCCAAATAAAGTAGGAACTGCTGGTTCACACGGTTCGCCATTGGGTGCTGATGAAATTAAATTGGTAAAGAAATTCTTTGATTTTGATCCTGAAAAATCATTTTACGTACCAGACGAAGTGTTGAGCTATTACCGTGAAATAGGTGATAAAGGTGCGCCATTGGAAGAAAAATGGAACGAGCTATTTGCAAAATACAAAACAGAATTTCCTGAATTAGCTGCTGAATATGAACTGGCAGCAAAAGATGAATTACCTGAAGGATGGAAAGATGCTTTGCCTGTGTTTAAACCCGCTGAAAAGAAAATGGCCACACGCCAAGCTTCTGGAACAGTATTGAATGCTTTGGCCGATAAAATTCCTGGGTTGATTGGCGGTGCTGCGGATTTATCGCCATCAACCGAAACCCATTTGAAGAAATTTACTTCGTTTACACCAGAAGATAGAACTGGCCGTAACTTCCACTTTGGTATCCGCGAACATGCCATGGGTTCTGCTTTGAACGGCATGGCGCTTACAAAAGGCATTATTCCGTTTGGGGCTACGTTTTTAATGTTTTCTGAATACATGCGCCCTCCAATCCGTTTGGCGGCGATCATGAAAATCAGGCCGATATTCGTTTACACGCATGACAGTATTGGTTTGGGCGAAGATGGAACCACGCACCAACCGGTTGAACAATTGGCTTCGCTGCGTTCTATCCCAAATATTGTTGTTATCCGTCCTGCTGATGCAAACGAAACAAGCCACGCATGGCGTGTAGCGCTGGAACATAAAACTGGACCGGTAGTTTTGGTGTTTACTCGTCAAGGTTTGCCTATTATTGACCAAGATAAATATGGCAAAGCCAGCGAACTAGAAAAAGGTGCGTATATTTTGAGTGATTCAGAAGGTACACCCGATGTGATTTTGATTGCAACCGGTTCGGAAGTAGCATTGATTATGGATGCGCAGGCAAAATTGAAAGCAGAAGGAATCAATGCACGTGTAATAAGCATGCCAAGTTGGGAATTGTTTGAAAACCAAGATGCTGCGTACAAAGAATCAGTTTTTCCAAAAGGCATTAAAAAACGTTTGGCGGTTGAAACGGCCTCTCCGTTAGGCTGGCATAAATATGTAACCGACGAAGGTGATATTCTTGCCATGACCACTTTTGGTGAATCAGCGCCGGCAGAAGATTTGTACAAGCATTTTGGCTTTACAGTTGAAAATGTAGTAACAAAAGCAAAGGCGCTTTTAGGAAAATAAGAAAGAAGGAAAGAAGATAGAAGATAGAGGTTGAGAAGGAAGAAGAATCGAAATTAAGAATACTGGGAGATGGGACTTTATAATTTTTTAATCTTCCATTTTCATTTGCTTCTAACTTCTAATCTTAGGAAGAAGTAAAGAAGTTAGAAGATAGAAGTTGAGAAGGAAGAAGGATGGAAATTAAGAATACTGGGAGATGGGACTTTATAATTTTTTAATCTTAGGAAGAAGAAAAGAAGATAGAAGTTAAGAAGAAAGAAGGATGGAAACTAAGCATACGGGAGATGGGACTTTATAATTTTTTAATCTTCCATTTTCATTTGCTTCTAACTTCTAATCTTCTATCTTCTCAACTTCTATTTACGAACACTAAATATTAAGCAGGGGCAATGAGAGACTCGGATATAAAAGTTTTGTTTTTTGATGTGGGCGGTATTTTACTCACCAATGGTTGGGGGCATGAATCCCGCCACGAAGCGGCTGAAAAATTTGGATTGGATTATAAAGAAGTGGATGCACTACACACATTTATTTTTAATGTGTATGAAATTGGCAGCATTACATTAGACGAATATTTAGACACGGTAATATTCAACCATCCGCGAGATTTTGTCCGGGAAGATTTTAAGGAATTTATGTATGCCCAATCTGTTGAATTGCCCAACATGCTGGCTTGGCTGAAAGAATGGAAAAAAAATTGTGGTTTCCGCATCATTTCCATTAACAACGAGGGCAAGGAGCTAAACGATTATCGGGTGCAAAAATTTAAATTGCACGATTGTTTTGACGCCTTTGTATCGTCTTGCGAAGTAAAATTGCGCAAACCAGATCCTAGTATTTTTCAGTTGGCTTTGGGCATCGCACAGGTAAACGCTAGCCAAGCTGTATATTTTGATGATCGTTTGATGTTTTCAAACGCGGCGAAAAAATTGGGCATCCAATCTTATCAGCATACCAATTTTGAGGAAACGAAAGCTATTTTGGAAAGGTTGAAGGCGGAGAATATGAAATAAATCGTTAAACGTGAAAAGTGAGATGTGAAACATTTAAATGTTTCACATCTCACTTTTCACGTTTAACGTTGCTCAATGCGAAGGGCCAGAAGTATTTTTAACCGGCTTTTTATCAACTTGCGCTGTTTTCTTTTCGGTTGGCGTTTTTGGGTTGATTGTTGATTCTTTGGCCGGCCCATTTGGAAAGCCATTAAAATCTTCGTTTATTTTAATATCGTTGCTATTTTGAACGTCGACCTTGTGCTTAATTGGCGTCGTATCCTTTTGCGATGTATTGTCTGTCTTTTTCATGTTATGTTTTTGTAATAACATAAAAATTACATGCCAGCAAGGTGGATGGCAGATGGTAGTTTAAAGATGGCAGACTATAATGCAATTTTTATTAGACCATTAACCGTTTTTACTTTTTATACAAAATTCTACCAACCGCCATCTGCCATCCACCAACCGCCATCTTACTTAAATCCCAACTTAGCCATCCAAGCCAATGCAAGTGTTGGCCATTGGTTCAAAATAGGGTCAGTTGGTGCAGCTCCAAAACCATGACCACCATGGTCGTAAATATGCAATGAAGATTTAATATTGTATTTTTTTAAGGCTTCATAAAATACAATACTGTTCATTGGCGGAACTGTTTTATCATCATCCGCTAAAATAAGCATGGTTGGCGGCGTATTTTTTGTCACTCTTTTTTCTGTTGAAAGTGAATCAGCCAAAGCTGCATTTGGATGTTCACCTAAAATCATTTTTCGGCTTCCGATGTGGCCAAACGTTGTATCCATCGTAATTACAGGATACAATAAAACCAGAAACGCAGGTTTTGAACTGAATTTTTCTAATGGATTGGTAGAATTTGGATTTGCATCCAGCAGCATGGTTCCAGCGCAGGAAGCCAAATGCCCGCCGGCTGAAAAGCCCAATACGCCTAGTTTTTCCGGATCAATGCCAAATTCTGCTGATTTAGATTTTATCAATCTGATAGCCGTTGTTACATCATTATAAGCCGCTGGAAATTTATGGCCTTCTTGCTTTGCGTTGTTCAATCGATAACTTAATACAAACGCATCGATGCCGTGCTCATTACAAAATTGCGCTGGAAATGTTCCTTCTTTTGTCCAAGATAAATGACTATATCCACCACCCGGACAAATCAGCACGGCTGTTTTATTGCTAGACGATTGTTTGGCTGGGTAATAATCTATAAAAGGCGCAAGCGAATCAAAGCCGGCAATCATGATCCCTTTCGCATCCGAAGGATATAAAAAAATACGTTGCTGGGCGATGATAGATTTTGCTGCAAAGAACAATAAACTCAAAATGGCAATTTTTTTCATGTAGCTAAGATAAGCCTTCAGCTTGTTTTTTTGAACCACAAAGACACGAAAGAAAGAAGAAGCACAAAGCCTACAATGATGTTGCATGCAGAGATGTACAGAAAAAGGGTTTAAACCAAAATTATTTTGCTCTACGAAGTGTCTTCGCTTCGCAGGGTTATTTTATCGCCTCTGGCGATGTTTGTTTGAAAAAATAGTTAAACAAATTATGTACAAACAATTGAAAGACCGTGGCTGTGCGCCAGGGATGGCGGCAAGTACCCCACAGGCGGCTTAATTAGTAATGTTGAAAAAGTGAATAGCGAATAATAAAATATAGTGAATTGCCGCCGAGGAGTACTGCCAACAGCCCGCCCGGGCGCCCAAAAAATCTTATCGGCTTAAAATCTTCGCAAAATTTTTTACATTCACTTCTGGTAAAATTGGATGTTGATTCAACAAATGCGCCACTAATTGTTGGCTAAAATAAGGTGCCAACGAAACGCCTTTACTTCCCATTCCATTAAAAATGCCAACTTGTTGGTGAACAGGATGCAAACCTACAAACGGCCTACGTTCCATTGTTCCAGGTCGGATACCTGCAAGATGATCGACAATGGTAAATGGTAATTTTAGAAAATTTTTGAGCCAAGCTTCTGTTTGTTGGTAAAATTTCTCGGAAGGCTGATCGTCGATATAATCGTGATCGTAACTGCTTCCGATCCAAAACAATCCATCTTTCCAAGGCACAATGGTATTTGTTTTTTTGTACAGCACATCTTGCGGCAAATCGGGAATATCAACTATCAATACTTCACCTTTATTAAATGCCCAAGGCAATGATTTGAAATAAGGATTTTGGTAAGCCGCAATGCCATCACAAAAAATAATTGTAGAAGCTTTTATATTTTTATAGCGAACCGTATCGTCATTTTCTAAGATCAACTTTTCAGCGTCAAACTTTTCTTCTAGCAAAAAATTATTGGCCAATAATTGTTGTCGCCAAGCTTGTTTCATGGCTTGCACATCTACCTGATAAGCCGGTGAAACAATGCCATAACCAAAAGGATAGTTGAATAATGGGTGGTAATGGTTTTCATTTTCGGGCCATTGCAAGTATTCGGCAAACATTTGGCTACGTTTCTCAAATTCTAACCGGCGGTCGGGTGCAGAGAAAAAATCGATGACCTTGGTAGCTGCAATTAAATGTTGGCCTAACATTTTACCCATTTCCGTGTAAGCGTGTTCAGCAAAAGGCAACAAGGTTTCCACCATCCAAGTTTTGGCCATCCGCCTGCCCGTAACGGGATTGATGATGCCGCTAGCAATATTGGTGGAAGAATTTTTAATAAGCTCATCAATAACAATACAACTGGCTCCTGCTTTTGTCAGTTCATAACTAAGCCACGTGCCGCAAAGCCCTTGGCCGATGATGAGGAAGTTGGTTGTTTGCATTTGACAAAAGTAGTTCCTAAAAGACAAGAGGTTTTGATTTTTGCCCTACTTTACTCAATCTTCTATTTGCTTCAGCAGTGATAAAAGCAATTTATCTGTAATGTTTTCTTTCTCTGCTTTATCATAAATGGAAACTAAATATATATTTCCTTTATTTATAACAACATGTGTTATCACTCTTGCTCCACCTGATTTTCCCGAGTTTCTTCCAGTTATTGCCATCCTAATTTTATAGCAATCCTTTCCCAAGGCTTTGCCGATGGTAGTAGGGTTTTCTAACAATAATTTCCCTAATTCAGCAATATCATTTTTTAATGCTGGATATTTTTTTGCCAGCGTCTTTAATTCTTTTTCAAAAAAAGGAGTGGGTATTAATTTAAATTTCATTCAGCAATTGTTCAAATGTTTTAGTTTGTGCCACATTTCCTTTTTTGTGTTGGTTTATCCATTCGATTGATTCAGTTAATCCATTTTCGAAGCTCTTATCGTTAACATTACTTACATCATGTTTTTCATCAACCAATTCTACATAATCAAATGCAGAAAGTAATTCTTTAATGAAAGATAATTTTTCAGGCTCCTTAATATTTAATAATAATTGATCCATACTATAAAAGTAAGATAAAAGTATAAATGTATGATGCAATCTTACCAATTGCTGCCAAACCTTAATTGGTTATTTTTGCAACCCCAATAAAACAGTTCAACAACAATTACCAGCGACTTTAAACAATGACGACTCCAAAAAGATACTTGATTACCTCCGCTTTGCCGTATGCAAACGGATTGAAACATATTGGCCATTTGGCCGGCGCCTACTTGCCTGCGGATATTTATGTACGTTATCTGCGTGCCCAAAAGCGAGACGTGGTATGGGTTTGCGGCAGCGATGAACATGGTGCTGCTATCACTATCCAAGCCATGAAAGAAGGAACCACGCCAAAAGCGATTGTTGATAAATATCATGAAATCCTGAAACAGAACTTTGCTGATTTAGGGATCAGTTTCGATATTTACCATCGCACTTCCGATCCTTTGCACCATAAAACGGCGCAAGAATTTTTTACTGCTCTTAACAACAAAGGCGACTTAGAAGTATTGGAAAGCGAGCAATTTTACGACGAGGAAGCCAAAACTTTTTTGGCCGACCGTTATATTGTTGGCACTTGTCCGGTTTGCGCCAACGAAAATGCTTTCGGCGACCAGTGCGAAAAATGCGGCACCAGCCTAAGCCCTGATCAACTAATAAATCCACACAGTACTTTAAGCGGAAATCCGCCTATTAAAAAAGCAACTACGCATTGGTATTTGCCATTGAACAAGCATGAAACTTTTTTGCAACAATGGTTGTTGGAAGGCCACAAAGAAGATTGGAAAACCAATGTATATGGCCAATGCAAAAGCTGGCTGGATGCAGGTTTGCAGCCACGGGCGGTTACTAGGGATTTGGATTGGGGCATCAAAGTGCCACTTCCCGAAGGAGAGGGCAAGGTGCTGTACGTTTGGTTTGATGCGCCCATCGGTTACATCAGCGCCACCAAACAATGGGCTTTAAATACCGGAAAAGATTGGACACCTTACTGGAATGATCCTGAAACCAAATTAGTCCATTTTATTGGCAAAGACAATATTGTTTTCCATTGCATCATTTTTCCGGTGATGTTAAAATTGCATGGCAATATTTTACCCGACAATGTGCCGGCCAACGAGTTCATGAATTTGGAGGGCGACAAAATGAGCACCAGTCGCGGTTGGAGCATTGAAATGGAAGATTACATCAACGATTGGGTGAAACCAGAAAATGGTGGCGGACAGATGGTGGATGCTTTGCGCTATTATTTAAACACCATCGCCCCAGAAACAAAAGACAGTGAGTTTACCTGGAAAGGTTTTTACGAAGCGTACAAAAGCCAGCTCAGCGATATTTTGGGCAACTTTGTAAACCGTGCTTTTGTGTTGATGCACAAATTGACAAAGGGAAAAGTGCCTCCTTTGCATTTGGAAATTTTGGATGAAGACGATAAAGCTTTATTGGAAAAATTTGCTTCAACCAAGGAGAGGGTAGAATCGTTGATCGAGCAATATAAATTCCGCGATGCATTGGCAGAAATAATTGATTTGGCAAGAAATGGCAACGGTTATTTGCAAAAAAAACAGCCTTGGGCGGTTGCCAATAAACTGGTCGAAAACCCTGACAACCAAAAATCAATCGATAATTGCCTACACATTTGTTTGCAGCTAACTGCTAATTTGACCATATTGATCAACCCATTTTTGCCAAATACCGCTAGCAAACTTTGCTACATGCTAAAAGTGGTAGATAAAATGCTGGACTGGGAAAATGCAGGTAAACCAAAATTGCTAAGCGTAGGTTACAACTTGCGTGAACCACAGATTTTATTTAGGAAAATTGAACAATCGGAAATAGACGCACAAATTGAAAAGCTAAAAGTAAAGAAAATGGAAGCCACAAGTGACAAGATACAAGACACAAATAACAAAGTACAAGATACAAGCGACAAGCCGCAAGATGCAAGTATGGAAACAGCAAAACCAATAACCGTAAAACCCGAAATTGTTTTTGACGATTTTGCCAAAATTGATTTGAAGGTGGGAACAATTGTTGCCGCAGAAAAAGTAGAAAAGGCCGACAAACTGTTAAAATTAAGTGTAGATCTAGGTTTTGAAACCCGAACCATTGTTAGCGGCATTGCGTTGCATTTTAAACCCGAAGAAATTGTGGGCAAACAGGTGACCGTGGTTTGCAATCTTGCCCCCCGCAAAATGCGTGGCATTGAAAGCAACGGGATGATTTTGATGGCTGAAAATGCAGATGGCAAATTACACTTTATCAACCCAGAAGAAAAAATAAATGCCGGAGCTGGCGTAAGTTAATCCAAAGTAAAAGTTGTCAACCTTTGAATTTGAACATCCCCAATCTTCAAGCGCAAGGTTGACAACTTTTATTAATTGTAGGTGTCGAATCTTAATAAATCATTTCGTGTCCATCATTTTTTCCATTTTAACCAATAAACGGATTTGCCCCAAATGATAAGCATCATGCTGCAAAAGACCATGGATGTGTTCATAAAAAGTTTGTTGGTTGTTCGGATAAATATTAGCAAGGTTTTGTTCGGGCATTATCTGTAAAAAACTTAGCCATTCCTGTTGGCTTGCGGCCAGTTTGCGCAAAGTTTGCAACCAAGCTACCTCCGAACTATCTTCAATCGGCAAAAAATAATTATGGTCAGGCGTTGCAATTACTGCGCCCTGAACCCGTTGCAATACATTTAGCCGCCATTCAATAATATGGTTCACAATTTTCCAGATGGAATTAAAATTGGGAAATAATTTTTTGCATGCTTCTTCCGCAGTTAACGGTTGCAGGGTATCCATCAAAGTTTCACCTAGCCAAGGCTTGCCATCAAACAAGTTTTTAAAAAGTTCAGCGATGCGTTCGGTTTCTTTCATGGTTTTTGTTTTTCGATTGATTTAAATAATTAGGCCATCAGTTAAACCAACGGGTTAAGTAAAGATATCTTCAAGCAATATTATTACATCGTTGTTTTTCTCAGAAATCAATTTTCACCTACATTTGAAAAATAGTTGCATTGCTAACTAATTTTAAACTAGACAAATAATTCTCGCAGAAAACGGAGAAAACGCGGAATTGAGGAAAATAAGATTTAAAACTCACTGGAAAAAGGATTGGTATTCTAGTAAACTTTAACGCAAAACACATAATTGACAAAGAATCGATTTTTAGGATTGTAAACCATTATTAAAACATTTTATTCAGATTCCGCGTTTTCTCCGTTTTCTGCGAGAAAAATATTTTCTGCTGATAAAAAATCTTGTTATATGAACCGTTCTATAAAAAAAGTTGCCGTTTTGGGCAGTGGTGTAATGGGCAGCCGTATTGCTTGTCATTTTGCTGGCATCGGCTTGCAAGTATTATTGTTGGATATCCCAGCAAAAACTACCGAGGGCGAAAAACCAAATCCCAATAAAATTGTAAACGATGCGCTGGCAACGGCTATTAAAAGCAATCCATCGCCTGTTTTTACAAAAGATGTGATAAAGAATATTACCACCGGCAATTTTGACGACAACATGAAAGATATTGCCCAATGCGATTGGGTAATTGAAGTGGTGGTGGAAAGGCTCGACATCAAAAAAAGTATATACGAAAAGGTTGAGCAGTTTCGCAAGCCCGGCACGCTTATTACCAGCAATACTTCGGGCATTCCGATTCACTTGTTGAACGAAGGGCGAAGCGACGATTTTAAAAAGCATTTTTGTGGTACCCACTTTTTTAATCCGCCGCGTTATTTAAGGTTGTTAGAAATTATTCCAACACCAGAAACTGACCCGGCCGTTGTGCAGTTTTTAATGCATTACGGCGATTTGTATTTGGGCAAAACAACCGTTTTGTGTAAGGATACGCCGGCATTTATTGCCAACCGTGTAGGTGTTTTTAGTATGATGGCGGTGATGACGGTAATGGAAAAACTTGGATTGAACACCGATGAAATTGATGCGCTGACTGGTCCAATCATCGGCAGGCCAAAATCTGCCACTTTCCGTACAGCCGATGTGGTTGGCATTGATACCTTGGTAAAAGTAGCGCAGGGCGTAGCAGCCAATTGCCCAAATGATGAAGCAAAAGAAATATTTACCATTCCGGCATGGTTACAAAAAATGGTAGATAATAATTGGCTGGGCGATAAAACCAAACAAGGGTTTTTCAAGATGGATAAATTGCAGGGCAAAAAGGATATTTTGACCTTGAACTTACAAACCTTTGAATATCAACCCAAAACAAAGCCAAAGTTTGCCACCCTTGAAATGGCAAAACCCGTTGACGACCTAAAAACAAGGTTAAAAATGGTGGCAAACGGAACAGACAAAGCCGGTGAATTTTATCGTTTGTTCCATTACCATTTGTTTGCTTACATCAGTCATCGCGTACCGGAAATAAGCGATGAGCTTTACAGAATTGATGATGGCATGATGGCAGGTTTTGGCTGGGAAATTGGTGCTTTTGAAACTTGGGATGTATTGGGCGTTGCCAAAACGACAGAAGCTATGAAAGCAGCCGGCTTTACAGTGGCACCTTGGGTTGACGAAATGTTGGCCGATGGCAATAGCAATTTTTATAAGGTTGAAAAAGGCAAGCGCTTCTATTACGATATTCTCTACAAAAACTTATAAAGCTTTGCCTGGCGGCGAATCTTTTATCATCCTTTCTGACCTGAAAGAAAAAACCGTTTGGAAAAACAGCGAATCAATTGCTTATGATATGGGCGATGGCATTTTGGGTTTTCAATGGAACACTAAAATGAATACGATAGGCGGCGGGGTTTTGGAAGGCATCCAAAAAACGATTGCCTTGGCCGAACAGAATTTTAAAGGTGTTGTAATTGCCAACGAGGGATCAAATTTTAGTTTAGGTGCCAATGTTGGGATGATTTTCATGTATGCGGCCGAACAGGAATACGACGAGTTAGATTTAGCCGTTCGCATGTTCCAAAATGCGTCCATGCGTATCCGTTATTCGTCTATACCTGTGGTAATTGCGCCACATGGCATGGCTTTGGGCGGTGGTTGCGAGTTTAATTTGCACGCTGATAAAATACAGGCTTCGGCAGAAACTTATATTGGTTTGGTAGAATTGGGGGTAGGATTAATTCCCGGCGGCGGCGGCACAAAAGAGTTTGCACTGCGTGCCGGCGATGAATATAAAGATGGCGAAATAGAAATTGAACCTTTAAAACGCCGCTTTTTTAATATTGGTATGGCAAAAGTGGCTACCAGCGCACAAGAAGCTTATGAACTTGGCATTATGCGCAAAGGCATTGATGAAATAAGCATGAATACCAACCGCCGTGTGGCCGATGCAAAAGCTTCAGCCTTACAAATTTGGAATGAAGGTTATACGCAGCCATTGCAGCGTAAAGATATTAGGGTGCTTGGCCGCGGGGCGTTGGGCGCCATTTATGCCGGATTGAATGGGATGGTTCGGGGACAATACATTACCGAACATGATCAAAAAATTGCAAAAAAGTTAGCTTATGTAATGTGCGGTGGCGATTTAAGTGAAGCAAGTATTGTAACTGAACAATATTTATTGGATTTGGAAAGAGAAGCATTCCTATCACTTTGTGGCGAACGTAAAACATTGGAACGAATACAAAGTGTGCTAAAAGGTGGCAAGCCGATAAGAAATTAAGTATTCAAAATATTAAACATTAAAAAGAGTTGCATGTTTGTAACTCTTTTTAATTTTATCGTTTTTAAGGTATCTTTCAGGATTGTTTACAAAAATTTAATAGCACGAAAAAAAATAATTGCCTTGGCATTTATCAGTTTTAGAAATAAAATCACACTTACAATAGTAAGGAAATCAATACCTTAAATATTAAAAAATAAAAAATTATAGAAGTTCTATTATAAATAAACTAAAAGAATGTTAGGATTTTTTTTAGTAAATTTGAGTTTTTTTAGGTGATTTATACTACATTTACATTGAAACGAACTGCTTAGCGACTAGATGAACTCTATTTTTTAAGCAGTTTTTTTTATATATATTTTTAATACATCCAATGTCTATGCCATCAGAATATAGATTCTGACATGTTATTGTTGTGCTTGGATTATAAAAATGGTCACGCTATAGTTAAAGCAATAATGGCAATTGATGTTTGTTGGTAAGAATTGGTATTATCATAATGAATACTAACTGGCTTTATGTGTTTACAATATTGCAAGTAGTAATCTTATAACTGAGATCTAGATTCGTACTACAATACATTATGTTTCAATTACTTACAAACACCCGTTAATGAGAAAACATAAAGCTAATAAAATAGGTTCATTTTTTACACTATACCTTTTTTATATGAATACAAAAATTTACTTATTTTTTGTTGCATTAGTATCTTTCACGTCTGTATCGGCGCAGTTTGCCGACTCGTTACAAGCAAAAATTGGTACAACCGCATCCATTGCTAGTAAAGACTACCAGCCATTGTGGTTAGTATCCAACAAATGGGGAACCATTGCTGATCGGAAATCCGATTTAAGCACCCATATAATGGCTTCTAACACAAATATTTTTAAGAACGAAGCTGGGAAAACGAACGGTTTGTATATAAAATATGGTGCGGATTTGTATCTGAACAATCACAACAATGATGCCTTTTTTGAACAACTATATTTAAAAGCCGGTTATAAAAACCTAGAATTTAAAGCAGGTCGTTTTGAAGAGACAACGGGTGTGGTTGATCCAGAACTATCCACAGGATCTTTGGGGATAAGCGGCAATTCATTACCCATCCCTAAAATAGGCTTGGCCATTACAAAATTTACAGATATTCCTTTTACAAATGGATTCGTACAATTTAAAGGTACATTTTACCATGGCTGGTTGGGCAACGATAATTACATTAAAGATGCTTACCTACATGAAAAAAGCCTGTACTTAAGGTTTGGGAAATCACGTTTACGCGTAATTGTGGGGGGGGTGCATTTTGCTGAATGGGGCGGCCACCGCCAAGGCTTAACGTTAGGCAACTCATTCAAAGATTTTATGAATATAGTTTTTGTAAAATGGAAGAATGATGGCAGTTTTTCTGATACAGCCGCCAACCAAAGCTACGCTGGCGATTCAAGGATTGTAATGGAAGGTGCTGTGGAATGGATCGGAGACAAAGTAACGCTTGACTTTTACCAACAGACACCTTTTGAAAGTGGTGATGGCTTTGGGTTCAGAAACATTGATGCTTTAAGAGGCATTTCAGCCACATTTAACAATAAAACTACCGGCATCCAAAAAATTGTTGGTGAATTTATTTATACCAAGCAAATGTTCGATTTTATCCCAATAGGCCGTCGCGAATCGTATTACAATAATTGGCAATATAGAACCGGTTGGGAATACAACGACAAAATAATTGGTACGCCTTTATTTGTAAATAGAATTAGGGGTAGCGAATATTTTTCTACCATCCATCCCTACAATTGGGATCAATCTTCCGACTCTGTTGGTAGAAATGCAAACATTATCAGTAACAGGATAGTGGGTTTTAACCTTGCACTAGCCGGCACGTTCTTTAAAACATTGGCCTGCAAGGCCATGCTTACCTACACCAAAAACTTTGGTACTTACGACAATGACGAGGGCCCTTTTTCAGTAGGTGCTAAAACACAATACTATAGTTTGTTGCAAATGGCTTTGCCTGTTTTAGACAAAAAACTCGAAATTAAAGCTGCCATCGGTTTTGATTGGGGCGATATGACCAATAATGTTGGATTAAACTTATCAGCCCTTTGGAAAATTAAATAATCGGGTAATTAGATATTAGTAGTTAGTATTTAGACAATACTTTAGCAATTTTTTAAATATAAAAAATTGTTTTAACACTTATCAAACCATTTTTTTCGATTATTAATTTTTTATAACTGAATATAAACTAGCATCTACAGAATTGCTGGTTTCACAACTCATTAATAATTTATTGTTCGAAACAAAAGTAATTCCTTCAACCTGCCAATCGACATTGGGTTTTCCAATATTGATGCGTTTATTTCTTCCACTAAAAAACTGGTCGTCTTTATAATCATTTAATAACCAAATAAATGGATTTTCATGTTTATCCAAATATCCGGTTAGCGCAATCTCTTTTGTGGTTATATTATATGCCGCTCCGGTAATTTTTCCTTTTACATTAAAATTAGATATAGGCGCAACTTGGTAACTACCAGGAGTAACCGGTAATTTATAACAGCGTGTTTTAAAATCAATCCCATCTTTCGAAAAAATATACAAATTTGAATTAACCGCTATTAAAGCTTCGCAATCAAAATCTCCTTTCTTTCTATCTTCAAAATTTGTTTGGTCGGAGTAAGAAAAATTAATGGCGTCGGCATTTACATTTATAACCGAAGCGTTGTTTTTTAAATCGGATTTTTTAATGCGTAAAATTTTTAAATCTTTTCTGTTGCCGTGGTTATTTCCAAAATCGCCGATATAAATAAAATGATCATCGGCGGTTATATCTTCCCAATCAACATTTGGGAAGTTGGAAATATTTACGGTTTGTAAAATATTTCCGTTTGTTGTATCTATTTTAAAAATGGAAGCAGCATTGCCGCCATCGGCAAAGCTCCACAAATTACCGTCGGTAAAGCAAAGCCCAGACGATTCTTTTAGTTGCGATGGAAATTCGGCTATTTTATTAATCTTCAAATCACCTTCCTTCGCAGCAATTTTATCTTTTTTACCGTTGCAAAAAGCTAACAGCGAAACCATGACCAAGCAAATAATGACTCCGATATATTTCATCTAATATTTTAATTTATTATGGGTAACGCTTGGCAATAGTATCTATAATTAAATAAAAGCTGATAATTATCGTGTTAAAATTTAAAGATCGTTTTAAAAACAATATGGGTTTTACTTGCCTTTTATTGTACAATCAATTTACCAACCGATTGGCTTTTTGAGGTATTACAAATTACCCTTACAAAATATTCGCCGGCTGCCAATGATGCTGGTAAATTAAGAGATGTTTTAGCACCATCTGTTTCAATATTAATTTTTTGACTGAGCAATATTGTGGACTGCAGATTAAAGAGTTGCAATTCGTATTCGCCAGCTTTTCCCAAATTTAGATTTACTCGGCCGCCTGCTTTTGCTGGATTTGGCGATATTATTAATTTGTCTTTTGCAGGTGCTGCAATTTTTGGCAAAATGCTGCGTAATGTGTCAATAATTTTATTTGTCTTTTTTGGTTTACGTACCACAGCTACCACCCCAGAAGTTACATAAGCCTCAAGGATAACTGGTTTCAGTGTAATTTTTAAAATATCAGACTTATTTATTTGATCCGATAACTTTACAGTTTGATGGCCTGTTTCATAGCCAACATAACTAATTTCTAAAGTTAATATTGTATTTTTATCACTGTAGGAAATAGAAAACTTTCCATTTCTATCTGTGGCAACGCCATTTTTTGTTCCTTTTATTACAACAGAAGCTGCGTAAATCGGGTTCCCATTTTCTTCGGTAACAAAGCCCTCCAAAGTATATTTCGGCAATTTTTGCTTTGGATTAATTATTTGAACGCCGCCGAGGACTCCTTGTAATTCAACACCGTTTTCTATTGATGGCGGTTTAATAGTGCAAACTTGCACTTCTCCAACTTTCTCTTTTGTTTGCGCTTTAGCTTTGTTCGAAAAAATAAAACCGCTTACCAAAGCCGCCATCAACCATTTATACCAAGTTTTTTTGGGTGGCGGCGGGGTTGCCAAAACCCTGTTTAATTGATCGTTTTCAAAACGGCCACAGGTGTTGCCTTGATAATTTGAAAAATGCGCCAGCACTTGCGCATCACTCATATTGGTAAAATCAACCACATTTTTTTGGCAACTACCGCAAAACCGTCCGGGTTGGTTTTGGTTCAAAGTGTCCATATTGTCCCATTTTTCATGGCAGGGCGTTGGGATTTGTAATATTAGTTTTTGTTGCATGACGATGATTTTAGGTATTGATGCAGCAACTAAAAAGAATGCATAAACTGATGAAATTTTATTTTTCCTCATTTTCCGCTATCAAAAACATCCAATAAAATAGGCTTATGCGAAGCATCGATATAACCCGCCAGCACTTTTAAAAAATTGGGCGAAACCGTTGGGCAGCCCCAACTTTGGCAAATAGCAGTTTCTCTTTCCACGTTGGGTACATACGGATGGCTGTGCAAAACCACCGCCCGGTCGTAAGCATTGCTGTTGGTTGCATCTAAACCTGTTAGTTTGTAGGCCAATCCAAACTTGCCATAATATTTTCCGCCAATTTTATATTTTCCAAGCGATGTGCAAAGGCTGCTTTTGTCGTTAGAATATTTTCTTTCGCCGTCTTTCATTTGTACCGTGCTGCTGCCATGGGTCACCAAGCCAGCTATCAAAATTTTCCCTGTTTTCATCTCCACCACAAAAAAGCGGTTTGTGCCACTGTGCATGGCCATATCTACCAAAAAACAATTTTGGGTAGAATAACCGTTACGAATTGCATATTGTTTTAAAGCAACTAAATGGATGTTAAAAACAGATGGATCGGTTTCCAGTTTTCCATCAATGCCCATCTTTTTAATGGATGCTTGTTTTGGCTTTATCAAATCTGCCGATTGGCCAATATTTGCGTTGCAACCCGTTAACAAAAAAGCAACGGCTAAAAAACAGGATGTATTTTTGGGCATGGCGTTTTTTGATGGGATGCGTGGACTGATTTATTCCATATTATTAATTAAATGTTTTTTGCAAGCAACTGTTTATCATTTTACTATAAACATTAACTATTATGGGCCAAACAAATAAAACAGAGTATTGGCTGCGTGGGCCATTGCACAATACGCCACCATTGTTACAACCAGTTGCCCAAGCACTTTTGCAAGCAAAGGATGAGATTATTGACATGATGGCCAGCTTTCTGGAAGAAAGATTATGGATAAAACCTTTTGGTATGGCTTCTGTTGGTTTCCATTTGCAACATGTAACGGGCGTTTTGGATCGACTTTTTACTTATGCCAAAGGCGAAATACTTTTACCCGAACAACTGGCTTATTTATCTGCCGAAGGCGATTCCACACAAAAAAATATTACTGTCGAAATTTTGTTGAAAGCATTTTCAAAGCAAGTGGACAGCTCAATTGCACAACTAAATAATATTGACGAAGCTACGCTTACCGAAACAAGGTTTGTTGGCCGTGCTAAAATACCTTCTACCAAAATAGGATTGTTAGTCCACTCGGCGGAACATACCATGCGGCATGTGGGGCAATTATTAGTTACGGTGAAAATTGTACAATCGCAGTAAAATTCCAATAAAAAATACAAATCCCAATAGTTTATGATTTCCTAATATTTTTGTGTACTTCAATTTTCAAAAATGCAATCCACAACCTTGAAAGTATTCCAGTGGGGACCTGGAATTTCTTTTATTGAGATTTCTTTATTGGGATTTACCCTTTGTTTCCCTTACTTTTGCGCCCTGAAAAACAGGCTGGTAAAGGAAAGCTTGCCAATCTATTTTTAGAACTAATCAATTCAATCTTTACAATAAACAACTATGGTAGACATCAAGCCAGACGAAATTTCGGCCATCCTCCGCCAGCAGCTTGGCAATTTTGATGCTGCGGCCAGCCTAGAAGAAGTGGGCACCGTATTGCAAGTGGGCGATGGTATTGCCCGTATTTATGGCCTTAACAATGTACGTAGCGGCGAATTGGTAGAATTTGCCAACGGCGTAAAAGCCATAGCCCTAAACTTGGAAGAAGATAATGTGGGCGTGGTTTTGATGGGCGAAAGCAGTGAAATCAAAGAAGGCGACAAAGTTCGCCGCACTGATAAAATTGCTTCCATTAAAGTAGGCGATGGTTTGGCAGGACGTGTTATTAATATGTTGGGCGAACCTATTGACGGTAAAGGCCCTATCCAAGGCGAATTGTACGAAATGCCTTTGGAAAGAAAAGCACCAGGTGTAATTTTCCGCGAGCCGGTAAAAGAACCATTGCAAACTGGTATCAAAGCCATCGATGCGATGATCCCAATTGGCCGTGGCCAACGCGAATTGGTGATCGGTGACCGTCAAACCGGCAAAAGTGCTATTTGCATCGATACCATCATCAACCAAAAAGAATTTTACAAAGCTGGCAAACCAGTTTATTGTATATATGTTGCTATTGGCCAAAAAGCCAGCACCATTGCAGGTGTAATGAAAACATTGGAAGAACATGGCGCTTTACAATATACCATTATTGTAGCCGCTTCTGCCAGTGACCCTGCTCCGCAACAGTTTTATGCTCCATTTGCCGGTGCTGCCATCGGCGAATTTTTCCGTGATACCGGTCGTCCAGCTTTAATTATTTATGATGATCTTTCTAAACAAGCCGTAGCTTACCGCGAGGTTAGTTTGTTGCTTCGTCGCCCACCAGGACGTGAAGCCTACCCTGGAGACGTGTTTTATTTGCACAGTCGTTTGTTGGAACGTGCCGCTAAGGTTATTGCAAAAGATGACATCGCTGCTAAAATGAATGATTTGCCCGAAAGCATCAAGCATTTGGTAAAAGGTGGTGGTTCATTAACCGCTTTGCCGATCATTGAAACGCAAGCTGGTGACGTATCAGCTTATATTCCTACAAACGTTATCTCCATTACCGATGGACAGATATTCTTGGAAGGTAACTTGTTTAACGCAGGTATCCGCCCAGCTATTAACGTGGGTATTTCTGTAAGCCGCGTAGGTGGTAATGCGCAAATTAAATCCATGAAAAAAGTGGCTGGTACCCTTAAATTGGACCAAGCCCTTTATCGTGAGTTGGAAGCGTTCTCAAAATTTGGTGGCGATTTGGATGCGGCTACCAAATTGGTAATCGACAAAGGTGCCCGTAACGTGGAAATTTTGAAACAAGCCCAATATTCACCATTTACCGTTGAAAAACAAGTAGCTATTATTTACTTGGGAACGCAAGGCACCTTACGCGAAGTGGCGGTAAATAAAGTAAAGGCGTTTGAAGAACATTTCTTATTGGAAATGGAAAATAAATATCCTGAAATTTTGGCCGAATTCAAAAAAGGTGTTTTGAACGATGACAGTATTAAAAAGATGGTGGATCTTGCTAAAGGATTGATCCCTCAATACAAATAAATTTTACAACATTTTTATAAGCCCTACCTTTTGGTGGGGCTTTTTTATCTGAACTATGATTTGCATGATTAGTAGGATTGTTATGATATTGAAATTGTAGGAATCATATCAATCATACTAATCATGCAAATCATGGTTCAGACAGTTTTTTCCCGACATTTGCACCCCGATTGCCAAAGGTTCAAAAGTTGGCTATCATCGATTTTAATATGATTCATTTTAATAAATTTCAATTAACAAATGGTTTACGCGTAATTGTACACGAAGACCACAGTACGCCCATGGCCGTGCTGAATGTAATGTACGATGTAGGCGCACGTGATGAAAATCCTAACCAAACCGGCTTTGCGCATTTATTCGAACACCTGATGTTTGGCGGAAGTATTAACATTCCGGAGTACGATGAGCCTTTGCAAATGGCTGGCGGCGAGAACAATGCATTCACAACCAACGATTTAACCAATTACTACATCCAATTGCCCGCCCAAAATTTAGAGACTGCATTTTGGTTAGAAAGCGACCGGATGCTAAGCTTGGCTTTTGACGAAAAAAGCTTGGACGTGCAACGAAAAGTAGTTTGTGAAGAATTTAAAGAACACTACATCAACAAACCTTATGGCGATGTTTGGCATAAGTTGCGTGAGCTGGCCTACACCGTCCACCCATATCGCTGGATGACCATTGGCAAAGAATTAAGCCATGTTGAAAATGCTCAATTGCAGGATGTGAAAAATTTCTTCTATAAACATTACACGCCTATAAACGCCATTTTAGTGGTGGCCGGAAACGTAACAACTGACCAAGTAAAAACCTTGGCTGAAAAATGGTTTGACGAAATTCCGGCAGGCACAAAATACGAAAGAAATTTACCAAAAGAACCCGAGCAGACCGAAGCCCGTGAAATGACCGTAAAAACTAATGTACCGCTGGATGCCTTATACATTTGTTGGCACATGGCTAGCCGCTTAGAAGATGGTTATTACGCAGCAGATTTGCTCACCGAAATTTTCGGTAGCGGCGCTTCTTCCCGCTTGTATCAAAGTTTGGTAAAAGAAAAGCAATTGTTCAGCAATATTGACTGTAGCCATAGCGGCAGTGCCGACAATGGCTTGCTTTCGATCCACGGCAGTTTGGTGAAAGGTGTAAAAATGGAAGACGCGAACGCTGCAGTACAGCAAGAAATTGACTTGTTGTTGCAAAATGGTATTTCGGAAAGCGAATTGCAAAAAGCTAAGAACAAAACCGAAAGTATGGTGGCTTTTGAAGATATGAGCGTAATGAACCGGGCTATTAGTTTAGCTAATTACGAGCTTTTGGGCGATGCGGAATTGATGAATACCGAGTTGCTTAAATTTCAATCAATCACAGCCGAAAACCTGATGCAGGAAGCAAAACGCATTTTTAGGAAAGAAAACAGCAGCACCTTGTATTATTATTCGGATAATTAATTGATTAACTTTGGTAAAACGCTTTCGTTATGCTAACAAAAGAAAAAATTATCGCCGCCATACAAGCAATGCCTGAAACGGAATTTGAGGATATTGATGTTTTGTTGGAACATATTGCGGATATGGCAAGAAAAGAACAGAAAAAAAATGAACTGCACGAGCCTTCCGCCGTTTACCAAACATCAAGTATGTATAATGGAAAAGAAAATGCGACACTTACATTTTCTCCAAAAGATGATGCTGAAATGATGGCTCATATCGACAAAAAGCTAAACGAAGCTACCGATCCGGAAACTATCTATTTAATAAAAAAAATAAAGCGTGGAATTGAAGACAGCCGAGCTGGTCGTGGTATTACCATAGAAGAAATGGAGAAAAAAGTACAGACATGGTTCAAGTAATAATCAACCCTGATGCAGAAGCCGACCTAAAAAGTATCAAAGCATATATTTCTAGAAAATCTGTTTTTAATGCAGAAAGCTTTATTTCTCAATTATTAAACCAAACAAAATTAATTGCAAACAATCCAGAAGCGGGTGGGGTAGTTTTAGAAATAGGACTACTTGAAGTCCGGCAACGCTTATATAAAAAGTATCGAATAATTTATCTAATAACTGATGAAAGCATTGAAGTCCTTACATTTCATCATTCGTCAAGATTGCTAAAAAACAATCCTTACTTAAAAGATTACACTGAATAAAAAATGATAAATAGAACAATAGCGCCTCCCATATTAAATGCGGTTGATTTTGACCTAACATTGCCGCCTTGCAACAAGTATACGCTTGATAACGGCGTAGAAGTTTATCCGATACACGCCGGCGAAGAAGATGTTATCCAGATTGAATGGGTGTTTGCAGCAGGAAATAGTTTTGAAACCCAAAATATAGTGGCAGCCGCCGTTAACCATTTATTAAAAAACGGCACATCAAAAAAATCAGCGTTTGAAATAAACGAGCATTTTGAGTTTTATGGCAGTTACCTTAATCGTAGTTGCCACAACGAAACCAGCAGCCTTTCGTTGCACAGCCTTAGCAAGCATTTGCCTGCTTTACTTCCCGTTATTGCAGAATTAATTACGGATAGCATTTTTCCTGAAAATGAATTGGCCGTTTTTAAGCAAAACAGCAAACAGCGACTAAGCGTAAATCTACGCAAATGCGATTTTGTGGCCGGCCGAGAAATTGATGTTTTACTGTATGGAAAAGATCATCCGTACGGTAAATATTCCAGCATGGAAGATTATGATGCTTTGGAGCGGCAAACGTTATTGGATTTTTACGAAAAAAATTACAAAAATGGCCAATGTGTCATTTTTGTTGCGGGTAAATTACCTGCCGATATTTTCCAGCTTTTGGATGAGTTATTTGGGCATTTGCCTTTAAATGCATTCAAACCCACAGCCAACAAAACGTTGATTGAACATCCGCCGATCGCCAATCGCCAGTTACAAATCATAAACGATCCAAATGGTGTGCAGGGCGCTATCCGCATAGCACAAAATTTTCCCAATCGCTACCATCCTGATTTTCATAAAGTGCAAGTGTTAAATAATATTTTCGGTGGTTTTTTTGGCAGTCGTTTAATGGCCAATATCCGCGAAGACAAAGGCTACACATATGGCATCCATAGTTATTTGCAAAGCCATATCGAACAAAGTGCTTGGGTTATTAGCACCGAAGCGGGCCGAGATGTTTGCGAAGCAACCATTAAAGAAGTATATTTTGAAATGGAAGAAATTCGCAACGAATTGGTGGATGAGGAAGAATTATTATTGGTAAAAAACTATATGATCGGAGGCATTCTGGCTGATCTTGACGGGCCTTTCCAAATCATCGGCCGCTGGAAAAATTATATTTTGAACGGCACTGATGAAAGCTATTTTTATGATGCCGTTAGAACCATCAAAACCATTGATGCCGTTGAATTACAGGAATTGGCTAACAAATATTTACATCCCGAAAAGTTTTATGAATTGGTGGTGATTTAGTTTTATTTTACAATAAAAAATGCAATTCCAACAGGCCGTATTTTCTTGATTGGATGCTGCCGGATTTAATTAGGCTGGAATTCAATAAATTGTAACATTCATCTTAAAAATAGAATGGCCCTAAACCCCTGTCAGGGCAAAAATACAAGCCCTGACAGGGGGTGTGCAAACCAACATACGCCTATCTTTGCCGCCCAAATAAAGCAGATTATGGCATTCAACAACCGCACAAAAATTAAAACACTTTTGGCCACCGAAGCACAGGAGCAAAATGTGGTGGCAATGGGCTGGGTTCGTACTTTTCGCAGCAATCGATTTATTGCTTTGAATGATGGAAGCACTATTAATAATATTCAGGTTGTTGTTGATTTTGAGAATTTGGACGCTTCTCTTTTAAAAAGAATTACCACAGGCGCTTGCTTAAAGGTTGAAGGTCAATTAGTTGCCAGCATTGGTAGCGGTCAATCGGTAGAAATTAAAGCAACGACGGTGGAAGTGTTAGGCGATAGCGATCCGGAAACATATCCTATTCAACCTAAAAAACATAGCTTGGAATTTTTGCGTGAAAATGCACACATGCGTTTCCGTACCAATACTTTTAGTGCCGTTTTTAGGGTAAGAAATACGTTGTCGTTCGCCATCCACCAATTTTTTAACGAGCGGGGATTTTTGTATTTACATACGCCCATCATCACCGCCAGCGATGCAGAAGGTGCTGGCGAAACTTTTCGTGTAACCACTTTACCTGTTGACGGAAGCGGGCCAAAGGATGAAGATGGCAACATCGATTTTACCCAAGATTTCTTTGGCAAAAGCACTAATTTAACGGTAAGCGGTCAATTGGAAGGAGAATTGGGTGCCATGGCTTTTGGCGATGTATATACGTTTGGGCCAACTTTTAGGGCTGAAAATAGCAATACTACCCGCCATTTGGCTGAATTTTGGATGATTGAACCTGAAATGGCTTTCAGCGATTTGGAAGACAATCAGAATTTGGCAGAAGAATTTATCCAATATATCATCCGTTACGCCATGGAGCAAAATGCGGATGATTTGAAATTTTTGGCCGACCGTTTGGCTGATGAAGAAAAACAATTGCCGCAAGATAAACGCCAAGAATTTGGCCTGATGGAAAAACTGGGTTTTGTAATCAACAATAAATTTGAACGTATTACCTACACTGAAGCAATTGATATTTTATTGGCCAGTCCGGCTTATAAAAAGAAGAAATTTCAGTACGATGTAAAATGGGGAATTGATTTACAAAGCGAACACGAGAGGTATTTGGTAGAGAAACATTTTAAGAAACCGGTAATAGTAACTAATTATCCGAAGGATATAAAAGCATTTTACATGCGCCAAAACGACGATGGCAAAACCGTTGCCGCTATGGATATTTTGGCTCCAGGTATTGGCGAAATTGTTGGTGGCAGCCAACGGGAAGAAAGGTTGGAAAAACTGACCAAACGCATGGACGAAATGAACATCCCGACCGAAGAACTGGATTGGTACTTGGATACGCGTCGTTATGGTGCTTGTCCGCATGCTGGCTTTGGCCTTGGTTTTGAGCGCATTGTACAGTTTGTAACCGGCATGACCAATATTCGCGACGTGATACCTTTTGCAAGAACGCCGAAAAATTGTGAATTTTAATGGCTTGTAAAAGATGTGATTTATAAGTGTCAGCCGATCATTTATGTAATAAAATAGCCTTATCAAAATGGACTTTGATAAGGCTATTTTATTTCTTTTATTTATTTGATTATAAACTAATAAGTAAACAGCTTGGGTTGGCCAAAGCTTAATTTTTTGTATTTTTTATCACTGGTTTTGTAGCAGGCAAATCTGGTAAAGTTGCTGGCGCATATAAGTTTGGTGTTACTTTGGCTGGGTCGCCTTGGTACACCCAAGTCATATTGTTTACATATTTGTTGAAGGCAGCATTTACATCTTTCACCGTAACTTTTTTGAAATCGTCGTTCATGGTAATAGCCCGTTTCCAATTGTTGTGTAAGGCTTCGTTGCTAGCAAAAGATGAAGCTTGGGCACTATTCGTTTCCTGTTTATAATAGGTTGAGGTAAGATAAGTTGTTTTCATATCCTTCACATCATCTTGCGTAAATCCCTCTTTTTTAATTTTTGCCAAAAAAGCTTTTAGCACCGTAATGTATTTGTTTGGATCTGTTGTGGACACAAAAAAAGAGGAACTTGAACTTGCACCACCATTAAACCAAGTGGCGGGTGCGTAAGACAACCCATTTTTGGTACGGATTTCCAAGAAATGTTTTTCGTACGTTATGCGCATAGCTAATTGAAAAGCATTGTAATCGGGTGAGCCTGGTGTTGGGCCGCTGGTAACACCTTCAATGTAATTAGTGGCTAAATCTTTTTTCTGTGCTATAAAACTGGTTTTAGCAGGTTGGTAAGCCATTTTTTTCAAGGTAAAAGGTTTACCCTGCGGGATAGAGGCCAACATATTACCAATATATTTTTCTAATAAAGCTTTATCTAAATCGCCCACTACCACAATAAACATGCGTGATTTTTCTAAAATGGAATGGTAATACATTTTAGCTTCAATGGCTGTAATTGGCGTAATTGTTTTTTCAGAACCCTCTGGCGCTTTGGAATAATCTTTACCGGCAAATGCTGTTTGTTTAGCCAGTTTGTCAATGGCATAATCAGGCTGCGACGCTTGTGCTTTCAAATTATTGATGGCATCTTGTTTAATTCGGGTAAATTCTTTTTCGTCAAACAAAGGCATTGTAATGGCATCGGCATATAACGGCCAAACGGTTTCGAAATCGCTTTTAATACAATTCATGGTTATTTTGGCAAAATCCATACCCGTTACAGCACTTACGCTGCCGCTAACCTTATCAAGCTTGTTTTTAAAAGCATCCTTGCTATCGTTTTTAGTGCCGCATTCACTTAGTGCGGTCATGGCCAAGCTTTCAATGCCTTCTTTGTTGGCCGGATAATTTTGAACACCTCCTTTTATAACAGTTTGTATTTCAACAATTTCGTTATGGCTAGGCTGAACAATAACTTTTACGCCGTTCACCATCATTTCGTATGCATCAGAAGGTTGTGCAAAGGCAGAAAAAACGCAAGCCATCGGCAACAAAATGGCCAGCATTTTTTTATAGGGAAATAAAATATTTTTCATTGATGAATTTTTCTAGGGTTGAATTAATTGGCTTTAAAAAAATCAGCGGTTTTAGCGGCTTTGTTCATTTCGGCGTTAATGATAATGCCGGCAACATAAGGTTGGCCGATAATATATTTTTTTACATAACGCTGGATATCTTGCTTGGTAATTTTATCGCAGCTGGCAAAATAATCTGTGTAAAAATCGAAAGATGCGCTGCACCACCAAAAAGTAAGATTATGGGGTAAATCGGACGGTTTTTCTTCTTGCCTAATTTTTGTCCGCTTCATAATTTGTTTGGCATCGGCCAACTGCTCATCGGTAAAATAATCGTCGTCGGCCAACATATTTATTTGTTTCATCAATTCAGTATAGCATTCTTTTAGCTTCTTGGGGTTTGGCACAACGCTCAAATCTATGGGACCAACATAGCGTGATGTTTGATAACTAAGATCAGCATTTGTAGCTAAGCCGCTGTTTACCAAGGATTGGTGCCATTTGGAAGCGTTTAAATTGAGCACATAATAAAGCATATCTGCCGCAATACTGCTTACAGAATCATTTCTGGTGTCTGGCCCATGCCAGTCTATTTCAATATAAGGCGTTTGGGCAATGGAAGATTCTTTTATAAAATATTCCGTTTTGGCCAAAGGCGGAAATTCAGGTATGGGATATTTTGTTTGGGGGTCAAAACCGCTATTGGGCCAGGAACCGAAAATAGCATTGGCCTGCTGGAAAACCTGTTCGTGGCTTACATCGCCACAAATTACCAGCAACGAATTATTGGGTACATAATATTTGTCTTTTATGACCATCATTTTTTCTGGCGTTGCAGTGTTAATAATGTTATGGTCACCAATGGGATTTTTGCGGGTAAATAAATCGCCCCACAGTTTTTTGTTCAATTCAATCCAAAGTTGAAAACCTGGGTCACTTTCGCCGCGTTGAAATTCGCCATCCACCACCGGTCTTTCTTTAGCCATATCTTCAGTTTTATAAATAGGAAAGCGAACAGCGGCATTCATAAATTGCAGGCCTTGGGTTAAACTGTCTTTATCGAAAGTAAAGAAGTAATTTACCCTTTCAAAACCGGTTGTACCATTCCAGATCATGCCCAATTCCTGCGTACGTTTCAAAAACTTTTCCTGATCGGGATAATCTTTATTGGCCTTAAAAAACATGTGTTCGAACAAATGGCTAAGGCCGCTGTATTCCGGACCTTCGGTGTAAGCGCCATTTTTTACGGCAATCTCGATAGTTGCCAACGGCACTTTGTGGTTTTCAATTACTACCACTTCCAAGCCATTATCTAATTTAGACCAATAATAATCTTTGGGCAATCGGGGCTGTGCCCATATTACCGCACTTAGCAAGACCAAACTTGCAGCAAGAAAAGTTTTTTTCATTTGTCTTGGTTATATATTTCTCCCGAAAATAAAAAACCTGCACCATAAATGTGCAGGTTTAAACATATTAATTATTGAAAGGTTGAAGCTGGCGAGTGTAACTCCCGTGGGTGTGAATCGTCAGTGGCGGATGGTGAACGCTTAATGAAAATCTTCAAAATCAAAATTATAGAACATATTGTATTTATTGTGAAAGCTAAAATGATGGGTAGTGTCTCAGTTTGAAATTTAATGCTTGATCGTAAAGTAAAAAGAATTTAAGCAATATCTCGATTTAGTGTTTCTGTGCCTCAGTGGCAAATATTGGTTTGCCACTGAGGCACAGAAACACTGAAACTTTTAAATGGTCAACTTCAAAACTGAGACACAACCAAATAATTAGAATTAAAACTTCTCAATTCCACGCAAATGAAAGAACATGAAAAGGTGGGTGACCTATAATGAAGACTTAATTTAACGCTTGCCACTCACGACAGACGACTCTCAATGCTTACCATCCTAAAATCCAAGCAAAAATCAACGGTGCAACAATCGTCGCATCGCTTTCCACAATAAATTTTGGTGTATGGATATCTAATTTACCCCAAGTAATCTTTTCGTTTGGAACGGCACCGGAATAAGAGCCATACGAAGTGGTAGAATCAGAAATCTGGCAGAAATAACTCCAGAACGGAACATCGTGCATTTCTAGATCTTGGTACATCATCGGCACCACGCATATTGGGAAATCACCAGCAATGCCACCACCAATTTGGAAGAAACCAATGCCTTTTCCACTGCAATTATTTTTGTACCAATCAGCCAACCAAACCATGTATTCGATGCCGTTTTTTACCGTGCTGGCTTTTAATTCGCCCTTAATTACATAGCTCGCAAAAATGTTTCCAGTGGTGCTGTCTTCCCAACCCGGGCAAACAATCGGCAAATTCTTTTCTGCCGCAGCAACAATCCAACTATTTTTTGGGTCGATTTCATAGTATTGTTCCAACTCGCCGCTTAATACAGTTTTGTACAAAAATTCGTGCGGAAAAAAACGTTCGCCAGCAGCTTCTGCTACCGTCCATTGTTTTACCAAATGCTTTTGTAAGCGGCGGAAAGCTTCTTCTTCGGGAATGCAAGTGTCGGTAACGCGGTTGTAATGGTTTTCCAACAAATCCCATTCGTCTTGCGGTGTTAAATCCCTATAGTTTGGAACACGCTTGTATTTGCTATGCGCCACCAAGTTCATTACATCTTCCTCCAAATTGGCACCTGTGCAACTAATGATGGCAATTTTATCTTGGCGGATCATTTCGGCTAAACTTAAGCCCAATTCTGCCGTACTCATGGCACCAGCCAAGGTCACCATCATTTTTCCACCTTCCAACAAATGCGTTTCATATCCTTTTGCGGCATCCACCAAGGCTGCGGCGTTAAAGTGGCGATAATGGTGTTCCACAAACTTTGAAATCGGTCCTCTTTCCATATACATGTTTGCCTGTCTTATCCCGACAGGCAGGTTTACGATTGACTGTTTTTTATTGGCTGCGAAGGTAATGGATGGTTGGCTTTTTACAGCTTTGGATGAAGCTGCTTTTAAGTTGAACAAAAAGATTAATTTTGGAGTGTTAACCAAAGGTTATGGCATCAAAAAATATAGCAGATAAAAACCAACAAATTGCAGACTTCTTACTTCCCAATGGGCTTACCATTGAGGAAACAGAAGCCGCAACTGCGGTTATTGTTGAGGAAATTTATATAAAAGCGTTTGCTAGTAATGTTGCAATTCACTATAAAGACGGACGTTGCAACAATAAAACTGAATTTATTGAGGCAAAACCTGATGGGAGCGAAGATTTAGTTTGGTTAGATGAGAAAACTGATATGTTTAATTTTTTGAAACACTTATTGCCACCCAAACTTGGCAAATGGGCCTATCTTTTAAATGACCCACGCTATTTTGCACTCAAACAAACTCACACGCAAATATTTGAACATGCCTGATTTTTTTATTATTGCTGGCCCAAACGGTGCTGGAAAGAGTACCTATGCTCAGCAATTTATCCCTTCTTCGGTTGCTATTTTTAATGGTGATTTAGTGTTTGCAGAGTTGATTAGTAAATATCCACAAATTGAGCCAATTCGATTACAAGGCGGTGTTGCGGTAGCATTAGAAAAAGCAAGAGACGAAGCGTTAGTAAACAATAAAAGCTTCGCTTTCGAAAGCAATTATTCATCAAAGATGGCTAGCGAAATAACCAAACTTTTTAAAGATGCTGGATATACTGTTACGATTTTGTATTTCGGTATAACGGATACTGTTTTTTCTAAGCAAAGAGTACTTGACAGGGTAAAGCTTGGTGGACATTATGTTGACCTTCCAACCATCACCTATAATTTCAATGAAGGCATTAAACGGGTAAATGCCAATCTTTCGTTATATGATAATGTTCTTTTTATTGATGCTTTAGAAAACAAAGCAAAAATTATTGCGCTTTATAAAAAATCAACTGGAATTAAAACGATATTGACTGATGGCATTGATTGGTTTGAGACGAATTTTAAAAAGATTTTTATGAAGCTTTAACCCGGTGTTATATACTTTCTTTTTTCTTGTTTAAGTTTCTTTATACCTTATTTTTAAAACTGCCAACCCACAATCCTACTCATCTTATTCCCTTGCCCCATATTAATTGTTTTTATTTCAGCCGCCCCAACTTGTTTCAATTGGCGGTAAATGTTATCCAAGTGTTCGTTTCTCGAAACCAAAGTGGTAAACCAATGGCATGACTCAGCGAATTGTTTGCTTTGTATAATCATTGTGTTGATAAATCTTTCTTCGCCGCCTTCGCACCATAATTCATTGTTTTTACCCGCAAAATTTAAGACCGGCTTAACCTGTTTCTTACCCGTTAAATTATTTATTTTACGAATACTTCCTGCATTCGCCTGCGCAGCAGATGCGTGAAAAGGCGGATTACAAATTGTCACATCAAATCGTTCTCCTTTTTGGATAATACCTTTAAAAATATCTTTTTTGTTGATTTGTAACCGCAATTTAATATTGTTTTTTAACGATGGGTTTTCAGAAATGATTTGATTGCCCGATGCAATAGCAGCCGCATCAATATCAGCCCCAACAAATTGCCAACCATATTCTTGATGGCCGATGATGGGATATACACAATTGGCCCCAACGCCAATATCAAAACATTTTATTTGTGCGCCAATTGGAATTTTATTGCCGTTATCAATGGCCAATAAATCGGCTACGTAATGGATATAATCGGCCCTGCCGGGAATGGGCGGGCATAAATATCCATCTGGAATATCCCAATAATCGATTTTATAAAAATGTTTCAGCAAAGCTTTGTTCAACATTTTTACCGCTGCGGGATTAAAAAAATCGATGGATTCATCGCCATATTTATTGATGGAAACATAAGGCGCCAATGCTGGGGAACTTTTTATCAACTGCATAAAATCATATCGTTCCCGATGTTGGTTGCGGGGGTGTAGCTGTGATTTTTCTTTTGGATGAATTTTTTTGGGGAGCATTGCTTGAATAAAATAAAACAGAGGCAAAATTAGCTATTGTAAAAGTGCTGTTGGTTTTGATGTTTTTTTTAAACAATACTTATGCACTTTGATGTTTTCGGCATCTTTTAAAACATGAAAATCCCTGTCATGTTCGGTGCCATCTTTTTTATGGCTTGCAATGGCGCCGTTGCGCCAACATTTGTTGTAAAACAAAAAACAGTGGAACAAATTCCTTTAGCAGCAATAAATTACGATAGCTGCAAACAACAAATTATTGTATTAAAACAAAAGTATAGAGCCAATTGGAAAAATATGCTGCCGTTAGAAAAGGAAATCATATTTACAAAAGCCGTTACCGAGACGATTATGCCAAGTTGGATGGGAACCAAATGGGATTTTAACGGCATTACCCAAACGCCTAAAAAAGGCACCATTGCCTGCGGTTATTTTGTTACCACCGTTTTGCGGGATGCGGGCATAAAATTGGCCCGTTCAAAATTGGCGCAACAACCTTCGGGTTTAATAATTAAAGCATTGGTAAAGCAATCTCATATAAAACATTTATGCGGTATCGATATCGCCACTTTTATAACACACATAAAAGCAATGGGTTACGGTCTTTACATTGTTGGGCTCGATTGCCATGTTGGCTTTTTATATAACGATGGAAGGCAAGTGTATTTCATCCATGCCAGTTGGATCGGCACCAAAGATGTTCAAAAGGAAATAGCGGAAAACAGCATCATTTTATCAAGATCTCAATATAAAGTAATTGGCAAAATAAGTGCCGATGCTCAATTGTTAGATAATTGGATCAATTTGTAATAACGTAAAAAGCCTAGCAAACAGGTTAAAATAATTGTTTCAGCCGTTCTACTGCTTCCTTTAATGTGCTTTCTTTTTTTGCGAAGCAAAACCGCAATACTTTATTATCGGTAGCATCGGTGTAAAACGCTGATGTTGGAATGCTAGCAACGCCGACTTCTTTTACCAAACGTACGGCTAATGCTTTTTCTGTTTCTTCACTAAAACTTTTATAACTGTACAACTGAAAATAACTGCCGAAACTAGGTAACGGCCTAAATGGCGTCTCGGCCATTAAATTTTGAAAATAATCTTTCTTTTGCTGCAAAATAGGGGCAAGCGAAAGATAAGTTGTTGGTTCCATCAAATATGCAGCTATGGCGATTTGGCTCGGCGTATGGCAACTAAAGCAATTAAATTGATGCACTTTTCTAAATTCGGCTGTAAGATTTGCTGGTGCTACGCAATAACCCAATTTCCAACCGGTACAATTGTATACTTTGCCCAACGAGAAACAAACAAAACTGCGTTTAAAAAGCTCGGGGTATTTTAAAACAGATTCGTGGTGTTTGCCATCAAAAATTAAATGTTCATACACTTCGTCGCTCAACAAATACAAATTGTTTTCCACCACTATTTGCTGCAATATCTCCAAATCGCTTTTCGCCAACACGCTGCCCGTTGGGTTGTGCGGCGTGTTTATCATAATCATTTTGGTTTTGGGGGTGATCTTGCTTTTCACTTCGTCCCAATCAATGCTGTATGTAGGATGTTTTAATTTAACAATAATCGGAACGCCGCCGTTCACCTCAATATTGGGAATGTAACTATCGTAAGCGGGTTCAAAAACAATTACTTCGTCGCCAGCATGTATAATGGCCGTAATAGCGGAATAAATGGCATAAGTTCCGCCTGGCGTAACGGTTGTTTCGGTATCAGGATTTATCGTATTGCCGTATAATTTTTCAATCTTTTTGGCAATGGCATTCCGCAATAAAGGATGGCCGGCCATGGGTGCATATTGGTTATATCCATCTTCCATTGCTTTATTTACCAATTCAATCAAACCTGCGTCCATCGGATAATCAGGAAAACCTTGACCTAAATTTATGGCATTGTGTTCTGTTGCCAAGGCGCTCATGATGGTAAATATATTGGTACCTAAGTTGGGTAGTTTTGAATGGAGCATTGAATTGAGCTGATTATTAAAAATATTAGGCGCAAATTTAAATGCAGTTTCTGGAAGTCGAAGCGGAGCTTCAACCTACAGAAACTTCTCGCCCTTATTTCTTTTCACTTCCGCCACGTATTGTTTTATTTCTTGCTCCTTTTCTTTTTTACAAATCATCAGCACATCGGCTGAATCAACCACTATAAAATCTTCCAATCCTTGCAACAACAATAGCTTTTTATCATCGGCATGTATGATGTTCCTTAGCGCATCAAATACCATTACGTTGGCACCATTTACGGCATTTCCCAAATAATCTTTCTCCATTGTATCGTAAGCGCTGTTCCAAGTTCCAAGGTCGCTCCAGCCAAAAGATGACGGGATGAGATAAACATTGTCAGCATTTTCCATGATGCCAAAATCAATGGAGATTTTTACGCATTGCGGATAAATCCTTTCAAGGGCGGCTTGTTCGCCATCGGTATTAAAAAAATCTTTCTCAGCAGAAAATACTTCGTACACCTCTGGCAAATATTTTTCAAATGCCGTGAGGATGTGTTTGGCCTGCCAAATAAATATACCCGCATTCCACAAAAATTCGCCACTGGAAATAAAGGTTTTAGCCAATTCTAAATTTGGTTTTTCGGTAAATGTTTTTACTTGATACACATTGTCGGCAACCGGCTGCTGATCATATTGAATATAGCCGTAACCCGTGTTTGCATAAGTTGGTTTAATGCCTAGTGTTAGCAACGCATTGTGCCGGTCGGCAAAACTTAGTGCCTCTAAACAAACCTTTTTAAAGGCCGTTTTGTCTAAAATGAGATGATCGCTGGGGGCGGTAATGTAAGATGCCTTTGGATCGATGCCCATTAACTTAAACGACAAATATGCCAAACAAGGACCCGTATTTTTACGGCTTGGCTCGCTTAAAATATTAGCTGGTGAAAGCTCGGGCAATTGTTGTTTTACCAAGTCGGTATAATCAACCGTGGTAACTACAAAAATATTTTCTGGTAAAATAAAGGCCGCAAAACGCTTGTAAGTGCTTTGCAACAACGTTTCGCCAATATCTAAAATATCGATAAATTGTTTTGGTAACTTGGTGCGGCTCATTGGCCAAAACCTACTGCCTATACCGCCTGCCATAATGCAGACGTAATGGTGCTTGTTCATTTCGGGTTAATTGATAAGACTGTCTAAAATATAGCTAAGCTGTGGGTCGTTATTTTCCTTCAGGTCGGTCAAAGATAATGTAACAGCATGGTCGGGTATAACACCGCGGCCGGCAATATGTTTTTTGTTTTGTAAATAAAACGATGCATGTACCACCGGAACGTTCAAGCGGATATGCGTATTTGGTAATTCATAGGCCAAAATATGAAAACTGTTGGTGCTGCTGCCACTTCCGCCCGTTTCATCGCCAACAATTTGCGCCCTTCCTTCATCTTTTAACAACGCCGCAAAATATGCCGCGGCCGATTGTACATTGGTATTGGTAATCACAAAAACGTTTCCGGCAAAATGCGTTTTTGATTTATGCAATACACTATTGTCGGAATATTGGCGAACAATGCGGCCGAGTTTGCGGTATTCAAAAGAAGAATCAAGCGAAGCTTGGATACCTTCCACATCGTTGCTGCCCTTTGCTAAATATGGGATAAATGGGATTCTGTTAAACACGGTATATGCTCCACTAAATTCACGCCAATCATTTCTGTTGGTTAAATAACTGTATAAATTGAACATGTCTTTAAAGTTGCCGCCGGTATTATTTCTTAAGTCGATTATTAAATTATGGATACGTGGCGACGATTGCAATAACCTGAAACTATTTTTAAGAAAATGGGTAAAAGCACGATCGGTACTGTAGGTGTCGTAACCAAATGTATGCACGTTCATGCGGGCGGTTCCGATGCTATCCCACAAATCCAAATCATAATCCACATCTTCAGGAAAAGCATAATACCGTTCGTCGTAAGCTTTATCTGTAATTATTTTTAACTTACGCGGTAAAATTTGGGCTGAAAGGATGCTTGGTTCTTGTTTAGGTCGATTAGTTTTGGTTTTTGAATCAGGTTTGGAACTGGTAATATTGCTGCTACTCTTATCTGAACTTTTAACTAGTTCGGATGCTTCTTGTGGTGGGTTTTTATATTTCACCAAAAAAGATTTTTGTGGGCCATATCTAAAAAAATAATTTTGGGCGAAATCTAGGGAAGCCTCTTCCAATTGAAATTGTGGAACATTTCCATCAACAGATTCGTACATTTCGATATCCCCCAAAATCTTTTCTGCAGGTTCGTTATTAATGGATATTATTTGACTACCAAGCGGAAGGTTGTCTTCCATTTCAGAGTTTACTAACAGTTTCCCTTGCACATAAACCACGGGTATTGGAAAAAAACCTTCTGTATTATCCAAAGAATCTGATACCGCTTCGGGAAAAAAAAGATTGGTATGTGCGCAGCGTATCTGGTTGGTAATATAGGTAAGCTTATTATAAAAATCGAAAATCGAGATGTCGTCATCCAGCGTTTTATAAGTGCTGTCAAATAAATGCTTCATGGTATTTACAGAAGCATATTGATAAAGCCCAGGATGTGCCGATTCCAAAATGAGGCGGTAATAATTAAAATCTTCTTGTAATTGTTTGATTGGTATTTTTTTGGAATAAACAGGCTGAGCTTTTTCCATGCACCCCGAAAACAGTGAATAGTGAATAATGAATAGTGAATAGAAAACAAATAATTTCAAAAACTTTGTTATGCCTCTATTAATTGAACGACGCACGTCTAACGACTCACGCCTCCCGATTGATAATTGACTATTAACTATTGACTTCATCATATCAATCCTTCGTTTATCAAGTCATGTAAATGGATGATGCCTAAATATTGCTTGTCGTTTTCTACTACTAACTGGGTAATATCGTTTTCACGCAACATATCTAATGCGTTAACAGCCAATGCATTGGGTGAAATAGATTTTGGATCAACGGTGCAAATATCCTTTGCAGTTAATTGGTCTATAGCAATATTTTTACCCAACATGCGGCGCAAATCGCCATCGGTAACAATGCCGTAAGTGGTTCCATCGTCATTTATAACACCCGTTGCACCCAACCTTTTTTTGGTCATTTCCATAATCACTTCCCGCAACGGGGCCGCCAACGGAACCGCAGGCACTTCGTTTCGCACCAATAAATCGCTTACATGCAAATATAACTTTTTGCCCAACGTACCCCCGGGATGCAAACGGGCAAAATCAGCACTGGAAAATTGGTTCAATTCCATTAAACATATTGCCAGTGCATCGCCCATTACCATTTGTGCCGTGGTGCTGCTAGTTGGCGCTAAATTGTTGGGGCAAGCTTCTTTTGTAACAGTTGTATCTAAAACAATATCAGCTTGATGCGCCAAAAAACTATCTAAATTGCCTACCATGCCAATTAGTTTGTTCTCAAAACTTTTAATCAGCGGCACCAATATTTTTATTTCTGGGCTGTTTCCGCTTTTACTCATCAACATTACTACATCTTGTGGTTGTATCATGCCCAAATCGCCATGTATGGCATCGGCGGCATGCATATAAAGGCTTGGTGTGCCGGTACCATTTAAAGTGGCCGAAATTTTTTGTGCAATAATGGCACTTTTACCTACGCCGCTCACCACCAACCTGCCGCCGCTTTGGTGAATGGCGTATACCGCTTTTTCAAACGATTCACCGATCAACGCATCAAGCGCAGCTATACTTTCCATTTCCATGCGGATGGTTCTTTTTGCTATTGATTGTATATTGATGGATGCCATTACTGGCAAAAATAAACGTTTGAAGCTTAGCAGCTGTTCGCTGAAATGTGATAAATAAATACCCAAAAACCAGCTTTCGGCCACTTTTCTTCATTTCTTAACAAGTTCTTGCCATTTTATTAGCTTGTATCGAAAGTTGATATGTAGTAACTTCGCCAGCCTTTCTTTAAAAGAAAAAAGAAAACAGAGAATTAATAGGGTAATTGATAGATAATCCCCTATCGTAAAACACACCGCAAAAAAATTAAATTAAAACACATTTATATTTATTGAATAATATTCACTAATTTGAAGTTTCGATTGCGGCTTTTAAAAGCTTGCACAACATCGAAAACCGTAAGAACATGATGAAGATACCGACCGTAAAAACAACTGTTGAAAAAAAACCTGCTGCAAAAAGGACCTCGAAACCAAAAGTTGTGGTTTCCGATAAAAAAGAACAAAATGAAACAAAAAGCAAATTTTCAGTAGAAGAATTGCAAAATGGTCTTGAAAAATATTTTGGTTTCCGACAATTTAAAGGTTTACAATTAGAAGCGATCCAAAGCTTGATGAGCAATAAAGATACGTTTGTAATTATGCCCACGGGCGGCGGCAAAAGTCTTTGTTACCAATTACCAGCCATGATGTGCGAAGGCGTTGCCATTATTGTGAGCCCGCTGATTGCTTTGATGAAAAACCAAGTTGACCTGGTACGCGGTTACAGCAGTAACGATAATATTGCGCATTTTTTAAATAGCACATTAAATAAAGGCCAGCAGCGTGAAGTAAAAGAGGATTTGACCAACGGCAATACTAAAATGTTGTTTGTGGCACCAGAAACGCTGACGAAGCAAGAGCATATCGATTTCTTTTCCGACCTTAAAATTTCCTTTTTTGCGGTAGATGAAGCCCACTGTATTTCTGAATGGGGCCACGATTTTAGACCGGAATATCGCCGGCTCCGCGAAATGATGGATCAAATAAATGCAGATATTCCTGTTGTGGCCATGACGGCAACCGCCACGCCAAAGGTTCAGAGCGACATCTTGAAAAACCTTGGCTTGCGTAACCCCAATATTTTTATTTCTTCCTTTAACAGAAATAATCTTCACTACGAAATACAGCCCAAGCTTAAAAAAGATCAAACAATAAAACACATCGTGAAGTTTATTACCCAACATAAAGGTAAAAGCGGCATTATTTACACCTTAAACCGCCGTACAACCGAAGAATTAGCTGATGTTTTAATGGCAAATGGCATAAAAGCGGTGGCTTATCATGCCGGGCTGGATGCCAAACTAAGGGCAGAAAGACAAGACCAATTTTTACACGATGATACGGCTGTAATCGTTGCTACCATTGCATTTGGCATGGGTATCGATAAGCCCGATATCCGTTTTGTGATCCATTATAATATTCCAAAATCAATAGAAAATTATTACCAAGAAACCGGCCGTGCCGGCCGCGATGGGTTAGACGGGAAATGTGTGTTGTATTACAGCCATAAAGATGTGGCCAAGTTGGAACATTTGATGCGAGACAAGCCTTTGAGCGAACGCGAAGTGGGCGCACAACTAATTTCTGAAACCGTTTCTTTTGCTGAAAGCAGCATGTGCCGCCGCAAAATTTTGCTCCATTATTTTGGTGAAGAATGGGATATTAATCTTTGCAAAGACAGTGGCGGTTGCGACAATTGCAATCCGAAAGATAAAATTGAAGCGATGGACAATGTGGTGAAAGCCATGCAAGTGATCCAAGCTTTGGATGAACGCTTCCCGATTGATTATACCATCCACATTTTGCGAGGTAACCCAACCCCGCAAGTGGGTATGTTCCGCCACGACCGGATTAAAGAATTTGGCATCGGTAAAGATGAAGACATCCTTTATTGGAACAGTTTGCTTCGCCAAATGCTGTTGGAAAGTTTGATAAGAAAAGATATTGAAGAATACGGCTTATTGAAATTCACCGACAAAGGAAGAGAATGGTTAAAAAATCCAACTTCGTTCCCAATTGTGTTGAACCATGTGTTTAAAGACGATAGCGATGACGACGACGATAACGATGCAGACGCAGAAGCCGCACCAACAATGGATAAGGTTTTATTTGATATGTTGATGGAGTTGCGGATGAAGGAATCGAAAAGGGTAAAACTGCCGCCGTTTGTTATTTTCTTGGAAAACAGTATTCAAGATATGGCCACCATGTTCCCAACCACATTGCTAGAGTTGGAAAAGTGTCAAGGCGTAAGCAAAGGAAAAGCTATGAAATATGGCCGTCCGTTTGTGGCACTGATTGCCAAATATGTAGAAGAAAACGAGGTAGAAAAACCGGACGATTTTGTGATGAAGAGCGTAGTAAACACTGCCAGTCACAAAATCTATATCATACAAAATATCGATAAAAAAATACCGCTTGAAACAATTGCTGCCAATAAAGGCATGCGGATTGATGAATTGTTGGAACAAATGGAAACCATTGCGGCAAGTGGCACTAAACTGAACCTTGGTTACGCTATTGAAGAAATGTTGGACGAGCAGGACCAAGAAGACATCATCGATTATTTCCGCAGTTGCGAAACCTCATCGCTTGATGTGGCACAAAAAGAACTAGCCGATTTGAATTTAGAATGGGAGCAGTTAAAAATAATGCGGATTAAGTTTTTAAGTGAATACGGAAACTAGGTTATAATGGATAATTTTTTAATGGATAATTGATAATTTGCATGCCAATGCTGAGATTTTCAATTATCCATTATTTTTTAAACGAAGCATAAAAGATGAGCGCAATTTATATTTTCAACCCATTATCCATTGTCAATTAATTCATTATCCACTGCTTCTCCAATAGGAATTTTCGACAGCGGCTACGGTGGCCTCACTGTTTTTAAAGAAATAGCCGCCAAACTTCCGCAATACGATTATTTGTATTTGGGCGATAATGCCCGTGCACCATATGGCACCCGAAGTTTTGAAACCGTTTACGAATACACTTTGCAGGCGGTAAAATGGTTTTTTGAACAAGGTTGCGAACTGGTTATCTTGGCTTGTAACACCGCCTCGGCAAAAGCTTTGCGTAGTATCCAACAAAATGATTTGCCCAAATTGGGTATCGAAAAAAGGGTGCTAGGTGTAATTAGACCAACTTCTGAAATTATTGGGCAATATACAAAAACCAACAACATTGGTATTTTAGCCACCAATGGCACGGTTCAATCTGAATCTTATTTAATTGAAATCGAAAAATTTTTTCCGCAGGTAAATGTTTACCAGCAAGCTTGCCCGTTGTGGGTGCCGTTGATTGAAAACAATGAGTACGAAAATGAAGGAGCTGATTTTTTCTACAAAAAAAATATTAAGCAATTGTTTGATCGTAACAATAAAATAGACACAATTTTATTAGCTTGTACGCATTACCCAATTATAAAAGATAAAATACAAGCATTTTCTCCAAAAGGGATAACTATACTTTCACAAGGAGAAATTGTAGCAAATAGCTTGCAAGATTATCTAAAAAGACATCCAGAAATGGAAGTAAAATTATCAAAAAATAGTCATCAATCTTTTTTTACAACCGATGATGCCCAAGGTTTTGATGCGCAAGCAACCAAATTTTATGGTAAACCGATCCAATCAAAACAAGTACACTTGGATTAAATCGGTCATTGAGTTATTAAGTCAATGGCTTTTTTTTAAAAAATCTAAAATCTTACATCCACAATCCAAAATCTTGTCTTACCTTCGCCGTCCTTTCACAAACAATGGGCATGGTGGCCTATTGGTGATTTTTGGAAACAGTACCGTTAGCCGGTCATTATTGAAACAACAACTTAAAGGTTATAAAATTAAACAACAATGAAACGTACATTTCAACCGCATACTCGCCGTCGTAAAACCGTTCACGGATTCCGCAAGCGTATGCAAACTGCCAATGGTCGTAAAGTTTTGGCTAGCCGCCGTGCAAAAGGCCGCACAAAACTGACCGTAAGTGATGAAAGGAGCCTGAAATAATAGCAAAATCATTTTCAATCGATAAAGAAATTTCCTAACGCCCTGTTTTGCAGGGCGTTTTTTATTACCTCATCCCCGCCCCTCTCCACAAATGGCGAGGGGTGCCTCTGCTTAACTTTCATTTATTTTTTTGAATATTTCGTGTTGTTTATTTCAAACATCATTAAATCTGCAGTCTTAAAAGATGTTGGAATTTGGGAAATACATCTCGCTAAAATATTTTAATCTTGCAACTCCTTTCGATGACTCATTGACTGAATGACTTATTGACTTTTATCTTGAACTATAAAAATTAAAAAATGGACATGACCCCAACAGCCGATATCAAAAAATTGCCAAGGCATTTTTTGCCACAAGATTTTAAAGTAACCACTTGGGATGCATTGGAACCCTTCTTCAAAAATTTATTGGAAAGGCCAATTGAATCAAATACAGATTTAGAACAATGGTTGAAAGACATCAGTGAAATTGACGCGGCTATCAGCGAAGATGTATGCTGGCGTCAAATAAAAATGACTTGCGATACCGAGAACAAAGCATTGGAAGAAGCATTCAACTTTTTTGTAATGGAAATCCAACCCAAAATTCAGCCGTATGCAGATGCGTTGAACAAAAAGTTGGTCAATTCTCCATTTACGAAAGAATTGAACACCCAAAAATATTTTACTTATTTGCGCAGCGTCCACAAAAACATTGAACTGTTTCGGGAAGAAAATATTCCTATCCAGGCAGAATTGGGCGTACTGCAACAACAATACGGGCAAATTACCGGCCGTATGACCATTGAACACAACGGCAAAGAATTTACTTTACAACAAGCTGCAAAGTTTTTGGAAAGTAAAGACAGGGCCGAAAGGGAAACCATTTACCGTAAAATAAATGACCGTCGCCTGCAAGACAAAGAAGCGTTGGACAAATTGTACACCACTTTGGTGGAAAAACGTCAACAAGTGGCCGCCAATGTTGGCTATGCCAATTATCGAGATTACAAGTTTAAGGAAATGGGCCGCTTCGATTACACGCCACAAGATTGTTTTGATTTTCATGAAGGTGTGAAGCAATACGTAGTGCCTTTGGTAAATGAAATAAATCAACGAAAAAAAGAAAAACTAGGTTTGGCTGAACTAAGGCCCTGGGATTTGGAGGCAGAACCAGTTGGAACTGAACCGCTTAAACCTTTTAAAGACGGGAAAGAATTATTGCAAAAATCGATTGCGTGCTTCGAAAAGCTTGATCCTTTTTTTGCCGATTGCTTTAGAAAAATGGATGAATTGGGCCATTTTGATTTAGAAAGCCGTATCGGGAAAGCACCGGGCGGTTACAATTGCCCGCTGGCTGAAAGTGGTGCGCCCTTTATTTTCATGAATGCCGCCGGTCAAATGCATGATGTTACAACGATGGTACATGAAGGTGGCCATGCCATCCATTCTTTTCTAAGCCATCCGTTGGAATTGAGTGCTTTTAAAGAATATCCGATGGAAATTGCCGAGGTAGCCAGCATGGCTATGGAATTAATTAGCATGGATCATTGGGAATCCTTTTTTGATAATGCCGAAGAAATGAAACGGGCGCAAGAACACCAGTTAGAACGCACCATTACTGTTTTCCCATGGATTGCCACCATTGATAAATTTCAGCACTGGGTGTACGAAAATTACTCCGCCAGCGTTGATGAACGCAAAACAAAATGGTTGGAAATCATGAACGAATTTACGTCGCCGGTTATTGATACAACTGGCTTGGACGGTTATCGGCAATACGCTTGGCAGCGCCAACTACATTTGTTTGAAGTGCCTTTTTATTATATTGAATATGGTATCGCACAATTGGGAGCCATCGGCCTTTGGATGCAGTACAAAAAGGATCCAACACAAGCGTTGAAAAACTATGTGCAAGCTTTAAGTTTGGGTGGAACAAGAACTTTGCCCCAATTGTATGAAGCTGCTGGGCTAAAATTTGATTTTTCGCCAAACCATATTAAAGAATTAATGCTTTTTGTAGAGGAGCAATACAGAGCTGTGAGCAATTAGCTGTAAGCTGTGAGCAGTTAGCTATGAGCAATTAGCTGATGACACCTACATAAAAAGAGCCGAACATCTAACGTTCGGCTCTTATTATTACATTTATTACAAGTTAGTGGCTCATAGCTCAAAGCTAACTGCTCATAGCTCAAAGCCTAATTATATTTCAAGTAAGGGCTTTTTTGCCAGATATTGAAAAAGCTAACACCTAATGTAAACTGTTGATACACATCGCCAATTTGCCCCTTGCTGTTGTTTCCCCTTTTTCCAACTTCTAATGCACCAAATACATTAATGCCGCTTCCATCAAAGCTTTTGCCAATGTGTGTGCCGGCTCCAATTGTAAAGCCCATATCCGTTACATAGTTGTTATTAACTTTCCAATAGGTATTTTCATAATAAAGACCGCCTTGGAAATAATAGCTTTTATATTGGTTGTTTTTAATGATTAAATTTTCTTTTTCAAAACCTACAGAAACCCTATTGCTAGGTGCCAATGTAAGCCCTGCCACTGGCGTAGTTTGCGATTGCCATTGGTTAAAATTGTAATCAGCAGAAATGGTAAGGCTATGATTGAAAGTAACGCTATAACCCGCCGTAACCATCAAAGGCACTTTAAATGGTTTATTACTTACAACAATTGAGTCTTGAACAATGGTTGAACCGTCGGTTAAATTGTAGGTATTGTTACCATCGAGTGTTACCGGCATCGAAGCAAAAGCCCCAAAACGGTGTTGCACTTTTTTATCAACTTTGCTATAATATTGGAACCCCATTTTAAAATATGGATTGCGATAGTAAGAAATATTTTCTTTAGTTACGTTTAGCGCTGCGCCATCATAATAATTTACTTTTTGGTGTTGAGAACCAAATAAATAAGAAAAAGTATAGCCAACAGAAAAATGATTACCAAGTTCCAAAGCTTGTGTAAAGTACAATTGTTGCATACTGCCAATGCCTTCCACAGTTTTTAAATAACTTGCACTGCCAGCAGGTAAGGGCACTACAGAAGAAAAATTATAATTGGTATTACTAAAAGGCTGAAGCCCCATACCGAATGACATTTTCTTAGTTGCTTTATAAGCCAACGATACGCGTTTAACGGCAAAATCGCTGGAGGCAACAGAAGTTGTATCGATGCCAGGCTGTATAAACCTGCTACTTCTTCCTTTTGCACCAACTTCAAACAAAAATAAATGTGGTGGCATTGCAGTAAGCGAAGCTGGATTTAAAACATTGATATTCAAGTTATAACGCATGGCTGCCGAAACACTTGCCATACCAGCTGAACGGCCAATATTTCTGTTTTCAATATCGCCAAGTCCAGATATGGAATAGGGCGATGTAACGCTTTGTGAACGGCTTTTAAACACGCTGCACATAATCATTAAAGTTAAAGTTAGTTTCTTTATATGGTACATCTATCAGTGTTAAAAAGTTAAAGCGTAAAGTTTTATTTGGACAGATTTATATAAACCAAAGTCATAGGTCGGATCAGTTAATATCAATCTATCTACGCCTGTGTTGCTACTAAAACTGGGCGATTCCAAAGTGAGGCCATTATAATTATCTGTACTGCCGTTCATAATGGAAGTAACATATTCGGAAATATCGAATGCATAATAAGGGTAAGTGTTTACACCAAATTGCGCCACTGGTGCCACTGCTTGCAACGAACCGGTAGCACTACTTAATACGCTGCTTAATGGCGCATTGGTTGGATCGGCTGTATAAAGTGTTAGCGTTTGTGGCAAATTATATATGCCAAAATAACGGTAGCCGTAAGGTTCAATATACAATATGGCGCTTAATATCTTTTTATATTTTACTTCTTCCCTTAATCTTCGAAGACCTGGAAAATCAATTTTTAGTTGCAAATTACCGGCTGTTTGTAAATATCCTTTATTGCCCAATGACTTGCTACTTAAACTTTGCACTACATTTGGCGTAAAAGCGCTTAAAGGCGTACCAGTTCTATCTACCGTAATATGGTTAAATTGGTTGGATGAATTTGTTAGCGGAAAATCCACCCAAGTATTTGTGGTATTACCATTGCTATAGTGATAATAAAGCCGAACGGTTAAACCGCTATCTACATTACCATTAAATGTAAAAACCGCATTGTTTCCAGTGCCTATTGGTTTAATTACGAAGCCCGGTTTGTATTGCAAAAAATTGGTAAGTGTTTGGATACTTGCGTCATTGTTTTTCAATCTATTAAAAAGATCGCCGGCAAAACCCGTTGAGGTAGCATCTAAAGGCACAATAATAGAGTCAGTTGAGAAAGGTTTTATTTTGGTAGAAAAAGTTACAACCGGTGTGCTTTGCGAGTTAAACTTGCTGGTGTTGTAAAATGAAAACCGATTGGCCTGTAATTGAATTTGATCGGTCAATTGGTAGAAGCCAAAAGAGAAAGTAGAAGTGGTATCGCCGTAATAAACGTTGCTTGCGGTACGCTTTATCCGGAGCTTTGCAGAATCCAAAACGGCAATCAATGGATTGGTAATTGCACTTAAACCTGGTGTACCCAACTGAAAATAAGTTTCGGCTGTCATTTTTCCCAGGGCTGTATCATTTTGAACACCTACCATTAAAGTGTTGGTGCCGGAAGTTACAAACGAATCTTTTTGAAAAGTGGTTAGGTTGTATGTGAAAGTATCTATATAAATGGCATTTGGATCGGTGATGGTCTGATTTCCGAAATTTATATTGACTTTGGTACAAGATGAAGCAATAATAATGATGATTGCCAAAAGGCAGCCCCATCTTTTTTTGACAGTAATCTGTTGCATGTTGAACGGCATAAGCTTGTAAGCAGTTATTATTTGAGCCTGTAAAAATATCAATTAATTGTCAGTAGTGGTGAGTGAATAGTGTAATAGACAAAACCCAGCATTCGATTTTACAAAATAGTACTATCCTAATGTAATCTATTTGGCAAAAGAATCTGCATAACTGCACATAAACAAGCGTATTGTACTAACATAACAAAATTTTATGAAGTTGGAAATATTGTTTTTTGCGTTCTATGGGAAAAAAACTGTTGTTTTGAAAAATTTTTCGACTGGGTTTGAAATGGCCGTAACAGAAATCTTTAAACCAAGACGGATTTCGTGGCTTTTTAACCTTTAAATCAAAACAAAATATCAGAATGAAAATCAGAACTATCCTGCCTGTTGTTGCCCTGGTAACAACCTTAATGTCTTGTCACCATTCAGATACGGGTGACCAGTTGGGCGACTATTTTAGACGAAACGACTTTGCGGGTATCAGGCGTATGTATGCGGCTAGTTTCGTTGTAAACGGTGTAAATTACATTTCTACCGGTTTTACAGGTACCAACAATGCTACCGCCAGCTATACTCAAGAAACATGGAAGCTGGATACAACCATTAATGCCGCCGCAGGCGGAAACTGGCAGCAAGTAGCCAACTTTCCAGGTGCTGGCCGCTCACAAGCTGTTGGCTTTTCTGACGGAAAATACGGGTATGTAGGAACCGGTTTGGATATAAACGGTGCTTATTTGGCTGATTTCCACTTATATGACCCAACTACAAATAAATGGGATACAGTAAACAGCACAACTGCTTTCAAAGTTGCCAGCTTTGGTGGTGGCGCACGTTACGGTGCTTGCTCATTTACACTTAATAATGTTGGATATGTAGGTACCGGTTCAAACGATAACACCTTATTGGACTTTTATAGCTATAGTTTTTCTGGTAATGCTTGGAAGCACATTGCTGATTTAGGCCATAAAACGGTTGGTGCTACATCGTTCGTTGTTAATGGGTTAGGCTATGTTGTGGGCGGTGCAGATGGCTCTGGTTCTCAATCAAAATATTTCTGGGAATATCACCCAGATACCAACGGTGGTAGCTGGGTTTCGAAAAGGCAAATTATCAATGCTACCGATTCAAGCTTTGATGATCTGTACACTTCCATTCAACGCCAAAATGCGGTTGCTTTGGTTATCCAAAGCCCACTAGTTAACTATAAACAAGTTTATTTAATGCAAGGTCAAAATGGTTCGGCCTTAAATAGCTGCTGGTTGTGGGATCCACCTAATGATCAATGGACATTGCAAAACCCTTACCCAGGTCAAGCTCGTTTAGGTGCAGTTCCTATTCAATTTGGTAACCGTGGTTTTTTTGCAACAGGTGGTAGTTCGGCTGGCGGTACTTCATCGTCGTTGTATGATAATGTGGTTGAATACTTGCCTGGTATAGCATTGAATACCAATGACTGGCAATAAAATATATGTATTGAAAAAGGCTGCACGTATTAGCGTTGCAGCCTTTTGTTTTTTAAAAGCAATAAACAGAGAAGATGAATTTATTTAAGAAAATAACTGGATGTTTAGCATTTGTCGGTTTCAGTTTGCTAATTGCTTGCAATAGCTCAGAACCAACTCCCGGTAAATCTGCCAGCGATATTGACACTACTTCACAAAAAAATAGCACTTCCGCAGAGGCAACCGCCTACAAACTTGAAAAAGATACTGGTTGGGGTTATAAGATTTTTGTGAATAACAAACAATATATCAACCAAAGGCAAATACCGTTTATTCAAGGTATTAAAACATTTGCTACTAAAGAAGATGCACAAAAATTAGGCGATTGGGTAGCAAGCCAAATTAAAAAGGGCGAGCCATTTGGGGTGAATGATTCAATCCTTAAAAAGCTTGATATTAAATATTAAAGTGAATGGGCAATAGTGAATAGTGAAATAAAGACTAAAAGTCATTCATTCTTCACTATTGCCTATTCACTATTCACTATACCATCGAATAAGTCACATTTCCATCCTTTTCATCTTTTAGCTCTATTCCCATTTCTTGCAATTGTTTACGGATGGAATCGCTGGTGGCATAATCTTTCTTTTGCTTTGCTTGCTTGCGAAAGTCGATCAACAACTGTATTACGCCTTCCATTTTTTCGTTACCAGCGCCTTTCTCATCTTTCAATCCAAAAATATCTTCCAAAAAAGCGGTCATTTGCTTTTGAAGTAATAACAATGTTTCGCTGCTTAAAGCATCAGCCGGAATATGTTTATCTTTTATGCCATTTATAATTGGCACCAATTCAAACATATTGGCCAAAACTTTTGCGGTGTTAAAATCATCGTCCATAAACTCGGTAAACTCAGCAATCAACGTCCGAACCTTTGCATCTAATTCAATATCAACGGCTTTACTGCTATCGGCTAACCGCCAACCGCCAACTACTTTATAAGCCTCCCATAATCTACGCAATCCTTTTTCGGCCGCTTGCAATGCCTCGTTGCTAAAGTCTAATGTGCTGCGGTAATGCGTTTGCAAAATAGAAAAACGAATGGCCATCGGGCTATATGCTTTTTCCAACATGGGATGATTGCCGCTAAACAATTCCGTTAATTTAATAACGTTATTATAGCTTTTACCCATCTTTTTGCCGTTGATGGTAATCATGTTATTATGTATCCAATACCTTGCACACACATGGCCGCCATTGCAAATGCTGCTTTGCGCAATTTCGCTTTCGTGGTGCGGAAATTGTAAATCCATGCCGCCGCCATGAATATCGAATTGTTCTCCCAAGTATTTTTTGCTCATGGCGCTGCACTCAATGTGCCAACCCGGAAAACCTTCACCCCAAGGACTTGGCCACCGCATAATATGACCCGGCGTAGCTGCTTTCCAAAGCGCAAAATCGGCCGATGCCCTTTTTTCCTCCTGTCCGTCCAAAGTTCTGGTGTTTTCCAATAAATCTTCCATCACACGGCCGCTCAGTTTTCCGTACGGATAATGTTCGGCATATTTTTTCACATCAAAATATACACTGCCATTGCTTTCGTAAGCATAACCGGCAGTAATAATTTGTTTTATCATTTCAATTTGCTCCACAATATGGCCGGTTGCGGTAGGTTCAATACTTGGTTCAATATTGTTGAACTCCTTCATAGCCCAATGAAAAAGATTGGTATATTTCTGTACCAGTTCCATTGGTTCCAATTTTTCAAGCACTGCTTTCTTGCCAATTTTATCTTCCGCTTCGCGGCCTTCTTCTTCAAAATGGCCGGCATCCGTAATATTGCGAACATAACGGACTTTGTTCCCCAAATAGGTTAAGTATCTGAAAATTACATCGAAAGTGATATAAGGGCGGGAATGCCCCATGTGGCTTTCGCCACTTACGGTAGGGCCGCACACATATAAACCTACGTGGCCGGGTGTAATCGGTTCAAACTTTTCTTTTTGCCGGGTGTATGAATTATAAACGTGCAAAGGCATTTCAAAATAAATTAGAAATAAGGAATAAAAAACAGCGAAATAAGGAAGTTTGCGCCAATAAAACTAGCAACAATAATTTTCGGTATCGAAAAGAAATATCGGTACGGATAAAAAATAATGACTTAATGATAAATGACTCATTGATCTAAGTTGAAGCGGCAATTTAAGGTTTTTTCTCAAACCTAATATCTGCAATTACTGGCCAATGATCGCTGTAGCGTTTGTTGCCAACTGTAAATTGGTCTACGGTAAACCTGTTATCGCACAAAATATAATCGATACGCAATGTTGGTGCCAATGAAATAAATGTTCTGCCCAAGCCGAAGCCATTTTCCATGAAAGCATCGCGGCGGCTGCCCCTTATTTGCCAATAAGCAAAACTATTTGGTACACTATTGAAATCGCCGCAAACAATTTCAGGAAACGGACAACTATCTACCAAAGCCCTAATTTGCGTAGCCTGCTCTGCCCGCAATTGAAGGGCGTTTCTCATCTTCACCAAAAAACTTTTATTTGCGGGATTAGCCACGTCGCCATGGTCTTTTACTTCTTCTAAATACCTATAATCGTTTGGGCTAAATCTAAATGATTGTAAATGAGTGGTGTAGATGCGAAGCGTATCATTATTTTTTACCAAATCAGCATACAATAAACTTTCCCTGCCATGTTCGTAAGGAACACGAGTTGTATCAAACAACGGAAGTTTTGAGAAAATGACCACGCCGCTTTGGTAGTTTACCGTCTTTTTTACATAATCTTTCGAAAAGAAAAAATATTGATAGCCCATGTCTTTCATTTTCTTTATGTGGTTACCGGCCAAGCCATTGCTATCGTATTGAGAGAATTCTTGCATGCAAACCACGTCGGGCATGGTAGCTTTTATATAAGAAAAAATATTGGAAGCCGCAGTGGCTGCTTCGCCTTTTTCTAAACCTTCAAAAATGCGCACATTCCAAGTCATAACCCGAAGGGCCGAACTTCGCCTGGCATATTCAAACCGATCTTGCTTGAAACTAAAAATAACAGAAACCTGCTTCCACGATAATAAAATGGGCAATAAAGAAATGACGCAAAATTTTGGCTTTACAATAATCCAAAAAAATAAAAAAAACAACATCCCAATTAACAGATATGGAAATGCCAGACCAAAAAGACCAAGCCACCAAAATATTTTGGGATCAGCTGTTGGTAAAAGAAGGGCTAATAAAAATACCAAGGCAACCAACATATTGGTAATAATAAGTGCTCGTTTACCGAATTTTCGAAAACTGAATGCCATAGATATTTGCCAATTTTAATTTGTAAGTGAAAGATAACGCATTCAGTTTGCTTACTGTGGAAAATTGGAAAATCGCAAATGAAAACTTGCTACACAAAAATGAAAAAGGTCGATAAAAACTTCATATGTAAGAGCACTAGTTATTACCACTTTACATCCATTACCTGCGGATAATGGTCGCTCATAAAAATTTTATCACATTTAAATTGAAGGATTTCAATAGATGGATCCGCCATTAAATAATCGATTCGCAAAGTGGGGGAAATGCTAGAATAAGTGGTGCCCAAGCCAAAACCTTTTTCCAAAAATGCATCATTAAAATTACCTTTTATAGTATGGTAACAATAACTGCTGGGTACTTCATTCATATCCATTGAAAGAATAACCGGATATGGACTTTTATCTAGTTCTTTTCTTAATTGATTAGCCTGCACGGCATGATAAGGCAGGTAATGCTCAATCTTATCAAATTTTCCACTTCTGTAATTTAGCAACGAATCTTCAGAATGATCCCATTCCGGAACAACCGTTTCCTTATTCCCGAGCCACATGCTTTGTAAATGCGTTGTTACAATCCTACGCGTAATTCCGTTGATAGTAACATCGGCCATTATAAAACCTTCAGGAATCTTTTTTCCTGAATATTTTATAAACTGGATATTTTTCAACGGATATTTTGAAAAAATGGCAATACCAATTTGGAAGAAATTCCAATAGGTTAAAAAGTTATAGTTATCGCCTACAAAGTAATTTTGGTATTTTAGTTTATTTGTAAAATAATTAAGGTTGGATGCCACCAAAGGATTGTATAATTCCGAAAAATCTTGGATACAAATAATATCAGCATGTTGGTTAGCTATGTAATTTAATATTTGATGCCTTTTGCTGATTAGTGTGTCAAATGGATTCAATTGCCCATCAAAATTTCGCACATTGTAACCCAGTATCCTTATTGTTCCAGCTTGTTTTTCTTTATTAAAATTTTGATTTGGGTGAAGACCAACAATGGCATGTATGTTTTTAAAACCCATTAGGATGCAGATCAACAATAATATTGCAATTTTTCTATTAATGAAAATCCAAATAATTATCAAAAAAAATATACAACACAATAAAATAGGGAAACCAATACCTAACAAACCCATTGGTAACCAATCATTTGCACCAATAAAAGGAGTTAAGCAACTGATTAAATATACAGCCGCAGTAATAGCAGAAAGCAGATAAAAAGCTACGGTGATAATTCGTTTCAAAAAGGATAATTTATTTAAAGTTGAACGCAAATTTACATTGGCTTGCTATCGCTAAAACATGGGCTGGTATCACATAAAAGATTAATCTATTAATATAATATCAGCTTTTTATGCCTAAAATCTAGTACAACTTTACAAATCCTTACTGGCTCTCTTTAAATATTCTTTTTCTTCTTCGTTTAAAAAATGATAACCGTCGCGGCTTATTTTGTCCAATATTTCATCAATTTTTTGCTGGGTGATATTGCTGGTTTTTTTAAAAGGCTGGCCCTTTGCTTCATAAAAAACCTCATGCTTCATTTGGTGTTTTATTTTTTGTTGACGAGGCTCAAACATGTGAAAAAACCAGTGATAAAGGCTATGCATCCATGCCCCCCAATCGTTGCCCGAGCGTAAGCTTTTGATATAAGCAAAACCAACCAAACCCCCAGAAAGATGAGCTACGCCTACGCCGCCGCCGTAGCCAGACATTAAAGCAAAATCAAGTGTCGCAAAAATTAAAGTAAGCACCCAAAGCGGGATACCGCCTAAAATCATCGGGAAAATTCTATAATCGGGTGCGATGGTAGTAGTTGCAACGGCAATTGCCATAATAGATGCGCCGCCGCCATACAAAGAAAGATTGGGTAACTCAGCATGGAAAACCGGAAAAACATTTACCATGAGCAGGAAAAAGATACCGCCAACAAAACCACCATATAAATACAGCGGAGCTAAATGCCTGTTGCCTGTTAAATCTTGCATAATATACCCAAACGACCAAAGGCAAAGCATATTCCCGATCATGTGGCCAACGCTAACCTGCGAAAACATGTAGGTGATTAAAACCCATGGCCGGCTCAATAATTTATCTAAACTACCGGGTACCACAAACCATGAAAATACGTTGCTGTTAAAATGTTCCAAGTCTATTTTGCTTAGAAAAAAAATGATCATCACAAAATTTAAGAACACAAAAAGTATTGCGTTAATAGCAATTAGCGCCATCAAGGCATTGCCGTCTTCGCCTAATAATATTTTTCTTTTTCTATATTGTTCCATTACTGCGATGGATTATTTTACAATGAATATTTTAAATTTTAACCACCTAACCAGCGATTTTTGAGGTCGATATTCTTTTTTCAAATTTAAACATTAAACCTGAATTCTGCATTAACAGCTTAGTTTTCTATGGCATTTTTTGCATTTACTAACAACATAATTGATAGACTATATACAACCAACATCAATAAAATGTTTTCCGGTTCGTCTTGTTCCAAAAATATACCAATAAAAAGCCCACTAAAGCACCACCCAAATGTGCAAAATGCGCCACAGTGCCACCGGCCGAGTGTTGGAAAGCCATTAATAGTTCAAAAGTTATATAGCCCAATACAAACCATTTGGCTTTAAGCGGAACAAAGAAATACAAATAGATATATGTATTTGGGAAAAGATATCCAAAAGCCGCAAGGCAACCGAACACTGCGCCGGAGGCACCTAAAGTTGGTTCTTCCAAGTTTTTTTGTATGATAATTGACATAATCGAAAATCCGTCATCAGAAAACCCGGGATTATTGGGGTCAGACTGCCATTCTACAATCATTTTTGTAATTCCGGGATTATCGGAAACATATCTTTTAGAGAATTCTGCAAAGCGGTCGAGACTAGGATGGATTTTATACTGATTAAACATGGCCAACATTTGATGATTTTCCCAAATTAGTGACCCCATGTGCAAACATGCTGCACCAATGCCGCAAACCAAATAAAAAATCAAAAATCGCCTTGGCCCCCAAATATTTTCTAAAATTGATCCAAACATATAAAGCGCAAACATATTGCCGAAAATATGCATAAGACCGCCATGCAAAAACATGTGTGTTAAAAATTGCCAAGGCCTAAATAGAGATGATTCAATATTATGCAAGGCAAACAAATTGGTAAACCAGCCTGTTTTTACCTCCAAATCGCCGCCCGGTTGCACGCCGTCGAAAGTGAGCTGTGCCACAAAAAACAATATGTTTATAATCAATAAGTTTTTTATAATTACCGGCAAAATTTCGAATCTGCTTGGCCTAAATTCACTGTTCATGTATTAATTTCTTTATCGGTATTTGTTTTAAAATCAGCAATTTGGATGAATTTAAAACAATTATCTTAGCCTAAGTTTTACTACGTTTTCAATATGGTGCGTGTGGGGGAACATATCTACAGGCTGCAGCTTTTCAACCATATATTTTGCATCCAATAATTTTAAATCACGTGCCTGCGTAGCAGGGTTACAACTTACATACACAATTACAGGAGCTGCAATTTGTAATAATTGCTGCACCAGCGCATCGTGCATGCCTACACGTGGCGGGTCGGTCACTATTACATCGGGCCGTCCATGCATGGCAAAAAAAGCTTCGTTACATATATCTTCGGCATTGCCCGTAAAAAAATGCGCCGTGTCAATATTATTCATGGCCGCATTTTCTTTTGCGTCTTCAATGGCTTCGCCAATCGCCTCCACCCCAATTATTTTTTTTGCACCCTTGCTTAAAAAAATGCCAATGCTTCCCGTTCCACAATATAAATCATACACCGTTTGCGATCCATCCAATCCTGCAAAATCTCGTACCACCCTATACAATTTTTCGGCCTGTTTTGTGTTTGTTTGAAAAAAAGATTTTGGCCCGATTTTAAAACTAAAATCTTCCAGTTTTTCCACCACGTACCCTTCACCAAAATATACTTGCGGTTCAAGATCATTTAAACTGTCGTTATGTTTTAGGTTAATGGTGTAAAGCAATGTAGTAATGGACGGTTCTTGCTCCATAACGTGTGCCAGTAAAGGATTCAGCCATTCGGGCTTGTCCATACCTACCACAATATTTACCATTAATTGCCCTGTGGCGCAAAGCCGCACTTGCATGGTCCGTAAAAAACCTTGGTGCATCCTAATATCATAAAAAGGCCAATTATTTTTTAGGGCAAATGCTTTTACCAACTTGCGGATACGGTTGGTGGGTTCATTTTGTAAGAAGCAAATATCGATATCTACAACTTTATCGAACATGCCCGGCGCATGGAAACCAGCCACGTCTTGATAGCCGGAAATATCTGGATTTTTCACTTCCTCGTTTGTGAGGTAACGCTTGTTGGTAAAAGTATATTCCAGTTTATTGCGATAATATCGGGTTTCTACGCAACCTAAAATAGGCATCGTTTCAGGAAGGGCAACTTGACCAATACGCCGCAATTGGTCGATGGTTTGTTGCTGTTTATATTGCAATTGTTTTTGATAGGGCAGCATTTGCCATTTGCAACCGCCGCAAACACCAAAATGTGGGCAAAATGGCTGAACCCTTTCTTTAGAGTAGGAATGAAAAAAAGTAGGCGTGCCTTCGGCCCAATCTTTTTTGTTTTTACTAAGGCGAACATCAACCACATCTCCCGGTACTACTTTTTCTATAAATACCACTTTGCCTTCCATGCGGGCAATGCTTTTGCCTTCAGCGGCGTAGTCTTCAACCAATAAATTATTAAGTACAATATGTTTATTCTTCTTACGCATGAAGCCGCAAAGCTATTTGTTTTAAGGCAACATATTTTCTTGAAACAGTTATGAAACAAGCATTTTATGCAGCGGTATTGTAAAATAAAGGATTAATAGAACTAAAAATTTTCAATTAAGCAATAGGGTAAAGTTGTTTATAATATGTTGTCGGCGTGATAATTACAACAAAACCGCCCCAAAATGGAGCGGCTTATATAATGATTCTTTAAAATTTAGTGAGAAACAACGGAAGCCATTGCTTGTTTGCTCCAGTTATCCAGTTGTTTACAATCAGTATATTGCGGATCGATGAAAATAAAATAATTCTTGATGTGGTCAGAAAACCATTTTTCTAAAGCCGCTTGTTTTTTTTCTTCCAAAGCCCTTGTTGCTATCCTATTATAATCTTCTTTCAAATTTTCGCGGTGCGGCTCAGTGCGGCTGCGCAGGTATAAAATACGAACAGTTCTTTTACCTCTTTCATCAGTGTAAGCTTGTGGTTGCGAATATTGGCCCGGCTTTAAATCTTTTAATAATGGAATGGCATCCTTATCAAGCTGGTCAATTGAAATGGAAGAAGAACCGTCTCTTCCTAAAATCATCCCGCCTGTAAACTTGCTGGTTTCATCATCGCTAAATTTACTTACTGCTGTGCCAAAACTAATATTTCCAGACACCAGCTCTTTTCTAACGCTGTCTAATTTAGCTTTTGATTTGTTTGTTTCTTCGTCGCTAACTTCTGGTATCATTAAAATATGCCTTACCACAGCGTCATCACCAGCCCTGCTAACCAATTGAATGATGTGCAAACCAAATTTTGATTTTACCACATTGCTTATTTGGCCTTCTTTCAACTTAAAAGCAGTTGCCATAAAAGTTGGATCCCATTGCTTATCGTTGCGGTTTATATTATATTGGCCGCCGTTGTCTTTGCTTCCAGGATCTTGGCTATAAAGTTTGGCCATTTGTTCAAATTTCTTATTGCCGCTTTCTATTTGCCTTTTAATATCGTTCAATTGTTTGGCGGTATAGCTTTCCAAATCGCGGTTGGCTTTTGGTATTAAAACAATTTGGCCCACTTCCAATTCGCTTTCATAAAAGGGTAAACTATCTTTCGGGATTTTATTAAAATAATCCCGGGCTTCGTTTGGAGTAATTTTTATGCCTTCCACAATTTTGTTCCGCATTAACTCGGCCATTTTTTGCTCCTTAAAATTCACTTTCAAATCTTCTTTTAATTGATAAGTGCTTTTACCGGCAATTTCTTCCAAGGCCTCCCTGCTACCATATTGGGAAATAAAATAACGGATTTTGTTATCCAATTGCGCATCAATTTCATCGTCGCTTACCGGCAATGAATCTTTTTCGGCCTGGATCACCAATGCCTTTTTTACCAATTCACCTTCTAAAAAAAGGCAGCCGGGATTAGCGGGCATTTGTGCGCCTTGCCTATTTAAATCGGCAATAGCATTAAAAATATCGCTTTGCAAAATAATTCGGTCGTTCACCTTGCCTACAATTTTGTCGGCAACTACTCTTTTTTGTTGCGCAGTTGCGGCAAAACTGCCCACAACCAAGGCAGAAAATAAAAACAAATGTTTCATGTACTACAAAAATAATGGCTGGATGCTTGGTTTGTTAAAGATGTGTTGGCTTCACAAATATTTTAACAACTTTAGCACAGAAATTCCGATAAAATTTCAAATCCCAAAAAGATTGCCACTTATGACATAACCTTAATTTTATTGGGATTTGGGATTGCTTTATTTGGGATGTAAGAACTCCTGTACATTGGTTTCCCATTTTGTGGGTTCTTTGGCGCAAAGACTTTCATGTGCGCAAGTTTCATATACCACAAGCTTTTTTTGAGTGGTATGAAGGTTGGCAAAAATTTCATCAATTTCACCACGGGTCACCCGGGGATCGTTTTGGCCCCATTGCAACAAAACGGGGCAAGTAATTTGCTTCGCAAATTCGCTGGGTTTATGGCCAAATGCCCAAACCCCGTTAAGTGTACCGCCCCAAAAAGTAATGAACGGTGCCAAACCTTGGGGTAAATGTTTGATACGCATAAATCCTTTAACGCCATCGTACAAACTACCAAATGGCATTTCTAAAATTACTTTTTGAGGATGCAAATTGTATTGAGCAATAGCACGTGTAATAGTAGCGGCACCTAACGAAATTCCCCAAAGTATAGGTTCCTGATGGGTTTGGTCTTTTACATATTGATAAGCGGTCCGCACATCGTCGGCTTCTTTTATGCCAACCGTTGCCTGCTCGCCTTCGCTATCGCCATGCGCCCTAAAATCTATCATAAACACATTGTAGCCAAAATTTAAAAAGCCATAAGCCTCTTTTAAAACAGCCGATCTGCAACTGCCATGGCCATGAAAAAGAATGACGGTGCCACGATTTGTATAAATTATCGAATCATTTGAACTAGTTAAAGGAGAATAAACAGAAAGCTTATCTTTCACGATAGTATCTTTCATCAAATTGTTTGTTGCTTTCATACTCCAACCTTCCAACTTCAATCCATCTTTGTCTGTCAAAATTACCTTTTCAAAAGGAATGGAAGGCGTTGAATCGTTCAACCGCTTTGGCACACTTTGGCCGAATAAAATATTTCTGGTAGTTGGCCAAACGCCGGTTGGTTGTGGTCCGCGAAGCGATGGATCATTATAAAAATGGGTAAATTTCCACGCATTAAAAGCCATGATAATGTTTAATAAAACAAACAATACCAATAAGATACGACCAATGCGGCGCAATGTTTTTTTTGCCATGGCAAAAACTATTTAGGAAACTATAAATATAAAATAAAATATGATTACGCCGACTTTGAACGGCCAGAGGAAAATTGATAAAAGGATGTGGTATCAGCCGGCGTGTTTGTGATTGTTGGTTTGCCGTTAATCATTTTTTGCTTGTGGTGCTTTTCATACCGCTGAACACCTAAGCCCAATAATATGGCTACGCCAAAACCCAACAAAATAAAAGCAGTAACCCGGTTGATGACATGCAATGTTTTGGCGGTTAGTTTTTCGCGGATACGGTTGGCCAATTGCACTTTTAAAATATCGGCCGTTAAAACAATGCCCAAGGTAATACCAAACATGATGATACGTTCATAAAGCGGCAAATTGGCAGAAGCAGTACAAGCAGTTAGCCATATAAAAATCGGCCCGGGATTAATGGTGTTCATTAAAAAACCTTGGGTAAACATTTTAAACAAGTGGCTGGGATCGGCTTTTACCACAAATTTAGGCGGATGCAGATGCGTATGCCGTTCCACAAACCCCGTAATTGGGTTGATCGAATCGCCCTCCGTCCTATCAACATAATTAGTAGAAGGGTTGGGATCTTTCTTAAAAAACAAAGTATAACCGCCAATGCATAATAAAAGTATGGCTCCGCCAAAAGCAATTTGGGTTTTATACACCATTAATTCGTGCATAAACTGTGCGGCCAAATTGCCGATTACCACAAACATAATATCGCTAAAAGAAACGCCCGCCACTAAGGCGTAGCCTGCTTTGTGGCCATCTTGCATACTAACCTTTAGCACGGTGAACACGATGGGTCCAACGGCAATGGCAAGGTACAAGCCCAGCAAAATTCCTTTGATAATTATCTCGGTCATTCAGGGGTAAATATATAGAAAGGGTGCAAAGTGAAAAAAATTAGCTAGTAGCAACTAGGAAATAGTTAGTGGGGTTTCGGGATACCATCCATTTACTATTCACTATTCACCAATTCCTTCTCTAAAAAATGCTGCCAATCTTCCAACATCTTGCCTTTTAAAACCCTCGGAAATTTGTGTTGACCGCCAACCTTGCCTTTTGTGGCCATAAAATCCATAAATTGTTTCTGGCTCATCACTTCCACGCTTATTTTTTTTAGGGCATGTTTCCGCTCCACCGCATAATCGTCGTTCAGTTCCTTTAATTTATCATCAATAAAAATGGCCAATTCCTCACCGTTTGCCTTGGCATCATCAGTAGCCACATACCACTGGTGCGCAAAAAGATTTCCATACGGAACCCCGGCTACTGTAAATTCTGGTATCGAAATATTAAAATGCCGCTGCGCCAACTGTATGGCGCTGTTCATGTTTTCTACGCTTAAATGCTCGCCCACCAAGCTTAAAAACGATTTTGTGCGGCCGGTAATAATAATTTGGCAATTTTCCTTGTCGGTAAATTTTACGGTATCGCCAATTAAATAACGCCATGCGCCGCCAACCGTGCTAATTAATAAAGCATAATCTTTTCCTTCTTCCACTTCGTCAATCATCAAGGCTTTGGCATTTGGCAAAATATTTCCGTCTCCGTCAAAATTTGTTTCGTTAAATGGCACAAACTCATGAAAAATATGGTCGTGCGTAGATAAACGCATGGCATTGGAGCCTTGTTTATCTTGATAAGCCAAAAAACCTTCGCTGGCTAAATAAGTATTGATGTAGGTAATTGGCCTGCCGAGCAACTTTTCAAATCCTTTTTTATAAGGCTCAAAAGCAACGCCGCCGTGCACAAAAAACGAAAGGTTGGGCCAAATTTCGTGGATGTTTTGCACGTTGTACCTTTTAATAACCATTTCTATAAGCAGCTGCGCCCAGGCCGGCACGCCCATTAAAAGACTGATGTCCCATTCTGGCGCTTTTTCCACCATTTCGTCCAATTTTTTTTGCCAATCTTTTTGACGGGCAATTTTTTTGCCGGGTTTGTAAAATGGTTGGAACCAAAACGGCTGCTTTTTGGCGGTGATGCCACTTAAATCGCCGGCATAATAGCCTGAACCTTTTTGAAGTGTGGTGCTACCACCCAATGATAGCCAACCTTTTGCGAGGTTTCCCAACGGAATATCGTGGTAGTTGCGCAAACTAATAAATTGCCGCACCATTACATTTTTGTTACCCTTAATCAGTTCGTTTGTAATGGGAATATATTTACTGGCAGCTTCGCTGGTGCCGCTACTTAATGCAAAATATTTTATTTTTCCGGGCCAGCAAACATCCGGCACACCTTCAAGCGTTTGGTGCCACCATTGCTGATAAATTTTATTGTAATCAAAAATCGGCACCATTTGTTGAAATGCTTTGCCCACATGTTTTTCCAGCAAAACTTTATCAAACCCATATTGTTGGCCAAAGCTGGTAAACCTGGCTTTTTTCAACATTTTTTTTAGCACCCTTAACTGCTGGTTTTCAGGGTTTTTCACAGGCAGGTTTAATGCCTGTGAAAGTTTTTTCGGTAAGTAAAAGTCAATCAATGCCATTGGCAGCCCAAAAGGATTTTTGGTAAAGTTGCTAAGCTAGCGAAAAAAGTAGAAAAGCCTGTTTTTTCGCTAAATTATAATACTGAAAACTCAAAAATTATTAAGCTTCAAACCTAAGCTGGTTATGTTTTGTAGCATTTTTTGGTTGCCGTTCTACCGCCATTCTTTATAAGCGCTATCACCTCCGTCTTCCATTTTATTTAACTTTACCTCATAATTATATCTATTATTTATGCGTCGAATTATTTTATTCATACCCACTTTTATTTTATCCATTTTTGTTTTTTCACAAAAGAAAAACGACAACATAGGATTAGCTAAATCAGACGTTATATTAAAAACAAACATGCAAAAAAATCTTGAAACATTAAATAAGCAAGATTTGACGAATAATTTTTTAGGCAAGGCCGAATACATTGCCGAAAAATATAAAAGCTTTCAATTAAACCCTTTGCTTGACAGTAGCGGCTTTTTACAGCCGTTTAAGGTAGATTTAGGAAAAGAAATTAAGCCAACTTGTAGTTTAAAAATTAACGGCATACAATTACAACCAAACATCGACTATTGGCCTTTTTCATTTTGCCCAAACAGCCTTTTTTCTGGCACCGCGGTTTGGAATGAAATAGAAACCAAGCAGCCATTTTTGTATGATTTAAAACCAGAACTTGAAAAAAATAAAAAAAAATCGCCGGCGGACTTAGTACAGCATATCAAAATGAAAGCGGCCGAATTGGCTGGCCAAAAAGCGTCTGCCGTTATTGTTTATAACAGCTCCGACATTGACGATAGCCTTACATTTTTTGCAAAAGACACTGCTGAACCGGCTTCTATTCCAATTATTTATTTTACGAAAAATGGTATTAGGAAATTAAAAGAAGAATCGACCATTGCAAATGCAATTGATGCGCAAATTGTGTTAGGCGAAAAAATTGCAACCGGAACCAATGCGATAGCTTTTTTAAACAATGATGCTGCTAACACAATAGTTATTGCAACCGCAATGAACAATAATATGGGCAATACATTAATTTTTGAATTGGCTAAAATATTAAAAGAAATTTGCCGTCCGGCCAAAACAAATACAACCGGTTTTATTCCTGCAAATTATACCAATAATAATTACCTGTTCGCAAATTTTAGTGGGTTTCCGCCAGATAATGTAGGCAGTAATTATTTTTTTAATCATTTGCCATTTAATGTATCAAAAATTAATTATGCAATAAATATTGGTGTTAGCGGCGCACCAACAGACACTATTGGTTTTTTATCAATAATTGAAACCAATAGTTCTACGGCTTGGAAAGAGGTTTTACAAAAAAGTAATCCGTCTTATATTTCAAAAACAAATAGTACGTTAATTTATATGCTTAATTCCACTCCTTTTTATAAAAATAATATACCTAATCTTTTTCTATTTAACCCCAATTTCGACACAGAGCAAAAAAGCGCTGCCATCACTGTTAATAACAACGACATAAAAACAATCCAATATATTCTGCAACTTATCGGCAATACCAATAATAATGGCAAGTTGCCGTTTAATAAAAACGCTGAATAAAAAATTGGAATGTAATAAAAACAATATTTAAAATGTCAAAATTCGTACTCGATAATCAACAAGTAGCCGATACTTTTTTTGAAGATGCTTCATTGCTTGGAATTATGGCACCAATGCCCGGCTATCAATTTTGTAATCTATTGAAATTAAGTATGGGCTTAGATTTCAGAAATGAGCCAACCTCAGAAATATGCCTGACCAGAAAAAATAGGAAGTATTATTTTTCTGTTTTTCGCTACAGTGAAACCACATCTAACATGGAGCATTTTATTTACAACAATAAATATGATGGCGAATATTTATTACCCGAATTTAAGCACCTTGATTTTGCTTGGCTGATACAAGGTACCAATGCTGATCCTACGCAAGTGCCACATCTTACCCAAACATTAAAACAAATTGCCGGCGTGCAATTAATTGTGGAATTAACCAATGAAAAAATTAAAAACAAACAACACCTTATTTTATAAATTCCAAATTAAAAAATCCAAATTCCTACAATTTGAAAATTCATAATAATTAAAAAAAATTGCTTTAACTTTAAGGTTTATTGAATTACGTTAAGCCATTTGAATTACAATTTTTTACTTTTAAATTTTTACTTTCTTATGTGGAAAGAACAAAACAACCAGCTTTATCGCAAGTTTAAATTTAAAGATTTTAGTGAGGCTTTTTCATTTATGACAAGGGTGGCTTTGGAAGCCGAAAAAGCCAACCATCATCCGTTATGGACGAATGTTTATAATACCGTTGAAATATGGTTAAATACGCATGATGCCGGCGATATAATTACCAAAAAGGATCATGATTTGGCAAAAGCAATAGATAAAATTGTAGCTTGATATCAACTTTTATCTGATTCAAAAATCAAAGCCGAAATCTTTTTAATCAATTTAAATTAATATACTATCCATCAAAATTTACTTATGAGAATACCTGTTGCAATTGGGTTTGTTTTTTTACAATCAATTTGTTTTTCTCAAAAAAATGACACATTAGTACTTCGTAATTTGGCCGACAATGTATTGCAACAAGGCACTGTTTACAGCAATTTGCGTTATTTGTGCAAGCAAATAGGTGCTAGGCCCAGCGGTAGTGCCAACGCCCAAAAAGCTGTGGAAGCAACTGCAAAAATGTTGAAAGATGCAGGTGCTGATACCGTTTATTTACAACCCTGCATGGTTACGCATTGGGTGCGTGGCGAAAAAGAAAAAGCAACCATTTCAATTGGTTCGCAAAGCAAAGATTTGCATGTTTGTGCATTAGGCGGATCAATAGCCACGCCAGCACAAGGCATAAAAGCGGAGATAATTGAAGTACGTTCGTTTGATGAATTGGACCAACTGCCAAAAGAAAAAGTACAAGGCAAAATTGTTTTTTTTAATTATCCCATGCGGCCGGAATTGGTTTTGGGCGGTTATGGCGATGCGGTTCGTTATCGTGCTGGTGGAGCAACCGCCGCCGCAAAAAAAGGTGCGGTGGCTTGTATGGTTAGGTCGGTTACGCATGCGTTAGATTATAATCCGCATACCGGTTCTTTGCGTTACGACACAACCATTACTAAAATTCCAGCTCTTGCATGCAGCACTATGGATGCGGTTTGGCTTGATTCGATAATGAAAAATAACAGCGCAAAAGTTTTTTTAAACATTAAAATGAATTGCGAAACATTGCCTGACGCACCCAGTTTTAATGTAATCGGCGAAATAAAAGGCAGTGAAAAACCTGACGAAATTTTAACCGCTGGTGGCCATTTAGATAGTTGGGACTTGGCCGAAGGCGCACATGATGACGGCACCGGCGTAATGCAAAGCATTGAAGTGATCAGGGCATTAAAAGCAAGCGGTATTCGCCCAAAACGTACCGTGCGTGCCGTAATGTTTATGAACGAAGAAAATGGAGCCAAAGGTGCGGCTAAGTATGATGCAATTGCTATTCAAAAAAATGAGCACCATGTTTTTGCTATAGAAAGTGATGAAGGTGGCTTTGCGGCTGTTGTTTTAAACTTAGACGGTAAGCCGGAGCAAGCTGAAAAAATGCGCAGTTGGTTGCCATTGTTTAAACCTTATGGCGTTTATGACATGCCAGACGGCCACGGCGGCACGGATATTGGCCCATTAAAAAATACCGGAGCTATGCTTTGCGGCCTTGGGCCAAACAGTCAGCGCTACTTTGATGTCCATCATTCGCCGATTGATGTTTTTGAGAATGTAAACAAACGCGAATTGGAATTGGGTGCAATTAATATGGCGGCCATTATTTATTTGGTAAGCGAATACGGTTTGTGAGAAGGGTGAAACGAGAAAAGAAAAACGGGAAACTTTTTGACGTTTCCCGTTTCCCTTTTCACAAAATCTATTTATTCAGAAAGCACTTCATCTCGGCCGCTTACAATTCGTCCGCTCATTTTACGTAGCGGATTTGCCCTGTTTTCGGTATAAAAGTTACGCTTATTAAAAATATCGATGGCAGTGAAAATGGCACCTTGCAATGATTTTCCATCCGCTAACCCTTTGCCCGCAATATCAAACGCAGTTCCATGGTCGGGGCTGGTGCGTATGCCATTGATGCCGGCGGTAAAATTTACCCCTTCGCCCAGCGCCAAAGATTTAAAAGGTATAAGCCCTTGATCGTGGTACATTGCCAAAACCGCATCAAATTTTTCATATTGGCCACGGGCAAAAAACGCATCTGCACTGTATGGGCCAAATGCAAGCATGCCTTGCTTTTTTGCTTCGGCAATTGTTGGCTTAATAATATTTTCTTCTTCGCTACCCACTAAACCCTCATCGCCAGCATGCGGGTTCAATCCTAAAACTGCAATTTTGGGTTTATCAATACCAAAATCTTTTATCAAGGATTCTTGCATTATTTTCAATTTCATCAAAATGTTTTCCTTCGTAATGTAAGTGGCCACTTCGGCAATTGGTACATGTTCTGTAACCAAACCAACACGCATATTTTCGGCTACCATAAACATCACCACGTCATCTACCCCAAAACTATTTTTTAAATAGGGCGTGTGGCCGGTGTAAGGAAAATCTTCAGAAAAAACGTTTTTTTTATGAATGGGTGCAGTAACCAAGGCATGAACCAGCCCTTCTTTCAAAGCCTCGACAGCCATCGTTAAACTTTTTTTGGCAAACATACCACCCGATTCGTTCAATGTTCCCGGCAGGATGGCTACTTCTTCTTCCCAGCAATTTAATACATTCACCATTTTATGATCTAACCGACTTAATTCTTTTATGCTATGAAATGTGAAATTAACCTCCGATAAGCCTTTTCTATAAAAATTAATACTTTTATTGCTGGCAAAAATAACCGGTGTGCATTGGTCTAACATTCGTGGATCGGCTAAAGCTTTAATAATGGTTTCAAGGCCAATTCCGTTTAAATCGCCGCAACTAAAGCCAATCACAGGTTTTTCCATTTCTTTTTTCATCTGTCAAAAATAGCGAATCAATGGATAATTGATAATGAGTTAATGGATAATGCTTATTGCCATCGCAGTTAAAACGAACATCCAGCCTTTGTAGCTTATGTTTATTTATTATTTATCAAAAACTATCCGATATCCGATATCAATTATCCATTCTCCAATTATCAATTATCCTGTTTATATTGCGAACCATTTTCAATAAGACACGGCAAAAGGTATTTGCCGGTAAAACCATTTTTGAAAACAGGTAGTATGAAAGTGACCGAGCACTTTGAGAAAAACCCAACCAACCAAGTTTCGTTTGAAGTTTTGCCGCCCTTAAAAGGCAAAACAATTGAAAGCCTTTACAACCACCTTGATGCGCTGATGGAATTTAAGCCGCCTTTCATTAATGTTACGTACCACCGTAGCGAGTCGATGTTCAAAAAAAAGGCAGACGGCACTTTTGAAAAAATAGAAGTACGGAAACGGCCGGGAACGGTGGGCATTTGCGCAGCCATCCGCAACCATTACAATGTAGATGCTATCCCCCACCTTATTTGCGGTGGTTTTAGCAAACAGGAAACAGAGAATGCGTTGATCGATCTTCATTTTTTGGGGATAGACAATGTGTTGGTACTTCGCGGCGATGCCGAAAAAAATGAAGCGTCTTTTCAGCCGCATCCTGATGGCCATGCTTACGCCATTGATTTGTTGCGGCAGGTCTCCAACTTAAACAATGGTATTTATTTGGAAGAAGATATTTTAAACGGCAGCAAAACAAACTTTTGTATTGGCGTAGCGGGTTATCCCGAAAAACATTTTGAAGCGCCGAACCTCGAAATCGATATTCAACACTTAAAAAATAAAATTGATGCAGGTGCGGAATACATTATGACCCAAATGTTTTTCGATAACCAGAAATATTTCGATTTTGTAAAACAATGTAGGGCTGCAGGTATAGAAGTGCCAATTATTCCAGGCCTTAAACCGCTAACCACAAAAAAACAATTAAGTGTATTGCCACGCATCTTTCACGTGGACATTCCAACCGATTTAAGTTTGGCGGTTATGAAATGTAAAACAGATGCCGAAGTTGAAATTGTTGGCGCCGAATGGCTGGTGCAACAAAGCAAATCGCTAAAAGAATTTGGCGTACCCGTATTGCATTACTACACGTTAGGCAAACCGAAACTAATCCAAAAAGTAGTAGAGCAAATTATGTAATGCCATAAAAGCAAATACCCTACGTGCTAAAATACGTAGGGTATTTATTTTTATAATGTTGATTATCAGTTTTTATTGCCTATAAAAACAAATGCTTTTTGTTTTGTAGTTTCTAAAAACTTTGCTATTTTTTTAGGGTTTTTGATCGTTCGATAGCGGTTCAGATCATAAATTTCAGTAGCAACGCATACTTGCGATAACGATTCTACTGTATATAGGATATGCACAAGCATATCAACTTCCACTTGTAATGCGGCATGGCTTAAATTCGAAAGCTTGGACACAATTAATAAATCGCGGTTGTTTTCCATTTGCAAAGCAATGTTATAAAATACTAAATTTTTCCAATGGGTAAATTTAAAGTGGGTAAATAATTAATAACCAACCAATCCTTTTTTACTAGGGCATCCGCAGCCTTTTTTGCCACCGCCTGTGCGGCTGGCCGCACACGATGCAAAAACCAAAGCAACTAACACTAATAAAAAAAATATGTTCAACTTCATTTTAAACATTTTACTACGCAAAGTTAAATTGCTATTTAATACGGAATGAAATTACTATTAAATTATTACAAGATATTATGGGCTATTAACCTAATTTAACCACTTAATTTTCTTATATTAAAATTAAACTTGCTTTTGGGTATTTTATTGTGACAATATATGACTGGAAAAAAAATTAACAATACTGTTTTAATTGCTCCGCTTGATTGGGGGCTTGGCCATGCCACACGTTGCATACCTATTATTACTATTTTGCTACAAAAGAATTGCAGGGTGTTGATTGCTACAAATGGGCCGCACAAAATATTGTTGCAAGAAGTTTTTCCAACATTGGAGTTTTTACATTTAAATGGATACGGAATAAAATACGCCAACAAAAATTTATTGTTTCATTTGGCTAAACAATTGCCCGGTTTTTTAAAAACAATAAAAACGGAAAACGACTGGTTGGATAAAGCCATTGATGAATATGAAATTGATTTGGTGATTTCTGACAATAGATATGGGCTTTGCTCTAAAAAAATACCTTGCATTTTTATTACCCATCAATTGCAATTACAAATCCCATTTTTTATGCAATGGGTAAAAAAAATATTACAAAAAAAAATATACCGATTCATCAATCAATTTTCGCTTTGCTGGGTGCCCGATGTGGCGGATAAAACAGAAAACTTGTCAGGGGAATTAGGCCATCCTTTTAAAATGCCATTAATACCCGTAACATATATTGGGCTGTTATCGAGGTTTAAAAAAAATAATCTACAAGAAAAGAAATACACTTTAATGGTTTGCCTAAGCGGGCCCGAACCACAACGCAGTTTATTTGAATCGATTATTTTATCCCAATTAAAAAACATTAACGGCCAAGTGCTTTTAATTCGTGGAAAGCCTGGCAGTAAAGAAATTTTGCAAGCGGAAAACAATGTTACTATTTTTAATCATTTGCCTACCATGCAGATGCAGCAAGCATTTGAGCAAAGTAATTTTATTGTAAGCCGTTGCGGTTACAGCACTTTAATGGATATGCAAGTGCTGGGCTGCAAATGCATTTATGTACCAACTCCAGGGCAAACCGAACAAGAATATCTTGGCAAACGATTGCAAGATGTAGGAAAAGCTGTTGTTTGCAAACAAGACGCATTAAATTTAAAAGAAGCAATAGAAACGGCTGCATCCTTTAATTATAAAACTCATTTTTTTCAACAAACAAATACGCTTGAAAATGAAATAGCACGAATATTAAAAATGATTTGAAAAGAGTAATATTGCTTACAATAAAATAATTTAACATGGAAAATACACCAGAAGAATTAAATAAACCAATAAACGAAGAACAGGCACCCACTGAACAACCCACTATTTTTTCTGATATCTCAACCGATATGTCGGGGTACCAAAAAAATATTAAAGGTGCAAGGGTTTGGTTATATATTATTGGGGTGATGCAAATAGGGATTGGTTTTTATGAATATGCTCAAACCACTGGTTATGCTGAAAATTTTAGGTGGATAGCATTTGGGGTTGATGCATTTATTGGACTTGTATTTTTGGGGTTGGCTATTTTAAGTTATAAGAAGCCAGCTATTTCTTTTATTGTAGCTCTTATTTTTTATATTATTGTAAATGTTCTGGTTATTTATACTGCCGGTATTTCTTCGGTGTCATTTTTTTGGGTAATTAAAATATTGATTGTTATTGCTTTGATTAGGGCAATAAAAGATGCTAGGGAATATGCAGCCTTAAAAAAAGGACTGGACTTGGAAAACGAATAAATTGATCCATGCAATAAAAAACCACCTGCTTAAATAGGTGGTTTTTTATTTACCCAAAAGGACCAATTATTTTTTCAACAGCCCTTGCCAAACAGCATCATTTATTTTTACGGGATATTTCTTTTTCAAATTATCTAACCAACTGGCTTCTAATGTTTGTTGATAATCATTTATTACAAAACCACGGGCATCGTCAAAACTACGTTGGCTTGGGGCGTCCATTTTTTTTATGACATAGCAAAATGTTTCGCTTTTATCCTGTTTGTTACTGGCTATTGGCGTAAACGCTTTTTCGGTAATCACAAACCGTACATTTTCAGGAATAGGTATTTGCGATTGCTCGAAACGATTGCTATCAGCCAAAATTTTGTTCTCATATTTTTTGGTAACAACACGCCAATCAGCTATGCTGGCCTGCATTTCTTCCCGCACTTTTGGTGTAATATCGGGGTCGTTACTGGTAACAATAATGGCATCAACACTTGGTCCCCATTTGTATTTTTCTTTGTTGGCAGCATATTGTTTGGCAAGACCAAGGCTATCTTGCGCAGCTTTTGTCCAAACCATTTTCTCGGTCACTTCAAAGTTTAAGTTGGCGTCTTTAAACTCTTGCAACAGGTTTTTAAATTCTGGATTGTATTCCTCCAAATGCTGCTTGTAATATTGTTCGCTTGCTGCATTTATAAATTGGCCAAACAATTCATTGTAGTTAGCCTCAGATTGCCCTTGAAAAATATTGCGTGTTCTCAAATAAGCCAGGAAATCGTTAGCAGTAACCTTTTGTTTGGTATAACTGAACAATTCTGTTTTTCCGTCAACCCCTAAAATGCCGGGTACGGCTTTGTTTTTCAATGTGCTATCGCAATATTCCCAAAGTGCTTTTTTATTCAATACCTTATTAGGCTTATAACCAATTTTGCCTTGGGTTTTGGTAATAAGCTCTGCTTTTGCCAATTCCATACGGTTATCGTTTACCAGTTTCTGTTTCAGTGCAGCCGTGTTTACGGCATCTTTGCTATCAGCTACGGCTGGCGATTTGTCTAACAATTTTAAAATATGTACACCGTACGATGAAGCAAATGGCGCACTTATATCACCTTTTTGTTTCAATACAAAAGCTTGGTCTTCAAAAGCGGTTTCATAAGAGCCAACACCAAATTCGGGTAACTCACCGCCACTTAAATAACTGGTTTTATCGTTACTAAAAGCCTTGGCCATATTGCTAAAATCCGCACCGTTCATCAAAAGCTTGTACATCGAATCGGCTTTTACCTTCACCAATCTTTTCATTTCATCGCTTGATTCTGGTTGATAAGCAAACAAAATCTGGGCTATTTTTACTTTGCCTACCGCTTTACGTTCATTATTTTTTTTAATGATATGAAAAGCCTTGCTGGTGCGTATCGGCTGACTATATTTTCCTACGGGCAATGCATAAGCCGCCGTTTCTATTTTGTAAGGCAACGAGAAAACCGTACACCAACCAAGATCGCCCTTGCTGGCCCTAAAGCTGTTTTCTGTACAAAATTCGTATAACACATTGTCAAAATCGGTTCCAGCTTGTAGCTTTTGCATGGCTTTGTTGGCAGCGGCCTGCGCATCTGCCACCGATTTTTCATCCTTCGGATCGAAACCGATTAAAATATCCTGTAAACGGATGTCTTTTTGGCTGCGCTGAAAAGCTTCGTCTAGCAAAGCGGTCATGTTAGCTTCGTCGGTAATGGAATTGTTTTCGATTTGCTGGCGGAAAGAAGCCAATTCTTGCAACTGGTTGTAGCTAGTATCCAAATGCCGGTCGTAAGCATCTTGCACTTTAAGTTTGTAATTGATAAAAAGCGGCAGGTATTCTTCCAACGCTTTTTTACGGTCTTCTTTCGGGTTTAGGTTACGCTGAAACTGGCGCAAAAATTCTTCTTTACTAACGCTGTATTTGCCGTAAGTAAAAAGCGGCTGGGCATTGCTTTTTAAGGCAAGTGTTGTCATCAAAATAAAGATGGCAATTTTATTCATAGTTTGTTTTGGTTTAATCTTAAAAAAGTAATTGAGTAAATAGGTAATTGAGTAATTGGTCGGGAAGTTTTAAATTAGATTATAATTGCTTATTTACCCAATTACCTATTTACTTTGCTTTATTTTCTGCTGCATCACCCGGTCCATGTCTTCCAAACTAAGGTTTTTGGCAATGATGTGTTTATCCTTATCCAATAAAAAAATTGTTGGGGTAGAGCGCACATCATACAACTGGTGGAAATTTGGCACCTTGTTTTTTTCTTCTTCGGCCCGCATATCCACGGTTTGGTGTACATGAATCCAATCCCTGCCATATTTCTGGATAAACTTTTTCCAGTCCACAATATTGTTTTCAGCCACCATCACGGCATATACCTTCACGTTTTCTCCCTTCCATTCGGAGTTATACAAACTGTCCATTTTGGGTACTTCTTCCTTGCATTTGCCACAATCCGGATCCCAAAAAACCACCACTGTAAAGTTGGCCTGGGTTTCGTACAAACTTACTGTTTTGCCGGCAGTATCAATCAGTTTCATATCGGCAGCCGGCTCACCAACTTGGTTGCTCATAATCATCATGGCACGGTCGGTAATCTGTTTCATTTGTTTTTCATTCAGCCAGTCCACTTGGTTGGTGGCAAAATATTTCTCGTACACGTGCAGGAAAACTTTATCCTGCCCCATTATTTTGGGGTTAAAATAATTATCTACAAAATAACCAATCAAAAAGTGGAACATTTCTTGGTCGTTGCGGCCATAAGCAATCATCCAATTAAACTCGTGGATGATGCTATCCGGCTCGGGCCGGATGTAATTGTCCAGATAAAACTTCAGCTTTTTCTCAAAAATAGGTGTACGAACCAAACGGCCATCGGTAAAATCAACGCCATCCCAATAATGCGAACGGCTCCAATAATAGGCGTTCAACGAATCTTGCAAGTTTTTAGGATGTGCCAAAGTGGTAGGCAAACTCACTTCTTGCATGCTTTTAAAAATGGCAGCTAATAAAGAAGCCGGTTGCGTTTTGATGATATTTTTGCGATAGGCATCCATCTCTTTGATGTTCTTGTCCATATCGGCTTGCACCAATTTTTTGTCGGCGGGATCTTGCGTAGCCATTTGCTTTTTCCGGTCAGCCTCAATAGCCCTTGCCCTTATGGCAATATAATCGGTATACGCTTTAAACTGGTCGTTTTCCGGACTACCAATAAACTTGGTGAGTTTTTCGGGGTTGGTGGTATCGGTTACAATGGAAAAGGTTTGTTGTTTACCGATGAGCATTTCAAACAAAATACTGCTTTTGGAACCCGCCATTACATAAATGCCTTGTGCCAACGGCTTGGCGCCCTTAAAAACGCCCTTGCCTTCATTGTCCACAAAAATGCTATCGCTTATCGGCATCATATTGCCATAATGATAGCCCATGTACACCCATGTTTTTTTCAACGGTTTAATTTGAACACTAATTTGATAGCCTTTTGTTTGGGCCAAAGCACCCATTGCCCAACATATCATTACCAAGAAACCTACGGTTCGCTTCATTCTGCTTACGGAATTAAAAGTTTATGAGGCGTAAAAATAAAGAAAACGCAGGATGGATAAGCATGTTTGCGTTTTATTGGCTAAAACGTGGGTTTGGGGTGAAATGTTGTGGGAGGAGGGATGTTGGTAGCCAAAATTATGTAATATCAACTACGAACATTATGGCGTACAACAAATGTGTGCAGGAATAGAAATGTTGAAAAAAAGATTATAGCTCATCCCAATTGTATTCAAGTTTATTAACTTGATAAAGTTTTGTCTCAATACATGTTACCTTAGCATCATTAAACAATGCAATGTTAGATCCATCAGGATTCATTGCGCTTTTGTACTCAACTGCATCAAATCCTAAAGACTTGAAAAATTCACAAAGAAATTGTGTTGGCAGGTAATCTAAATGAACATCTTGCTTTCGTACAGGTCTAGAAAGCTCTGATTCTAATTTTTGGATGTATGGTCGAAATCCAATAAACTCTTCAATGCTAAAACCTTTGTCCTGAATTTCAAAGGGGCCGAGTAAAGCAATGTTCGCAAGGGAAATAAAATTTATATGATCTATTGAAATGAATCTACCAATTGTTAATGTTTCATGTAATGATATTCGAGTTTCAAACAACGTAGTCTTTAAATCATTGGAAAGATACAAATAGGGAATTCCTACTGGATTCGCACGCCCTCCAGTTGTAAGATTTATAGGAGGTTTTCCTAACTGTCCTGGCATTAATAATGTATCCGAAATTCGAGCACGAAAAAATTCGGCGCCACTATTGTGGGTTTTCCCTAATCGTTCAAATACAGATTGAAGTAAATCAGTATCAAGTTTTTTGTTTAAAAAGAAACGATTATTAAATTTAATATCGTTTGCAAATGAATCCCATTGCAACTCTAAACTATCAAATGGGAACTGATTTGCTTGTAAAATACTTTTAAATTGTACCGGCCCCAGAAAATTTGTGTCATCATAATTTTCGCTGCCTTTAGCAATGTTATCTACTAAAAATTTGATTATTTTACTATCCAACAATTCATGGTTAAATAATTGTGGCCAGTAAGTATCTATATGTTCATGTATTAAAAAAGGGGTATTTACCTTGAGAGATCCATTTGCATTAGGATACGGAGTATATAAATCAAATAAAGTCTCAAAATATATACTTAGCTCTTCACAACTTATAAGATTAATATCTGGAGTACTACAAAAATCACATTTTCCGACATTTTGTGAACTAGATAAAATTGTTTTTACAAGAGAAGCGTCTTTAAAACATTTACAGCAACAATTCATAAGATTACAATAAAGATTGAACTAATTCAATATGGTGCATAATCGACAATTTTTTTATCGTTCCTAAACCCGGAAACGCACCCCGATTATGTAAATCCCTAAAAATTCTTGTCGCTATTGTATGTATATCTCTATCATCTATAAAAGTTATTAATTTATCTAACGCTTCGCCAAATTTTCCAGCTGTATCTGAATCATCAAAATTAGAGTCTGATACAAAATGGCCTATTCGGATATTTTCACCATCACGATCTAAATATGTTAAGTGTATTGCAACCGCCCAAGGCAATCGCCCACCATCTATAAATCCAGACCCAATAGTCAAATAATCACCGTAACCAACAAATCCCTCCTCCTTGTAATATAGATGATCATTAGAAAAGTTTTCATCAGTAATATTAGTATAATCTGCGTTTTTTATTTGACGAATAAATGGGTCTATTAAATATGCTAATGTTTTTTTAGGAAAGTTTCTTCGTAAAGACATTATATGACTGATACTAATTACATTGTAAATGCAATTTGTATTTGCAACCAATTCTTTTAATTCATTAATTTTTGCAATTTGGTTTAAATGAATTAATGAGTAACCACTATTGCCAAAACTATATCTTTCAAATAAAGCATTTAAACGTGGCAAATCATTGTTGTTTGATATAATAAATGAGGGAATTACATTTATATAATTGGACAAATGAAGATTTTGGATAAGTTCCGCAATTGCGTTTGAATCACTTTTTAAGTCTCCATGTTCAGGATTAATGATTATTTGCAATTGGACTGTTTTAGGCATTTGCCTAATCATCGTAACGACACTCTTCGTATCTGTTTTC
>CAWJTH010000092.1:0-55335 GCA_963845495.1 uncultured Chitinophagaceae bacterium
ACAGTAAGTAAAAGCCCCAACAAAAAATAATTCCGATATTGTTTTGCAGCAAAAATATCCATTTCCCAAAGTTGAGTGGTTTTAATGAAAGCTTGTAAGTAAAACAATCTCAATTGCCCGTCATTTAGAGCTCAAAAATTTTCAGGACGCAACAGGATGGAAATCGGATATTGATGGCTACTTTTAACAACTTGTTTGCAGGGCCTTGTTTTCAATGTCTATTAAACGATAAGCTGCCACCATGAAAAAATATACAGCCATATTTTTTGTTGCTTTCACATTGTGTGTAAACGCACAAAATAAAACCGTGCAAAACGATGTAACCACTCCGTTACATGCTATGCAACCCAATTATCCAACGCCGTATGGCCAGCCTAAAACTGCTGAGATAAAAGCAGTGCTAGACAAGGTTTTGCACTATCTAGAAAATGTTACCCCCATCGGAATTATTGATAAAAGAACGGGCAATGAAGTAAAAGATTACAGTAAAATTGATACCAACAGTAATTTAAAGCAGGGCGATTTTCGCCTTACAAGTTATGAATGGGGCGTTACCTATACAGGCATGTTAAAAGTGGCTGCCACAACCGGCGATCAGCAATATTTAAATTATACCAAACAAAGATTTGATTTTTTGCAACAAATCGCCATGCCTTTTAAAGCACTTTCTAGTAAATACCCAAACTGGAAAAATCCCTTGCACCAAGTAAACAGCCCGGAAGCTTTGGATGATGGCGGCGCCGTTTCGGCTGCAATGATAAAAGCATCTTTACAAGGAACGAATAATAACCTTCGGCCATTAATTGATAATTATATTGAATTTATCTCAAAAAAGCAATTCCGTTTTCCCGATGGTACGTTGGCCAGAAATAGGCCGTTGCCAAATACTTTGTGGCTCGATGACATGTTTATGGGCGTTCCCGCATTGGCACAAATGGGGAAACTAACCGGCGATACCAGTTATTTTTCGGACGCCGTTAAACAAGTGTTGCAGTTTTCTGAAAGGATGTTTGTGAAAGAAAAACATATTTTTATGCACGGGTGGGTGCAGGAAATGCAGCCCCATCCTATGTTTCATTGGGCTAGGGCAAACGGTTGGGCATTTATGGCCATGGTTGAATTGCTGGATGTTTTGCCCGAAAATTATACAGGGCGCAAACAAGTGTTGGAATTGTTTCAATCGCATGCAAAGGGTTTGGCTTCTTACCAAGATGGCACTGGGTTTTGGCACCAACTGTTGGATAAAAACGACACTTATCTCGAAACTTCGGCCACAGCTATTTATACTTTTTGCTTTGCCCACGCCATCAATAAAGGTTGGCTTGATGCAAAAGCTTATGCGCCAACAGCGGCATTGGCTTGGAATGCCATGGCCACAAAAGTAAACGACAAAGGAGAAGTAGAAGGCACTTGCGTGGGAACCGGTATGGGTTTTGACCCTGCATTTTATTATTATCGTCCCATAAATGTGATGGCGGCACATGGCTACGGCCCCGTTTTGTTGGCCGGCGGCGAAATGATTGAATTGTTAAAACACACCCATCTGAAATTAAATGATAGTGCTTTGCAAGTGGAAGATTAAAAAAAAATATGAAACTATTTTGGAGCGCAGCAGGAGTAACTTAATGGGCATTTGTCCCGCTATCCGTTGCAAGTCCGCCGCCGCAATTCACTAGATTTAATGATCCGTTATTCACTTTTTATCAGTCACTAATTATGCGGCGTTACGGGCTTTCCACTCCTATCGGGGCTAGGTTTTGGACTTTTGGAATACTATTGAACAACGATGTGTTTATGTAAAATTTACTTTAGATTTATTTTTTTAATGAATAAAATCCAATTAATAAAACGATTATCTTTTTGGGGCCTATAATTAATTTCAATTAATTGTTTTTCTCAACAAAAAAAGAATTAAAAAATATGGTTTAATCGAATGTGCCTGTTGAAATAAAAGATGCTGCAATTGTTACCGTTATTTCTAAATTAAATGGAACGGATTATTATACCAACACTTTTAAAACGGAATTAGGTAAAAGCTACGAAATAATTGCCAAATAAATGTTTCATCAATTTTATTTGTCGCTAGAAAAAGAATTAATATCAATTTTAATTAATAAATTATGGCTCAAACAAAAATTAAGTATCCATTTGTCTTATTGATTTTAATGTGTAATTCGGTATTTGCACAAGAATTAAAAACAAATTTTAAATTCGATTTTGGTAGTGGAAAATTAGCAATTGGTTACACAAAAGTTTTGCCAACAGATATTTATTCTGATGCGAATGGTTTTGGGTTTGAACCAGGTGCAACGATTACCGCAACCGATAATAATGCTAAAGATTTATTAACCAGCGATTTTATTGGCAGCGAAAAACCGTTTTCCTTTTCCGTTAAAATACCCGAAGGAAATTATAATGTGAAAGTAACAATGGGCGATTTAAAAGGCACTTCGTCTGAAACCGTACGGGTTGAAAATAGAAGACTGATGGTGCCAATTATTTCTACCAGCCAAGGTGCAATAATTACTAAAACTTTTACCGTGCACATGCGTGATACTTTAATTGCCGGTACCGATAAATATGTTCGCATTAAACCTCGTGAACGGGCTTATTTGCATTGGGATAATAAACTGACTTTTGAATTCAACGGCTCAAACCCCAAAATTTGTGGACTTGAAATAACACCAGCCAATAAAGATGTAATCACCGTTTTTTTAGCAGGAAATTCTACTGTTGTTGATCAGCCTGACGACCCATGGGCGGCTTGGGGACAAATGTTGCCGTCATTTTTTCAACCAGAAAAAGTAGTAGTAGCTAATTATGCAGAAAGCGGCGAAACCGCACACAGCTTTATTGGCGAACGTAGGCTGGAAAAGGCTTTGAGCTTAATGAAAGCCGGAGATTATTTATTTATAGAATTTGCACACAACGACCAAAAGGAAAAAGGCCCAGGGGTTGGTGCCTTTACTACTTATAAGAAAGATTTGAAATTTTATATAAGTGAAGCAAGAAAAAAGGGTGGCATTCCAATTTTTGTTACTTCCATGAATCGCCGAAATTTTGATAGCGCCAGCCATGTAATTATGACGCTTGGCGATTATCCCGCAGCCATGCGGCAAACAGCACAAGAAGAAAATGTACAGCTAATTGATTTGAACGATATGAGTAAAACAATGTATGAAGCTTGGGGAGCCGAAGAAAGTAAAAAAGCATTTGTGATTTATCCCGCCAATACGTTTCCTGGACAAACAAAAGCGTTGGAAGATAATACGCATTTTAACCCGTACGGTGCTTATGAAATTGCCCGCTGCATTGTTTACGGCATGCAAGTAAATAAAATTGCATTAGCCAATTATTTAAGAAAAGATATACCACCATTTAATCCTGCTAAACCAGATGCTATTCCAAGTTTTGTATGGCCATTTAGTCCAAAGGCGGACGTGGTAAAACCGGACGGAAATTAAATCGTGAGTGGTGAGTGGTCAGTTATGAGTTAGTCTAATATAATTAATCAGTATTTATTTTAACGGTGTGATTTTGATAATTGCGTACAAATTATTAATGACTCACTCGTTGTATTTACAAGTATTTTATTTTGAACGTAATTTGTAATTTTTAATTCGTAAATTTAAATTTAAATTTAAATGTCCAAGTCAATTCTTACGATATTTTTTTCAACAATAATTATTTGTTTAAATGCACAAATATTAAAGAAGCCGATTCCTGATAAATTGGTGGTGTTAAGTTTTGACGACGCCGTTAAAAGCCATTACACCAATGTTGCTCCACTTTTAAAAAAATATAAATTCGGTGCTACATTTTTTGTTTGTGAATTTGTGACGCCACCATTTAGTGACACTACTAAATACATGACTTGGCAACAAATTGGCGAATTAAATAAAATGGGTTTTGAAATTGGCAATCACACCTATCACCACACGCATGTAAATAAAATGAAAGGCGAGCAAATGGCTGATGAATTAACTTATATTGAAAATAAATGCGCAGAACAAAACGTAAAAGATAAATTGATCAGCTTTGCTTACCCAGCTTACGATACAGCCTCCAGAACATTCCCAATATTAAAAGAAAAAGGTTATTTATTTGCCCGCGGCGGTTGGAGCCGTGCGTACGATCCATTAAAAGATCATCCATATTTATTGCCATCTTTTAGTACGGCTGGTACTGATTCTACAAAAGTTATACAAGCTATTCAACAGGCAACCAATGGGAAAATTGTTATTTTAACCGTACATGGCGTGCCAGATGACGCACATCCACCAGTTACAACACCGCTTGATTTATTTAATTTTTATTTAAAATATTTATACGATAACCATTATAAAGTAATTGCCATTCGTGATTTAAAAAATTATATAAACGTTGAAAAAATAATTACTGGCGAACTGACATTGAATCAATAAATTCAAAATTCAAAATTCAAAATTCAAAATTCAAAATTCAAAATTCAAAATTCAAAATTCAAAATTCAAAATTCAAAATTCAAAATTCACCCAATGTTAAATAACACTGCAATTCAGGACGGCACGGGATGATTTTAGCCCTTTGCGTCTTAGGTTTGGTTTCTTTTTTAAAAGAAAAAATTCGCCATATGAAACAGCAGCTCTTCCGTTGCACGAACATCCTTATTGGGATGATTCTCGCCATTTCTTTTATACAATCCGCAATGGCGCAGCCATTAATGGAAACTGGCTCCGCAAAGCCAATGCCTAATGAGTGGATCGATAAGGATACGCACCACAAGGTAATAAAACTAAGCCGCCTGCCCGGCTCCAGCCTAAGTTTTTATTTTACAAACGATCCCTTTGTTGGCAACAAAATGGTGTTTTACAATAGCAGCAATCAAAAAGGAGGCGAAGAAAGTGAACGCATCCGTAGGCCAGCCGGTAGCACCAACATCAGCAATAAGCAAATGTTTTTACTGGATTTAAAAACATTGAAAGCCGATCAATTAACCAATAGTGCCTCGCCCATGAACGGCGAAATAGTAAACCCAAAATTGAAAGAGGCGTTTTTTCAGATAAAAGACAGTGTTTTTTCTATAAATGTGGAAACGAAAAAACAAAAATTGATTTTTGTTTTTCCTGCTGATTATAAAGGCAGTGTTAGTACCGTTAATGCTGATGGCACTTTTTTGGCTGGCGCAAAAGCCAGCGACGAGCAAAAACAGATATTAAAAGAACATCCAGCCAAAAGCGAATATTTCCAATTGATTTTTAATGCGCATCTACCAAACGATTTATTTACCATCAATATTAAAACCGGCGAATTAAAAAAATTATTGACTGAAAATACTTGGTTGGGACATGTGCAATTTTCACCAATCGAGCCCAAATTATTGATGTTTTGCCATGAAGGGCCTTGGGAAAAAGTGGATAGGATTTGGACCGTTGATGTATTGACTGGTGAGAAAAAATTGATGCACAAACGTACGATGGTGAACGAAATTGCGGGCCATGAATGGTGGGGAACCGACGGCAAAACCATTTGGTTCGACCTGCAAATGCCCAAAGGACAAACCTTTTTTATTGGAGGAAACGATATTGCCACCGGCACAGAAAAAAAATGGGAAATGCAACGGGATGAATGGAGCATCCATTTTAACACTTATAACAATGGCCAATTATTTTGTGGCGATGGCGGTGATCCCGGACAAGTGGCGAAAGCAAAAAATGGCGAATGGATTTATTTATTTAAGCCCGATGGCGATAAATTAATAAGCGAGAAATTGGTGAACATGAAAAACCATAACTATAAATTAGAACCCAATGTGCATTTTAGTCCGGATGGTAAATGGATAATTTTTAGGGCCAATTTTGAAGGTGTTGAAGAAGTATACGCGGCGGAAATTGCAAAAAGTGGTGAATAGTGAATGGTGAGTGGTGAATGGTGAGTGGTAAGTGGTGAATCAGTGCCATTTAATTAAGGAAATGCTGAATAAGATTGGGCTGAAAATTGTCATCGACAAACCCAAACACCCTTTAGGGGGCAGGGGCAGCCCAAACCCAATTGGCTTAGCTAAACGGCTTGAACGATAAATTGTGAAATCCAACCAATGAAAACGTTTTTACAAATTGCTTTTTTTGTTTTTTATGCAACAGTATTTGCGGCGGCCCAGCAGTCGCCGCAAAACCGTTTTATAGAAAACAATGGACTAAAAGGCAATTTGGCTGTTCATGATCCCGTGATGATAAAACAAGGCGATACCTATTATGTTTTTTCAACGGGCATCAATATCAAAACCTCAAAAGACCGGATCAATTGGACCAATGCTGGAAAATTATTTGGAAAAGATAGCCTTGCTTGGTGGCACAACGATATCCCCGAAAAAATTGGATTGTGGGCACCCGATATCCACTATGCCAATGGCAAATACCACTTGTATTATTCTGTTTCGGCTTGGATGAATTTTAATTCAAGCATTGGCTACGCAACAAATACCACACTCAATCCTAGCGATCCAGCGTACAAATGGGTGGATGAAGGCGAAGTGATTGGGTACAAAAATGGTGGGGCTGGTGTAAACGTGATCGACCCCAACATTTTTATTGACAAAGACGGCAAAGAATATCTGCTGTACGGTTCGTACAAAGCTGGGTTGCGGTTGGTGGAATTAGATGCAAAAACGGGTAAGCTTAAAAAGGATCAGCCGGAATTAACGACCATCACTACCTCGCTGGGCGAGGGTAGTTTTATCATCAAAGGCCCAAAATATTATTACATTTTCGCTTCCAGGGGAAGATGTTGCGCAGGTATAAATAGCACATATCAAATTGTAATCGGCCGGGCTAAAAATGTAAAAGGCCCTTATTTAAACAAACAAGGCGAAAGCTGGATCGATAATAAATACAGCCTTTTTTTAGCAGGCGATAGCTCCGAACCTGGCCGCGGGCATAATGGATTTTTTACTGAACATGATACCACGTTTATCGTTTACCATGCTTATACCCGTTCTCAAAATGGCGCTTCGTTGTTAAATATAAAACCAATTTACATGGATGAAGATGATTGGCCAACAATGGATTCAACCAAAATACTTTTTAAAAGGGATGACTGATAAATATGTTTTGAACAAAAAAAGCATTTAAAATACTTGCATGAAAAAGAAAGATTTTTTATTGATGAATGTTCTTTTGTTAAGCTGTTTTAGCTTGATACAAATGCAACTATCTGCGCAAATCGGGAAACGGTTTCCATCTGAAAAGAAAATAGTTAAAGACCCGGTAACCGGAACCATGCTTACTTTTTTGACGAGTACACAAAATGGTGATGCCAAAATTTATCAAACACACAACCAGTGGACTTCGGACGGCGAATGGCTAATTTTCCGAAGTAACCGGGTGCGGGGCGAAGCGATGGCGGTGAACGAAAAAACGGGCGACATTGTTCAGGTAACCGAAGGCGGTTACACTGGCATGCTGAATGTTGGACGTAAATCAATGAAATTATATTTTTTGCGTGATCCAAAAGACAGTATTAAACAACGCGGCAGCATGCAAATTGTGGAAGTTGACTTGGCAAAGCTTTTTGCCGACAGCAAAGCTGGAACACTAAAAAAGGCAGATGTTTATCAACGGGTTTGTGGCATAACGCCACCCGAATTGGGCGCTGGTGGCGATATGGCTTTGGATGGTGCGGAAGATTGGGCCTATTTTCGGGTTGGTCGTGAAGCGGCAATGAAGCATTTGCCCGCCAATACAAAACTAGAAAGCAATTTTGGCCCAAGAAATATGGGCGCAGGCCCAAGCGGCATTGCTGGCATGAACGTGAACACTGGGGAAATAAAATATGTGGTATCGGTTCCTTTCCAGATTGGCCATATTCAAACCAACCCTTGGGTGCCGGGCGAAATAGTTTTTTGCTGGGAAACAGGCGGTAAATCGCCACAACGCACTTGGACGGTTTTGAGCGATGGCACTGGTTTGCGACCGTTGTATCCAGAGTCAGAATACGAATGGGTAACGCACGAAGCCGTTATTTCGAAAGATGAAGTGGCCATTGCCATTATGGGCCACCGAAAAATTCCCGGTAGCAATAAGGAAGTAGCCGCCGGAACAGATGTTGGCGGCGCAAACCCTGGTCAAGATGCTGCTTGGGGACCAAGCGGCACTCGTGAAAAACCAACTGGTTTAGGCATTGTAAATTTAAGGACCCGAGAAATGGTAATTGCCGGCCAAACGCCCAGTGGCAGTGGGTTGTGGCATGTTAGCGGTTCGCCGGACGGCCGTTGGGTAGTGGGTGATGATTTTTCAAGAAGCATTTATTTGATCGATCGCCACACGCACGAAATGAAAATGTTGTCAACCGGCCACAAGGCAACCGCGGCCGACCATCCACACCCAACCATGAGCCCTGATGGAACCAAGATCGAAATTGAATCGGCAATGCTTTCGGCTGATAACCGATCAATGAATATTTGTATTATTCCGGTGCCGGAAGATTGGTTGAAAAGAAGTTATAATTGAGCAATTGTGAGTTATAAATTATGAATTAACACCGTTGATTGAAAGTGAAGGACTGGTTTCCAATGGTCATTCACAAGCCCAAACATTTCCTTTAGGGTTAGGGCAAAGCCAAACGCGATGATTTAATTAATAAACGTTGTATGAGCGAGGAAGGCTGGGAACACGGATGACACGGAATTTCGAAGGATTTACACGGATAAAGCTCAATTACGAATTAAAAATTACGAATTACGTTTAAACCAATTGTTTGTAAATTAAAACACATTATAAACAGTTATAAGCACTTATGGGGAAATTCCAAAAATATATTGTAGCGATGATTATGTTTTTGTTGGCCTGCATTGCTGACCTAAAAGCGCAACCGCTCAATATTAAAAATGATGTATTTTGGAACACAAAACACGGACAACCGATCCGCAGCCAAGGTGGCGGTATATTCCGGTTCGCCGATCCTGTTTCGGGCGTAGAAAAATATTATTGGTACGGCGTTTATTACGAAGAAGCTGATACCTACCGAAATAATCCCGCTGTAACATTGCCAAAATGTACATTTAAATCTGTTACCTGTTACAGCTCTACTGATTTAGTAAATTGGACATTTGAAAATGATGTATTGACCAAAAACGAAGCTTTCAAATCTGAAAAACCTACTTGGGTTGGGCGCTTGGGCGTAGCCTACATAAAAGAGTTGAATAAATATGCCCTATTTGTGCAGCACGGAAAAGGCGTGCTGATTGCCGTGGCTGATAAACCAACAGGAAATTTCACATGGCATCAAAAAATAAATATGACAAATATGATTGGCACTTCTAACACTGGCGATCAAACAGTTTTTACCGATGAAGAAACCGGAAAATCATACCTTATTTATTCTTATGGCAGTGGTCGGAATAAAATTTATGTTTCTGAAATTGGTGTAAAAGATGGCATGGTAAACTTGTTAGATTGCACACAGGTTTTCCAAGGCGAAAGCCGGGAAGGTAATTGCATGTTTAAATACAAAGGAAAATATTATATGTGTGCATCAAACATTTATGGCTGGGATGCTTCGTATGCCTATTATTTGGTAGCCGATAACATTAGAGGGCCATATTCGCCCACTAACAAAATGTTGGTGATGAACGGTTGCTCTGATGATTATGCACATGTTACACAAACTGGATTTTTTTGTAATGTAACAGGCAACAAACAAGAAACCGTGGTTTACTGTGGAGACCGTTGGGCCGATTTTGCGGGGAATGGATTAGGTTACAATCAATGGTTTCCGCTTTCTTTCGATGGCGAATCGCCTTATTTCAATTCGCTAAGTTCGTGGAACATAGATGCAAAAACGGGCGAATGGGCAGTGGCCGCTGATAATAATTATGTAAAAAACGGAAGTTTTGACGCAGACCGCAGAGCCATTCCAAGCAATTTTAAACCTATCCAGCAAGAGTTATTGGGCTGGCAAACAACAGTTATTGAGGGGAATAACATAAGTCTTGATACGGCCACTTCGCCAATTTTGAACCACACAAATAGTGAGGAAGACAGAAAAATAGTTATTGGCAAAAAATGCTTGCACATCAGCGACAAGATCAATTTTAAAAGAAAAATATCACAAACCATCACATCGTCACCTCATGTAAAATTGCAAGATGGACATTACACACTAACCGCCAAAGTGAGGAACAGTAACGGTTTTTCGAAGCTTGAGATGTTTGCTTTAAGCAACGGCGTTGAACAACATTATAATGTTAAAGATGAAAATGCAGCATGGAAAACAATCAGCATTGAAGGGGTATTTATTAAAAATGGAAAAGTAGAAATTGGATTTCTGGCAGAAGGCACTGCCAACGCTTTTTGTTATGTGGATGATGTGGCGCTGGTTAAAACAAAATAATAATTAGTCATTGGGTTATTGGTGATTAAATATGGCTATTTGGGTAAATAGGAAGTATGAATTTATAACGGAATATTTAAAATAAAATAAACAAAGCTTCACAGGGGCACCCCTTTCCACTTGTGGAGAAGGGGCCGGGGGTGAGGTTTAAAATCTATTAAATGAATATAAAAAAAACATTATCCAGCCTTATTCTCGTAGCAAGTTTAACCGCCCATGCGCAAACAAAATGGCCAACCGTTACGGAAGCTACCAAACCATGGACACGATGGTGGTGGATGGGCAGCGCCGTGGATGAAAAAGGATTGGATGCGCAAATAAATGCCTTATCTAACGTAGGTTTTGGTGGCGTAGAAATTGTGCCGATTTATGGCGCCATCGGTTATGAATCAAAATACATTTCCTATTTATCGCCGAAATGGATGCAAATGCTGGATTATACTGTGAAGCAGGCATCTGCTCATCAGATGGGTGTTGATATTTCGGTGGGAACCGGCTGGCCGATTGGCGGACCAAAAGTGAGCTTAGAAGACGCCGCAAGTAAATTGGTAATACAAAACTATTCGCTGAAAGCTGGTGAAACATTATCGCAAAAAATAATAGTAAACGACCCAAAACAAAAAATTGCTTCGCCATTGGGTGCTTTGGTGGCTTACGGAAGCGATGGAAAAACAATTGATTTAACAGATAAAGTAAGTGCTGACGGTACTTTGAACTGGAAACCTGAAAGCGGTGATTGGCAATTATATGCAGCTTTTACAGGCAAAACACGCCAAGCTGTAAAACGTGCTGCATTGGGCGGCGAAGGTTATACGCTCGACCATTTTTCAAAAACGGCCATCACAAATTATTTAAGTAAAACCTACGATTCAGCATTTGGCAATTCATCGCACGGCGTTCATTCTTTTTTTAATGATAGTTACGAAGTGTTTGGCGCCGATTGGACCCCGGATTTTTTTAACGAATTTAAACAACGGCGTGGTTACGATTTAAAACCATATTTAAAAACATTTGTGTCAAATGATAAATCAGAAACATTAGCCAGATTAAAAACAGATTATCGCGAAACGATGAGCGATATGATGTTGGATTATTTTACCACTTCGTACACCAAATGGGCGCATGGCAAACATGCCATTAATACCAATCAGGCACATGGTTCGCCTGGCAATTTGTTGGATTTATATGCCGCGGTTGATCAGCCCGAATGTGAAACTTTTGGCTCCAGTTATTTCCCGATCCCAGGTTTGCGCAGGGATAGTGCCGACATCCGAAATGTAGACCCAGACCCGATTATGTTGAAATTTGCATCGTCGGCAGCGCATTTTGCAGGCAAGCCGCTTACTTCTTGCGAAACTTTTACTTGGCTGACGGAACATTTCAAAACATCGTGGAGCCAGTGCAAACCCGAAGTGGAACAAGTGTTTTTGTCTGGCATCAATCACGTATATTATCACGGCACCACCTATTCGCCGGCGGATGCGCCATGGCCCGGATGGTTGTTTTATGCCTCGGTAAATTTTGTGCCTAACAATAGTTTATGGCCGCACTTAAAAGGATTGAACGATTACATCACCCGTTGCCAATCGGTGTTGCAAGCAGGCCAGCCCGACAATGAAATAAAAGCATATTGGCCAATTTATGACGCTTGGAATAATCCAGAAGGAATGGACATGCCTTTAAAAGTACACGATGTGGATAAATGGTTGCATCCAACGCCTTTTTATAAAAATGTAATTGATTTACAGAATAAAGGTTATTCTATTGATTTTGTAAGTGACAAAATGTTGGAAAAAAGCACCTCTATTAAATCATCAAAACCAACTGTTTATTTTATTGCTGCATGTAATTTAATGCCAGTTAAAACTTTACAATCAATAATTAATTTAGCCAAAAATGGCAATACAATTGTAATGGAATCATTGCCAAAAGATGTTCCAGGCATGGGAAATCTAGAAGCAAAAAGAACGGAATTAAAACAATTAATTGCTAATATTTCATTTAAAAAATTAAATGATAATATGAGCGAAGCAATTATTGGAAGCGGTAAAATTATTTTATCCGAAGATGTTCAAAAAGGGTTGCAATATGCCAATATTAAAAGAGAAACATTGAGCGATGTTGGTTTACAATTTATCCGTAGAAAAACAGATGATGGTAAATATTATTATTTGGTAAATCACACACCAAATAATATCGATACAACAATTTTAATTGAAATAGCAGCAAGTTCCGTTGTTATTCTCGACCCCCAAACGGGTGAAATGGGATTGGCGAAAACAAGTATTAAAGGAAATGAAACCAGTGTAAAAATCCAAATTAAATCTGGCGAAGCCATAATATTAAAAACATCAAATACCAATCAGCAATTAATGGCTTGGAAATATTTACATCCAACCAACGAAACAATTGCATTAAATGAAAATTGGAATATTCATTTTACCAGCGGTGGACCAACAATTCCAAAGGATAAAAAAATGGATGCATTACAGAGCTGGACTATGTTTGATGACCCTGCAACACAATCATTTGCCGGCACGGCGGAATATTCCACCACATTTAACGTAAATAAAAAAGCAACTGATTATTTATTGCAATTAGGCAAAGTAGATGAATCGGCCAAGGTTTGGATTAACGGAAAAGAAGTGGGTATTTTATGGAGTATTCCGTTTGAAATAAAAATTGGCCAATATTTAAAACAGGGAGAAAACACAATTAAAATTGAAGTGGCTAATTTAATGGCCAACCGAATTAAATACATGGACCAAAATAAAATTGAATGGCGTAAATACCACGAAATAAATTTTGTAAATATTAATTATAAGGATTTTGATGCCAGTAATTGGAAGGTACAACCATCAGGTTTGGAAGGGCCGGTTGTTATAACTGCTTTGAAATAATTAAAATGATTAAAAAGTAAAAATTAAAAAATAAAAAAGAATACAATTGATTATAACGGACACTTGAGTAATTAGGGAGTGGAATCGGCCTCGAAAGAAAAGTGCATAAAAATTCTTGTTGTTTGGCCTGTATCTGGAAGAAAAAACTGTTTGAGCCCTTCGGGATTTGCGCTTTGAGGATGATAAGGCGAGTTTTTTTTCTTCCGGCCAAAGAACAAGAATTTTTAGCCTTTTCTTTCGCAGCCTTGAATTTTTTTGCTTCTTTTTTTGTTCAAGCAAAAAAAGAAGAAGATAGAAAAACGCAGCGATTTTAAGCACGAAATTTCCTATAAAGCCATCATGAAAAAACTAATCAATCTTCCCCATTTTATTTGCCTGCATTATTACCAATGCACAAATAAAATGGCCAACAATAACCCAAACAGCCAAGCCTTGGGCACGCTGGTGGTGGGAGGGAAGCGCCGTAAACAAAGCCGATTTAACCGCCGCCATGCAGCAATACCAACAAGCTGGATTAGGCGGTTTAGAAATAACACCGATTTACGGCGTAAAGGGGCATGAAAAAGAATTTATCGATTTTTTATCAGGCAAATGGATGGACATGCTCGGCCACACATTGAGCGAAGGAAAAAGATTGGGCTTGGGAATTGATTTGGCGAATGCAACCGGCTGGCCGTTTGGCGGCCCATGGGTAACACCAACCGATGCCTGCAAAAACATCAACTTAAAAACCTACGCACTAAAAGAAGGCGAAACGTTGCAAGAAAATTTAGTTTTCCAACAAGAAGCTTTTTATCGTTCTGATAGTCATGCGAAAGTTGATATTAACACTTTGTCTTATCCAATCGCAACTAACAAAAACCTTCAATCGTATGCGTTCGACCAAGTTCGTTATCCGCTGAATTTGCCGCTCACTAGTTTGATGGCTTATTCCGACAAAGGTCAAACAATTGATTTAACCGACAAGGTGGATAAAGCCGGAAAGCTTAACTGGACTGCATCTCAGGGTAATTGGACTTTGTATGCTTTGTTCCAAGGCTGGCATGGAAAAATGGTGGAACGTGCTGCGCCGGGCGGCGAAGGCGACGTGATTGACCATTTTTCTGCGCCAGCTTTACAACATTATTTAGCCCGTTTTGACGAGGCATTTAAGGGTCAAGATTTAAGCGGACTTCGCAGTTTTTTCAACGATAGTTACGAAGTAGACGATGCCCGCGGCCAAAGCAATTGGACGCCGGAGTTTTTTGCGGAGTTTCAAAAACGCCGCGGCTACGATTTACGAACCGTTTTGCCGGCACTTGTTTCAAAAAGATACGGATGAAAAAAATAGTCGGGTTTTGTATGATTATCGCCTAACGGTTGCAGATTTGATACTTGGAAAATTTTACCATGCCATGGCAAAAATGGGCCAGCGAAAAAGGCAAAATAGTGCGGAATCAAAGTCATGGTTCGCCGGCAAATATTGTTGGATTGTTACGCAGCGGTTGATATTCCCGAAACCGAAGGAACGGATATTTTACATTTCAAATTTGCCACTTCAGCGGCGCATGTAACTGGCAAAAAACTGGCTTCTTCTGAAACAGCCACTTGGTTAAATGAACATTTTCAATCATCGTGGGGCGATGTAAAAACGGTGATGGATAAATTTTTTATTGGCGGCGTTAATCATATTTTTTATCACGGCGTAGCTTATTCGCCGCAAAATGAACCATGGCCTGGTTATCTGTTTTATGCGGCTGTTCATTTTCAGCCAACCAATCCCATGTGGAAAGATTTCAACGCCTTAAACACTTACGCAGCAAGGGTTCAGTCGTTTTTACAACAAGGCGTTTCTGACAATGATGTTCTGGTTTATTTTCCTTTTAGCGATCGGATTTCCGATCCCGAAAAGGAAATGCTGCATCATTTTGACGGTATGAGGGGTTTCGAAAAAACAGACTTTAAAAAGGCTTCCGACTACCTATTGGAAAATGGATATTCATTCGATTTTATTTCAGACAAACAATTGTTGGATATAAAAAATAACGGCAATAAAATAACAATTGGCGGTGGTAATTATCACACCATATTAATTCCAAATTGCACTTACATGCCGTTAACAACTTTGGAAAAATTAAAACAATTGGCAAGTAATGGTGCAAAGATTATTTTTTATAAAAACTTGCCAAAAGATGTGCCCGGCTTTACTGATTTAAATAAAAAGCAAACCGATTTTAAACAATTAATTACGCAATTAAATTTTAATTCCGCCAGTAATAATTCAATTAAAGAAGCAAAAATTGGCAACGGCTCTTTTTTAATGGGAAATGAATTGCCAGATATTTTAAATTTTGCCAAGGCAAGGAAAGAATCGATGCTGTCAACAGGTTTGCAATTCAACCGCAGAAAAACCGAAGATGGTTATTGCTATTTTATTTCAAACAGTGGAAAAAACAATATTGATGGCTGGGTGAATATCAATTGCAAATCAATAAGCGCTGCATTATTTGAACCAATGTTTGGTAAAAGTGGCGTCGCAAAAACAAAAGCTGGCGAAAATGAAACAACCGATATTTATTTACAGTTAAAGCCAGGTGAAAGTTGTATCGTAAAAACATTGAACGCAAAACTGACTGGCACAAATTTTCCTTACATAAAAATAGCTGGCGAAGCGCAAGCCGTTGAAGGAAATTGGACGATTAAATTTGTGGACGGTGGACCGATTTTGCCAGATTCAACCGTTACAAAAAAACTTGGTTCGTGGACGGATTTGCCCGTTGGCGGCGTGAATGAATTTTCAGGTTCGGCATCCTACAAAATAAACATCAGCAAGCCGAAAACCAATGCCAATATGTATTTGCTCGATTTGGGCAAAGTTGCCGAAACAGCTGAAGTGCTGATGGACGGTCAAAAAATTGGAACCGTTATCGGCCCAAATTTCCAATTGCAAATTCCTGCATCTGCGTTTAAAGCAGACAATTTGCTGGAAATAATTGTGAGCAACGATATGGCAAACCGCATTGCCGACATGGATAAAAAAGGCATTGTTTGGAAGAAGTTTTACAATACCAATTTTCCGGCCCGTAAAGCCGAAAACAGAGACGCCAACGGATTATTTACTGCCGCAAAATGGGAGCCAAAGCCATCCGGATTGCTTGGGCCTGTAACTTTAACGCCAATAAATCCACTGTAAATCTTTATGAAAAAAACGAATGTAATTGTTGCGTTGTTGATGGGTATTGTAATGCATGGCTTGGCTCAATCGAACCGGATGGTTGAAAATTTCAACAAAAGCTGGAAATTTTATTATGCCGACACCACCGATAAAAAAATGGATTATGAAGAACCGACCTACGATGATGCCAGTTGGCGGACACTGAATCTGCCGCACGATTGGAGCATTGAATTAACCTTCGACAAAAACAATCCAGCCACACCCGAAGGCGGCGCATTGCCCGGCGGCATTGGTTGGTACCGCAAATCTTTTACTGTACCGGTTACTTCAAAAGGCAAACAAGTTTCCATTGAATTTGATGGCGTTTACCGTTGCAGCCAAGTTTGGATAAACGGCCATTTTCTAGGGCTGCGCCCCAACGGTTATATTTCTTTTCAATACGATTTAACGCCTTATTTAAAATATGGTGAAGTAAATAAAATCAGCGTTAAGGTTGATAATTCGCAACAAGAAAATTCACGTTGGTACAGCGGTTCAGGCATTTATCGCAATGTGCGATTAGTAACGACAAATAATATTGCGGTTGACCATTGGGGCACTTTTGTAACCACACCAAAAGCAAGCGACCAAGAAGCGACAATTAAAGTGAAAACCAAGCTGCGTAATGCTTTGAGTAAACCAGCCGTTATTTCTTTAAACACTATTTTAGTAGATGCCGCTGGAAAGGAAGTAGCTAAAAAAACGTTGTACAATGTAAGTTTTACGGGATTAACCCCTGAATTTTCTACCGAATTAACGTTAAAAAATCCGATGCTTTGGAGCATTGAAAAGCCAACGCTTTACAAAGTAATTACCCAAGTTGTTGTTGCCGGAAAAACGGTGGATGAATATGAAACACCGATTGGCATCCGCTATTTTAATTTCGATGTGAACAAAGGTTTTTCGTTGAATGGAAAGCCGATGAAAATATTGGGCGTGTGCAACCACCACGATTTGGGCAGCTTAGGTGCCGCCATTAATTATCGGGCATTGGAAAGGCAATTGGAAATTTTAAAATCTTTTGGTTGCAACGGCATCCGCACATCGCACAATCCGCCTGCGCCCGAGTTGTTGGAATTGTGCGATAAAATGGGCTTCATCGTAATGGACGAAGCCTTCGACATGTGGAAAAGACAAAAGACCAAGTTTGATTACCATATTTTTTGGGACGAATGGCATAAACAAGATTTGGAAGACCAAATTGTAAGAGACAGAAACCACCCTTCCGTGTTTATGTGGAGCATTGGAAACGAAATTCCAGAACAGGGAAGCCCAGCAGGGACAACGATTGCAGCGGAATTGGCTGGCATTGTTCGTGCGTTAGACACCACTAGATATTTGGTAGATGCGAACGATCATCCCTATCCAAAATGGAATTATATTTTAAAATCGAATGCACTGGATTTAGTAGGTTATAATTATCACCATTTTTTATACAAAAGTTTTCCCGATAGTTTTCCCGGTAAAAAATTTATAGCAACGGAAACAACTTCGGGATTGGAAACCCGTGGCGAATATTTTTTCCCGTCTGACAGTATCCGCGTTTGGCCTGTAAATCACAAAAAAGGCGAAGACAGAAATGCGGGCATGAATGCTGATTATACCGTTTCTGCTTACGATAATACAAGAGCACCTTGGTCATCTACCCACGAACAAACTTGGAAAGAAATAAAAAAATACGACTTTTTAAGCGGCATGTACATTTGGACGGGTTTTGATTATATGGGCGAACCAACGCCGTACACATGGCCTGCAAAAAGTTCGTATTTCGGCGTAGTTGATATGGCCGGTTTCCCAAAAGATGTTTATTACATGTACCAAAGCGAGTGGACGGATAAAGATGTGCTGCACATTTTACCGCATTGGAATTGGGCCGGCGGCGACAGTGTAGATGTGTGGGCATATTACAACCATGCTGATGAAGTGGAATTATTTGTGAATGGAAAAAGTGCTAGGAATTAAGAAAAAACATGGGCGATGATTTGCACGTAATGTGGCGGGTTTTGTACGAGCCAGGCAACATAAAAGCTATTTCAAGAAAAGGCGGAAAAACTGTTTTAACCCAACAAGTAAATACGGCTGGTTTGCCTAATAAAATTGAATTAATTGCTGATAGAAATGCAATTAAAGCAGATGGAAATGATTTAAGTTTTATTACCGTTCGTGTATTAGATGCCGATGGAAATTTGGTGCCAAAAGCTGATAATTTAATCAACTTTAAAGTGGATGGCGAAGCGTTTATTGCAGGAGTTGATAACGGAAATCCAATCAGTCACGAATCCTTCAAAGCCAGTAACCGCAAGGCTTTCAACGGATTGGCCTTGGCTATTTTGCAAGCAAAAGAAAAGGCTGGGAAGGTTGTTTTTACGGCTAGTTCGGATGGATTAAAAGATGCGAGTATTGTGATTGATTTGAAATAAATTCGGCTTTAAAATATTTCGCAAAAGTTCTTTTAATCCCGAAAGGATGGTATTACTATAGGAATATAGAAAGGAGCGTTGTATTTTTCCAGAACCCCGAAGGGGTGAATAGAATTTAGCTTAATTTTTAACAATATGAAATAAATAAAAAAAAATCAAACAACAAAAAGTCCTGAAAGGACGACATCAGCCAGCCGTAGTGCAACGCCGTACATAAATAAAAGCAACCCAATAAATACCATGAAAATCCGATTGCTTAAAACCAGTATTTTTTTAATCGCCAATTGCTTTAGCCTGTCTATTTTATTCGCCCAAACGGCCAATAAAATAGATAGGAAAGCACTCGTTTCCCGACACAATGTTGTAATTACAAAAGCCGATTCTTTGTCGTCTTTATCCGTTGGGAACGGTGGTTTTGCATTTACAGTAGATGTTACGGGTCTGCAATCTTTTCCCAAATATTATGAACACGGCGTAGCGCTTGGAACACAATCAGAATGGGGTTGGCACAGTTTCCCCGATAAAAATAATTACACTTTAGCGGAAACTTTAAAGGAATATGATTTACACGGCAGAAAGATTTTGTATGCCACACAACAAAAAGGGCCGGAAAGAGTTAAAGCCGCCATCGACTATTTAAGGGAAAATCCGCACCGTTTGCAATTAGGTAATATCGGGTTTGAAATACTTAAAAAGGATGGTTCAATTGCAAAGATTGATGACATAAAAAATGTGAACCAAACATTAAATTTATGGACGGGCGAAATTAAAAGTCATTTTACGGTAGAAGGCCAAGATGTAGATGTAGCAACGGTTTGCCATCAACAAGAAGATGTAATTGGTGTTCAGGTAAATTCAAATTTAATTAAGGAAAATAGATTAAAAATATTGGTTCGTTTTCCTTTTCCAACCAATGCTTTTGCAGATGATGCCGTTTATTATTTAAAAGAAAATGAACACCAATCTTCTATTATTAATGTAAATAAATCAGGTGCTGTTTTAAAACATCAATTAGATACCACTATTTATTTTGTGGGCATCGATTGGCAGAAATCAATTGGCTTCCGTTACAGAAAAAAGTAAACATTATTTTATTGTTTCACCTGATAAAAACAGCAATTCTTTTTCTGCCAGTTTTCATTTTTCGCAACAACAAAAACCAAGTGTTTTTTCTTTTGCTGAAATTGAAAATAATAGCACAGTTAATTGGGCGAAATTTTGGCAAAGTGGCGGCGCTGTTGATTTAAGCGGTAGTACTGATAAGCGTGCCAATGAATTAGAACGACGAATTGTTTTATCGCAATATCTTACAAAAATCCAATGCAATAATAATTATCCACCGCAAGAAACTGGATTAGCCTATAACAGTTGGTATGGTCGTCCGCATTTGGAAATGCACTGGTGGCATGCGGTACATTTTGCTTTGTGGGGCCGTACAGATTTAATGGAAAAAAGTTTGAATTGGTATTTTAAAGCACAACCAATTGCGGCAGGTATTGCAAAGCGACAAGGTTTTAGCGGCGTGCGTTGGCAAAAAATGACCGATAATTTGGGTAGCGAAACACCATCGAGTGTAGGTACTTTTTTAATTTGGCAACAGCCACATTTTATTTATATGGCCGAACTGGCCTATAAAAATAAAATGGATAAAAGCACATTAAATAAATACAAAGATTTATTATTTGCCACGGCTGATTTTATGGCGTCTTTCCCAACTTGGAATGCAGCAAAAAATCAATACGATCTAGGCCCAGGCTTGATTCCAGCGCAGGAATGTTATAATCCAACAACTACTTTTAACCCAACTTACGAATTGTGTTATTGGTATTGGGCGTTGGAAACAGCGCAGCAATGGCGTATTCGTTTGGGCATGGACCGCAATAAAAATTGGGACAATGTATTGCAACATTTAGCGCCATTATCGCACAACGATAGGGTTTATTTTTCCACAGAAAGTACCAAAGAATGTTACACCGATAGCAGCCGATATTTAACTGATCACCCCGCCGTTTTAATGGGATTTAATTCTTTTCCCGCCGTACACGGAATGGATAAGAATTTAATGAAAAACACTTTGGATACCATCTTAAAAAAATGGGTTTGGGAAACAACTTGGGGTTGGGATTATCCGATGGTGGCCATGTGCGCTACTCGTTTATTAGAGCCTGAAATTGCGATAAATTCGTTATTAATGAATGAACAAAAAAACACCTATTTATTAAACGGCCATAATTACCAAGATAAAAGATTGACGATTTATTTGCCAGGAAATGGAGGTCTGTTATCGGCTGTAGCCATGATGTGTGCTGGGTTTGAAGGGAATACGGTCCCGAATCCCGGCTTTCCAAAAGATGGTAAATGGCAGGTGAAATGGGAAGGATTAAATAAGATATTTTAAAATTGAGTACTAGGATGGATGGCACACGGATAACACGGATTGAATAGATTTTCACGGATATATCAACTTGTTATAAACGGATTAAAAAATATTTAACAATCAATATTCAATACTCAATATTCAATGAAACATACTCATGTCATAACCGTTGAATATTAAATATTGAGTGCTGGTTTATTTAATGTTTTAATGGTTGTCTGCAACTTGAAATAAAAGTACCGGAGGTACGAAATGTTGGTAACCAATAGATAGAATGATGAATACAAGCAAGCCCCGGAGGGGCGGCATGTAAAGACCAACATTTCGTGCCGCTGGCACTTTGGCCACGAAAAAATGACCTTTGCTACTACTACTACCAACATTCCAGCCCTCTGGGCTTTAGAGCCACACACTAGATATAAAAACTAATTACGGAAGTCGATTTGCTTATTACAATTAAATGCCTAATTGAAATGAAACGATTTATTCAAAATAAACCAACTATTTACTTGCTATTTATTGCTTTGTTTTATTTTGTCACAAATTCCTTTTGCCAAAATAAAACAAATAATTTATGGCACGGGATTGAAAGGACGATTCACTACCAGCCCGAAGGAACAGACTTTATTTGTACCGATGGCAAGCTCCGTTTTAATCGAGCGTTATATGGAACAAATACGGCTTTTAGGGTTGAAGCCGGCGACAAACCAGAATTTGCGATGTATATGCCCGGCATGGGCGGTAATTTTAAAATTGGTATAATAAACGCGAATAAAAGTAAATGGTTGATTGATGCAGAGCATATTAAAGCCATTTATCGGCCCGGCTCAATGTTGTATGAAATTAAAGACGCCATGTTGGGCGACGGTAAAATTTTAATTACTGTTTTAGCATTGGCTGATGCAGAAGGAATGATTATTAAAACAACTTGCGCTAATGTTAATCCGGATATTAAAATTTGTTTTGCTTACGGTGGTGCAACAGGTAAAAAATTTAGTCGGGACGGCGATATTGGTGCAGACCCTGAATCTTCTTTTTATTTACAACCGGCTTATTGCAAGGATAATAAATACCAATTAAATAATAATTCTTTTGCATTAAATTATGGTAGCGGAAAAGTACAAACAGAAGCGGAACGTTATGAAATCCAACAACCAAATGCATCAAAAAACGACGACGGAGAAAAGCAAAAATCAAAACAAATAAGCGGTATTTTTCCAACTGAATTAAAATTGCAATTAAGCGATGGATCGCAATTAGAAACGCCATTGCAAACAATCAATTCAAAACCTTCCAATGCACCAATAATTACTGGTGTAATTAATGCAAATGAAAAAGATATTTATTGTTTAATTGCGAATTCGGCAGATTTCAGTTTGCCGAATTACAATGAATTAAATATAGTTTTTAATAAAGCCGAAGCGGCAAGAAAAACATTGGCAGATCGGGTGCAAATAAATACGCCTGATCCATATATTAATACCATTGGCGGTGCCTTGGCCGTAGCGGCCGATGGTATTTGGGAATCGCCATCTTACTTGCACGGAGCCGTTGCATGGCGCATGCGTTTAAATGCTTGGCGTGGTGCATACGTGGCCGATCCGCTGGGCTGGCACGACAGGGCGCAATCTCATTTTAGTAGTTATGCAAAATCGCAGGTCACTTCGCCAGATTCAGCAAGGGTAGTAGCTGATACCGCATTGCATTTGGCAAGGAGTTTAGAAAAAATGGGGACTTCCATGTTTAGCAGCGGCTATATTTCCCGCAACCCTGGGGGTGATTTGCGGCCACACCATTACGACATGAATCTGGTTTTTATCGACCAATTATTGAATCATTTTAATTACACTGGCGACACGAATTATGTGAGAGAAATGTGGCCGTTGATTAAAAGACATTTGGCTTGGGAGAAAAGAAACTTCGATGCCGATGGCGATGGATTGTACGATGCGTATGCGGCTATTTGGGCAAGCGATGCGCTACAATACAGTGGTGGCGGGGTTTCCCACTCATCGGCTTATAATTACCGGGCTAACAAAACGGCTGCTGGATTAGCCAAATTAATTGGTGAGGACGGCAGCATGTACGAAGCGGAAGCTAACAAAATTTACGATGCCATGCAGCAAGATTTATGGCTAAAAGATAAAGGCTGGCTGGCTGAATTCAAGGATAAAATGGGCTTGGAATTGGTGCACCCTGCCGCAGGTTTGTGGACGGTTTATCATGCCATCGACTCAAAGGCAATTAACCCGTTTCAGGCATACCAGATGTTGCGATATGTCGACAATAATATTCCGCACATCCCCGTAAAAGCAAATGGTTTGGATGGGGATTATGAATTATTGTCAACCACTAATTGGCAGCCTTACGATTGGAGTTTAAACAATGTGGTGATGGCAGAAAATTTACATACCGCATTGGCTTATTGGCAAACCGGCCGGAATAATGAAGCATTTAATTTGTGGAAATCGGCATTTATTGAAAGCATGTATTTGGGTGCAAGCCCGGGAAATTTTCAGCAATTAAGTTTTTATGATGCCGTTCGCGGTGAACTGTACCGCGATTTTGGCGACCCAATCGGGATTGCGGCAAGAACGGTTACCGAAGGTTTATTTGGTATTGAACCAAATGCTTTGCACGATACATTGGTAATTCATCCGGGCTTTCCAACCAATTGGAAATTTGCTTCTTTAAAAGTGCCTGATATTTTTATTGATTATAAAAACAATAGCGATTCGGATAATTACACTATTATTCAATCTTACCCAAAACAAATGCAATTGGTGTTACAAATACCAGCAAAAAAGAATAAAGTATTTAATGTAAAAATAAATGGTAAAACAACCGATTGGAAAGTGTTGGTTGATGCCATTGGCCAACCGATGTTACAAATAAAATGTGGATCAGAAAATAAATACGAAATTAAAATTGTTTGGTATGGCGATAATTTTTCAACCAAAACATTTGCCGGTAATTATAATAATGGCGATAAGATAAATTTAGATATTGATAAAGCTATTGTATTACCTGTTTACGATCCACAAAAAACCTTGAAAAATATTGTTTATTTAAAAAATGTTTTAAAAGCAGATATTAATTCAAGTGCTGGTGATAAAACATTTTTTATTCAAATGCACGATGGTGCATTTACTTGGTGGAAACCGATTTGTTTTACGGTGAATGACAATAAAACAAATAAAACCTTCAATTTGCCAAAGAATGTTAAATACGAAAAATTAAATCTCAGTGATTATTTTAACGATAAAGTCACCAATATTTTTAAACACCAATATTTAAGTCCGCGGCCAACTTCCACCACTTTGCAATTGCCAACACAAGGCATCGGTAATTGGTGTTATCCGTTAATTATGGCCAATATTGATGATGCTGGATTAAGAAAATCGGCAGGTAAAAAAAATGAATTTATCTTACCTGACAAAACGCCTTTTTCTATATTCAATAAAATTGATAGCAACAATATTGTATTCACTTCTCAATGGGATAATTTCTCAGAAAAGGTAAATATTCCTTTAACTGGAAAAGCAGCAGGAATTGAATTGTTAATGGCGGGAAGCACAAATCCCATGCAAAGCAGGCTGGTAAACGGTTTGGTGATTGCGCAATACAAAGATGGAACGGCTGATACATTGCAATTAATCAATCCTGACAATTGGATACCAATTGAACAAGATTATATAGATGACGGTTTTGCATTTAAAATAGGCAAAGAAAAACCATTGCGTGTTTATTTAAAAACGGGCGAAGTGGCCACACATTTAAATAAATATACTTCTATAAAAGGTTATAGCAATATGGCTATTGATGGTGGTGCAGCAACCGTGTTGGAAATGCCTTTAAATAATGCCAAAGAATTGAAATCGCTTACTGTAAAAACATTGGCCAACGATGTGATAATTGGTTTAATGGCTGCAACTTTATTACGCAGTAATTAAAGATCATCCACCTTTTTTTAAACGGTAAATTAATAAAAAACCATAAAGGTGGTTGACCTTGGTTGGGGATTTAGCGATAAAAGGTCAACCACCTTTGCCCGGCCATTAATTATGATAAGAACGAAAATAAGGTGGATGACCTTGCAACGCCTCAAAACAAAAATTGACTAAAAAATTAATCATGAAATATTTGTTTTCAATTCTTTTATTATTTACTGCTTTTATAACCAAAGCACAAACAATAAAACCCCAAGACGAAATTTATATGTTTTGCTATTTTAATAATAATGGCAAAGATGGACTGCATTTAGCTTACAGTTTAGATGGTTATAAATGGGCGGCTTTGCATAAAGACACTTCTTTTTTAAGGCCTGTTTTAAGTAAAGATTCGTTGATGCGTGACCCTTGTATTATTAAAGGCGCAGATGGATTATTTCACATGGTTTGGACCGTGAGTTGGAAACAGCGTGGCATCGGTTATGCGTCTTCGCCAGATTTAATCCATTGGAGCAAACAAGAATTTTTGCCCGTAATGGAGCAAGAGCCAACCGCACAAAATTGCTGGGCACCAGAAATTACTTACGACGCAAAAAATAAATTGTATATGATTTATTGGGCCACTACCATTCCCGGCCGCTTTCCGGCCACCGATAGCGGCGGCGATTACAACCACCGTATTTATCAGATTACCACTAAAGATTTTAGAACTTACACGCCTACCAAATTATTGTACGACCAAGGTTTTAATGTTATTGATGCCACTATTGTTCCTGATGGCAATCAATTTATTATGTTTTTAAAAGATGAAACAAAAAATCCGCCTAAAAAAGATTTGCATATCGCTTACAGCAATCAATTAATAGGCGGTTTTGGAAAACCTTCCGATAAAATTACTGGTAATTATTGGGCAGAAGGGCCAACCACATTAAAGATTGGCGACAAATGGATTGTTTATTTTGATAAATACCGCGACCATAAATATGGCGCCATCGAATCAAGCGACTTAAAAAACTGGACCGATATTTCCGATAAAATCTCATTGCCAAGAGGCATCCGGCATGGAACCATTTTTAAAGTTTCAAAAGCTGAGTTAGAAAGATTATTGGATTAGTTTTATTTAATTACGTGCTTTAATGTTAGCCATTTTATAGCATTATAAATATCAATTCATCACACCATAAAAAAAGTGTTGCAAGAGGTTAAGCTTGCAACACTTTTTTTATGGTAATTTTTTTTAGGCTACTTCTGCGTCTTCTGTTTTTTGGGTATAAACTTTTGGCGTTACCAATTTAGTTTTACCACGGTTGCTCCGTGCCATCCGGCTATAAACGGAGATCTCTCGGTTGAACAAAAACTGTAAAAGCAATTTGGTGTACGATGTATGATAACCCAAATTCTCGTAATGTTCACCAGCGTATTCTTTGATTTTTGGCAAATTATTCCATGGAATAGACGGAAAATCATGGTGTTCATTGTGGTAGCCCACATTTAAATTCAATGTGTTCAATGGTCCATAATAACTTTTTGTTTCTTGATCGCCATGGGTAAGAAAATGTTCTTGCACCCAACGTGCTCCTAATGGATGCAACCCAACGGAAAAGAAAAAACTAGCCGTTAAAAACACTACTGCTTTTATACCAAAAAAATAAATAATAGCGCCCATAAAAGCAAATTCAACAACCCAATTTACAACTGTCCAACCATCAAAAAGGCTGATTTCTTTTAAACGGATAGGACGAAAAACCTGAAAAAGCGGATAAAACAATAACCAAATGGCTTTGCCAATGGTTGAATTATCGATCAGTTTTGCTTCCCATTTGTAAGGCATATCGCCATCCAATTCCTCAACACCTTGAAAACTATGGTGTTTCAAATGATATTTTTGAAAAGAAACCGAACTTGGCAATACCAAAGGCAAATTTGCAATAATGCCGGCCCAAGTGTTAAGCGAACGCTTCTTAAAAATAAGATTGTGGGCAGCTTCGTGCATGCACACAAACAATGTGTGGCAGGCAAAAGCACCAATTAAATAAGCCGCACCAACCACCAACCACCAAGAAGCATCGTATTTATGCAAAAAATAAACTAATGTTAACTGGATAGCAACGCACAGCAAAATCACCAAAAAGGTAGTGCTGTTTTTTCCGATCAATGACCTAATCTCAGGATGATCGGTTATAATTTCTTTCGTCCGCAATTTGTGCGGTTCACATTCATGACTCCACTGAAAGTCTTTTTTTGTAGACATATTTTACTTGCTTGGTTATGGTAAACAACCGGAAAATGGATGAAGGTAATATTAAAACTGATTTGGCAAAAAATTGTAGTCAATTTTCGCAATTAATGACAATTCTATGGTAAAAGTTTAACTTATTTACATTCTTTATAACACTTCTTTCTTCTTTGTTAAGTAATATACGGGGATACCTATTAAAACGATTGCAAGCCCCGGCAACGAAGTTTGGGGCTTCGCAAATAATAAAGCAATTGACATTGTTCCTGCCAATAACACATACAAAATAGGTAAAAAAGGATAACCAAAAGCTTTGTAAGGCCGGTCGGCATTGGGCTGGGTTTTACGCAACCTGAAAATACCGATAATGGTTAAAATGTAAAATACCAAGGCTACAAAAACAACATAATCCAACAATAATCCATAAGTGCCACTTAGGCAAAGCAAGCTCGTCCAAACACATTGCGCCCATAATGCCCAGCCCGGCACATTGTTTTTATTCAGCGTTCCTGCTTTTCGCAAAAACATACCATCTTTTGCCATGGCATAATAAACCCTTGCACCGGCCAATATCAACCCATTATTACATCCAAATGTTGATACCATGATTAGAACCGCGATGATTTTTGTCCCGATCTGGCCAAATATATTATCTGCGGCAGCGGTTGCAACCCTATCCTGCAACGGAAATGCCAATGTTCCCGCAGTTTCCATTGGGTATGGCACTGAGCCCGATTGCATAGCAGGAAAAAGCGGCAGAACGGATGTATACATCAAATTCATTAATATATATACTACCGTCACAATCAAAGTTCCAAAAAACAGGCTTAGGCCAACATTGCGTTTGGGGTTTTTCATTTCGCCTGCAATAAAGGTTACATTGTTCCAGGCATCGCTGCTAAAAACAGAACCTACCATTGCCGAAGCAATAATGCCGATGGCTACCAAAATGCCATTTGGTTCATGAAACAACGACCATCCTATTTGTTTTCCGCTTGCATCTTTTATGGCATCGGTGGTTTGTAAATGAAGGCCGGTAGACCAGTTGCTATGCCAAATATTTGCATTGCCCGCCAATAAAAAGCCAAAAATAATCAAACCAAAAATGGCCAATAATTTGGCTGAAGTAAAAATACGCTGTATTAATTTGGCTTCTTTAACGCCACGACTATTAATATAAGTAAGAAAAATTACCAAGGCAATACTCACCAATTCTGCCCAATGCAATTTAAAATTGCTATTAAATTGATAGATAACATTGGCGTCGGTTTTTTCAAGCGCCGGAATAAAATAGCCCGCAAACTTGCTAAAAGCCACGCCTACCGCCGCAATAGTGCCGGTTTGGATAACGGTAAAAAAACTCCAGCCGTATAAAAAGCCAGTTAAAGGATTATATGCTTCTTTTAAATAAATATACTGGCCCCCAGCTTTAGGAAACATGGCCGATAATTCGCCATAACTAAGTGCTGCGCTGATGGTCATGATACCGGTAATTACCCACATGGCCACCACCCAGCCGGCAGAGCCAACGTTTCTGGCCATATCGGCACTTACAATAAAAATCCCAGAACCGATCATGGAACCCGCAACAATCATGGTCCCGTCCAAAAGGCCAAGGGTTTGTTTAAAACCGGTGGTTTCGTTCGTCATAGCAGCTTTTTATAAAAATTGGAAAAGAAACACGATTATAAGGATTTTTCCTGAAATGATGGCCGCGATTTTAGCCTTGATGATTTTTGATTTGAACAAACAATCAAAAATCCCCTATTTAATTGCGAATAAAATGAATAAATGCTGTTTCAATCTATTGTAATTTTACCGATAATCGCTTTTTATGAAATGGCAAGATTATTTTGACGTATTAAAAAACATTAGTAGCCGCTATTTTGAGTGGGCTGCAATTGGCTTTTTAGTTTTTTATATTATCTGGAAAAATCGGTTCTTATATAAAAAAATTCAAAACAAGTTTCCGCAAAAGAAGGATTACTTACGAGAGATTGGCTATTCCATTACAACCATGCTCATATTTGCATTGGTGCCTTTTGTGTTATTGAAAAGCCCTGCAATAGCCAGCCACACAACTTTTTATAAAAATATCGATAAATATGGTTGGGGTTATTTCTTGTTAGCATTTCCCATTATGTTTATCATGCATGATGCGTATTTTTATTTTACCCATCGGCTGATGCACCATAAAAAGATCTTTAAATATTTCCATTTGGTGCATCATCACTCAATCAATCCGAGTCCTTGGGCTGCTTATGCTTTTCATCCGTTGGAAGCTTTTGCAGAAGTAGGCATTTTTGCAGTTTTTCTTTTTACCATCCCTGTTCATCCAACACATTTGGCCCTATTCTTTTTATTTTCAATTGTTTATAATGTATATGGCCATTTGGGTTGGGAATTATATCCAAAAAATTTTAACCGCCATTGGTTGGGTAAATGGATAAATACATCAATAAGCCATAACCAACACCATCAATATTTTAAAGGTAATTATGGATTATATACATTGGTTTGGGATCGGATGCTGGGGACGATTAGAAACGACTATGATAAGAAATTTGATGAAGTAACTAGCAGAAAGAAAGGTTCAAACCAACAGGAGCGGCCCAAATTGGCTGTTCAGCAATAAAAGTTGCAAATAGGGCCATAATTATTTTTTTATGTAACAAGATGCTCTTACATTTGCAGTCCAAAAAATTTTAGCCATGAACGCAGCAGTTCAATTTGTTCACGAACAACTGACACAAGGTAAGCAACATCCTAATTTTAAAGCTGGTGATAACATCACTGTGAATTATAAGATTGTAGAAGGTAGCAAAGAACGTATCCAAAGTTTTAAAGGCGACGTAATTAAACGCCAAGGCGTTGGGGCAACCGCAACTTTTACCGTACGTAAAATTAGTGATGGAGTAGGCGTTGAACGTCTTTTCCCGATTCTTTCTCCAAACATCGAATCGATTATTTTACATAAAGTTGGTAAAGTAAGGCGTGCTAAATTGTACTACCTCCGCGAAAGAAGCGGCAAAAGTGCACGTATTAAAGAAAAACGCATGGCCGACAAAAAATAATTATTTCAACCATATTGAAAAATGGAGGCAACGCCTCCATTTTTCGTTTGCTAAAATGGTCGATATTTGTTTAAAAGAATTGTCTTTTTCAAGGGGTTGAAACTTAATGTATAAAGTTTACGTACCTTTTACACGCAAGGCATAAAAGTTGATTGTGAAATACTTGTGAAACACAAACCACATAATGTTCTTTTAAAGCTACCTTTGTAATTGAAAATTTTTATATTATGATACATTCTCAAATGGCCGTTCTGTTGAATTTATTTGCTCCAGAACATATGATCTTGATTGCCTTTATCGTTTTGTTATTGTTTGGAGGCAAAAAAATTCCAGAATTAATGCGTGGCATGGGTAAAGGCGTACGTGAATTTAACGATGCGAAGGATAATGTTAAGCGTGAAATAGAAAGCACATTAGCTGAGCCGAAAAAAACTGAAACTACTACTACGTCTACTGAATCTAAAGGCTAATAACTATTTAAATATTAAATACCAGTTTCTTACATTGGATGCTTTGTGTTTAATTTTCCTTTTATTCGTTCCAACACTTTAACAATTTTCCTTGGTTTTTACATCTATTACAAGTTATAAACAACAACTTGCGGCAGGTACTGTAACCTGTTTGCAAGTTGTTGAGTCATATCTACAACTGATCGCTGAAAATAAACACCTGAATGCTTTTGTGGAGGTGTTTTCGGATGATGCCATTAAAAGAGCAAAATCGCTGGATTTATCCATAAAAAATGGAGCGGTTTTACTTCCGTTGCATGGGGTTGTGGTTGCCGTAAAAGATGTTATTTGCATAAAAGGCCAGAAAATTTCGGCCGCTTCAAAAATTTTACAAGGATTTACATCATTATATAATAGTACCGCTGTTCAGCGATTACTAGATAGCGGTGCTATAATTATTGGCAATTGCAATTGCGATGAATTTGCAATGGGTAGTACCAACGAAAATTCAGCCCATGGGGCTGTTTTAAATGCTGCGGATAACACTCGGGTTCCAGGCGGCTCTTCCGGCGGCTCAGCGGTGGCGGTTCAGGCCGGCCTTTGCATGGTAAGTTTAGGAAGTGATACGGGCGGCTCCGTTCGCCAACCAGCTGATTTTTGTGGTATTGTAGGTTTAAAGCCAACTTACGGTAGAATTAGTCGGTTTGGGTTGATAGCTTACGCTTCTTCTTTCGACCAAATCGGCATTTTTGGCAAAAATGTGGATGATGTTGCTAAGGTTTTGGAGGTAATTGCTGGCCCTGATGAAATGGACAGTACTTGTTCTAGCAGAAAAATTGAGAAATATAGCACTGAAAACAAAGAAAATCCTAAAAAATATCGGTTCGCTTATTTTGAGCCAACACTTTCCTTACCGGGTTTGGATGCTGAAATAAAAACTGCATTAGAGAGTTTATTTGATGACTTGCGGAATGGCGGGCACACGGTCGAAGCCATGCCCTTTGATTTATTAGAGCATATCGTTCCAACCTATTACATACTTACCACGGCTGAAGCAAGCAGCAATTTAAGTAGATATGATGGAATTCGCTTCGGAAAGCAATCGACGAATGTTAAAATTGAGTTAACAGATTTTTATAAGTCTAACCGTGGGAACGGTTTTGGTAAGGAAGTTCAAAGGCGCATAATGTTGGGTACTTTCGTACTTTCAGCAGGTTATTATGATGCCTACTATACAAAGGCACAACAGGTAAGAAAGCTTATTTTTGACCAAACTGAAGCCATTTTTAGCGATTTTGATGCCATTTTGATGCCAGTTTCGCCAACAACGGCTTTTAAGCTTGGCGAAAAGATGACTGATCCGGTAGCAATGTACCTTGCCGATATTTATACGGTTTTTGCCAATCTTGCGGGGCTTCCTGCCATGGCAATACCAAAGTTCAAGCATACAAATGGCATGCCTTTTGGTGTTCAGGTTTTGACAAACCGGTTTAAAGAAGTATCTTTGCATCGCATTTCAGAAATGATAACAGCATAACCCCTTCTAAAACAGGAGTAAATTAAGTAGTGACCTTCGGTCATTTAAGCTGAAAATTATCAGACAATAACAGTAGCAAGGCAATTCTGCCTACAAAAATTACCAACACGCTGTTTAACAAAACAAGCTAAGCCCAAAGGGCGGAGGTATTTTTTTAATCAAATAAAATTTTTGTCAATGACCAAAATTGTGAATTGGGCATGCGCCTGGCCGTTGAAAAACAAGAAAAAGCTATCATTTATTAAAAAAGGGTTCGGAATTTCTTTGATAGCATTACTATTAGGCAATACCGTTTTTGCCCGTTATACGGACAATGACAATGATAAGATCACAAAATCTACCGTAAAAAAAGACTCTACCGATTCAGCTTCAAACCCTGATTACGCGTTCAAAAATCTTTTTACATCCGATAACTACAATCCTTCAGAAGCATACGATATGCAATTACGGCCAGAAGCGGTAGCTTTTGTGCAAGACTATATTAGCAAACAGGGGAAGGAGTTATTGAGCATGAAAGCATGGGCACTTCCTTATTTTAGGGTGATGGAAGGCGTTTTACTGGCTTATGGCATTCCAAAAGAAATGAAATACTTAGCCGTAATTGAAAGCCATTTAAAAACAAACGAAGATAGTTGGGCTGGTGCGGTAGGCCCGTGGCAATTAATGCCAGAAACCGGCAGATTGATGGGCTTGACGGTAAACGGTTACCACGATCAGCGTAGAAATTATGTGCTTAGTACAGAAGCTGCTGCCAAATATTTAAAACAGCTATACGCACAACTGGGCGATTGGTTGTTGGTTGTAGCTGCCTACAATGGTGGGCCAGGCCGTGTTTTAAGCGCAATCCGCAAAAGCGGCAGCCGCGACTTTTGGAAATTACAAAATTATCTTCCGCTGGAAAGTAGGAACCATGTAAAGAAATTTATTGGAACCCATTATGTGATGGAAGGAAATGGCGGAATAACAACTAGCACGGCCGCAGATTGGAATGCAAGGCAACAACCGGCTACAATGGCTCAAGTTATCCAATTGCAGACAAAACAACTTACCGACGAAGAAAAGGTTGGCACAGAGGTCCTGAACATTCACGGTAAGTATAATGCTATTGTGATGGCTAAAGACTTAACGATGGATATAGCCCAATTCAACAAGTTGAACCCGAATTTTGACGGTTTGGCTGATAGTAATGAAGGTTATAATTTACGTTTACCGCAAGATAAAATGGAATTGTTTAATGCAAACCGCTATATCATTTTGCATGAATGTATTTTAAATTCATTGCAAACACAAGCTTTAACCGAATATCCAAGCGAAACAAGATTGATCCAATCAAAAACAAAAGGGAAGAAATAAATAATATAGTTACTGCGCTATAATAGTCAAGCTTTTAAGGCTTGGCTATTTTTTTTATGCTATATTGAAATTGAACCTTTGAAAATTAAAAAAGGAAAAGCATCGCATTGCTTTTCCTTTTTTAATTAGCTAAAGATTTTGTATAGAAACTAATCCGACCTTCTTACTATTTGCGCCACCAAATCTGCTTCCGTGCAAAGTTTATTGCCTACATAAACCGTTCCATGCATATTGCAAATGCCGCGACGGATGGGGTCGATCAATTCCATTTTTAATAACATGGTGTCGCCTGGCATTATTTTGGCCTTGAATTTACAATTATCAATTTTTACGAAATAAGTGTCATATTTTCCATCAGGCATTGCTTTAATGCATAAAATACCCCCTGTTTGTGCCAGTGCTTCAATTTGTAAAACGCCCGGCATTACTGGGTTACTTGGAAAATGGCCTTGAAAAAACCATTCGTTAAAAGTTACATTTTTAATGCCTACAATTTTGGTAGGTGATAGTTCAATAATTTTATCGACCAATAAAAATGGAAAACGGTGCGGAAGCGTATCTTCTATTTGGGACAGATCGTAAACGGGAGGCTGCGTAGGATTGTAAACAGGTACGCCTTGCAACAGCTTTTGTTTTTTTACATATTGCTTAATTTGTTTGGCAAAGGCAACATTGGAGCTATGCCCGGGCCTGTTTGCAATAATATGACCTTTAATAGGGAATCCAATTAATGCAAGATCGCCCACAACATCCAATAATTTATGCCTAGCTGGTTCATTCGGAAAATGCAGTTCTAAATTGTTTAAATATTTTTCGCTTTTGATTTCCATTTTTTCTCTGCCAAAAGCTTTTGCCAACCTTTCCATTTCTACATCGGTTACGGCTTTGTCTACCACTACAATAGCGTTGTTAATGTCGCCTCCCTTAATTAAATTATTGTCGAGCAACATTTCTAATTCATGCAAAAAGCAGAAAGTGCGGCAAGGGGCAATTTCCACTTTAAAGTCTTGCATGCTTTTTAACTGCGCATGCTGCGTGCCAAGTACAGGGCTATTAAAATCGATAAGTGTGGTTATTTTGTATTCTGTAGCAGGCAAGGCGGTCATTTCCACCCGCTTTTTTTCATCATAAAAAGAAATGATTTCCTCAATATTATACCAAACTTTTTCGGTTTCTTGTTCTTGAACACCTACTGCTTCAATGGCATCAATAAAAGGGATGCTGCTACCATCAATAATTGGGATTTCAGGGCCATCTAATTCAATTAAACAATTATCAACCCCGGTACCCACCAATGCAGCTAAAATATGCTCAACAGTACTTATTTTGCCTCCATTTGCTTCTAAGGTAGTGCCGCGGCTTGTATCTGTCACTAAATCGCAATCTGCCTTAATAATTGGTTTGCCAGGCAAGTCCACCCGTTGAAATTGTAATCCGTGTCCAGCTACCGCCGGTTTTAAAATCATATTTACATAAGCACCCGTGTGCAGGCCATTTCCAGCAATCGTCACATCAGATACAAGCGTATGTTGCTTATCTGGGTTGAATTGTATATCCATTCTGTTAAAATAATTCACGCAAAAGTAACAGATTATAGCATTTGCATTCCGCAATAAAGCAATGGCGTTTTTTTTAACACAACAATGGGTTTATCTACTGTTGTTTGCTTATCCTTTTTAATTGATACCCATACTCAAATCCAACCGTTTGTCTAATAAAGCTGTATTGTTAATCAGCTTTCATTAGTTTTGCGTGCAACAACCAAAATTTGCACCAAACCATAAACAATGAGAAAACAAACCCATCTGCTGGTAGCATGCCTACTTTGCTGCCTATTTTCATTTTCACGGCAACCAAATGAAGTAATTACGGGAAAGGTAAACGACAATAACGGTAAGCCTTACAAGGCCGCAACCGTCGTGTTGCATAAAGCCAAGGACTCTTCTTTGGTAAAAACAGATATAACTGATGTTGAAGGCAAATTTGGCTTTGCCAACATTAAGCCAGGTGCATATTTTGTAACCGTTACTTCTGTAGGATTTAATAAAGCCGCCTCCGCAATTTTCAATTATGCCGATGGCAAAACGGTAAATGTGCCTGCACTGGTTTTACAACCTGCTTCAAAAGAGTTGAAAGGCGTACTTGTAAATGGCAAAAAGCCGTTGATAGAAGTAAAAGCCGACAAAGTTATTTTAAATGTAGAAGCTAGTATAAACGCTACGGGTAGCAATGCAATGGAATTGTTGCAAAAAAGTCCAGGTGTGGTGGTGGACAAAGACGATAACATTAGCTTAAAAGGAAAAACCGGCGTTCAAGTTTATATTGATGGTCGTCCATCGAATATGGGCTCAACCGATTTGGCAGCATTGTTGCGCAGCATGAACAGTGCTGATATTGAATCAATTGAAATGATTAGCAACCCTTCGGCAAAATATGAGGCAAGCGGTAATGCGGGCATCATCAACATAAAACTAAAAAAAGATAAGCGCTTTGGCGTAAATGGTAATGTTAGCGTTGGCGCAGCATTGGGGAAAACCTTAAAAAGCACCAATTCGTTTAGCCTTAACTACCGAAACAAGAAAACCAATTGGTTTGGTAATTACAGCAATAATTTTGGACGTAGTGAAGGTTGGATGAACTTATACAGGATACAAGCCGATAGTGTTTACAATCAATCAAGCATAATGCCATCAGTGGGGAACAACCATAATTTTAAAGTAGGCACTGATATAACGTTGAGCAAAGTAAGCACTTTGGGTTTTATAATAAATGGCAATATCGGAAACAATTTTGGCAATACTACTAGCAACACACCAATAAGCCCTGTAAGCACAGGCATTTTATCTCGCACTTTAGTAGCAAGCAATCTTGTGGATCGTGCCCGAACCAATTACAACTTTAACGCAAACTATCATTTTGCCGACACTAGCGGCCACGATCTTAGTATTGATGCCAATTTTGCACCTTACCGCGGAACCGCAAACAGTTATCAACCCAATACTTATGTTTATCCAAACGGTACACAAACGCAATTTATCTACAAGAATAATACTCCTACCAATATTGATATTTATACCTTAAAGGTTGATTATGAACAATCGCTTAAAAAAGGGAAATTGGGCTATGGAGGCAAGTTTAGCCAAGTAGTTACCAATAACACATTCGATTTCTGGGACGTGTATGGCAACGGAGATGTGAAAGATTTGAGCAAAAGCAATTCTTTTAAATACACCGAAAATGTAAATGCCGCTTATGTAAATTTTAATCACCCATTAAGCAAAAAAACAAGTTTGCAGGCAGGGCTTAGGGTAGAGCAAACAAATAGCCGTGGTGTTTTAACAGACACAACAAGTAATACAAATAAAGACGTGCCGAGACATTATCTCGATTTCTTTCCAAGCGGTGCGCTTACTTACACGCCCAACGCCAATAATCAGCTAACTTTTACTTATAGCCGCCGCATCGATCGGCCATCTTACCAAGCTCTAAATCCGTTTGAAAACAAATTAGATGAGCTAACCTATCAAAAGGGCAATCCTTTTCTTAACCCACAATATACCAATAGTTTTGAAGTGAACCATCTTTACAAATATAAATTGAGCACTACAATTGGTTTCAGCCATATTGCCAATTTGATGGCACAGATAATTGATACGACTGATAAAACAAAATCTTATATCACTACAAAAAATCTTGCAACACAAAACGTTGTGACCTTAACAATAGGAACGCCATTCAGTTTCTTTAAAATTTGGAACGGATATTTAAATCTTAGTTCCAATTACAGCCATTACATGGCCGATTTTGGTGGTGGCAAAACAATTAACATAGATGCATTGGGTTACTCATTGTTTGGACAAAACACTTTTAATTTAGCAAAGGGATTGACTTGCGAAGTGAGCGGATTTTTTTACGGACCAAGTATTTGGGGAGGAACGTTTAAGTCGAAATCAATGGGAGAGTTCGACCTTGGCCTTCAAAAGTTAATGATGGAAGGAAAAGCCACCCTAAAATTAAGTTTAACTGATGTGGCCAAAACTATGCATTGGAGTGCAACTAGCAATTATAGTTCCAGCATTAACGTAAAAGGCGGTTACGAAAGCAGGCAGTTGCGCTTAAATTTCAGTTATCGGTTCGGTAGCAATACCGTAAAAGCCGCAAGTAAACGCAATACTGGCTCAGAAGATGAAAACAAACGCTTAAACGGTGGAACCGGCGGAATAGGGGCTCCTTAACTTTATTAAATAGGCCATCGGTTTTGAAGACAAATAAATTGCTATAAAAAAGCAGCTTTGTATTTGTCTGTATCAAAACCGATGGCTAATATTTTGCCATCGTGTTCTATCACCGGCCGTTTAATGATGCTTGGGTTTTCTATCATAACTTGAACGGCTTTCTTTTGATTGGTAGTTGCGGCTTGTGTGGCCCCATCAAGCCCACGCCACGTGGTGCCTTTTTTATTCAACAATATTTCCCAGCCTACTTGGCTACACCAACTTTTTAAAGTCGCAGCGTCGATACCTTGTTTTTTATAATCATGAAAATGATAAGTAATATTGTTTTCTTTTAACCAGTCCGTTGCTTTTTTTACCGTGTTACAGTTAGGTATACCGAATAAAACCATGAAACGTTTACAATTTATGCGTTAAAAAATGCAGCGACAACCGCAAATATTACACGTTTAAAGGTTGCAGTGGCAAAAAGTTTATTTTTTAGGATAATCGAACAGTACAAATCTTTTTTCGGCAGCTTTAAAGTCTTTCCAAGTTTTGGTTTCAGCCGAAACGCCAAAAATGCCGCAAGTAGGCATATCATCCAATCGTGCAACACCAAGACTGTTTACCATATCGGTAATGCCTGGGTTATGTGCAAACATTATTACCGTTTCCCACTCATCATCCAATTGTTTAATAACGTTGTAAAAAACATTGGCTGGCGCATGGTATAAGTCATCTAATAAAATTATTTTTTTTTCGGGAAAAGAAAAAGCTTTTGCAAAAAAGCCGGCGGTAGACCTTGCCCGCAAAGCAGTGCTGCTTACAAAAGCGTCAATAGGAATTTTTTGGTTGAACAATTTTTTGGCCATTGCTGCTGCGTCTTGCTCCCCACGCTCGTTTAACGAACGGTCAAAATCTTTAAGTGTTGGCGTATCCCAACTGCTTTTGGCATGCCGAACAAGGAGCAATTTTTTCATAGTGATTATTAGATTTAAGCGAAAATTTTGATGACCAAAAGATACAAACTTTCAAGCTTCAAAATAACCGATTATTTAGATAAGTTAACTGCAAAATACTTATTCTAAAATCACGCCAAAGAGCCAGTGGTTTAAGATCGAATGCTCATCACTTACCATTCACTACTCACCATTCACCACTCACCTAATATCCCCTTACATTTTTTCCTTCCATATAATTCATAAACGCTTTATTGCAAACGCGGTTGCCGCCAGATGTTGGATAATTACCGGTAAAATACCAATCACCGGTATTAGTTGGGCAGCTATCATGCAGATCCTCAATGGTTTGGTAAATAACCTGCACCGGAATCGGGAAATCGGGCGGTGTTATCAATTCTGCAATTTTATCGCTTAATTGTTGCGTGGTGAAAGGTTTATACACTTCACGCACCATATTTTTAGAATGTAAATTACCGCTGCGTTGCATTTCTTTGCATTGGCGGTATAAATCAGTTAATGCAGCATTATTGCCCGCTTCTTTTGTTAATTGGATAGCAGCTTGAAATGCAATAAAATCTCCCATTTTGCTCATGTCGATGCCATAACAATCAGGATAACGGATTTGCGGTGCCGATGAAACCACGACAATTTTCTTAGGTTTTAAACGGCCCAACATCCTCACAATACTATCCCGCAAAGTTGCACCACGCACAATGCTATCGTCAATTACCACAATAGTATCGGTATGGTTTTGAACAGTTCCGTAAGTTATGTCGTACACGTGCTGTACCATTTCGCCACGGCTTTCGTCGTTTGTGATAAAGGTGCGCATCTTCACATCTTTAATCGGTATTTTTTCTTGCCGTATTTTCCGGTTTACCAAGGCCGATAATTGCTCTTCGGTAATATCACTACCAAAACTTTTAATGCGTTGCACCTTGGTGGCGTTCAAATATTCTTCCATTCCCTTGCATAGGCCGTAATAAGCAACCTCCGCCGTATTCGGGATGTAGGAAAAAATAGTATGTTTTAAATCGTGGTCAATGGCTTCCAACACAGGTTTGCTAAGGTGGTGACCAAGGGCAATCCGTTCCCGATAAATTTTTTCATCGTTGCCGCGGCTAAAATAAATGCGTTCAAAGCTACATGCACGGCGCTCTTTTGGTTCTGCAATTTGGTGGATTTCAAAATGGGCATGATCGTCAACAATCAGGGCAGTGCCAGGCATCAGTTCCAACACTTCGTTTTCGCCCACGTTAAAAGTGGTACGGATGGCCGAACGTTCGCTAGCCGCCACAATAATTTCATCGTTTGCATAATAATAGGCTGGGCGGATGCCGTGTGCATCCCGCATCACAAAACTGTGTCCGTTGCCAATTAAGCCGCCGACTGTAAAACCTCCGTCAAATAAAGCCACCGATTTTTCTAGCACTTTTTTTAAATCGGGCTTTTCCAGTTCAATTTCTTCTTCCTTAACCAAAAAATGATGAATTACTTCCATCATTGCGGCCAAATCGCTCTGCTTTTGGAATTCGCCCGGTTCAAAATTGATTAAACCAAACAATTCATCGGTATTCACCAAATTAAAATTTCCCGCAAGAGCCAAATTTCTGGCTTGTTTGGTTTCCCTTTTTATAAATGGATGGCAAAAAGCCACATTGTTTTTGCCCTGCGTGCCATAACGCAAATGGCCCATCATCAATTCGCCCAAAAAAGGAAGATGGCCTTTTAGCAAACCCGGATGCTTTTTTACTTCGGGCATATACAATTCCAACTCGCTCAACTCTTTGCCTATTTGCTGAAAAAGATCGGCAATGGGTTGTTGCTGGCAGCTACGGTTGCGCCATAAAAACGGATAGCCAGGCTCAACATTTGTTTTTACAACAGCAATACCGGCGCCATCTTGGCCGCGGTTATGTTGTTTTTCCATTAACAAATACAGTTTGTTAAGGCCATACATGGCGGTGCCATGCTTTTGTAAATAATACGAAATTGGTTTTCTAAGCCTGATGAATGCTAACCCGCATTCGTGTTTTATCTCATCACTCATAGCTGGATTCTATATCGATTGTAACTTTGGAAAATGGTAGAAACTTGGTTTTCCGAGACGCAAAGGTAACTTCCCAAAAACATCTTTTTGGTTAAATCATAAATATACCCAATGGCTTCAAACATTTCTATTCAAGCCTTTTATTTTGTAGAAATGTTTAAATTTTATTTAAAATATGAAAAATATGCAGTTTCAAAATTGGGCAAAATTTAATTAACCAATCGGTTTTGATGTTTCGCCATCAATTTTATGTTATCAATTTAATTTGAGAATTAGTTTTTATTTAAAATTCGTTTATTGCAATATTTGCTGTAAAGTTTAGTTTTTATCAGTAGCTACCTATCCAATGTTCGTTAAAAAGCGAGCATAGCGATGCAATGTGCTTAATTCAACAGAAATTTTCTTAAATCAAAGGCTTCAATTATATTTACAAAGATGTAGTTGCACCAACCATATCAAATGAAAAAATTATTAATAATGCAGACCGCTTTTTCCAAAATGAAACACCAATCTCACCATCCAATTTTTAAGATGGTATTTTTGTTTTTTGGGATAATTGTGCTTGGAATTTATGGCTGCGGTGGCCCAACAAAAAAGGGCGAGCAATGGAATTATTCGAAAGATGAAATTACCGGCTCAGAGAAACCAAGTGGCGAATCGTTGAATGTGGATGTGTACTTGGATGTTACCACTTCCATGAAAGGTTATGTTTCGCCATCAACCACCAATTTTAGCAAGTTAATGGACGATATTGAAGCCACTTGCCAGGATGTTTGGAAAAAAACGGATATCAAATATTTTAAATTTGGGCGTTCGGTATTGCCGATTTCAAGGGCTGAATTTGTGAGCGGCAAAAACTCGGTAAATATTTTTAGCGATCCGCGATTGAGCACACAAACAAATTTTGCCGGTGCGTTGCAAACCACAAATGCTTCAAGGTTAAGCATTTTGATTACCGATTTTTTTTACAACAATAGCGATATCAACTTGGTGGTAAACGCTATAAAAGACAGTTGCATCAAAAAAAATCCCAATGTTGAAGTAGGTGTAATTGGCCTAACTAGTCCTTTCAACGGCATTGTAGGCGATGTTTCGCCTGCCGTAAGCGTAAAAGGCGATAGACCTTTATATGTGATTTTGTTTGGCGAAAAACAAAACATCACCAAAATGTTTAACGTTTTAAAAAACAAACCTTACATCAACGGCAATCAATTGTTTTTGATCACCGAAAAACCAGTGGAAGATTTTACGGTAGAAGTAAAAAAGGATGCCGCAAAAAACAATAAGATTAAAATTGCGCAAGGCAATTTGGGCAGTTTAAAAGATTACGGCACGGTATACGGTTTTAGGATGGATGCCAAGGAAAAAGAAGCTACGCTTGATTTTTCCGCTACATTAACCACCACGCCATTTATTGCGCCCGTTGCAATCGAAAACCTAAAATATACGGTTTACAAAAAAACGCAAGGAAAACCGGATTCAACGGCTGCCGATGACGAGGTGAAGATTACCAATTTGGAACAAAGCGGCAACACCATCAAAGGAAAAATTACGTTAAATAATAACGACGGCGAAGGTAAATATTCGTATGCGGTTTATTTTGGCTTGAATAATACCAACCAACCAAAATTGCCCAATTGGGTAGAAAATGTGAACACCGAAACATTTGCACAAGGTGTAAACGAAAATAAAACCTTAAATCTGTCGAAATTGTTAAGTGATATTTCAACCGTTTTTAATACGGTAAGAAATCCTAAAATTGCCAAATTTTTCATCCACCTCGAAAAGAACTAAAAATTAAACTCAAAGAATTTTATGAACAAAAGCCCTGTAAATCATATTATTACCATTGTTATCGGCATTGTATTATGGGTTGTATTCGGCGTTTTAATGGCTAGCTTTTTATCAGAATCACCCAATTTAAAAGATAAGGATGCCACCGTTTTGGCAGCTGATCTACGCCTTATTTTTGGCATAGGTGTTTTAATTACATTGGTTTGTAGCAGTTATTGGTATTATTATGGCAGCCAAGAAAAAACAGCCGGCGAATTACCTGTGGCAAAAAGGAAATGGCGCATGTTGTTCTTTTTTCAATTGGTGTTGGCCATTGTTTTAACCGTTATTATTATTTTAATGAACATGGGCCAAGAAATGGAGGCAAAATGGTTCGCCATTTATTTTGCCCTGCTGTCAATACTTACATTTATTTTGTTTTGGGCAGCAACTTTTTTGATGTCTCCACGCACAGTAAAATTTGTTCCTTTTGGGAAGTGAGGAAGATTAGGCGAATTAATTAATAAAATGTAATGTGTTGATAAAAAAAATACCTTTATGAATGGACAAGTAATAAATATTGACAAGGAAATTTTAGGCGGTACACCTGTATTTTATGGGACTAGGGTTCCTATAAAAAATCTTTTTGACTATCTAGAAACGGGCGAATCTATTGAAACATTCCTTGATGATTTTGAAGGCGTAAGTAAAACACAGGTGATCCGATTACTTGAAATGTCTCAAAAACTTATTGAAACTTCAACGAACATACTCAATGAAAATTTTGCTTGATGAATGTGTTACCAAACAATTGAAAGCACACTTGATTGAATTTGAAGTTTTTACAGTAAGGGAATTAGGTTTGAGTGGCATTAAGAATGGAAAGTTGATGACATATTGTACCGAAAATAATTTTGATATATTATTGACCATCGACAAAAATTTGATATTTCAGCAAAATCTTGAAAAATATTTTGTAACAATCGTAGTGTTAAACTCTTTTACTAGCAAAATTGAAGAACTTGTAACCTTTATTCCAGTGTTTAAATCACAAATAAACATTTTAGAGAAGCACAAAGCTTATATTATCGATAAATAAGATGTCGAAAGATTTGGGATTAAAAATATAATCCCAAGCCACAAAACGTTTTTCTTAAAAACAGAAATTAATATTCATCGTTTCGCATCAAACCTTTAATATTAATTACTAATTACTTCTTATAGCACATGCAAAAAAATGTTTTAATAGGAATTGGAGGCACCGGTTCCAGGGTGATAGAATCTGTCGTAAACCTTTGTGCGGCCGGTTTTGGGCCAGACAAACTTCATATTTTTATGATTGATCCCGATCAGGGCAATGGCAACCTTACGCGGACCAAAACGCTTATTACCCGTTACACTCAAATGCGGGCTGCTTTTGAACGCACGGCCGACAATCCATCTTTTAAAACCGAAATCATTATTCCGCCGGCGGATGAACCTTTTATTTGGAGCATTTTTGAAGAACGCCATTTTACGCTGGGCAAATATATCAATTACGACAACCTAAAAAAGACCTCGCCAGAATTGGCCAATTTGGCCAATGTGTTGTTTACAGATGATGAATTGGATACCGATTTGGAACGTGGTTTTCGCGGCCACCCGTCTATTGGTTCAGTGGTAATGGCCGATCCGCCAATGGATGAATATCCGTTTAAACTGCTTTGGGATGGTATTGAAACCATGGGCGAAGGCGATTTGAGGGTGTTTATTGTCGGTTCTATTTTTGGTGGAACCGGAGCGGCGGGTTTTCCAACGCTTGGCAGTAGGCAATTGCTGAAATTCAACGACGCCATGCACGCCAAACTGGCCGATGAGAAAAGCCGGATTTTGTTAGGCGGCTCTTTGGTGTTGCCTTATTTTAGTTTTACGGCCAACCAAAATATTACTGAATCGATGTTTGTAACCAACAGCGATTTTCCCATTGCCACCAAAGCCGCGTTGCAATATTATAACGACAAGCACCTTGGCTTCGACCAATATTATTTTGTGGGCGATTCGCTTTCGCAAAATGTAGGGAAATTTAGCACGGGCGCCGCAGAGCAAGAAAACAAGCCGCATTACATTGAAATGGCCAGCGCATTGGGCGCTTTCGACTTTTTTAACCAATCGAAAGAAGCCGCGAAAGACGAAAAATATTTTATTGCCAGCAGGCAAAGCGCTGTGGTCGATTGGACTTCCCTTCCGCTTACCCGCGAAAGTGCCAACCTACAAGCGGCTACTCGTCAGTTTAGGGATTTGATGGCCGACCTTACCATTTTTGCTTACACCTATCTTACTTTTGGAAGGAACACCTTGCTAAAAACGCATAAACAAACCGCCGACGAAACTTGGTACGCTGAGAATTTTAAACGGGATTTTAAAGAAGACAGCGCTTTGTATAATCCCCGTCACCAAACCAACAACGAACTGTACAATATTGCCGATAGTTTTCTAAACAGCTTTTTGTATTGGATTTGTTCGATGGATGATAAAAGCAATGTGTTGTTGGTTGATCAAGACAAAATGATGGCAGCGCCAATTCCGGAAGATAAAATTTTGTTTTTGCGTGATCCCGAGGCTTTTAAGGCAAATATTGGTGAAATCATCCGTAGCAAATCGGGTTCAGCTTCGTACGATTTTAATAAATTCCGTACGGCTGGCCTTGAAGAAACCATTATAAAAGACGGCACTATTTCGGCCGGCAGCAAATACTTGAATATATTTTATTCGGCAGCATCAAAATTTAACCGGAAAAATTTAGTGAACAGTTAAACAACAACTATTTATGGCAATCAAGCATTTATACTTACCCAAACTAAATTCCGGTGCCAGCATTAGTGAACCCGCCAACGACGGTGTTTGGGATAATAAGGACCATCAAATAATACAAGCCATTAGCGATGGCATTGAAGTGGACGAAGCGGCACAAACCCGCGGTGTGTCTTCCGTGCCAGATATTTATGCACGGCCGCTTACTTTTTTGGGTGGTTTCCGATCAGAAAAACACCCTTTGCGCAACCGCATTTCGCAAGAATGGCGTGGATTGTTGAGCTTATTGGCGCTGCATAAACTTAAGCCCGATTTAAACGATTTAGAAGTTGTAACCGTAAACCTGAACGATGACAAAATAAAGGGTGAAAAATTTCCGAAAGCATTAAATAATTTGGCCGATAGGCCGGTAAGCTTGGAAAGAAACGGCACGCAATATTTATGGACGGATTTTGTGCTGATCAAATTTAAAGGCATTCCGTTGGGCGCTTTTTCTCCAGCAACGCTGGTTTTTACTTCGGCAGATTATAACAGGAAACTGTTGAAAGAATCTTTTCCGCTGATGGATGAAAGCGGCTATTTGAAACCGCCATCTAAAGGTAACGGCTTGGATGCCGTAGGAAAATGGTTAGATAATTTTATTAAACGATTCAACGAACTGGCCCAAACATCTACCACAACCGGCGGCGACCATAAATATGTGGGCGACATCAATAAAATGCTGGAATCGTGGTTGATGGACATTAAGGACGAATTAGGCATTCCCCAAAACAGCGACATAAAAGCCGACACGGTAAAAATTGACGACGGCATCATCGACAGCCTCCGCGAAAACCCGCCGCAGGTAATCCGCAAATATGCCATTTACCAATTGCTGTTAACACCGGTAGTGGAAGATGAAAGCAAAAGTAAAACGGCTTTCAGGTCAGATTATAGCCTGCAAATGTTCCGCAACAAGTTGGAACGCATAAAAGAAGTGGTGGTAATAACGCCAAGTTTGTTGGGACGCAACCAAAATTTATGGCGTGGAACCAGCCCCAGCGAACTCGACAAAGATCCGTCGGTATTGATCGACCGCTTTTTTGTGAGTGCCTCCGGCGATAACATCAATAATATCAACCTTGAAAAAGACGATACCATTTGGATTAGGCCCGATTTATATTTTTTAACTGATACCTTATTAAAAGGCTACACAGACAACATCCTAAACGATGAAGAAAAATACCTGAACGACGGCAACACGGAATTCATTTTGCCTTTCAGGAAGGAAATCCTGTATTTCTTTTCACCGGAAGAAATAAAACAACAACTGAATCCGCATTACGACATCGGAAATACAAAAGTGGTTTTTTCGTTTACCCTGCCTTTGGTGAACAACCAAAAAGTGGAGGTAAAAAAAACATATCGCAACCGCGGCGAAATTCGTGGCGTTGGCGAAGGAACGATTACCGAAGCGCCACAAATCCCCGTTATTGAAATTTTCCCGAACTACTCTGGCGACTTTTGGTGCCAGTATTTTTTAATGAACAACGCCACCGACCAGTTTAGCGTGGAACCGCTGAATTACGACGTAACGCATAAATTGTCGAATAAAGAAACCCAGTCGTACGAATCGAACGATACCAAAATAAAGATAAACCTGCAACGGATTTCGGGCTTCAACTCATTTCCCGAGGCGGTAGAATTGACTTTTCAAAATAATATTACAGGGTTGATTTTGCTTCGCCGAGATCCTGATTTTAACAACGATAAGTTTGATAATGAAGACGAAGTGGTGATTGGCGTTGATTTTGGCACATCAAACACCAATATTTATTACTTAAAAAACAGCGTACCGGCCAAAGCCAGTTTGCTTTTTGCTGATTATACCCGCAGACTAACCAACGCCAACAAATTTGAGCGGAAAGAAATTGAAAAACAATTTTTTGTTCCCGTCAATAATGTTGAATTGCCCATACCAACTACCATCAAAAGGTATTATGTGGGCAAGTACGATCAAATTTTGTTCGACCATTTTATTTACTTTCCCATTGATTATAAGTACGATAAAAATGTATCGTCGAATATTAAGTGGGATAGCGATGATTCTAAAATGCTTTGCTTTATCGAAAGCTTGGTGTTTTTGTTGATGTTGGATATCGTCCACAAAAAAATGGGCAACATCAGGATAAAATGCACCTATCCAAAATCGTTTTCCGACCAAAAGAAAAGTGCTTATAATGCCACTTGGGAAACCACTTTACAACGGGCCATCCAAATTGGCAACGACCCCGGCACGCCGGAATATCACCGCACTTTATTGTTTACCAACGCCGATCCAAGCGAAAGACGTACTTATATTCAGGGTAGCCATTACACGGTTGTAAGCCATACGTTGGGTAAACTGATGATCGATACTTCGCCAGAATTTGTTTCTGAAGGCGAAGCAACCGGCCATTATTTCTCAAGTCCCAAAATTTACATATCAGCTACTGATCGTGCCAATAAAAAGTTTGGTGCCATTTGTATTGACGTGGGCGGCGGCACCACCGATTATAGCGTTTGGTTCGACAATGAAATAATTTACGACTGCTCGGTAAATTTGGCCGGCGGACAGATTTCTGATGTAATTGCGGCCAATTCAAGGCTTTATTCCCTACTTTTTTCCGACGAAGCCGTAAAAGCCCTGCGTGCCGTCATCGAAAACCCCATGCAATTTTCGTCAGTTTTAAATTATGTGTTGAAAAAAGAAGGCTCGGATATTTCTTCCCGCATTATTAAAAATGTAAACAGCAAAGAAATTGCTTGGCTGCGGCGCACCATTGCTATTGAGTTTGGCGCATTGTCGTTTTTTGCAGGGCATATTGCTTTGGCCATCAATAAATATACTGGCAATAGTCGGTTTAAAAACGCTATCCGCGAAAACGGCATCCGTTTGCATTGGGGTGGCAATGCGGCTAAATTAATTAGTTGGATAGATTATGGCAAGTTTGATCCGGACGGCATTGCTTCAAAATTCTTGAACGGGCTTTTTAGAAATGCCATTTTAAATCCGGCGCTTGGCGAATTTATTTTAGAAAAACCATCATTTGTTGGTCAAATCCAATCCATTAACCATAAAGACGAAGCTTCGGGCGGTTCAATTTTAATGGGTGCCGTTTCAGCAAACAGCAAAGCCCAAAAATTTGATGAGGATGATGACCTGATTTACGGCTCATCTACCGAAACAAAAATGGAAGGTTTGATGATAAGCGAACCGATGGTAATAGGCGGAAAACAATACAGCCATTACGATGTAATCAAAAAAAGCAGTTTTTTCAACCAACATACTTCATTGGTTGAATCAGTAAGGTTAGAGCAGTTTGAAGAATTTATAAAAGTGCTGAATGCCTTGGGCATGCGCAACGGTCTTTTTCCTGCAGACAACCAAATTAAATTATCCGAAGCTTATAAAACTTCGGTTAGGGCCGAAATTATTGCCAATTTTGATGATTTGGCCATGGCCGATGAATCAAAAAGGGTAGTTCAGCCGCCATTTATAACCTCAGTCAGTCAATTTTTAAAAGAATATACCAATACCCAAAGATGATACCGCACGTAGGCATAGACCTGGGCACTACTTTTTCTTGTGTCAGTTATATTAATGAAGACGGTTTGCCGGTTGTAATTAAAAACAGCGACGGTGAAGAAACCACCCCTTCGGTAATATGGTTTGATGGCAAAACGGCTTATGTCGGCAAAAAAGCCAACGCAAGAAAATTACAGGCCAATTCACCCATTTTCGAATTTGTAAAACGGCTGATGGGCGAAAACAGCGGTTCACTTTTTAAGGTGGATGGATTTGATTACAGAGCCTGCGGTATGTCGGCCATCATTTTAAAAAAAATAAAGGCCGATATTTTTTTTCATTACAAAAGAAAAGGCATTTTAACAACGGCCGACACGCTGGACAATGTGACGATACCGGCCGTGATAACTGTACCGGCTTATTTTGGGGACAAGCAACGCGATGAAACAAAAATAGCAGGAATTGCTGCTGGTTTTGATGTGATTGCCATTGTGAACGAACCAACCGCCGCGGCGTTAACGTATGGGATTGATTTAAACGATCATAAAAAAATATTGGTATTCGATTTGGGCGGCGGCACTTTTGACGTAACCATTTTGCAATTAGGCAACAGCGAAGCAAAAGTGATTGCCAGCGACGGTGCCAAAAAATTGGGCGGAAAAGATTGGGATGCCATTTTAGAAGGCTATTTCTATGCTGAGTTTGAGCGGCAAACCAACATGGAAATTCCCGACGACATGGGTTGGGAGTTACAAAAAATGGCTTTGGAAAGCAAGTTTTCTTTGTCAGAACAAAATGCAACCTCGGTTTATTTAAATGCTGCGGGACAATCGGTTGAAATAAATTTGTATCGTGAAAGGCTGGAAGACAATGACGATTTGATTTTTGACACGGTCGATAATAATTTTTATTTTGAAGAACGGTCGCAACAATTGTTATCGTTATGCAAAACTATTTTGTATAATGTGCTTAGCAAGGCCAATTTAAATTGGAGCGATATTGATGATATTGTTTTGGCAGGTGGCGCATCGAGGATGCCCATGATCAGTAAAATGCTCAGCAGCATTTCAGGTCAAAACGTTCGTAAAAATGTTACGGGCTTTAGTTTAGATACCGCCATTGCCCAAGGGGCAGCTTTATATGGCCGTAACCGTAGCAAAGTGGTAGATGTAAGTTCAAAATCAATTGGGATTGAAGTAAGGCAGCAAGGCCGAAAATTGGTAGAACATTTGATAAAGAAAAATACGCCGTTGCCCATCTCCGTAAAAGAAACTTTTCCGGCCGATGAGAATGCCGTACTAAAAGTATACGAAGGCGAAAGTACCAACCCCGAAGATTGCACACAACGTGGAAGACTTGAGTTAGGCAACGCAAAAGGCGAAGTAACTGTTGGGTTAAGTGTTGATGAATCGGGCATTGTGCATGCAACGGTTGAAGGGAATGGCGTAAAAGCGGAACTTCGCATTATTTCTGAGCAAGGCGATATAGACGTGCAAGAACTCAAACAAAAGATCCAGTTAATTGATTTAAGATTATAATAATGGAACCTGAAAATATAAAACGGATTTCTTCTGATTACATACCCGAGGAGACAGAAAAAGGGCGCATTACCGGCGAAAATACTTCGTCGGATAATGAATCGTTTATATCTGGCGATGAACCCAATGCAGTTACAAATAATACGGATCAACAAAAAACAACCGACAATACCACCGCAAAACCCGATGAGATAACCGATGAAGACTTGCTGGCGAAAGCAACAAGCGAAGGCGGCTTAACCCAAATACCGTTAGATTTTGAACAAAAATTGGGCAGTTGGCGGTTTATTCTTTCTAATAACCCGTTCGAAAATTTATACATCGATTATAAGCAGAAACATTTGATTACGCCAGAAATGGTGCAAAACAATTACGGCATATTAAATGTGTTTTGGCAAGACAAATTGTTGCTAATGAGCCGGGGTGCTACCGAAAAGCTAAAAGCACGTTACGGCGAGGAAACCATTAACAATGCCCAAAAAATACTGGAAACAGCTTATAATAAATTAAAAACCGCCGAAGGGATTGATAATTATTATAAAGAACTGGAAGGCCAACGGATTACTAACGGCATTACTGCCATTGCTAGTTTGGTAAATATTACTATGGCCGATGGCGAACTGACCCCTAACAAAGCTTCGCATTTGGTGGTGGAAGGCATTGCGAATAATTTGTCGGAAACGGAGACACGCAACTACATCTTAAAACAGTTGAATGAAAAGGATTTCGAAATCCGATCCAAACAACCCAAAGACGACCCGCTAAAAAATGTGTGGCGGCAAAAAGGCGTAAAAGACCCCGTTGAAAACATTGTGAACTGGTTGGGCAATGAAGTAGGCTCTTTGGAAGAAATGGGCGAAGTTTCCTTCAATAATAAAAACGCAGCTTACAACCGCTTTAGAAATACCAATTATTTGCCGCAGGCGGTAATGGCACTTAGTCGCGACGATTCAAAAGCCGAAGTGTTTGAACACCTGATTGAGCAAACGCAAGATGAAGACATCAGGTATTTAAAAATTGTTTATCGGCTAAATCCCGAATTGCCTTTTCGCTTTCAAGGTACTTTACAAAATACCATAAGAAACTTGTTTGACGAGGCGCAAAAAACGCCCGACAATTTTTGGAAAGCCGACGAATTATTTAGAAACGGCCACTTGCAGATATGGCTGGAGGAAACAGATGCCGTTACTGCTTTAAAACTGAACGGCTTAACGCCCACCACACCAAACTTCCTCCACTTTTTTTACGGGATTAATGTGCAATATCCGTTTTACCTTAACCAGATACGGGTAAACCAGCCCGAAGATTTAGCTGCCGTGCTGCGGCAAGATACTTCGCTTTGGCCGCTCACTACCAATTACATCCGCAACCATTATATAGCTACTTGGTTTGAAAGTATTGGCCAAAAAAACTTAAACGGCAGGTACAACAGGCTGTACGATGCGGTTTTATACGCCAATTGGTACACCGATTTAGATAGAAATTTGGCCGCCGTAGATGCCCTTATCCGCACCATCGATCCAAATTCGGCAGCGCCAAAAGTTGGGTTCGATCAAAAAGCGATACAACTTGTCAACATCCGTGGTTCAAAAAATATCCAATACGGCATTACTGTTGCCTTGCAAAATGTAGGTTATGTAGCCATTTCTTTACTATCGTCTGGTGCGCCCGATGGGGTTACTTTGTCTACCAATTATTTTGCTTTTAATAGTTACGGCAAACAATCGTTTGGCGATATTAAATTGAATATTGACGTGTTTAAACTGATAAAAGACAAAGTATATCAGTTTAAAATAATTGCCAAAACCCCTTACGAAACGGTGGAACTACCCGTGCAATTGAAAGTGGTGTTCCCTTCTAACAGCGTGGTAAAGCGGGTGGCGCTATACGGTTTGTTTGCAGCTACCATGTGGGTAGCGCCGTTTTTACTGTTCGCATCCTGGGACCGTACCGTGAATTTTTTAATGTCGGTAGGTGTTTTATTGGTATTTGGTAAAATAATGGAATTGGCCATGAAGAAAGAATTGGGTGGTTACAATACACCGCCCATCAATAAAACACCTTTATGGGCAGTGCTTATTTTATTGTACGCCATAGGCCCGTCGTATTATATGAACGCCGCCAACCAACCATATACCTTGTTCTTTTTTTATTGGCTGTTTGCGGGTGCCGCCGCAGGTATTTATATAGCCTGCAAAAAATTCAACCTTAATAAATGGCTGCCGCTGATACCGCTGTTGGCCGATGTGTTGATATCGGCAGTGATTGAGCGGCACTTGTTTTAGGGTATATTTGAGCCAAAAGAGGCTTACAACATTGCAAGCCTCCATAGACGGTAAATTTTATACATCCCCACCCGTTACTGGCGGTGTAGGCACAACCGGTGTTTTTCCGACCCTATTACTTAGCAGCGTATTGTATTGGTCGATGTACACATTGATTAAGTTAATAACACTTGCATACGGTTCGGCACCCTCGCTTAATGTAAAATAGGCATTAATGGTATCCCGAAAACCATAATAAGCTGCGTTTGTCTCGTTCCTTTTTGCCTTTAAGGTATCGGCGCTTGCGCCGGCCATTTCCTCCGACCTGTCCATATAGGCCTTGCTGAAAGCGTTGTTAGAAGTTTCCAATTCCATTTTCCAACTATCAAGGTTTAGGGCGGTAAGCGGTGCCTGTAGCTCGGGTTTGTTGGTATAATCGTTCACAATATTGCGAAGGGTGGCGGTTTCACTCAAAAAATTATCCCGGGCAATACCGCTGCCAAACAGCGCTAAGTGATCGGCCAATATTTTGGCATTGCCGGCCACCACGGGGTCGCTGCTATAGCCAAACCCATTTATTAAATAACCAAGACCGGTAATGGCATTGTCGCGGCGGGCATCCAAATCGAGCAACAATTGGGTGATGGCACTGCCTTGGCTGATTTTAAAAAGGCTTTCCGTTTGGTTGGTTAATGCCAGCAAAGCGTCATATTGCTTCCTTATTTTCAGGTTGTCGGGATCATTTTTTAAAGCTACGGCCAGCAGGTCGGTCATTAATTGGAGGAATTCTCCGTTGCGGAGATTGTAAAATCAATACTTTGAATCATTTTTTTCGATGGGTTTATATTTTGAATAACAGTAAGTGGCGGAAGGTTCGTCGCATGCTGTACGAGCGTCTCCGCCTTTGGCGGATAGGCCAATGCACATTGCGGGAAGGCATCCGCCAAGGGCGGAGAGGCTTCTATAACCTGCATAAGGCACTCCGCCAAAGGCGGATAACTTGTTGCAGGATGTTTGGCATTTTCCGTATAAAAATGGAATTGCTTGTTTGCTGTTTCTATTCTATAAAAAGGATAGTAAAAAGACAGTGGCCAACAAAGGGCGGTGCATTAGGCAAATAAGCATTCCTTGTGCTGCCATTTATAATGTTGCAGCGCTTAAAAAGAAGCCCGGCAGTTGTTAATCCCTTAAAATTGATTGCTATTGTTGGTGTACGCATAAATCCCGTATCATAGTTTGCCTATTGGATTTATGGTTACCTAGCCATTCAATGGAATGGAGGGCAAGAATAAGGATTTTTTTTAAATTGGGGGAAGAAAATATTAAAACTTTGATTTGACACGATGATAGTTTATTTTCATTACAAATAAATACTTTGCTTAATCGGCTTTATGGAGATACAAAGGCAACATAGGTCGGTGTATTGGATAATAGGTTTTGAATATCTGAAATTATGTCCTATGTATTGTATAGAATATGACAGATGAATTTTTGCTCTAAGCTATTTTTAAATTATTTACATTTACCGCATGAGCATTTCCAACCAAGAATTAAAAATTGATTCTAGATTGTTGGCCAGATTAATTTCTAATTCTGGGTTTAAGCACTTGGCTAATAACGAAGGTTGTAAGATGCTAGGAAAACAATTAAAAAGTATTGTTCAAAAAAGTAATCAAAAAAAAATTAAAAACAAATGTCGCCTGATAGATTTATTAAATTTTTCGTTTGCTCATCTTCAACAAGATTATAGACATGAATATATTTATAAAACCAAATTGTTAAGTGATTATGTTCTTAATAATTATTCCTTAACAGATACAATTTTATTGAATGAGTTTAAAATAGCTAACTCCATTGCTGATATGGTATTGATAAATGGAACTAATAAGGTTTTTGAAATTAAGACCGAATTAGATACACCAGAAAGACTTAAAACCCAACTTAATGATTATTACAAAGCTTTTTCTGAAGTTTATATAGTTACGCATTATTCTTTGGCGGCACGATATGAATTAATAGTAAACCAAAATGTTGGTATTATCATATTTAATAGTGATAACAAACTAACTACATATCGGGAAGCCGTTGCTGACAATTCCCAGCTTGATAATATAACGATGATGAAGTCGTTGCGAAAAGGAGAGTTTTTCAATATTATTAATTTATTAACAAAGTCATTACCAAATACTACTCAGATCTCTTTATATAGAGAATGTTTAAATATTGCTGCTCTGTTGGACTCGCACCTTTTACAAAAACATTTTTCTCATCGTTAAAGGCAAGAATAAGGGCTGAAGATTGTTTAATTCATGAGCAAAACAATATTCCTAGCAATACATT
>CAWJTH010000093.1:0-22302 GCA_963845495.1 uncultured Chitinophagaceae bacterium
ATATTCATTTTCAAAAAGCAAGGATTTTAATGACGTCAGGGAAATCCAAAAGCGAATCTTGACGGCCTACGAACAGGATTTTTCAAAACATGCTCCGCATGAAATAGTGCCGCGGATAAGAATGCTATGGAACGCCCTGCCTGCGCAGTTAGCAAAAGAGAATAAGAAATTTGTATATGGTATTATTAAACATGGGGCCAGGGCGAAAGATTACGAAATGGCAATGTCCTGGCTTATCGATTGCGGACTTATCCATAAAGTAAACAGGGTCACCAAACCTTCGTTCCTACTTAAGGCGTACGAGGATTTTAGCGCATTTAAATTATTTGTGGTAGATGTGGGCCTGTTGGCCGCTATGGTGGACATGGACATAAAAACATTGATCGAAGGAAACAAAATTTTTGAAGAATTCAAAGGTGCATTGACCGAACAGTACGTTCTACAGCAATTGGTCACAATCAAAGAATTTGTTACCTATTATTGGTCTGCGGAAAATGCAACAGCGGAACTAGATTTTTTGATACAATATGCCGGTCAGGTCGTTCCGATAGAAGTAAAGGCTGAAGAAAATTTGAAGGCGAAAAGTTTAAAGTCTTTTCCGACAAGTTTGAGCCTGCAACAGCCATCCGGGCTTCCATGTCAGATTTCAGGAAAGAAGATTGGCTAACGAATATCCCTTTGTATGCCATTAACGAACTGCAAAATATAATTGTTTAGCTACCGAGATGAGAAACGTATATTCATTATCAGCACCCATTTATGGTTTATCATTGTTGCCATCTAAAACGCTATTTACACAAAAGCAAAAAATTGGCGTAAGTAAAATAATTTTGCCCGATAAACACTGTGATGAAAATAAACCAATTCACCAGATTATTCTTTATTGTATGTTTTAGTGTGGCTTGCGGGGGAAGAACAACCGCTGAAACCTCGATTGTTACAAATGAAATGGATACTCCCCGTTTTGCAACACCTTCCGCGGTAGACACATTCGCAACCGGCAATGTGATAGCCCGAGTATTATGCCAAGCGGATAACACCCAATCTTATGCGTTATATATTCCCGCCAGCGGCGTTAAAGAAATGTATCCAGTGGTTTATTTTTTTGATCCTCATGGCGATGGAACACTGCCATTATATAAATACAAAGCACTGGCAGATGCTTTTGGGTTTATTTTAATCGGCAGCAACAATTCAAAAAATGGGAATACTTGGGCAGATGCCGAAAATATTTGGGCCATTTTATCGGGCGATGCGCAAAAGCGGTTGAAGCTGGATGCAAACCGCATATACGTTTGCGGTTTTTCGGGCGGGGCTAAAGTGGCAACTTATATTGCTTTGCACCATCAAGCAATAAAAGGCGTAATTGCCAATGGCGCCGGCCTTCCTGAAATAGTTCAACAAAATTATCTACCATTCAGCTTTACTGCCATAACAGGCGAAGGCGACATGAACAGGTCGGACCTGATAGATATTACCAATGCACTGGACAAAACGCAAACGAAACACCGGATTATTTTTTTTGATGGCATACATGAATGGGCACCAGAAAGCACAATGAAAACTGCTTTTTCGGGATTTCAGTTTGATGCCATGGAGAAAAAAACAATTGCAATTGATACGTTTTTCATCAGTCGTTATATAGCTGAAAATAAAATTGCTATTGAACGACTTACAAAGGCCAATCAATTGATTCGGGCTGCAGAAATGTGCAAACTTTCAGTTGGTATGCTCGCTGGTTTAACGCCAAGTGCGCAATGGTTTCAAGAAAAATATGCTTCGCTTACAGCAAATGCTGCTTATAAAAACCAATTAAAAACCGAACAGGATTTACTTACGGAAGAAGAAAAGGTGAAGGAGGTTTTTGCCCAACAGTTTCAACAGGGCGATAAAAATTACTGGGTAAAAGCCATTGCCGACCTTAAAATAAAAGCCGCCATTAAAAACCGTGAAACTGCGATGTATCAACGATTGCAGGCTTATTTATCATTGGCTTTTTATTCTATCAGCAACCGGATGATCACATCTGGAAATATGAACGAAGCAGCATATTTTGTCGACTTGTACAAAATGGCCGATCCTACCAACAGCGAAGCGTGGTATTTTTCTGCCCTATTAAATGCACGGAATAACAATGCGGATGCAACAACATCCGATTTATTAAAAGCGGTTGCTAACGGATTTAATGACAAAAATCGCTTGGCGCAACAACCGGAATTTCAACAATTGGGAACAAGGATCAACCTGAATGAAATTATTAGCAGGATGAAATAGACAGCAATATGGATGGCGGACTTAAGATGGCGGATGGCAGATGATGGATGGCAGACTTAAAATACAAGCTGATTGTGTTTGGACAACCGCCATCTTAAATTCGCCATCCATTATCTATTTCCCGTCAATTAAAACTTCTGCATTGGTGGTAGCCAGTTTATTTTGGCCTTCACGTGTCATTATTTTACAATTTTCCAGCCTTACATTTTTTGCAAAAAATATCCCAAATGGGTTTTCAGCAGTAATGGTCACATTTTTGAGGAGGATATTGGATACCGCAGCTTCGGGCAAGCCCCAAATTAAACCGGCACGTTTTCCATCCTGAGTGGTTGCCACAATATCCTGAAATGTAATGTTACTATAAACGGGTGTCAAATCGGCAACAGGCGCTGAAGGATAACCAGCAGCTATTTCAGGCGTAATTTTTTGTAGATTCCTATATTCTTTTTCTTTTGCCATATAGGCGGCATACATCAAAATAGGGATGCCAACATTCGTCATTTTAAGGTTGCGGTAAGTAAGGTTTTGAACTTTTCCACCACGGTCACGGTCAGATTTTATACGGATGCCGCATTCGGTATTGGTAAAGCTGCAATTTTCAATCAAAAAATTCGACACAATGCCTTTTGTGTAACTGCCAATCGACAAACCATGTCCGTAGCCATATTTACAATTGGTGATATGGACGTTGGTAGTGCCACCACCGCAGGTAAAATCGTCATCTCCGGTGCTTATATCGCAGTTTTTAATTAGAATATCTTTTCCCGCAACATCACATGCATCCGTATTGTGGCTGGGGTTTACGGCATCGTCTGATGCAGGCGCACGAACGGTTACGCCGCTAACGGTTACATTCGACGACTTACCGCTGATGGCGATGTGGAACATTGGGGAATTTATCAAGGTTACACTTTCAATCAAAATTTTATCACATTCTTTTAATGCAATCATGCGGGGTCGTTTGGCATTTTTTTCTTTAGCAAAAGGCCACCAAGGCGACCCTTGCCCGTCGATAGTTCCTTTACCGGTAATAGCTACATCGTGCAGTTTGATGCCGCTTATAAAATCGGTTCCGGTTGTTGTGCCGCCGGGATATTTGTCGATAGGCAATAATTTGATAACGGCACCGGAATCTATTTGTAAATCTAAGTTGCTGTAAAACTGCAACGGGCCACACAAATACACCCCATTAGGAACAATCACTTTCCCTCCACCAGCGTTATTGGCTGCATCCATTGCTTTTTGGATAGCGCCTGTGTTATCTGTTGCATTATCTGCAATAGCACCAAATGCTGTTACATTAAATGTTTTATTAGGAATAGAAGGAAGCGCTGGCGTAACCAGATTAGGTTGGGCTTTTATTTGTTGAAAAGCTAAAAAGCAAAAACCTGCAACTATCAAAAACCGAAAACGTATTTTCATAGGACTTGGAATAAATATCCCACAATGTTACTGTTTTTGTGTTTTAGTTGTTAGATTTTAGATTATTGCTAGAGCGGCGAAAGGGATTCGAACCCTCGGCCTCCAGTTTGGGAAAACCAAGCCCTAAGCTTTTAAACTTTATGAAACTTAGGCCTGTTCTAGGTTTCAGTTTGCAGCGCCAGCACCAAAGAATTTTCATTGTAATTATAAGTTTAACTTGGAGTATTTAATTATCGGTTATTTGATTAGATTATTATTCTTTTTAAAGTCTTCAAACTTATTTTATTTAATGCATACGCTATAATAATACACAGCTTGTGTTATCAACTACAATTGATATAGCCCATTTCTTACAGCATATAATGCCAGTGCCATTCTTGTATTTACATTTAGTTTTTCAAACAAAGCATCTCGATAACTTTCAATGGTGCGAGGACTGCAAAACATTTTTTCGGCGATTTCCCTATAGGTCATTTCTGTGCAACAATATTTAAGAAAATCAATTTCACGATCAGTTAATTTAAATTCGCCATTATTGTTTATACGTCTATTTGAAATACGACTGTCAACCTGATCAGGGTAATAAAAATCATTTTCACTAACACTATTCAATGCTTTTTCAATTTCTGTGGAATGCATATTTTTCTGCAAATAAGAAACGGCACCAGCCTTTTGTGAAGTCCGATACACAAAAAGAAAATTGGCAAGTGACCGAAGAAAATACCTCAGGTTCATTTATTGCTAAATATACTTTGGTAAAAAAAGATAAAAAAGGTTTTGAATACCAAAAAAAAATATCGGTTATATTAAATTGAAATCATCTGAAAAAAAAACAAAAAATAATTAGCGACAATAAAACAAATATTATAACTAATTCAGCCGATGAAATAAGAAATATTAATACTTCCGAAGCTCAATTTGTTTTAGTAAATGCTGATACAATCAGTGCTTCTGGAAGCAAAGTAACAGTTGCTTTTAAAACAGCATTAAAAGTTGGCGGCAACGAATTGGACAGTCTATTAAAATTAGACATGTCTAACAATTATAGTGATCGTACCACATTAAGTGCTGCCCTGCCTGATGATAAAATAAACCAATTGGCTTATAGAAACACTTTGGGCCACAATAATTGGGAAGCGCTTTATAGCCAACTGCAAACTGCCACAGCGCAAAGAGATAGTCTCCAAAAAGATTCATTGGTATTAAAATTTAGGGCGCTTGCTTATTTATACCCGGCCACATGCAATAAAATGGCCAGCATTCTAATATTAGCACCACATAGTTCCTTCACATTTAAAGTACTAAAAAATGCGCTTGAAACCGCTGAAATAACCATTGCAAAAAACGCCTTGGTAAATGTTGCAAAAGCTAGAAAAAAAGAAGAAGATGTAATGATAGATCTTTTGCCCGTATTTGCCACAACTGTAGCGCCCACAGAAGAAATGATTGATTTTGTAAAAGAAATGGCATCGGATACTACAAATAGTGGAGCAGTAATTGGTACATCACAATTGGCACTTGGTGGCATTGCCTATCATTTAAAAAAATTGGATATAAAAAGGTCAACTGCTATCTGCCAATTTATTGTAGACAAATTGCGGAATGAAAAAGATACCATGCAAAAGTGCTAGTGTTTGGCAATACAGGTTCACAAATTGTTTTTCCAATTTTAAAATCATATTTGTTCAATTCCAAAGTCTCAAACCAATTAAAGGCGTCTTCTATTACTGCCACTGGTTTAATAGAAGGCAAAAATGTTGAAGACTTATTGAAAGGATTACTAAAAAATAAAGACACACTTTTGGTAAATGCATCAAAGGAAACAATTGCCTTTCGAAAAGAGTATTTAAATAACTGCAGCGATTAATATTCCTATTGCACAATTTAATTTTTTCCCTCTTGAATAAAAAGAGGGATTTTTTCTGCGCTCAACAATACAAAAGCGGGATTCATAAAGAACGATTTTATCGTAACTTTCAATTATTTCATAAGAAAAAGAAAACATTTGGAGTTTATTTCATTGGCCTTTTTTACAAGTTGGTCCTTACAGCCAAATCGTAAGGATTAAAATGGTCGAGTGCAGATAAATACTTCCGCCCTTTCTAACAGGGTGTACCTGATAAGGCCAGAAGGTGACCAAGTTCGAAAACTGGTGGTGAGGAAATAGGTAAGTAAGTAATTGAGTAATTGTTTTGGATGTGTTTTTGGCTGCTGTAAAAACCCTGCTTTAGATAACAGCAAAAAAAGTGCGGCAAAGTAAAATTTGAGCATAGATGGGTGGTATTTTTAGAACGCAAGCAATTTCCGTATAATAGTTGGCATAGGATATTGTTTAATCAGGGTTTGATTTATATCAAAATTTAATTGAATTATTATTTATAATAGGTTCTTACATGATAGAATTGAACCATCTTTATTTCAAAATATTTTAATCTGAAACACCCTCCGCAAACCCCTCCGCAATCAACCTCGCCTGTTCAAAATCGTTTTCACAGCATGGTCTTGTTTTTCTGGCGGATAATTATATTTATTTAAAATCCGTTTAATTATCACTGGTATTTTGGCTTGTACGCTTTCTTTCCCCAATCTATGGTTGTTTCTTATTGTTCATTATTCATTATTCATTATTCCATTATCCATTATTCCTTTATCCATTATCCATTAATCAATGCCCTTCTTCTTCAAACATTTCAGCCCTTTTATTCCTAAAACTATAAAGCAAATAAATAAGCGCTGGCAAAATAAACAAGCTGCCAATTAGTAACGCCATGGCCAACGAGTGAATTGTTTTTTCTTGTCCGGCATTGCCCAACAACGATAACGTTTCGCCACCTTTTAAAATAATAATGTTGGGATAATGGCGAAAAGTAATGGCCAATAAAATCATAGTTACTTGAAAACCAGCCAATACGCGGATAAAAATAAACCAGCGGTGCTTGATACACCACCATAAAAAACCGAGCGAAATAGCTGCGGCACTAATACCTTCAATACCAACTGCATTTCCAAACAACCAATCCGCTAAAGGAATTTTCTCATAAATAGAAGCTAAAAAAACCAATGCGCCACTTATAAAAGCAAACAAAGTCATTTGCTTCGCCTTTCGTTTAAAACGGATTTCATCGGCTTCGTTATCAGTTTCACCAATAATAAAAATAGCTGCCAAAAAGCCACACATGGCCACGGTAAAAAAACCAACAGCCACCGAAAACCAGTTGAGCCAACTAAAAATATAAGCTGATAAAAAATCAGTTGCATGTAAATCAATCCTACCCGAAACGGCACTACCTGCTATAATTCCAAGGAAAAAAGGCGTGACAAAACTGGAGTAAATAAAAATCTTATTGTACACTTTTTGCATGTTATCAACTACCGCATCGTAATGCCGAAAAGTAAAGGCAGTACCCCGTGCAATAATACCAAATAGCATGATTACCAATGGTATATGAAGGTAAGTTGATACGATACTGTAAATATCCGGAAAGCCCACAAACAATATCACAATGGTGATAATCAGCCACATGTGGTTGGCTTCCCAAACGGGACCGATGGCTTGGTACATCTTTTCACGCACCGTATTTTTATTTTTTTTGGTCGTGAAAAATTCGATGATGCCAGCCCCAAAATCTGCTCCGCCAAGCAAAACGTAAAGCAAAATAGCAGCCCATAAATAGATTATTACAACGTAGAGCATAGTTCGTTAATTTTTGAATTGGTAAAAAGTAAATAGGTAATTAAGTAATTGGGTAATTAAGTTCTGACTAATTACTTATTTACCGATTTACTTATTACTATGAAGCAACATCATAAAGCTTCCCCACCATCTTTATCTGCCGATACAATAAAAAAATCACCACAATTGCCAGCGATAAATACAAAGTCGTAAATAAATAAAACGAATAATTGATGCCGGGCATCGGCGTTACGGCATCTATCGTTCGCATGATGCCTTGGATGATCCAGGGTTGGCGGCCAACTTCGGTTACCGTCCAGCCGGCTTCAACGGCAATAAAACCCAATGGCGTAAGAATAACGAACAATTGAAAAAGCCAACGTTTATCTAACCAATTTTTCTTTTTCCAAATGGCTATAAAATAAAGCAATGCAACACACAGCATCAACATGCCCAAACCCACCATTATCTGAAATGCAAAATGAGTAATAACAACCGGCGGATGATCTTGCACTGCGAAACTATCCAAGCCAGGCACTTCGCTTTTCACGTCATCGTTTATCATAAAACTTAACAATCCCGGTATTTTCATGGCATAATCTACTTCTTGCGTTTTAGGGTTTGGGATACCGCCAATAATCAATGGAACATGCGTTGCAGTATGAAAATGCGCTTCCATTGCCGCTAATTTTGCCGGCTGATGTTTGGCCACATATCTTGCTGATAAATCGCCACTAAATGGTTGTACCAAAGCCGCGGCACAAGCAAAAATGGCCGCAATCCGAAAAGCTTTTGAATGGAATTCAACATTTTGTTTGCGCAAAATCATAAGTGCGTGGATGCCTGCAACCGCAAAACCTGTGGCCGCAAACGCCGCAATACACATGTGCATAGCCTGCGAAAACCATGCATCGTTAAACATGGCTTTCATGGGATCGATATTTGAAAAAACACCGTTGGCATAATTAAAACCGCTCGGGCTGTTCATCCAAGAATTGGCAGCTACCACCAAAATGCCAGAAATCAATCCGCTTACGCCAACCACAACGCCCGTAAACCAATGGAACCATTTATTAAAACGGTTCCAGCCATATAAATAAAAACCTAACGCAATGGCTTCAATAAAAAAAGCAGTGCCTTCCAATGAAAAAGGCATACCGAAAATAGGGCCGGCATGTTTCATAAATTTTGGCCAAAGCAAGCCCAACTCAAAAGAAAGCACGGTGCCAGAAACTGCGCCAACAGCAAAGAATATAGCTACGCCTTTGCTCCATGCTTTTGTAACGTTTTTAAAAACCGGCTTGCCTGTTTTAATCCAATAAAAATGCGAAACGGCCATAAAAAAAGGCATTACCATGCCGATACAAGAAAAAACAATGTGAAAACCCAACGAAAGCGCCATTTGTGACCGGGCCGCGATAAAATCATCCATAACATACGTTTTGGTGATAGAAAAGTGTTCTGAGAATATCGGCGGCAAAATTAGTTGTTATCACTTGTACATGGTTGTTGAAAAAAAATGTTCATGTTGTTCAAGCAACAAGAAACATGAAAAGTGTGTTTTTATTCAGTCATTTAGATTTGGTTAATTGTTTTTTGTTTGCATAAATATTAAAGATTAAAATTATTTATATTTTTAAATCCGAAAGCTTTTGATGATCGTGCACCAAGCCTTTCTATACGAACATTAAAGTGAGCATTTGCATCCACGGTCAAACATATATCTGACACAAACGTCAGATTGCGCCTTTTAACTGACTTGAAAGCATATACCAGAACATGGATGAATGTGTTTTTATTAAAAATAACATCAAATAAGGAACGTTTCAGGACAGTTGGGCCATTTGAAACATATATTTTTGCATAACCCTATATTCGATGAAAAACAACTATCTGCTATTGTCTTTAGCTACTGCTTTGACAAATTTGACCCCTTATAAAGCTGCGGCACTACCTGCCGACTACGAATCGCCACTTATTTTGACAAGCTTATACGATGCTGATAACGGCGACAGTTTAATATTGCCTGCCAAGCCAGGAATTGAGTATGCTAACATTGAAATTACCGATACCGCAGGTTGGACACATTATTATTTTGATAACAATACGCCATTGAATACTGCTGATGACACTTTGCTTTTGTCATTAAAAAAAAATGGGCAAGATATTGGCACTATTGGCGATGGCACTTTTACAGTAAAATTAGTAGCCACAGCCAAAGCAGGCAGTAATTCCTCTTCATTAGTTACCTCTTCACTCATTACTAATTCCTCTGGTTTTTGGGGTATGAACCGATATTGGCAGGTGTTGCCAACTAAACAACCAACCAGCAGCTTAGGGGTGCGTTTTTACTACAATAATCAAGATGTGGCAGATGTAAACGGATCTTATCCATTGCACAATTTGACAAAAGACAAAATTATTTTTTATGCCGCCACGGGCGGTACAGCCCAGCCAATCACCCAGTTTGCAGATGCAACCAAAGCTGCGGTAAAAAATGTACTTAGCATGGATACCACTGCTAATTTCCTAAACCTTGTATACATCGGCACATCAATAAGTGAAGGTTATTATGCGTCAAGTGTCGACAGCGACTGGATCTCTCGTCATGCCAATTATTTAAGCAAGGCAGGCAATGGCTACTATATTACACCGGCGCCTACCAATTATACCAGTTATCAGCGCTATGGCTTTAACCTTAGCGGACCAACAGCTATGGACGCTTTAAATCCTACGGGAACGTCACTGATACTTGGATCGGGCGGCATATTATCTTTTACCGGGAAATACAAATACGTTGATTTTATAACTTACAACGATGCGCCAAGCACAATCACTATTAGTTTAAATGGAACGGTGTATAGAACATTGGCTATACCAGCAGGGTTACATTTTACTTACGACGGTTCACAAACAGGTGGTAAAAGTCAGAACGACACATATAGCATCACTTCAACAGGTTCAACAAGAATAAGTGTTACACATAGAATTGCGGACTTAAGTGCTACCAACAACATCATTTATCAAGCCGATGCACATTCAGGTTGGGGAACAGCATTTGCCGTTCAACAGTTACCCTATCTTACCACCCAGTTTGGCTTGGTACCCAATAAGCCGGTTCTGTTTAATGTGGAACTTTCGATAAATGATATTGTAACTGAGAATGTTGTTATTCCGGTAGCAATTTTCCAACAAAATTTAGATACGATTTTTAATCACCTAACGGCTGTACCTAATAGCCGGGTACAATATATTTTTGGACATAGAACCCCCGCTATAAGTACTATTCAGCCTGTTTATGCAGATTGGTCAGTATATGATAGTGTTGCAGATATATTATGTAAAAAATATGGTGTTGTAAAATATGATTATGCGGTCGATTCGAATTTTATAGCTCCTATATTATCGCCCGATCAACTTCATCTTTCTGATTTAGGAAGTGATTATTATGCAAAAAAGCTAGTAAACGGAATGGCTAGCACATATAATGCAAAGACCGTCGCAAATAATACTTTTAGTTTGGTTGGCATCTCCAATATTTCTAATATTTCGCCTAGCAGTTATGCCTCTGATAGCACTTGGACATTTCATGCATTAAGCGATTCTACCCAATATGCAGAGTTTAGCACTCCTTTTCTTGCCAGTGGCGGCGGTGGCGTTACCGGAAACGACAAATCTCTTTTATCTAAACCAGCTGGCGTATTACCAGTAGATTTAATCAATTTTACAGCCCGTTTAAATAATGCAGATGCTATATTAAATTGGCAAACTGCAACTGAAATCAACGCTTCTTTTTTCAATATCCAGCGTAGCAACAATGCAATCGATTTTAGCAATCTGGGCAAAGTCTTCGCAATTGGTAATAGCAACAGTTTAAATAATTATTCATTTACCGATGCTACCATTGCCCAAAACACTACTTATTATTATCGCTTGCAAGCATTGGATAAAGACGGAAAATTTACATATTCGAATATCGTTGCTTTGAAACTGGATGGCAAAAACGGTTTGACTATTTTTCCCAACCCGGTAAAACAAACCTTGGTTGTACAAATACAAAGCAACAAAAAAGAACAGACAACCATTACCATTAAAGATTTACAAGGACGAGATTTACAAGTACAACAAGTGACATTAATTGCAGGAAACAATTATTATTCTTTCCAAGTTCCCAACTTAGCTAGCGGTATTTATTTGCTAATGGTAGGTGCCGCTAAACAAAGCATGATGTTTATGAAGGAATGATAAAGTTGCAATGTTTTAAAAGGCGAATATGATTCGTCGTAAATTCGGGTTCGCTTTGTTTAAATTGTTATCGTTTATATTTATCACAAAAGTGTTTAATCCAGTTCAGTCCGCTTCGAAAACATCTTTTTAATAGGATGTTGTTATTTAATGACCACCAACGGTTTATTCCTAATTGTTGTTATTAATTTTCTAAAATGCTTTTCAAAGTCAACAAGCTACTATCCATATCTTTTGCAACATGTTTTTGCATCATTGGTATAAATATGTTTACCGGGTATTTCAATATACCGGCATTGCTCCAGTAAACTTTGGTTTGGTTATCAGATAAAGATTCCATCTCCATGACTATCGTGGCACTGGTTTTCATCGGTTTTACAAAACGGATTTCCATTTCAATGCTTTTTTCTTCTACAATATTTATGATTTCCTTTTCGCCTTCACCTGCATCTTTATTTCCGCCCCATGCATAAATATAGCCTACCGTTCCATCTGTTCCTCTAAATTCCCTGTTTCGGTCGGGTGCAACCATGGCATGTTTATTAAACTTGTCTTGGTTTTTAAGCAGTTTTAAAAAGTCGAAAACTTTTTGCCGCGGCGCATTGATGACAATGTCACACTTTACAGCATGTGCCCGCTTCATGAAAAGCGCAATCAGCAATAACAAGGCAATAATTCCCGCTACTACCAAAATAATTGTAACAATGACCATCATTTTATTGAATTTTTTTTGTGAATGGCCGCGATAAAATCATCCATAACATACTTTTTGGTGATAGAAAAGTGTTCTGCAATTATTGGTGGCAAAATTAGTTGTTATGGCTGAAGGATTTGTAAATGAATAAGAAATGATAAGGAGGAATCTATCGTTTATTTTCATAATACTTATTCGTAATCAATGCTATCGGTAGCCCGATCATCAATATTAAAATACCGCACGATAATGAAAATGATGAAAAAGTTATTGGAGAAGTATGCGCAAATGCCAAACGCAGCACAATCAAATTCATGATACACCAAACAAAAATGCCGTATAAAATGCCACTGACAATGGCATTTTTACGTAAAAAAGAAACGTGCGGAAATACGAAAAAATAGCCAATAGCAAAACTAAAAGCTATAATATAATGAAGCAATAATCCCAGCAAAGGCATTTCGATGCCGCCGCTATAAGCTTGTTGCTTAAAAATACCGCTAGCAATAGACCGCATAATTTTTGTGGCTGTAGTTTTTTTCATAATCACAGCATATACAAAACAGGCGGTGCTCATATCGAGCGTGCCGGCAACAAAGCCGGAGGTTAGTATAGTTTTTAAAGGCGATTTCATGATGGCGTTTTAGTTGTTCAAGATAGCGAACTGCCAGTTTACATGTAAACCGTTTAAACCATTATTATCCCACGTATATAATTGATTGATCTACATGGCTATGCCATCTGTGCTGCGCTACAATAAATTGACCATAATAGTTTGTAAATAAAATAGCAGCCAAATAAAGGCTGCCATTCTTTTAACCAAACAAATTATAAGAAAACGGATATCTTTAAAACATTACTTAAAAATGTTGATTGCCGGTACCATCTATTTGGTAACATCCAATATCGCTGCCGGGCAAAGTGTATTCGGTAACACCGTGGGTTAAATCTAACGGCACTTTTTTCTTTAAGGTAACGCCCTTGTACCCTTTTCCGATGCACGGGGAATTAGATTGTAACGTAAACTTATAAGTACCTATTGCTGTAATATCTTGTAAATTATAACCAGTTGCCGGCAACGGGTAATTAAAGAACAATGGATTACCGACTTGAACGGCTTTCGAACCGTCGTAAGCCACATCGGGCGTATAGCTATAGTTGGCGGGCAAATAGGTGAAAGGATTAGGAAAATCGGTAGCCACCGGTTTGGTAACAGCACCTGCGGTGTACGGAAAAATTTGGTTTGCAACGCTTAAGCTATCTGCCCAATAATAGTTATAGCCATAATTATTTGCATACATATATGCCGTATCTGGCACGTCGGAATTAAGCCTTAGCCCAAATTTACAATTCACAATCAGGTTGTTGAAAACTTGCCCGCGGCCAAGTTTCTCGAAATTAATAGAGCCACCACGGCCGGTTTTTGTTTGCCTGTAACCGCCGTTTACAATTGTATTGTTGTACATGCTAACATCGCAATTTACTATGCCTACACCGCTGCCGGCGTTGGAGGCTTTCAATCCGTTGGTAGCATTGCCAATAAAAAAATTATAAGCCATATCGCCGACGCCACCTGCTTTTATGTTTAACACATCACCACCAATTTTACCGCATCTTTCAAAGGTGTTACGCAAAATGGCAAAGTTACCGCCGTTGCCCGCTATCCTAATGGCATCATCTACAGTGCCATAAATCCATGAATCTTCAAAAACCAAATAACCAGTTGGGTTTTGGAAATACAGCGCATAAGAATTATCCGCAGCTGTTAACCCTATTTTGGGGCCAAGCCCAGCCAGCAAAGCTCCGCAATATTCAAGGTGTGTCCATTTTAATATCATGTATTGGCAAGTCACATCACCCAATACGCCTTTCCATTTTCCGCTAAATGCCGAGTCTTTGGCCGCACTAAAGCCTTTTGACGGAGCATCGGTTTTGGAGGCACCTGCCACTGACAAATAAATAGGATTATCTTTTGTACCCAATGAGAAAAAGTTGCCCGATACAAAAATGCCCGCACCGTTTGTAAAATTTACCCGAACGCCCGGTTGTATAACCAACGAGTCTCCCGCATTCACAAATATGTCGCACGACACGGTGTAGGTTTTTCCGGTAAGCATTGTGCCGCTGATGCTACCGCACAAAGGCGCAGAATCGCTGATAGGTTTAGCTATGGTGATTATTTGACTGGCTATGTCGTTATGATCGCTCGACCATTTGTTGCAACTTGATGCAATTGCAGCCATAGCAAAGGAGAATATTGCCAACAAGCTCTTTTTCATCTGTATATTTTTTATTTGTTTTTTAATGGTCAGATGGAATTCACCCTAAAAATTTTCAACACGGTTGATAAATGTTGCTCGAAATTTTTAGGGTTCATTTTATGATGATAGATTGAATACTTTAATGAAGATTGATTTAGAATTTATAACGACCTCCGAACAGAAAGCTTATTTTATACAGGTCGCTCTGTACAAAAATTCGGTTATGATCGGTTTGCCCCGCTATTTGGTCTAATGCTCCAGAGCCTTGATCCAATACATATGGCTGTTTAATAACAACATTGGTTTTAGAGTTGGTAAGGTTGTTTACTTTTGCATATATTGAGATATGCTTCGCCAATCTTTTTTCAAACGAAAAATCCAACTGGCTATATGGGTCTTGCCAAGAGTCTAATCCATAATATTGAGCCACTTGTACAATCCGTTCGCCTGTGTACACATATGCCAATTGTATATCAAGTCCAATTTTTGGATCTTTAAATAGCAGCGATATGTTGCCGATATGTTTTGCTTGTCCTTGCAGCGGCCTAGTTTGGGAAATTTGTTTAATGGCCGAACCACCGGTACCCGTACTGTCGTAATACAAGTAATTTCTAAGGGTTGTTATAGACGAATGCGTGTAAGTATAGTTGGCATTTACACCAAACTTGCCAAAGTATTTTGTTGCAACCAGTTCAATGCCCAAATTGGTAGCATCACCCAAATTTGCGGGGCTAAGCGCAATTTGTTGCCCTGCTTGTACATGTTGTGGAAACACGGTTTCTATCGGGTTGTGCAATCCTTTATAAAATCCGCCTACTAAAAATTGGTCGGCTCCGTTAGGGAAAAATTCATAGCGAAGATCTATATTATTTGCGGTGGTATGTTTCAAATAAGGATTGCCTTGAATGTAGTAATATTCTTGCTCAATATAATAAGGTGTTACTTCAAAAAACCCTGGGCGAACCAAACTCCTGAAATAAGAAAGCCTCAAATTTTCCTTTGCAGATAATAAATATTTGAAATGAAGGCTGGGTAAAAAGTCGGTGTAATAAATATGGCCGGTAGAAGCAGCGTAATAATGAGGATCCAATTGAGATTGATAGTTTTCATCGGTATGCTCTACTCTTGCACCACCCAATACTTGCAAATTAGGGGTTGCCATAAATTTTGCTTGTATATAACCAGCAGATATATTTTCAGTAACCGTATATGTGCTACCGTTACCAGGCTGCCCTTTACCCGCATCTGTCGATGCAAAATAATATTGCGCATCATTGATGTTGGTAAATACGGGAGCACCGCCAACCGGGCTCAGTTTATATTGATTATAATAATTGTCCCTCCATTTGTGCCTATAAAGACCACCAGCACTTAATTCAACATTGCTGTGATGGATTTTTGGGGTATAAATAAAATTTAAATAGCCTGCCAAATCTTGGTCGGTATTGTGCGACCATGTGCGAGTCATATCGTTTAAGGTGTATTTTTTGGGTACAACATTTACGGTGTTATCCACCTCATACTCTGCTTGATCAGGCACTTTTTGGTTAGCATGTGAGTAGACAGCGCTCCAATTCAGTTTTAATAACGCAGATAGGTTGTGATTACCCTGTAAAGTAGAGTTGTAAATACTTTGTTCTTGCCAACGGCTTCTATAAAATTCTTTTACGTTGCCTTTATTTGGGCCAAGTACCGAATCAATGGAATAACGCGACTGGAAATCGTTCATGTGGACATACAGGTTGAACAAGGAGATTTTATTGTTATCGTTAAAAACATAATCCCATTTATTGTTGATACCTATCCTTTGCTGCTGAGTTGAATATTGCCTAATGTACGAATCGCTGAAAGTGGAAGAGTTGTTATAATCGTTACCGATAATGCCGCCTAGGTTGCGTCTAAAAACCGGCGCAGCAGCTTGTTGGTTAAAAATACTGTTTGAACCCCTGTAAGTATTTTGGAAGCTTGCACCTAAAATAACGCCCAGTTTTTTATCTTTTGCAAACCTACCGCCTACTGTAAGCCCCAATTGCGAATTGATAGGCTGGTTATGCGGCGTAAAGTTCAAATTACCACTGGGGAAATCTTTTGCCGTTGCCACATAGCTAGATCCGTTCATCTCAGCCGGATCTTTTTTATTAATGTAACTGTTATCAAAAGATGAAAAAGGACGGCTGCTACTAAATAAAGTACTGTAACCACCAGCGGCATTTGCGTTTAACAATAATTTGTTAGGCGCACTTTTCATTACCAAGTTCATGCTGCCACCAACCGCGTCTGCTTCCATATTTGGGGTTAGCGATTTTACAACCTCCAATCTTTCCAACAAATCGGATGGAAACAAATCCAATGGAACATAACGAAATTTATCGTCCGGACTAGGAATTTTCACGCCGTTTACCAATGTGTTGTTGTAACGTTGATCCATGCCGCGAATAATGGCATACCTGCCTTCGCCGCTACCGCTTCTTTCGATGCTTACGCCACTGATACGTTGCAACGAATTGGCTACCGTTACATCTGGAGATAATTCAATTGCTTTTTGGGAAAGGACATTTTGTACAACATCCGATTTTTTTTCAAGGCCTCTTACCGCACGGTCTGTTTCCCTGCCACCGCCAACAACTGTAACGGACGACAATTCTTTTACATCCGATTCAAGCAACACGTTTTTTATAATTACTTCATTTGTACTAATTGTAATATTTATATTTTCTATTGTTTTATAGCCAATCGTTTTTATAACAAGTTCGTATTTACCGGCAGGTATATTTTTAAGGGTATAACTTCCATCAAGATTTACTGCAGTAGTAAATTTTGTGTGTTCCAAGCTAACCGTTGCGCCAACCATCGGCTCTCCGGTTTTGGCATCGGTTATTTTACCTTTTATCGTTTGTGAAAAAATTAAATTAGAACTAATTAAAAAGAGGATTAAAAAACAGCAGCTTTTGCTATTAAACATAGTCATGGTTATTGAATTTCGCGGCGAAGGTATTTTTATACTTTATCCTTTTTTTAACACAAAGCACACTTAACCATTTGATGATATTCTGATAACAATTTGTTAATCCAGCTTTCATCTGTTAGCTTTCAGCTTTGAGCCATTGGTAAATAAGTAATTGAGTAATTGAGTAATTGAGTAATTGGAATAACTGTTAGTTTAAAGCAATTGGTAAATAAGCAAATAAGTAATTAGAACATAAAACATGGCAATCAGCTCAAAGCTCACGGCTAACAGCTCACAGCTTAAATTCACATAAAAATAATATAGTCATTTATTGCAACGGCCGAACTTCGGCGCATGAAGCAGGTATTATTTTTTGTTTATTTAATTGGTTCAGTTTTAGTTACAGATGCGCAAATAAATCAATCCAATAATCTTTGGCTGGGTACAAAAACAATTTATTTACCGTTACAAGAAACATACACACCGGCACCAAATGGATTTAAACCAGTATTTATTAACTATGTGGGAAGGCATGGTGCACGCCACCAAACCAAGGCTGGGCCTGATGTTGCAGTGTTGAACATATTATTATTAGCCCAAAAACATCAAGCTATTACCAATGAAGGTTTGGAATTAATAAATAAAGTAAAAATTTTAATTAGCATCGAAAAAGATAATTACGGCAATATTTCTTTGTCTGGTGCTGATGAGCAAACGGGCATCGGAACACGTATGTTTAAACAATATCCTACCGTTTTTAAAGGCAATGGAATTGATATTACCACCACAGAAGAAATACGCACCCAACAAAGTTGCAAAGCATTTTTAAAAGGGTTTTTAAATTACGATGTAAATAAAATAAATGTCAATACACCTGCTGATTCAAATAATTATGCACTTCGTTTTTATGATATTTCACCAGCTTATTTAAATTATAAAGACAATGGGAATTGGCAAACACAAATTGATATTTTAAAAAAAGAAGAAAATATTACATTTATATATCGTGCAATAACACAACAATTCTTCACCACTTTTTTTGCTGATTCATTAAATATCGGGCAAATTAAAACAATTGATAAAAAAGGGAAAATATCAATTTATAATGCTGAAAATTTTACCAACGATTTAAATGCGTTGTATGCTATTTCTTATTCATTAAAAAATGAATTAACTGAGAAAAAGCTGCCTGATTCGACTATGGATTTCAGTATTTATTTTACCAAAAAACAATTGGCTGCTTTAGGTAATTTAAATGACGCAGATGATTATTTAAAAAAGGGGCCAGCCTTTTGTAATGATTGTTTGCAAGTAACAGATGCTGCTCCTTTATTGGTTGATTTTATTAAATCGACCGATGCATTTATAAAAACAAAAAGCAAAGACGCCGTTCTTCGTTTTGCGCATGCTGAAACTATTTCTCCTTTTGCAGCATTATTGGAAATAAAAGGTGCTTCACAATCCACAACAGATATAAAAAGTTATCGTAACCTTTGGAATGCCAGCAAAATCATTCCGCTAAGCGCTAATATCCAAATGATTGTTTACGCTACGCCAAACGGCTATTTTGTAAAAATGCTGTTGAATGAAAAAGAAGTACAATTACCAGTGCCTGCGGTAAATGGCTGTTATTATAGTTGGGAGAAATTAAAAGCATTTTACATTAAGAAGTTGGCAAAGCTGCATGTTGTGTTAACCAGCGATATGCACCAATATCTACTCGATTTGAAATAATCAACCGCCGGATTCTTACAGCGAGTTACCTATAATTCTAATGAAATTGTTGCTAAGCAAAATTTGCGTAACGAAAATCAACTTCTAACAAAAATAAGTGCATCTAACTTTTTAAGTACGAATGTGCAATCGAAATTGATGAGATATCATTACAAAAAACAATGTAAATAAATAACAAACAAATAAAATATGACAAAAGTCAAATCATACTCTTCTCAAAATATTCCAACTCTTCACTTAAATCGATAAAAGGATATTGCGATTGCATAATTTGTGTTTCCGCCAACATTTTTCTTAGAAAATCTTGGTGCTGTTTGGTGGTTGGATGCAATGGTTTATGGTTTTTTGCTCCCATAATTTTTGCCACTTGTTGCATACCCTTTTTAGCATCGGCATCAATGCAAGCTTCTACAAATTTCTCCCACACATATTGCGTTGCCTGATAATTTGGATGCACCATATCTTCTGCAAAAAAACGGTAATCACGCAGGTCATCTATCACTAATTCATAAGCTGGAAAATATAAAACTTGCGGGAAAGCTTGCACCATTTCATGCACAGCAGAAATCAGCAAAGCCTTGCTCCTATTGTTTTCTACCAACCCTTCGCGGTGGTGGCGAACCGGACTAATGGTAAAAATAATCTGCGCATGTGGATTGATGGATTGGATGATGTCAACGATATTTTTGAGGGAATGATTAACTTCGATTAAAGAAAGCAAGCGATGATGAAAATACTGTGCAGGCATTTTATGGCAATTGGCAGCAACTAAACCAGTTTGCAATGGTGCAAGGTCGGTCGTTTGATACACCCAAGCGCTGCCCAATGTAATTATAATCCAGTTGCTTTGTAGTAAAGCTTTGTTAGCAGTACTTACATTTTCGTTCATGCCTTTTATAGTGTCGGCAATAGTTGGTTGTGAAAATTGCCCATGATGATCCCAACTGCCAAATAATTCATTGTGAAAAAACAAGTCATCAGCTTGATATTGTTTATTGGAAGTATAGTTTTTTAAAGCCGTTTCAATACTGATAGGATTGAAAAGGATGCCATGGGGATTTTCGCAAACCGTAAATTTATTGATGGATAATTTTTTGCTGATATGCTCGGTAAAACAAGACCCGATGAGGAATATTCTGTCTGCCCAATGAATTTTTTTTTCAAATGGCTTGATGTTGAGTTCTAAGCGAAAATCCATAAAACGGTTTAAGCTGGCAAGATACAAGAACGCTACAAAAAGCTGCCAACTTTGATCGCATACATTTCAACCTTCACGCTCCAAAAGTTGACAACCTTACTTTTGCGCATGCGTATTTTTTTCTTCTTCGTCCTCAATCATACGCATTTGTTTGGCATCTTGCAAAAACTGTGATGCGAAAATAAAACTGTTGAGTCGTTCATTTTTGCTATAAATAATGTCTTTGTTGCTACCTTCCCATTCTTTATAGCCTTGGTGCATGTAAATAATATGTTCGCCAATTTCCATTACGCTGTTCATATCATGCGTGTTGATAATGGTGGTCATGTTATATTCTTTGGTGATGTCGTGTATAAGTTTATCGATAAGCATGGATGTTTGCGGGTCCAAGCCGCTATTGGGTTCATCGCAAAATAAGTACTTGGGATTCAATACAATAGCACGGGCAATACCTACCCTTTTCATCATACCACCGCTTATTTCAGATGGAAATTTTTTATTGGCATCCTTTAATCCAACTTTTTCCAGTACCTCATTTACTTTTTTCAATCGTTCTGAGCGTGGTTGATTGGAAAACATTTTTAACGGGAACATGATGTTTTGTTCCACGGTCATGCTATCAAACAAGGCCGATCCCTGAAAAAGCATGCCTACTTCTTGCCGCAACAATTTTTTTTCTTTATGGTTCATTTGGGTCATGTTGCGGTCTTCGTAAAAAATATCTCCACTATCGGGCTGAAAAAGCCCAACCAACAATTTTTGCAAAACAGTTTTGCCGCTACCGCTGGAGCCAATGATAAGGTTACATTGACCCGTGTAGAAGTCGGCCGAAATATCGAACAATACTGTTTTTTCGCCGAAAGATTTCTTTAAATGTTCTGCTTTAATCATGTTAGAAGCTTTTAGCTGTGAGCTATGAGCTATGAGCTTTTAGCCTTGGCTATGTAGATATTTATTAATAACTTAAGCTGTAGATCGTGAGCTTAAACTTTTTTAAAAATTTATTTTAATCATATAATTTATATTCTAGCTCATCGCTAACGGCTCAATGCTCATAGCTTGCTCGCTACAAGAATATCGCAGCCAGCATATAATCTGCAAACAAAATTAAAATGCAACTTACTACCACCGCCGACGTACTTGCTTTACCAATTTCCAAGGCGCCGCCTTTTACATTATAGCCATAATAAGCCGCTATTGTGCTGATAATGAAGGCAAAAGAAAAAGCCTTGATCAATGCGAAATAAACGTTGAACGGAACAAAATTTTCGAGCAACCCCTTATCAAAGGCAGCGGCTGGAATAATGCCAGATAATGCCCCTGCTACCCTGCCACCATAAATGGCCAAAAACATCGATAAAATAATCAACAATGGAATAACAATAATGGCTGATAAAACCTTCGGCATAATCAAAAAACCTTTTGTGTTGATGCCCATAATCTCTTGGGCATCAATCTGTTCGCTAATGCGCATGTTGCCTAATTCAGAAGCAATTTTGCTACCCGAAACGCCGGCCAGCACCAAACAAATTACAGTAGGCGACAATTCTAGAATGACACTATCGCGAACCACCTGCGCAATAGTGCTAATGGGCACCAGCGGACTAACCAACTGATATGCCGTTTGCACGGTAGTTACCGCACCTAAAAATATAGAAATGATAATTACAATCGGTAAAGAACCAACGCCGATATCAACGCATTGCTGCATTAATTCTTGCCAATATACTTTGGCATTTTCGGGCTTGGTAAACATGCCCTTTAGCGTTAAAACATACTTGCCAAGATGGGTGAAAAAATCCATGTATTTAATTAAAAATTCAAAAGTAAAAATTTAAAACCCTAAAAATCTGC
>CAWJTH010000094.1:0-12565 GCA_963845495.1 uncultured Chitinophagaceae bacterium
TTTTAAGTCGGCTTTAAATTTATTGGGATTGATCCTGGTTATATTTACGAAAGTGTCCTCCGTGATACTAAAAACAAATTGATTGTTTACTAATTCAATTTCAGCAGACTGTAATCTGTTTGACGAAATTTTTAGTCCTAAATTCCCAAGATTGAAAAATTCATCTACTTCAAAAATGTCATTGACAGATATTTTTACTTCCGTCAACCCTTGGGCCATATTTCCTGCATTCCAATCAAGCCATGCTAAATTTGGTTTTTGTCTCCATTGTAATCTTGGGCTAGGAATACGATTATTTTCTTGGTCATAAACTAAAAGTTTTGGTCTTCTACTTACGATAGGATAATTCGCCTTTTTAATCCAATTGGGTTTATCTTCTACTATGAACCATTCAATTTTTTTGCTATCAGTTTTAAATTGAACTCTAATTCCATTGTTGTTTAACTCAATCGAATTTTTAAATGCAAAAAAAATAAAATGTCTGCCACATAGCTCTATGTTATTTGATGTGATTTGAGTTGTGGCTACAAATGAAATTGGAGCCAAAATAAACCCTTCTTCATGATTTGTATGTGTTCCCTTTTCTAATATCCATTCAAGATCAGAATAACTTGCCCACAGACTTGGCATATTTAATTTAGGTAAATTTGTTACAAGATTTTTACATCTTACTTTATCACCGTTGGTATCAATTAAATATGTTTCTGGCAAATTCTCGCTACCATCCCAAATAAAATCTTTTTGGCTAATCCAAATGGTTCTATAACTTTCATTTACCTTCTTCTTAAATTTACAAAACAACATATCACTTATATATAATTTATATTCATAATCCAATGATTTTGTTGAATTGTCATCAAAAAATAAATTAACAAATACGTCTTGTTCAATTGTTTCAGGGAAATTCAAATAAAGCCTAATTTGTTTTTTCTCAGGTTCCATTACCCAAGCAGTTTTAAATTTACTTTTTCTTTGAATAGTCTGTAAGGTTTGGCTTTTGATTCTAAGTTCATTCCTGATACTTTGTAATTCCTGATTTTTGTTTAGAATTAAAAGGAACTGTTCATCCTCATTTATAATTGCCTTAACTATTTCCAGACAACTTTCATATATGGCATCATTTCTACTCGACCTAGGCAAAAGGCTTGTTATTTCAGGTTTAAAAGCAAAATCATCAATAGTATTGGGTTGAAGTTCTAAAATTCTTAAAAGAAAATTTTTATATGCACCAGAATTATTTGATATATGGGTTATTGGAATTCCACCCTGTAATAGCAAGGTTTTAAAATATAAGGTATTTTGATTTTTATCCATTTAATACCTAACAACCGTGCACCTATTTTAGCATTTTTATAAAAATCCTCTTCACCAAAATATTGCTTATTTGAAATAGAGGCAAATACATCTTTCTTTGAAGGAAATCCACCATTATAATTTCTTTTCCACCATTCGGCATAAAATAAGGTGCAATCTCTTGGATCAACATTATTCAAACTTTTAGCTTGCAGAAAAAATGCATGCAGGTGATTGAACTCGACATCACTTAAATTATACTTCCATAAAGGCCATCCGTTATGTTTTTCTACATTTCTCGTAGTAATAATTGCTGAAAATTGGCTCATAAGTTTGTTTGGGTAATGCAAGAGTATTTATCGTAAGTGCAACCTATTTGCACTGTGAAAATTATTTGGTTTGTTTTAAAGATTTTAAATAAGGATACATAATTAACCGCAACTTAAATCGGACATTTTTATTCTAAAAAGCCATTTAACCTATAATTGTATTATCTTTTAAGAGTAACTCTATTTAAAGTCGAATGTAGCAATTATGTATATCTTTTTGCTTTTTTATTGTAGATCCAAAAAGCACAATTGGGAAGTGTAAGATGAGTAAGGTTTCCTGCGTTTAATTCATAATTAATTATTAGCTTTAGCCTTACTTCGAGAGTATTCCCTTTGATAGCCTAATTTAAAGTCAACACTTTACAGTAGAATAGGTCGTGCGCATTTCGTTTGTATGAAATGGAACCTGTATGCCAGGAAAGCAAAAATGTAACAGAAATTAAAGTTCTTAATATAAAACGGTAAACCTTGCTATAATGACACTACTTAAATATGCTTAATGTGCTAATCCTACTAAAAAAAGCGTGGTATATTTAGTAAATACTGATGTGGTATTCTTTTTATATCCAGACGTGCTAAAGCTATTAAATGATGTGATTTATTTTGATTTTTTAAGAGAGCGATTGATATAATCAACCGCTCCTTTAGAAACTCCCTCTACCTTGAAAACGGATTAGCAATATCCTTCAAAACCTCATGCTTCCTATCTTTCCGTTTAACATCATATACGTATTCACCATTGCAACAGAAGTATGACTATTTAGATTTGCGGCTACTTGAGAACCTAACAAGTCCACAACTTCAGTTGTGTTCAAATGCTTTAAGGAATAAAAATCGGCATCAATCTTTAAATCACTTTTTACATGGCGCTTCCACCGCTTGCTGATCTGGTCATGCACGAATAAGGTTGGAGCCAGGAACAAGTCCATCACTGAACAGATAATCGTCTTTGCTAGCAGCATCTAAAACTTCTTGCCACAATGGTAAGGCTATTGTTTTTATCGTCTTCCAAACTTCGGATTTAAAACGGCCTTTTATAATCGTAACTTTATAACGCTGGTTTGCCAGGTCTACATGAGATGCTTTTATCTTTAACAGTTCCGTACCCCTTGCACCGGAATGAAAGAAAATATTACAGAAGCGCCAGAACGAATAGGTTTTGTTTTTTAAGTGGGCGTCTATCAAGGCCATTTCTTCGGGCGTTGGCACTTCTCTTAATTTAACAACACAACGCTGTTTAGAAATTTCCCGTAATGGATTTGAATCGCAGGCTTCCATTTCAACCAGCTCCTTAAAAAGTATCATCAGGTAACTACGGTATTTGTTGAATGTATTTGCTGTAAATCTTGGATTTGTTTTTTGGATAAATTCAAGCATATTTTTCATATGCCGTCTCCTGATTTCTGAAATGGCGATACCCAGATAACCTAACGCTTTTGCGGCGGCTTCTATCCCATTGATTACACTTTTGATATCTTCCGTTGTATGCCTTTCAACGTGCAGCTTTTCGTTTGTTTTGGTCAATGCCGAAACAAAAGGTGTTTCCGGGTCAATTTCAAAATCTAGCTTAGACTACATTATTCCCTTTTGTAATTGGATTATAGCCTTCATTTACAAGCATCATTTCTTCGTTGGCCAAAAGGTCGATGGTGGCCTGCCGCCTTTCTTTCAGGGTCTTAAACCGGTTCATGCCCTTTTACACGTGCCTGATAGCCATGTTTGTACTTGTCCTTAAAAGCGGGATCATGAAAATAGTACTGGATAAACCACTCTTTTTTGAGGATAGATGCCCCTCCTGTTTTCCAGTTTTTAGGGCTTACTGAAAGTTCGCTGCAAGAGCAGCCATTTTGAAGTTGTAACATTTTAGTGACGTTTTTAGTGACGTTTTATAAAATGCTACCAAGCAAGGAGATTTTTTTTGAAGTTAAACCATTCATTTTCAATGGTTTAACCTTGTAGCGAGGAGCGGACTTGAACCGCCGACCTTCGGGTTATGAAAATTAACAGCGCTACTGTGCAATTTTAAAAACGTAGGCCCAGACTGGGTTTCAACGTTTTTGATAATTCGAAATCGGATTGTTTTGGTGTGCCGTGTTAACCTTTTTGTTAACTCTTGATTTTGCATTTTTTCGAGGAAAATCAAGAGTTTGAAGGGACTTTTGCGAAGATATAAAATATTTTTTGTACCGAAAACTGCGACAATTCTCTTTATAACTAATTATACCCTGTTGATGTGTTAATGCTTTTTGAACGGCATTAGAATCGCCACCTGACTCATAATCAGGTGGCCCCTGGTTCGAGCCCAGGTGGGCCCACGATAGTCCCAGTAAGGGTTTCAAGAAATTGAGACCTTTTTTTATTTTGGGCATTTCAACAACAATTTCAACAACAAATTTTTTCCAAAAAGCGCTCTCCAAGTTTCCTTCCTAACAATGTATCATAAAGTTTGTCCAAATCTTATGATTTCAAAGGAGGTCCCTAAAATAAATTGGAAAAAATTTAATCGCTGCTATGTTTAGAAATATTCTTTGCGATTTTGATAAACCCACTGCCTTAGTACTTTTTAAGCAAGAGTCCACAGTTCAAGCCTTAATTTGCTAAATCATTTGGGTCGACTTTTCATACAATTGCCCCTCCCCTTCTTAGCTTTCGACATTTCGTGATCGAAAATGGATACTTTTAGGAATTACATTGATAAACAAAAACTTGCCTGCTTAACATAAAACAGGCTATAGCTTATGTAAACATAATAAGGTTGTATATCATTTTCTGGGAACGAACAATATTATTGCAACCCCAACCAAGATTACAACAGCCCCTATAATATCAAATTTGTCGGGCTTGAAATGGTCGACCTTCCAAGCCCAAATAAGCGCCATCACTATAAAAACACCGCCATAAACTGCATAGGCTTTCCCGAACGAAGAAGGCTGGAAGGTCATGACATACCCGTACAATGCAAGGATTATCGCACCAGTTATGGCATACCCGATCGGTTTCCCCTGTTTTACCCAAAGCCATACAAGATAGCCACCACCAATCTCGCAGCAACCTGCCAACACAAAAAAGAGTACCGATTTTATTGCATCCATGTTTAACCTGTTTGTTGCGTCCGTTATTTTTTGGTTACATCCCAAGTTCTGTCCTGATAAAGTCTTTCACTCCCCGTGGTCCTTTTATTTCCAATACAGCAACGCTTTTATTTCCGTTTATTGAAAGGTTAAAAACAAAAAAGTTGCAGCATTCCCGTTCTGTCTTAATGAATTCGGTCAGTTCATCTACCGTTTTATCCGTGCCGGCAAACTTGTATGAATAGCCGTTCGTAAGTTCTCTTTTTGCTAGTACCTGTTTTTTGAGGCTTTTGATAACCGTTTCCTTCCTTTGCCTAAGTTCGGGGCTTGTCAAGCTGCAGGCAAGTTTTGCACCTTTTTTTTTGTGGCAATCGTCCGTACAGGAAGTTGTGCATGTTGAAGCTCTTCTGGGTTTCCCCTGTGCTGCCACAAACATCGTGGCTATAGCCACCAACACGACCAAGCTAAATTTTTTCATTGTTTATTGATTAGTTTCGCAAACATAAAGCATGGAGTATAGGCAACGGTCAAGCTTTATTTTCAAAAACCACAAAATATGCTGATAGGTCAATTGGTTAAAGAAACAGGGCTTACAAAAGATACCATACGTTTTTATGAAAAGCATGGGCTTATAAGCGTTGGGGAAGAAGAAAGGCGGAACAACAATTACAAGGAATATTCTGACGGTATAAAAGAAAAACTGCTTACCATAAAGCGATTGAAGAATTTTGGTTTCACGTTGAACGAGGTTTCGGGCCTTTTGGAAATGATCGATGCAAACGAAGCCTCATGCAACAATGTTTCTGACAAGATCTATGAAAAGGTCGATCTGTTGGACAAAAAAATCCGTGAACTGATCAGCCTGAGAACAAAGCTGTTGAACAGCGCAGAAAAATGCGTGGCCGGGTGCTGTTCTAAAAATCAGGAAGACAATTGCCCAATCTTGGTATCTGATAGTTTTATTTTAAATTGAGTGGTATTCAAGATAAAATCTTAAATTATTAGATGGTGATTTTACACATTAATCTTCATCATGATTAATATAGTACACCCTATATAGCGGGAATAATAAAAATAGTCAGATGGCTTTTATTTTTCAGTCTTTTCCCTTTGTTCATCGATAGCCTGCAACATCTTGGCGTACGGTGCCTTGAACTTTTCGATGCCCTCGTTCTCCAATGCCTGTGCAACCGCCTCGACGTCGATACCGGCCTCCTTTATCCTATGCAATACTTCTTCGGCCTTACCAGTCCCAAGTCCCAGTGTTTCCTTTGCGATGCCATGGTCGCGGAAGGCATCCAAGGTTTCCATGGGAACGGTATTTACCGTCTTGGGGCCTATCAATGCTTCTATGTAGTGGGTATCTCTGAATGCTTTGTCCTTGTTGCTTGTACTTGCCCACAACAACCTTTGTGGCGAAGCCCCTTTTTCTTTCAATGCCCTGAAACGTTCGCCATCAAAAACTTCCATGTAAATCTTATAGGCCTCTTTTGCGCATGCAATGGCCACTTCACCGACCAGGCTATCCAGTCCCTTTTCGGTAAGCATCGGCCCGACCATTATATCGATCCTGCTCAAAAAGAAGCTGGCCACGGATGCTATGGTGTTGACAGGTTTGCCGGCCGCCAGCCTGTCCTCGAGGCCTGTTACATATGCTTCCGTCACTTCCCGGTAGCGGTCCGAGCCAAAGAGCAACGTGACGTTGATGTTTAAACCTTCGCCGATACATTTTCGGATAGCGGGCAACCCTTCCGCCGTGCCCGGGATCTTTACCATCAGATTTTTCCAGTCCACGGTTTCCCAAAGCTTCAAGGCCTGATCGATCGTGCCCTGGGTGTCCCTTGCCAGTGCAGGCGATACTTCCAGGCTTACGAAGCCGTCTGCACCGTTTATCTTTTCTTCGTAGACGGGCAACATCTTATCGGCGGCACGCCTGATGTCGGTCACTGCAAGGCTATAAAAAATATCCTCGCTGCCCTTTCCCTCTTCCGCACCTTTCTTTATATCGCCGTCATAATCGCTGCTACCGCTTTATCGCCTTTTCAAAGATGGCAGGGTTGGATGTAAGCCCACGCACACCATCTTCCTCTATCAATTGTTGCAGTTTGCCCGAATCCATCAGCTTGCGGTCGATAAAATCCAACCAGATGCTCTGGCCCATTTCATGGATCTGTTTTACATTATTTGTTGCCATACCGGTCCTAGTTTAAATGGTGGTTGATATGCCGTATACATGATGGCAAATGGATATCATCAATAACAATGCTGTCGGCAGGTTTTGCCGGATTCCCATTTAACAAAACAGCCTAGGGAGCAGGGAGCCTTACCTTCCTGAAGGAGATATTGCCGCTTTCTAATATTTCTTTCGATACAAACGCTCGTATAGCTTCAATTTCGTCAGCATTCAGGTCTGCTTTTCCTCTTAAGTTTTTCGAATGCTTGAAAGATGCCTGGTTATATTTGGTTGATGCGGATAAAAATCAGTTTGGTTTGCCGTTGAGCAAATTCCCCGATGGCTGCCTAAATATAGATAACTCCACCATAAATATCCCGTTGAAACCGGGTAGTAACGAATTGCTTATAGGTAATGGTTAATAATTTTATAGTTGGGCAATTGTAGCAAGGATGAGAAACCTTCATAACCTCTCAATTCTGCAGCGATAGCTATTATAAATTGACCCCAATAGTTGAACTGAATAGTTTGGTTGTCATCAATAACAAAGTTATTCTAACAGTTAAGGGCTAAAAAGTATCTATTCAAAAAGGACTGCAATAAAGGCAAAAGAAAGTTCATCGCAGCAATATGCGGGAATAAGCACTTCGCTACTTGTTGGTGTTGTCGCCAACAAACTCTTATCTCACAATCAACTCAATCTGCAACACTTTAGGTGTATGCCCAAAGCGTGGGCCTCCAAAATCTGTTTCATCACCATTAAGTACGCGAAGAGGTTTAAATACCCCGTTATCATAGCTGCCTTCTTCTACTTTCAGGTATTGCCATGCTGTGTCCTTATCTTTTCCGGTAGGATGGAAGGTAATATGGCTGTCGGCGCCTATTGCCATAAATTTATTTTCTCCCAGTTGAACGATCATTACTTTGCCATCTGTTGGTGCATTTGCTTTTGTAATGCTTTCTCTACCGCTGCCAAATGATATAGTACCCTGCCATGCACCAAGGTCGATAGTTTGTTCAGCATGGTCCTCATCCTCCACTACCGCTTTTATTTTGCCTTCAAGGGCCCATTGCGCCAGCTCACGCATCATAGGAGAGATCACTGCATACTCCTGCGCATAAGGGGCGAGACGTTTGCTAAGCTCTTCAGGTGCTGAGCCAAGCCCGTTATCATCTATCCCGAAAGGAGAAAAGCCTATGCCGCCACGAGCAATAACCGGATACATGTATTTGGCATTATCTGCAATTAAACCGGCCTCTGGTACAAAAAGAGCGTTATCCGGGCGGTCATATAATTCGAGTACCTTTAGCACTCTTTCACTGCCAGAAAGGTAAATATCCGGCGCCAGCAGATCAATTGCCGGGGCAGCTACTTTCCATATCGGGATCACGTTATCAGTTGGTCCGCCGCTTTCATAAGTGTTGGAATGCGGGTTTGTAAGCGGGTCGCGCAGGGCGGCGTTAACATACAATGGCAAGGGATAAACCGCCTTACCTGCTGCTGCTACCTGACCGATAAAACTGGAGATAGACCATGCCTGGAAATACTCGTCGGCCCTGTCGCCAAATACCTGCTGCCACGTGCCGTTTGTTCCGGCAGGTATGCTAAGCGCTTTCAATACTTTGGGTTTTAGTAGCGCTGCTGGTACATTCGCCTCAAATAGTTTTTGCGCAGTAGGCGAATAATCACGCATGCTATCCCATGAGCCGGGTTCATTTTCTACTTGTACCATCAGCACGGTATGCTGTGTATCGGCCTGTTTTAGATAGGTCATTACTGCTGTAAAAGCCTTTATATCTGCCTCCAATGTAGCCTTGCTATGCGGCGAAGGTGAATCAATATGTTTATCGTTCAGGCCTGTTATATTAGGGTATTTTGAAGCATCCTTTTTAATCCATTCGGGCATGTAATGGTTGCTTCCGTTTTTCCAGGTGGCAAACCAAAGCAGCACTAAATGTACATTGTGCGCCCGTGCCTGGGTGAGTAGGGTATCAATCAGCGAAAAATCAAACTTACCGGGCTGGGCTTCTATTTGCTCCCAGTAAATAGGTATTTCAACTGTATTCAGGTGCAGGGTTTCAACGGCCTGCCATACCTGTGGCAACATAGCGGGCCATCCGCTTGAATTATGTGCCTGACCGCCCAGTATAAGGTATGGCGTACCGTTAACTAATAAGGCATGCCGCCCATCTTTTTCAATAATTTTAGGTAGCTGGCCAAATGTTTTTCCAGCACACAGTAAAACCAATGCAAAGCGCCAGGCAGTTGTTTTTAGCATAATCTACGTTTTAATTTATGTTTGATTAATATAAGAAGCCAAAAGCATCCGTAAGCAGAAGATTTATCTTTACCATTTCTTTGATTCATTGTTTATTCTGCCTACACAGTAACCTCTGGTTCCGGGTTTAGCTCCTTTTTTCGACAACCGAGTCGACAGAAACATTTGTCCAATAGTTCTTTAATGTATAAAAACATAGGTTGTTCACGACGACAATGCGCTATAGATACCTTTCCGGTGCTTTTATCAAATGCTTCGGCAATCCTTTTTGTTTCGGCAGCTTTAAGTTTGACGGGCTTTTCAATATAAACGTTTTAATCCTTTTTCAAGAGCCGCTAAAGTAAAATCCATATGGGAGGAAGGGGGGAGTGGTGACATATATTGAATTAATTTCAGGATCATTAAGCAATTTATCGGCGTCATCATACCATTTTTTGACGTTGTTACATCGCGCATAATCTTCGGCTTTTTCGGCATTGCTGCGCATCACCGCGATCAAATTACTGTTAGGTACTTCGGTGAACGCGGATCCGCTTTTTTTTCAGTAACATCACCGCAACCAACGATGCCCATTTTAATCGTTTTCATATTTGTTCACTATAAGTTTATTTTTACTGTGGTGTTATTAGCGTATATATACGGATATTCTCTGCCTGATATCTTTTGATGAGGATGCCGCAATGATTTTGTATTCGCCTGGTTCAACCACCCATTTTTCCAGTTTTTCATCAAAATAAGCCAGATCACTTACATTAATATTCATCGAAACAAGAGCAGTTCTAGCCGGAGCAATCGATACCTTTTTAAAGGCTTTAAGTTCCTTGTCGGCCCTTGAAACCGATGAGTTTACCTTTTCAATATATAACTGAACGATCTCTTTACCGGCGACAGTACCTGTGTTCTTTACGTTTATAGTTACTGCTATCTTATCATTAAACTTATACTGCTTTTTGTCGGTTAACAAACCGGTGTAGGTAAAATTGGTATATGATAGTCCATAACCAAAGCAATACAGCGGGGTAATTTTTTTGGTATCATACCAGCGATAGCCTACCAATATCCCCTCTTTATAAGTAGTGTTAAGATTCTCGCCCGGGTAGCTATTCAATGCAAATGCAGGCGAATCATTTAATGAAACCGGGAAAGTAAACGGCATTTTGCCCGATGGGTTAACGACACCTTTGAGTACATCGGCCAATGCATTACCTGCTTCCGAACCATTGAACCACGACCAAACGATAGTTTGGTTCGATTTTTCAATCTCATTCAGGTCATACGGAGCGCCTGCCAGAACTACAATAATCGTATTGGGATTTACAGCAGTCACCGCATTAACTAACGCCTGTTCGCCAAAAGGAAGCGCAAGAGTCTTACGGTCATGCCCCTCACTTTCGTACTCGCGGTTAGAACCGATACACAAAATCGCCACATCGGTCGTTTTTGCAACTGAAACAGCTTCGTCTATCAGCGTTTGATCGGGTTTATCGTAACCAGCATTTTGCTGATCAGTACGGTTAGCTAAATAATTAGCTTTATAGCCTTGTGCAAATTTAATATCAGCACTTTTCCCAAATCTCGATCTTATACCCGCTAAAGCTGTAACCTCATATTTCGCTTTTACACCTGCGCCAAAACCTCCTAATGCAAAAGTCCGGATAGCATTGTCCCCAATAACAGCTATGCTTTTTATATTGGCTTTTAAAGGCAATAAATGCCTGTCATTTTTTAACAATACTATCGACTCGGATGCTATATCGTAAGCAGCTTTGCCATGAGCGGCGTTTGCGATAGCTCCACCGGGATGATTAGCACTCATCGAGGTATGATATATTACCCATAATATGCGCCTCACCTTGTCGTCAATTGTTTCTTCTGAAACCTGGCCAGTCTTAACAGCGGCCAGCAGCGGATCTGCAAAATACCATTTATCATATGGTCCGCTCGATCCCATTTCAATATCCAGGCCATTGTTGGCTGCTTCAACCGTATGGTGTACACCTCCCCAATCAGATATTACCGCGCCTTTAAAACCCCATTCTTTTTTTAGAACTTTATTCAGCAAAAAATCATTTTCAGAACACCAATAACCATTCACTTTATTATAAGCCGACATAATGGTAAAAGCGTTGCCTTCTTGTATAGCTGCTTTAAACGCCGGCAGGTAAATTTCGCGCAAAGCACGCTCGTCAATTTCCTCGTTGATGGTGTTTCGGTTAACTTCCTGACTATTGGCTGCGAAATGCTTTACACATGCCGCCACATGCTGGCTCTGAATACCCTTAACGGCTTGTATAGCCAGCTGCCCATTGAGGTATGGATCTTCCGAGTAGTATTCATAAGTGCGACCGTTAAGCGGCATCCGGCAGATATTAAATGCGGGAGCCAGCATTACAACTTTTTTTCGGGCGTTCGCCTCTTGCCCAATCACAACTCCGTATTTGTTAGCCATTTCAGGATTCCATGTGGCCGCGATTGCAGACGCATTTGGCATGAAGGTAGCCGAGTCAGTTGTCCAGTTAGCTGAATTCCAGTCGAAGCGTTTAATTTCCTCCCGAACACCTAACGGACCATCATCGCAAGTTAATTCGGGTATACCCAGGCGTTTTACACCAGCCGAGGAAAATAACGCATTGCCATGTAACATAGCAATTTTTTCTTTCAGCGTCATCTTTTTTACGACGGCGCTAATCTTATTCTTCAGTACTGATTCGTTTTTCCTCTGGGCAAAAGCAGCTCCAAATACGAAAATGGCTAAGGGGCAAATTAAAATGTATTTTATCATTTTTTAAGTTGTAATTAATTTAGTGGGTAGTTATCGTTGTCTAACTTGATATTGTTGCGAAACATTTTTTGGTCCATCTCGTGTAATTGGCATGATGACAAGTAGCATTATCGTATCGAAAAAATTACACTAAATTTCACCAACTGAGTTTTAATAAGGTAATATCTTGTCTTTTAATGCAAATTTAATTTTTATCTTACCGTTTAGAGGGGCAATATACTTTGGAGAGTCCGCATCTTTTAACTGGCCTGCAGCTTCCAATATTTTATATTGATCTACTGTTGGTGTTTGAGGAGATCCCATATTTTTCCAAGCGGTGAACGAATCGCTAATTTCTTTATCAATCAAGTTTTGGGTTACTAAGACCCCAAGATTGAATTCATCGATGGTATGCATTTCGTTTCCAAGGCTTGCCTGTATAACATAGTTGTACATTGAATTGATTAAGGTTGAATCTCAATATTTTTTATCCAATTTGCCCCTGACAAAATAGGCTACAGGTTCGTACCTGCCATTTTTTGATTAAATAATATTCAAGGTTAACGGTAATCATACATAAGCCCTTGATCTATAAGCTTTAAAGTTTTCACGGAATTCTTTCGGGGTATTTCCCTTTTTCTTTTTAAATATGCGGTTGA
>CAWJTH010000095.1:0-23409 GCA_963845495.1 uncultured Chitinophagaceae bacterium
TCACATCAGGTGCGGGATCTGCAAACGGTATAGATATCTATGGCGCTTTCACCTCTACCGGTTATAACATCATCCAAAACATTGGTGGTTATACTTTAAGTGGAATCACAACAGGCAATCAATTGGGTGTTAATCCAAAATTATTGGCTTTGGCTAATTATGGCGGTACAACACCAACATTGTTACCAATGTCTAATAGCCCCGCAATTAATGCTGGTAATACTACATTAACGTCTGGCACAGACCAACGCGGCCTTCCACGCTATATCGGCGGACGTGCTGATATTGGTTCGGTTGAAACAAATTACGCTGCAACTATTACCGCCGGCACACCACAATCAACCGATGTAAACACCAACTTCGCTATTGCATTGCAAGCCACAGTCACAGAATCTGGCAATCCAATAAGTGCAGATAGCGTAACATTTACCGCACCTGCAAGTGGTGCAAGCGCAACCTTTAGTAATAGTACCAATACAATAACAGTGGTAACAAATGCATCTGGCATTGCTTCTGCTTTGCCAAAAGCCAATGGAACCGCTGGTACTTACACCGTTGTTGGCAGCATTGGTTCAGCATTTAGTCCGCTGAATTATATTCTTACTAATAACGCTATTCCAATTGCGTTTACCGGTTGCCCTAATATAAACTTGGTAATTGCAAGGCCTGGTTATAACGTTTATAACAACGAACCAACCAGCATGTATAACCTTGATACAACTTCGGGTGCTGCAACACTTATTGCCGGAGGTCCATTAAAAGACCTTAACAGCAATGGAAACATCGACATTAACGGTGCTGGTGTAAATACGCAAGATGGTTTTGCTTATGGCATCAGGGATACCATTAACACTGCTGGAACCGCTGCTGCTGCTATGCTTTACCGCATTGGTAGTAACTATTCAACAAGGATGTTGGGTATTTTACCAGCTCCCAACCTTTTAGGTAATGAAAACCTTTCAGTGGTAAATCCATCTGCTGGTAGCTTCGATGATCAAGGCAATTTCTACTACATCGGAATGGGCGGTGCTTACTCGTTCACTACCAAAACTTTTGTTCCATCTAGCTATTATATTGGTAAAATAGCCAACGTAGCTGCATTAAATGCCGGAACTAGTGCACTTACAACTACATGGGTCAATATTAATTTTACTACTGCTCCTGCTAGTTACAAATCAAGCATTTATAGTGCTATCTCCTCTGCTTCTGGCTCCGGCGCAGGCACCAGCTTCCAAGATATGGCCTATAGCAATTTATATAGAAGCTTGTATGTGTATGCTGCTTATAACACAGGTTCTGGTTATGTTGGTCAATTGTTATCTATCAACCCAGTAACTGGTGTTGCAACATTCTACGCAAACCCACCTGCATTTGGCGCTGCCAATAATGAAGTGGCGGGTATTTCATCTACTTACGGTGGTTTACGCATATTCACCACCAGCGGTGATGTGTACAAACCTGTGATGGCTGCAAATGGTACAGACTTCACCAGCACTTTAACCAAAATCGGGGCATCTGGTGTAACACCGTTGGGAGTAACCGGAAGCATTAGGGGCGACCTAGCAAGCTGTAACTCAGGCCCAACCTCGTTGCCTATTTCAAGAACATCAGGCTTTGTAGTTGGTTTACCTAACCAAATAGTTGCTTATCCAAACCCTGCGCAAGGTTTAACTACCATTACCGTTGGCTTACCACTTAGCAATGCTACGGTTAGGTTATTAGGCGCTACAGGAAATGTAATTGCCGAAAAAGCTAACGTTTCTGGTTATTCCTTCCAAATGGATATGACCGGCAAACCAGGTGGTATGTACACCGTAGAAGTGATACAAGGTGGAAACACACAAATGGTGAAGATTATTAAACCATAATCTATCTATTCCTAAAAAACAATCATGATTATAGTGAGGCCGATGCAATTGCATCGGCCTCCTTGTTTATAACTTGGAAGCGGTTTGATTTTTATTGCCAAGGAGTATTTTATCACGCAGGGTGCGCAGAGAAAAGGAGGGGAATTTGGCAAGTTCACTTCCATACCACTCTTCTTTTTAAAAATGATATATTTTCTCTGCGGCCTCTGCGCTCTCAGCGTGATATATCTTTCTAGTTAAAAAGTTTCCAACACTTGTTCTGCTTATCCCGAATTCACGTTAAATTATTGTTTAAGCAATATCATCTTCCTTTTTAACAGAGCGATTAAAAGCAATTAGCGCTAATGCGCCGATAAAAAATGCAACAATTATAATTGCTACATTTAATAAAACTTTTGGGTAACCGAATATGGCGACGTTTAAAAACGGGTAAGGATACCAATTAACAACACTTCCCCTAATTAAAGAATACATTAAATAAGCCAACGGAAAATACATCCAGTAAATACCATCTTTCCATTTTAAATGTCCTTTGGGAATATAAACTAAATAATATAATAGATATAAAATTGGCACTACAACATGCAATAAATTATCTACTACCCAACTCCAGCCATTTAATACCAAAATACCACGAAGCACCGTATTATATACCAATGCAACAATAAAAATGTAAAGTGTAATAGCCGATTGAACAGAAACCTTTGTAAAAAAGCGCCCTAAACTAAATGCGGGAAAAAGCACATAAAAACTTAAGCTAATAGCAATCAATAAATTACATTCAATTGTAAAAAAACTAAAAAAATTAATGTCGCTTCCTGTTTTAAGGAAAAATTGAAGAATGATAGCAAACCATGCAACAATTGCAATAAAAACTGCAAATGTTATTTTAGCGATGGATCTATTGGCTAAAGGTTGCATAAAAATTAGATTTGCAAATTCTAATAATTTAAAACAGCTATTCTATTAATTACCATTATTGCTCTTCCATCACCTTTTTTATAAATTCTTGATTTTTAGCAGCCGTTGCCATCATTATTTCATTGGCTATTGCAGGCGTTTCAAGCAACATTTTTTGCCCAGATTTGGATTGGTAAAACGTAATATAATCTTCAATCTCTGCACTGGTAAAATGGCTGTCATAACTGTCTACCATGACATCGGCCATTAATTTCTTCATGTTTTCCATGGCTAGTTTCATAATTTTAGTCGATCGTGCTGAATCATATATTGATGCGCCCTCTACATCTTTTTCATTTGCTTTCATCGTTTTTGCCATATAAGACCCCATGGTAGCAGCCATTTTACTCATCATTGAATCTTGGTGCATCAAGCTAAACAAATACTGTATTCTTTCCTTTTTTGTTGAGCTTTGTGCTTGCGTTGTGCAAGTAATAGCAGTAAATAAAATAACTGTGATGAATGTCTTTTTCATATTGGCGTATAATTTTACTGTAATTTAAGTATTGTTGGGTAGTGCGATATTATATTCTTATAAACGACAAACTTTACATTCATTTTTTATTTCCATCTTTTTCCAATAAATCTAAGGTATGTTTTAAACTAGCCTTATCCTGCCAGCCGTAATGGCCCGGAATAACAAACTTTGCATCGGGAAATTTTTGCATCACAGTTTTAACGCTTTGCGGCCAAGCTTTTATGTTGGCATCGGCAATGTTGCCAAGTTCATTTACTTCTGTACTTTTTATAAAGCAGCCGCCATACAATATTTTATCTTTATTAAACCAGATTACAATATTGTCTTTACTATGCCCTTCGCCGGGATAAAATGTTTCGAATTGATAATTACCGATTTTAAAAGTTGTATCTTTTGTAAAAACAAATTCTGCTTGTTTGTCATTGTTTGCTATACAAAGCTGTTTTGTAAAAGCTGATGAATAAGTTTTAATTCCTTTTTGTTGAAAATAAGCCAACCCTGCTGTTCTATCACCATGAAAATGGGTTGAAATACAAAGCACAGCTTTTTGATGGTGCTTAATTAAAATACTATCAAGTAAAGGCTGAAATTGTGTGCTATCCCAAGGTGTATCAAATAATACAACACCTTTATTTGTTACTAAATACATACTATTGGATGGATAAGGTTTGCCATCGCCTAAATCTTTAAAAGTGGTGTAAATATAAAAATCCCCAGTTAAATGGGTTATTTCCATTTTATTGTTTGTTTGTGCATGAATGCTGGAAAAGACAAACAACAAAATAAAACTTATTATAAATGTTCGCATATCCATTGTATTTTTCAATTTCAAAAATAGCTAAGATTGTTTTACACTAAACAATAAAACAAGGCCATACACAAATACAATTGGCACCAACAACAATGGCATTATGGTAAATGCCCATTTTAATCTTACCGCCCAAAAGAAAATAGTTGAATAATACTCTTGTTGTGTTATTGCTGTTTTTAGTAAAAACCAATTCTCGATTACATCAAAAAAGCCAACCATAAAAGATAAAATGTATACCCATTTTTTAATAGGAAGCTGAAATACATCTAAAAACAATACAAAAGAAATGAATGTTAGAAAAGAATAGCAAACAATAAATCCATAATCAATAATGGTATTCATTTTTAAAATATAATAATTATTGGCAGGTGCATTTCCAATATTCATAATGTTTTGATGCAAAGCTGCTGCGCTATTAGAAAATTCTAATTTAACAATATCATTGATGCGATAATTGTGCTGGTTAATAAGCGTACATGTTATTGCAAGCAATAAACTTAATAGCCAATATATCCAAACTTTTTTCATGTAAAATTTTTAGGGTGTTACAACTCTTGATTTAAGATATTCGTCCCAATTAAATTTTTGTAATTGTTTAATCGCGGTTTTAGCACCCTGTTCAAACAATTTAGTTTTTGTTTTAAAATCCATACCAAAATCTAATGAATTAAATTCGCTGGTATCTACCGCTTGTACTAAATGTTTAAATTCGGGATGGTTTAAAAGAAAATCATTATCATAAAAATTTCTGAATGTTGAAATAAAGGATACAATAAATTTAAATACCGAAACCAAATAAAACTTTTGCTTGATTACCGCCGTGTCACTTTCGGTTGTTTGCGCATCAGGAACGCCTAGCAACACGCCGAATGTTGGGTATTTTGGCGCCATTGGCGGTGCCACATGAAATTCCCTGATTGGAAAGTTGGATAAGGTACCGCCATCAACAAACCTTGCCAACGTATGTACGGTATTTATATTTTTAAAGGTAGAGTTGGCAGGTATTTGTACATGTTTATCACCAGGAATAAAAGCATAAAATATAAATGGCAACGACATTGACGCCCTTACATAAGCTGCGGGTGTTATAAAATTAACGTAATCTTTTTTCCAATAATCACCTGTATTATCAGGAAATTTTACAATGCGGTTATGCGTTAAATTAGCAGCAATAAATACCAATCTAGGATCATTAAATATTTTTTCGGGTGGTTCATTAATTATAATTACCGGCTGTGGTTCTTGCTTTTCATTAATTATAATTACTGGTTGTGTTTCTGGCTTCGGATTAACAACAACTAAAGGATTTGCGCCATTTTCTTTATTTGTTACGATCATCGGCTCAATTTTTTGGGCTGGCTTAATTACTGGCTGCGTTTCCTTTTTCTTTTTGTCCAGTAATTTTTCCGTTGTTTTTATATTTATAAACTTTGTTTCTAAAATAGATTTCATCCAATTATAAACAACTTCGCCCTGGTTTATCCCCATATTCTTTTTAAACAATTTAAATACCAGCAATAAAATAAACAATAACACGGCAACAATACCAAGTGTACCTGTAATAAAGTCGTAAGCCCTTATTTCATTTTCTTTTAAACCATTTGCAAGTGTAAATAAATGACCATTAATAGTGATATAAATAGTAAAAGAAATTATAAGCATTATAACAGGCAAGGCAATTAAAAAAATTGGTATCAGTTTACTTACAATTGAAATTCTTTTTATTAATTGCTTTTGTAACCAGCCAATGGTACCCCGCCTATCCAAAAATTTACTAAAATCTTTATTAGCCACTAAATGCGCTAAGAATTCTGATTTAGTAGCTTGTCTTCCATCTTGTATAAAAGGCGATGATTCATTATAAATCTTTTCGGGTAATGCTGATAGCAATAAAGTATTGATTGCACCTGCACTTGTGCCTGCCATACTCCTAAACCTAACACCAGCTTTTTCCATAATGTAAGTATAACCCAACAATGAAATACCCAACATTGTGCCACCTTGTTGTACTAAATCAATTACGGGCCGGTTATTGGTTTTATCGTTGTATATTTCTTCAATGCAAGTAGTGCCAGAAATATTTAATCGAAATGTTTCACTATTTATTTCGTTCAAACCACTTTCGTCAAAAAGCTTATCCCCTGCTTTTAATAATCCAATGGTGTTTGTTATAAAATGCGCTGGATCACCAATGTCATTTATCTTATTCAACTCTTCAATAAAATCTTGAACCGAATCACTGTTCATAAAAAACTTTTAAAAATTTAAACGTTTTTTAAATATAACAACAATACTTTAAATCAAAAAATCTGTCTGTTTTAATTCCGGTACCGGAATTAAAACAGACAGACAAACGAAATGGATCACCCGTATTTAAATTGATAATAAATGATTAGTTTGTTATTGTTTTATGCTATCAGCAAAATAAATAGCTGTTTCGCTGCAATTGGTGCAAAGATTTTTATTTACTAAATCAGCTTGGGTAAAATGGGTAATCTTTTTATCTTCATGGTAGGCCGCATTTTTATCGCGGGCACACTGAAAATTCACATTGATTATCTCAAATGTTTTTACATCTGCACCAGCTATTGTTTTATCAAAAAAGAACACATGTTTGTCGTCGCAACCATACGGCGATGTAAGCAATTTATAAGTGGCCGGATTCGCATCAGCTATAATTGCACTTTTATAATAAACATGCTTTTTTGTTTTTGAAAAGAAATCATTAGCGGTAGCCGTAAAACTATTTATATCTGCATCTGGCATTGGTTCATCCCAAAAATAAACCTGGTTACCCAACGCAAAATAATTATATGCTAAGTGTTTAAAGCTTACACCGGCCGGTATTTGCACCGTTTTATCGTAAATTGAAACGGTATTTGCCGTGTGCACTACATGGCTACTGTCGCCAAAGGTTTCAAATATCGAAGTATCATTATCAATGGACACTCCATATCTAAAAACATGATTCTTATCCATTGAAAAGTCATCGTTTTTTACTGAAAAAGTTATTGGGTCAGCACCTACAATTAAACTCCCTTTGTAATAAACTTGTTTTTTATCTTTTGCATAATTAATATGCAATAATTGAAAAGATGACCCGTCACTTTCCGGTACAGGAAAACCTTTATAATAAACTAATTTTTTATCGGTACCGAAATAGCCATTATCGGCATAGCTGCTATCTTCTATTCTACTAATTACTTTAAATGTAACCGCATCGGCATCCATATTTATTACGGGATCAGGAAAAGCTTGTTTATAATATACATGACCGTTTTTTATGTTATAACCATAATTAAAAAACAAAGAACTATCTGAAATACGGCAACCCGTTAAGCCTTTTAGTATACTGAACAAGCCCATAACAATTATTAATTTATTGAAACTATTCTTTTTAAAGTGCATTGCAAATGGTAGTTTAAAATTATTTCACCAATTTCCGGCTTATTTAAATTTATCAAATATTACTTTAAATAAATTTAAATAATCTCTGGGGAATATTTGTAATTACAGTAAAATTATTTAATATAAAAAACGAAGTCTTTTTAAACCCAGCGATGGCGGTAGCAATGCTATAACTGGCGGCAAATAACCGTTTTTTGGACACAACCCGCCATTAAAACAATACAATTCATCCTATATTTTAAACACTTCACTACAACACAACTGTTTTAATTAAGCAGTTATAAGAAGTTTTGCCTAAGCAAATAAAAATTAGAACAGACGATTAATGTAAAGAACTAGCAAATTAACATCTGCCAGATATACAATCAGAAACGCCAACTGTTTGTTTAAATCTGCCAATAAAACGGTTTGCAATAAAACAGGCTATTTAACTTAATACTTTCACATTGTTATTCATCGCAAAACAAATTAAATCTTCTAATAAAAAATCAAAACCAATTTTATGTCACAACAAATAATCGATTTAAACGAACAGATTTCATGGATCAAAACTTTTGTTGATAAAACAAATGTTACCGCCGCCGATTGGAAACAATACGATGTTATTTCCAGAAGAATGGGTGAAGTATTTCGCAAGGAAAATTTTACAGATGAAGTAAAAAACAAATTAAAAGACGCCTATGGTGCCGTAATGACAGAACAAACCTTGCAAGGCTTTGTATTAACTAAACCACATGGCTATGCCGGCGATTATGAGATTATTGATAAATTTTATACGCTATATACTTCTCCAGACGAACGTTTGGGCAAGTGGGATGATTATTTGCATACTTTTCCGGCAGTAAAAGCAGTTCGTAACCGCAAAACCTATATTAAAAATTTGTTGCAACAAAAATTAGCGGCTACTAAAACTAACGAGCCTTTTGAAATGCTAAATTTAGCCAGCGGGCCTGCAAGAGATTTGTATGAATTTTTTACCGAAAACCCAACCGCCAACCTTGCTGTTGAATGTATTGATTTAGACAACAATGCCATTAACTACGCAACAAAACTATTGGGTGTTCATGGCCATAAAGTAAGTTTCCACAATAAAAACATATTGCGTTTTAATACGCCAAAACAATATGATTTGGTTTGGTCGGCAGGTTTGTTTGATTATTTTAATGATGATATATTTAAGCGCCTTATCACTAGATTTTTAAACAATGTAAAAGCCGGCGGCGAGTTGGTAGTTGGGAACTTTTGCTCTACTAATCCCGATATTGATTATATGGAACTGTTGGATTGGGTGCTGTATCACCGCAATGAGGCTGATTTAATTAAACTTGCCATGGCATGTGGCGTACCGCGTAATAAAATCTCTATTGAACAAGAACAAGAAGGCGTTAATTTGTTTATGCGCATTAAAAAATAAATAACGCAAGCTGCCAATTAAAAAGTGTTGGGCAAATTAAGCGGCTTATCAACAAGTTAATTCAAGCGTAGCCGCATTAATCGATCTCACATTGCTCACAATAGGAACAAGGGTTTAAAGGTAAATGATAAAATTGCCCTTTATAAAGTTTCTCCATAGGAAAACTAGATAGTAAGCTTCACTTACTGCTATGCACCTTATAATATGCTGTTTTAAAACCGTTGCTCACTATTTAAAACAACTGTTTGTAATGTCGCACAACAGAAAGTGAAGCTTCCCATTTTAGTATTTTTTACATATAATTGGCAACTTGACTTGGCCAATTAAAGAACTGGTCAACATTTTTGACATTGATTTTTTGAAAAGAAAGGAAGCTTTATTTGCAAAGCAAACATCGCCCTTGCGGTGACTAAGCGCATCTTCACAAAGAACAAAATCACTCTCTCAAAGAACAAAATCACCTTCTCAAAGAACAAAATCACTCTCGCAAACAACAAAATCATTCTCGCAAACAACAAAATCACTCTCGCAAACAACAAAATCATTCTCACAAAGAACAAAATCACTCTCTCAAAGAACAAAATCATCTTCTCAAAGAACAAAATCACTCTCTCAAAGAACAAAATCATTCTCTCAAAGAACAAAATCACTCTCTCAAAGAACAAAATCATTCTCTCAAACAACAAAAATCATTCTCTCAAAGAACAAAAATCATCTTATCAAGGACCAATTTCATCTTCTCAAAGACAAAATCATCTCCGCAAAGAACAATTTCATCTCCGCAAAGAACAATTTTATCTCCGCAAAGAACAATTTTATCTCCGCAAACGTTATATTCAATTATTTAATGCCGAAACTTAGGTTACCAATACATAACATGGTCCTTTGACTGACGCTGTTACAATGTCAGGTGGCGCTCTTACATTGTACACTGACGCACTTACTATGACAGTTGACGAGGGTTACAAAACACTGGAGGCATATTTTTTTTATCTATTCGATCTAAACAGCAGGGGCGATGTAACATTTCATTCTTTTAAAAATGAAATGACTGAAAGCCACACTTCAATAAAATTGAACTGTAAGATTTATGATACAAATAAAAGGTTTGCTAAAGGAAACAATTCCAGCTTTGTGCTTGAGAGATTGCTACATAAAAACGATTGCTTTGAATTGCACAATTGCCATGTTTGAGTTTAACATTGTGTTGGGTAAATCCTTCATCCAACCCATTTATTTAAAAGCTGTTCAGTTACCTACGGGTAAATATTGCAGAGACGTTCTTTTCTTTATTTTTCATCTTTCAAAAAGCAATACTGGTTTACCTAAACAATTTGTCTTTCCTCCTTAAATTCAAGATAATTAAACAGTATACCCTATAATAATCGATTGCAAATTTCTAACCAAAACAATGTTTGTTATGAAAAACGATCAGCCAATGAAAAAAACGCACTTGCTTAAACCCCAATTGCGGCCTGAAAAGAAATGGGCCATTCTGCTAAAAGCCATATTTGGCCTTGCATTATTACTCAGTTACCAATTATCACACGCCCAACAAAAAACAGTAACAGGAAAAATAACCGATTCGCTTGGCTTGCCGGTTGCTGGTGCTTCGGTAATTGTAAAAGGCACCACCAACGGGGTGTTAACCGATAATAATGGCATCTTTTCTATCAAAACCAATGGAAACGCAGTGCTTGTAGTATCCAACATTGGCTATCAAACACAGGAACAAAATGTTACCGGTCTCCAATCGGTCACTTTTGTTTTAAAGCAAAGTAATGTTGGCCTTGAAAGCGTGGTTGTAATTGGTTATCAAACCGTTCGCAAACGTGATCTTACGGGGTCTGTTGGTATTGTGGACATGGCCGATGCCTCCAAAATAACATCAGGTTCTGTTGGTGAGGCCATCCAAGGTTTGGTGCCTGGCGTTACGGTTCGCAATGGCGGCGCACCAGGTTCGGGTGCTGCAATAGAAATACGTGGCGTAGGTAGTTTTACCAATAGCGATCCTTTGTACGTGATCGATGGCATGTTGGCCGACGCAAATACCACCGTTAATCCAGACGATGTGGCCAGCATCCAGATTTTGAAAGATGCTTCGGCAGCCGCTATTTATGGCTCACGAGCTGGTAATGGCGTTATTATCATTACCACCAAAAAGGGAAAAGACGGTCCTGCCAAATTTGCTTTCTCCGCAAAATATGGTAGCCAAATGATCCCCAAAAAGTGGAACGTGATGGATGCACCCGCTTATCTAAAAACAGTGCAAACCGAATATGCCAATTCTGGCATCAACTTACCAGCCGGTGTGGCCGCACAGGTGGCCAACAACACCATCAATACCAATTGGCAAGATGTGGTGGACCGTACCGGCAACGACCAAGATTATAATATGAATATTTCCGGCGGCTCCAAAACAAGTAATTATTTAATTGCCGGCAATTATTATCAAAATAAAGGTGTGTTGATTGGAAACGATTTTCAACGTGCCAGCTTGCGCATTAATACGGAAACACGCAGAGGCATTTTAACAATTGGCGAAAACATGATGTTTAGCAGTACATTGGGTAATTATCCAGGTGGTGGCGTAAATGCTTTTTACGAAACGCCTTCCATGTTGCCAACTATTGCGGTGCAAGGCCCGCAATACCAAACTATTCCATCCAACCCCAGCGGCTGGGGAATGGGCACAGGTGATAATCCTACTTACGCGTCCAATTATGTGGCAAACGCCAATTTAGATAAGGTGCATTACAGTCACGCCAAAATTGTTGGCAATGCCTATGCCGAATTGAAATTTACCAACTGGCTTTCTTACCGTTTTAATATGGGTGCTGAAGTAAGTTTTGATTATAGCAAGGAAGAAAGGGATACGGGCATTTGGCGCTATAGCAACCAGCCGCCAGCCACCAGCGTGTATGAAGACCGCGAAACCTTTACCAACTTTTTGCTGGAACATACGCTAAACGCCAATAAAACTTTTGGCTTGCACAGCATTACTGCGGTGGTCGGGTTTTCCCGCACGCAGCAGTTAAGAGAATATACCACAGCGGGCCGTTCCAATCTGCAAACCGTGGGCGGACAAACATTTACCACCATCGGCTCAGCACTTGGCACGCCAACCGCAAGCGGAGGAACCTCGGTTGATTGGCGGTCGCATGGTTATTTGGGACGGATAAATTACGCTTATAATGAAAAATATTTGATTAGTTTGACTGGCCGCATCGATCAAGATACTCGTTTTGGCCCTAATGATAGAACCGGTTATTTCCCATCTGCCGCGGCAGCTTGGCGCATTAGTAAGGAAAAATTCTTCAACGTTTCTTGGATATCTGATTTAAAAATCCGCGGTTCTTATGGTAAACTAGGCATTAGCAGCAGCTTGGATACTTATGGAAGTTGGCCTTATTTGGCCGTGTTGAATAATAGTCCAAGGGCTGTTTATGGTTCAGGGCAAGCACCTATTTTGGGTCAATACCAAGCGGTGCTAACCAACCCTGATCTACATTGGGAAACCCGTACGGAAAAAAACATAGGCCTCGATGCTACGCTTTTCCACAACAAAGTTTCACTAACCGTTGATGCTTACAATTCGCTTTCCGATGGCGTTTTGGTGGCACTTCCAGCAGCGCTTTATTTGGGCGTTACATCCGGCACGGTTGCAAATGCAGCGTCTATCAAAAATAAAGGTATTGAAGTGGCCATTACTTACAGAAGCAACGATCATCCTTTTAAATGGGATATTTCTGGGAACTTCACCACCATCAACAACAAAGTGGTTGGTGTAGGCAACCAAGGAACGGATGCCACCGGCAACAAGGTAGATTATTTAGAACCTACCAATTTTATACGTGCGCAGGTTGGCCATTCCATTGGCGAATGGTATGTGATACAAACGGCTGGCATTTTTCAAAGCCAAGCGCAAATTGATGCTTACGTAAGCAAAACCGGACAAAAAATACAGGGCAATGCCAAACCAGGCGATGTGAAATATGTGGATGCAAACGGCGATGGCACCATCAACAGTAGTGATCGTCTATATGAAGGTTCACCTTGGCCTACGCTTCAAACAGGCTTACAATTCAATGCATCTTACAAACATTTTAATATTGGCATCCAATTTATCGGTGTGTTCGGCAATAAAATTTATGATGATGTACGGCGGGTATTGGATAGTTATCAACTCACCAATTTTAGAAAAGACCTCAATCCATGGTCTACCACAAACACCGGCGGCACCGATCCACGTTTGGCAGTTGATCAACCGGGCGACCCTACAGTTTCCATCAACAATTATGCACAAACCAACCGCTGGTTGGAAAACGGATCGTATGTGCGCCTACGCAATTTAGAGATTGGTTATGCTTTCTCAAAAAGCATGTTTAGCAATATAGGCGTAACAAATACAAGGATTTACGTAAGCGGTCAAAACTTGTTCACCATCACCAAATATAAAGGTTTGGATCCTGATGTGCAAGGCAACGGCATTTTGGAAAGAGGTTTTGATAGTGGCAACTGGCCTCCAAGCCGGGTCATTTCAGCCGGTATCAACTTCGAATTTTAAGCTGGTTGCGGAAAACAGATGGCGGTTGGTGGATGATGGATGACAGGCTCTAAATTTGAAGCGGCTGTATTGTTTGAGCCTGTCATCTGGCAACTTTTCGACGATGCCTTTACTCTAAAATTTTTAACCAGTGGCTTAAGACATTTAACGTATTGCTATTTAAAATTAAAAAAATGAAACGAATAATAATAATCACTTTATTGGCAGCTTTTGTCTTTTCAAGCTGCAAAAAAGATTTGACAATAGCTGATCCAAATTCGGTTACCACCGAGGCTTTTTGGAAAACGGCAACCGATGCGCAGCAAGGCATCAACGCTATTTATAGTACTTATCACCGTGAAGGGCTTTCGAGGTGGTTATATTTTGCCACCATGGTTCGGGCGGATGAAGGCTACAGCGTTAGCCCAAATTCCGACATCGTAAATGTGTTCGACGCCTTCAACATTACCGATTATAACGATTACCTGATTACCAGCATGTACCAAGATGACTACATTGGTATTAACCGCTGTAATCAAGTACTAGACAATGTTCCAGCCATTAATATGGACGCAACTTTGAAAGCACAATTGTTGGGCGAAGCAAAGTTTATGCGGGGATTCTTTTATTATAATTTGGCCACGTTGTACGGCAATGTGCCAATTATGTTGCATTCACCAACGCCTACTGATTATCCACCAACATCTTCCCAAGACAGTGTTTTTGCCCAGGCCGAACAAGATTTTACAGATGCCACTAGTGCGTTGCCAACCACTTACGATGTAAATAATATTGGCAGAGCCACAAAAGGTGCTGCTTACGCCATGCTAGGAAAAGCATACATGCAACAACGTAAATATGCGCAGGCGCAAACCGCTTTGGCTTGGTTAGTAACTGGTCCGGGCGCAAGTATATATTCGTTGGTGGCTGATTACCACACCAATTTTATACAAACGTCAGAAAATAATGCCGAGTCTGTTTTTGAATGGCAGAATGCGGTAAACCCCAACGATAGTCATGATGATGATACACAAATAGGAACATCTGACCAATTGAATTATGGCACTTCCATCCCACCCTTTTTTGCGCCGGCGCCCATTGGCTTTACCGATGGGCAAGCAAGGCGCTGGGTAATTGGTGAATTTGAAAAAGAAAAAACAATTACCGGCGCCCGTGATCCAAGGCTTGCTGCCTCATTTTTGTTTGATTCAACCGATGTACGTGGCCCTAACTTTACTTTGGCATTTGGTACCATTTGGAATAAATTGGGCTTAGCTACCGACCCAACCATTCCGCATAGCAACGTAACTGAGGTATGTTTCAGAAAGCAATTGGACGATGCTACAATGAATGGAGAAGTGTTCCATTCCGGCAACAATTATCGTTATATTCGGTATGCAGATGTGTTGTTGCTGTACGCGGAAGCATTAAATGCGCAAGGGCAAACCTCCGCCGCTTATCCTTATGTGGATAAAGTTCGGACCCGTGCAGGTCTTGCCACGCTTACCGCTGCTTTTCCTGGACTTAGTCAAACTGCCTTCCTTGCCCAATTAAAGCATGAAAGGATTACGGAACTATCTGGCGAAGGGCATCGGTTTGAAGACTTGCAAAGATGGGGCGATTTAAGCACCGCACTGGCTTCAAAGGATGCAGGGTTTGCAAATTTTAAGGTTGGGAAAGATGAGTTGCTACCCATTCCGCAATACGATTTGGATGTGAACCCCAATTTAAAACAGAATCCGGGATACTAGCTTTGAGCTGTTAGCTATGAGCTTTGAGCTATCTACCAAGAGTCGCCTACAATAAATTCCGTTTTATGCAATTAATACACCAAGAGAGGGCTAACAGCTCAAAGCTCATTGCCCACAGCTTATTGCCATCCATTTACAAATAGATTAATTATATGCAGTTAATACATCAATTAAGGGCTAACAGCTCAAAGCTCATTGCTCAAAGCTTAATTATCGTGTTAATAGGCTGCGGAAAAGGAAGTAGTGATAGTGGAACGATAGTTGTCACACCACCGGTTGTTACCACCAGCACTTTTACCAATCCATTGTTGTCTAGCGGCCCCGATCCTTGGGTTATTCAGCAAGACAGTACCTATTATTATATGAACACGTTGGGCGACCATTTAGCTATTTATTCCACCCAAAAGATGTCGCAGTTATCAAAAGCAACTATTACTTCTATTTGGACGCCGCCAACAACAGGACTTTATTCAAAGGATATTTGGGCACCGGAACTGCATTTGTTTAATGGAAAATGGTTAATGTATTTTGCAGCAGATGACGGCAACAATGCTAACCATCGCATTTATGCATTAGAAAACGATGCGGCCAATCCATTATCTAGCAACTGGGTTTTTAAAGGCAAGATTGCAGATAGTTCTGCTGATAATTGGGCGATTGATGCCTCCGCTTTTCAATACAACAATCAATTGTACCTTATTTGGTCGGGTTGGCCGGGCGCTGTCGATGGGGAACAAGACATTTATATCGCCAAGCTGTCCGATCCAGTTACCATGCAAGGCCATCGAGTCATGATTTCATCGCCCACCCAAGCCTGGGAAAAAATGGGTGCGCCGCCAACGGTGAACGAAGGCCCAGAAGCGCTTATCAATCCAAGTGGGCAATTATTCCTGACTTACTCAGCCAGTGGCTGTTGGACGGACAATTATTGCCTCGGCTTGTTAACGCTTAAAGCTGGCAGCGATCCGATGGTAGCATCAAATTGGTCAAAATCAACAAATCCCGTTTTTAATACCCAAGCAGATAATGGCGCTTATGCACCGGGCCACAATGCCTTTTTCACTTCTAGGGATGGAACACAAAGTTGGTTGTTGTATCATGCCAATTCAACCGCTGGCTTGGGTTGCGGCAACACCAGAAATCCACGTATCCAACAATTTACTTGGAATGCCGATGGAACGCCAAACTTCGGAACGCCTGTAAAAATTAATACGGCAATGGCGGTTCCTTCGGGTGAATAAGCAGATGAATGACGCCTCTAAAGAGTCATTAGGTAATTGAGTAATTTGAACAAAAAGTGACTGATATTGGGTCGATAAGTTGAAAATAAAATAGAAACATAATTACCCAATTACCTATTTACCCAATTACTTATTTCTGATCAACCCTTAACACCACAACAACACAAAACAGGTTAACTTTAGTAAATGGTTAAAAATTATCATCGCCACATGAAAAAAAGAACTCGATTGTTGGTATTGTCACTAATATATGCCAACAACATGCTTGCTCAGCAAACAGGCACATTTACCAATCCGCTTTTACCTTCTGGTGCCGATCCTTATAGTTTTTACAAAAATGGTTTTTATTATTATACCAATACCGAACAAAACCGCATTGAAATATGGAAAACAAAAAACTTGGCCGATTTAAAGACAGCAGAACATAAGGTGATTTTTCAACCAAAAGATACAGTTGCTACGCATGCCTTTTCGCATGAGTTGTGGGCGCCCGAAATACATTTCATAAACGGGGCTTGGTATTGCTATTTTGCGGCAGATGATGGCAACAATAACAATCACCGGTTATATGTTTTAGAAAATAAAAGCCAAGACCCGATGGAAGGCAATTGGGAAATGAAAGGTCAAGTTTCTGACCCCACCAACAAGTGGGCCATTGATGCCGATGTATTTTTTTACAACAACCAACAATACATTATTTGGGCAGGTTGGGAAGGTGATGTAAACAAACAGCAAAATATTTATATCGCCAAAATGAAAAACCCATGGACGATAAGCGGCCAGCGGGTTTGCATTGCAAAACCAACTTATGCGTGGGAAGAACATGGCGATTTGCATGATGCCAACAATCCGCCGCATGTAAACGTAAACGAAGGCCCGCAAGCATTACAGCATAATGGCAAGTTATTTATTGTGTTTTCGGCAAGCGGATGTTGGACGGAATATTATGCCTTGGGACTACTCACCTTTAAAGGAAAAAGTAACTTGTTGGATGCAGATGCATGGAAAAAAAGCCCTGAACCTTTATTGAAAGCATCCATCGCCAATAGCGTTTATGCGCCGGGCCACAATTCATTTTTCAAATCGCCCAACGGTAAAGAAGATTGGATTTTGTACCATGCCAACGACAAAGAAGGTGAAGGCTGTGGCCCGTATCGTTCGCCAAGAGCGCAAAAATTTACTTGGAACCCAGACGGTACGCCATATTTTGGAGAACCGGTAAAAACAGGCATACCAATTCCAATTCCTGCGGAAAAATAGTTTCTCGCTGAAAACGGGAAAAACGCCAGAATCGGATACGATTGAACCACAAAAGCAAAAAGAAAAAGAAATAACAGAAATTAATGTGCGTACAAAATATTCTTTCTCAAATTTTTTATGAACCCTTGAATAATTAAATCAAACCTTTAATCTTCTTCTTTCTCTTTGCATCTTCGCGATTAAAAAAAATGGCTTTTAACTTAAACCAATCAACATGAGAACCATCTTTTATGGCTTATTGGCTTTGCTATGCAGCACAGCCATCCATGCGCAGCAACATCCTATTACTTCAACCCAAAATAAAAATGTACGGCCTGTTTGGAGCAAACAAAAAGCAATAGACTGGTATAAACAAGAGCCTTGGATACGCGGTTGCAACTTTATTCCCAGCACCGCCATCAACCAGTTGGAAATGTGGCAAGCTGATACTTTCGACAGCGCCACCATCAATAAAGAATTGGGCTGGGCTGCCAATATCGGCATGAATACCATGCGTGTTTTTTTACACCACGCAGCTTGGTTGGATGATGCCCCCAGTTTCAAAAAACGCATCAACACATATTTATCCATCGCCAACAAACACGGCATAAAAACAATTTTTGTTTTTATGGATGATTGCTGGAACTTTTATTACACGACTGGCAACCAACCGAAACCTAAGCCTGGCATACATAACAGCGGTTGGGTGGAAGACCCCGGCTTTTATATTTATGCTGATAGCGTTGTAAATTACTTGGACGATCGAGCTCTTAATGTGTTGGAAAAATATGTGAAAGATATTCTTACCACTTTTAAAAACGACAAACGCGTATTGCTTTGGGACTTGTACAACGAACCCGGCAATGGGCATTTAGGCAATTTAAGCATGACGTTGTTGCAAAAACTTTTTTTATGGGGAAGGGAAATAAACCCATCGCAACCTTTAACTGCGGATGTTTGGAATGTAGATTTAAAAGAATTGAGCGACTACCAAACCAAGAATTCCGATGTTTTCACTTATCACTGTTACCTTAATGAAACGGCTCACCAGCATTGGATTGACAGTTTTAGGGCCATTGTGAAAGGCCCCATGATTTGCACTGAATACATGGCCCGCAAACACAATAGTCGCTTTGCCAATATTATGCCTTTACTTAAAAAAGAAAATATCGGTGCCATCAACTGGGGTTTGGTGGAAGGCAAAACGAATACAAAATATGCTTGGGACGAACCCATGCCCAACGGTGCCGAACCCACACTGTGGTTCCATGAAATATTTAGAAAGGATGGCACACCTTATAAACAAGATGAGGTAGACATAATAAAATCATTGACGAAAGCAAAATAGCGGCACGGGACTAAACGTAAGACATGCATAACAACCGAAATAATTGGCCAGTTTAAAGTATACTTAGATAATTAAAGGAAGCTAGATCTGATCAACAATCAGGCGTCACAAAGCAGTATTGTTTTTTTAATCTAATACAAAACAGATATTACCCATTGACGCCACAATACGGGGAAGATTTTGCAGCATTGCGGGATTTTTACATATAAAATACTTTAAATCAATCACATAAGCAACATCTGGAATTTGCTTTGTAGATCGAATAACAGAATTTATTTATCCTTTTTATTATACTTTAACCGTGTATCGGCCCAAGTTTTTTGCATTTTGAATAAATATTGAAGTAGCTGGCATTGGAATTTATATATACCGATAGTAGGGCTTTTACAAGTCCTGATATCGTCTATTTATAATTTTCAAAACAATAATTATTATGTTCTACCATGTTAAAGAACTACAGTTTAATGCACGTGTTTCAAAACCGGATCCAGCTTTTGCCACGCTTTTATTAGAACAGTTTGGTGGTGCCAACGGCGAACTTGCCGCCGCCCTACGTTATTTCGGGCAGGCATTCGGGGCAAAAAACCCATATCCAGATAAGTATGACCTGTTGATGGACATTGCCACCGAGGAGTTCAGTCACCTCGAAATAGTGGGTGCTACCATCCAAATGTTGCTTACCGGTATTAATGGCGACCTTAAAAACGCTGCAGACAATTCTGAAATCATGCAACTGCTCGACGGCAAGGCAGCAAAAGAAAACATGATCCATCAGGGCATGGTTGCACCACAGTTTTTTGTAGGTAGCGCTGGTACGCCCGCCTATACCAATAGCCAAGGAGTTCCCTGGACGGCGGCCTATATAAATGGTGACGCACAGGGCGACCTGACCAGCGACTTGCGGTCGGATATTGCTGCAGAAACACGGGCAAAAATGGTATACGAATACTTGTTGCAATTTACCGATGACCCTTATGTGAAAGAAACACTTAATTTTTTAATGACTCGCGAAGTGGCACACTATCAGATGTTCGAAGCCGCCTTAGCAACCATCCAGCCCAACTTTCCGCCGGGCATTTTACAGGCTAACCCGAAATATAGCAACACGTACTTTAACTTTTCGAGTGGTAACGATTTCCGTGGTCCTTGGAACGAAGGGAAAAGCACACAACTGGGCGAAACCTTCCAATACGTAGACGACCCGATAAAACATACTATGGAAACAAATGGGTTGCTGGATCAAGAGATTGTAGGAACAGACCGTACTGAAGATGAAATAGAAACGATGGATAAGGAACTGTCTGAACAGAGGAGCGAAGAAGTGAAAATGGCCAGCCCCGATGAAACCATGAAATGGAACACAACATTGGTGCCAAGCATGGATGGAGATACATCGAACGTGAATGGGCGCAAAAAGAAAAAATAACACCACGTTTTTAAATAGATATTCTTATCCAAACGTTGAAAATGACTGAAGTGAATGCCGGAACGGCTTTTTTGCCGAAAACAGGTAATACAGGTCCTGTAGAAATAATCTTCTACACGGATCCGCTTTGTTGCTGGAGTTGGGCCATTGAACCACATTGGCGCAAACTGCTTGACGAATATGGCAGCAATACTAATTACCGTTATTGCATGGGCGGCCTTTTGCCCAGTTGGAAAAACTTTAACGATCCAGTCAATTCGGTGAGCAGGCCGATACAAATGGGCCCCGTTTGGATGCATGCCCAACAGCTTTCCGGCATGCCGATAAGACATGAAATATGGATGCGGGATGCACCTGCATCTTCTTATCCAGCCTGTATTGCGGTAAAATCAGTGGGGCTTCAATCAAAAGGATTGGAAGATATTTTTCTGCGGATGTTGAGGAAATCGGTTATGGAAGAAGGTGAGAATATTTCCAAATGGGATGTGATAAACAAGATAGCAAAAAAATTACTTTCGTTAGATCAGAGTTTTGACTTTAGGCGTTTCGAACAAGATAACATCAATGATAATGGCTTGGAAGCGTTTCGCAAAGACCTGCAAGAAACACAATACCGCCACATCACCAGGTTTCCGACATTGGTAATTAAAAATCCAGACGGCCGGGCAATAAGTTTATCTGGCTACCAAACTTTTGATGCACTTGAAAACGCCGTTGAACAGGTTGGATACCAAAACACGTTGGCCAAATGATGTAAATTGTGATTAGGCAATTCAATACAGGGGCGATAGGTAAAACAAAAGGTGGTTTCGTCTTTGTCTTATAAACGGTCGCTTAGATGGTGGTTATAAATTGGATGATTGGTTGGGTTCGTATTTTTAAGAGCGGCTTTAGGGCCGCTTTTAATTTTTATATCATTTCAAGAAAGGAACGATATTACTTAATTCTATCTATCGAATATATTGACGCTGAATGTTTAGACTAGCATTTGTCCAGTCAAATGAGTATTTATTTTTCAGGTTAGTAAGTTTTGATTTATATAAACGGATAAGTATTGGTGTAGGCAGCTGTAAGAAAGTCATTTCTAATTAAAATAGTTGGAAGGCACGTTAAATATGTCTTATAGCTGATCTTCTATTGGCATATCACTTTTTCAATTTGAAATGAAAAACGACTTCCTTCATTTTACCGGGAACAGGTTTGGGTTGGTAATCGCCAATTCAACATTGGCCTGAATTTTATAGCTATAGAATTATCGCAAATGATGGAAAAGGTCAAAAAAGATTGAATCAACTAAAATTATATTAATGGAAAACATTGCAGAATTGGTCCCAACGAATACCTCGGGGAAACAAGTGTCTTTACAGCGTTCAAAAACAGACCATACCCTTGAAATGGCATTGGACAGGTTCAAACGTGCATATAAAAGGCTGTTGAACTTTTCTATCTGGAAAGACCTTTGTGGAATTGCAAGTGCCGAATTTAAACTTTTTGGGGCGGATGGCGAAGAAGTACACAGGCTGGCAAATGTTGGCGATTACATGCGGATAGACATACCCGGCCCGGGATCTCCCTCTGGCCATGGTTATGATTGGGTAAGGATAGAAAAGCTGGTTGATGGGTCAAATGCTTCCGCCACAACGGAAAACTTCGCCATACAGGTGCGTCCATGTGCAGATCCTTTCAACAATAACGGCAACGTTGCCCATTTTTTGAGCGACCATGCCACATCCACATTTATCGTTGAAAGAAAAGAAAATACCACGACTGCTTTTTATTTTGGCAGAAACGAGGACATCAATACCGGTGCAGATGGCATTATTGATAAAATAAGGAATACCCTTGTTGCCCTTGGCTCTTTTGCTGGCATAGCGGAAACACAATGGGATTCGTTGCTAAAAGGATTACTAGAAGAAGAAATTGGCGGTTAAACCATAAGTGGTATAAAATAAATAAGGATTAGCTACGATTGAAGGTGTAATGACAAATAAAGAAAAAAGGAAAAGCTGAAAGACGTACTAAATAATATTGGCAGATTTGTACGACCTATTTGCCTTTTATGCCATCGCCCAGCTTGGAAAAGTGGTATGCAGCGGAAAGCTGTTGACGAATAAAGAAAAACCAAAAAGGCGCAGGAGAATTATACAGAACAACTGTTGCGGATATTAGAAAAGCAACTGGCAAGCAAAGACACAGGATGAGCCTCGGGCAATTTTATTGCCATTTAAATATTGGACGGCTTTTTCTTTTGAATAGGCGAATAATTACTTATATCTGTAAGATTTTTTTAAACACAGCTTCAACCCGTTCTTTTATATCGGGCGGAAAATCTGATGCGCATGTCCAAATCAGTCCCGTAAATGTTTTTCCTTTATAAATAAAAAAGTTGTTTCTTAAACTACCACGTTCAGTTACGTTCAAGGACCATAAAAACAGAATATGTCGGTTTTCAATCTCTTTTATTTTCTCCAAAAACAAATCTTCTTTGTCTCTATCTAATCTGGCCCGTAAAAAAACATAGGCACTACCCTCCTTTTCCATAAGGCATTGATTTAATGATATATGCAGTAATTATTAAACCGGAATGCGGCGAAATACCGGATTCCATGCCAAGGCAACTAGTACGAATGCATTGGGTAGAATATAGTAGGGTAAAGTTAAAGTATTGGTAAGACAATTGTTAAACGCATTTGGTAATCTTTAAAATTTTAACTAAACAGATATGTTTTTACCAAATGGAAAACACCTATATGCGCACCTTCAATATAACTGATCAGCATGTTGGAAATGGATAAATTTCAAAATGACGGTTGAATACAACTACAGGTATTTTTATGCCAACAATTTTCTCAATATCATATTACCTCAATTTGTTTGGGAAGAATTTTCCCTTTCCACAAAAGCCCATAATATTTCGAC
>CAWJTH010000096.1:0-8315 GCA_963845495.1 uncultured Chitinophagaceae bacterium
TTGTAAAAATTAAAAACAACTGTTACAGGCTTGTCTTTGGGGATTTTTCCGAAGGAATGTTCTGTTTTATCGAATTTTATAAGGCTGTCTATTTTTTGTGCAAACAAGGCAACGGTAATCAATAAGCTAGTGGCCAATAATATTTTTTTCATTTTAACCAATTTATTTTTAATTGTTTAGACGTTCATTTTTACAAAAGTAAAACGCCAAACATGATTTTTTAGTTTCACATTTGGCGTTCAAAGTATTTTATAAAGTTAATATTATACTGAAAGTAAATACTTTATGATTCACTATTCAAGTCTCACGACTCTAATTCTGTACTTTTTGTAATTGATTGTTTACCGGTGCTGGCGTAGCAGGGGTTGTAAATACGGTTCCAACAATATAAATTACTTTTTGTTGGCCAGCGTAAGTAATGGTTACTGGTTTATTAAAGGCGCCAATACCAGCAGCGTTGTAACCAACGGTAATTTTAAAAGTTTCGCCTGGGGCGTAAGGGCCTGGTTTCCAAACGGGTGTAGTACATCCGCAACCAGCTTGCACCATATCCAATTTCAAAGAATCAGTACCGGTATTTTTCATTATAAATTCGGTTGTAACTGGTTTGCCTTGTGGTATTTGACCAAAATCATGCTTTTCTTCGTTCATCCACAACGTTTCTGGTTTCTTTTGGTCTTGCATTTGAGCGGTAGCGGGATGTGTTTGTGCCATTGCAGCGCCACCAATCATTAAACCAGTCACCATCAACAATATTGCTTTTTTCATTGTTTTATATTTTAATACAAATTTATTTTGAGCCGTAAAAGTATTTCAAAAAACAACACGTGGCAATTGAAATTTTAATAATATCTAATTTAACCAATAATTATGCCGAAATATTAACTTTATGGGCAGGTAAAATTAAGTAATATGAGAAGTTTTGCAGCCCATTTAAATTAAAACCAATATTTAAACTCCTATTTTTACTTCTTGCTTCCAGCTTCTCTCCTACTAACTTCTTTCACCCACTTCTTGTATTATTGCATAAACTTTACTTTTGCGACATGGTAAACGAAATCTCCAATACTTCTGTGGAACAATTGTCCTACGAACATTTCCGGACCGAGGTCTTGAAAGATTATCGTATGGCCTGTTTAAGTAGGGAAGCCAGCCTAATGGGTCGCCGCGAAGTGTTGACCGGCAAAGCCAAATTTGGCATTTTTGGTGACGGCAAAGAAGTTGCGCAGGTAGCCATGGCTAAATTTTTTAAGCCGGGCGATTGGAGAAGCGGATATTACCGCGATCAAACTTGGATGTTTGCCGCAGGCATTACCACCTTAGAAAATTTTTTCGCACAATTATATGCCGATACAGATCCAGCGCACGAACCATTTAGTTCAGGCCGCAACATGAACAGCCATTATGGATCTGTAAATGTTGATGCTGCCGGCAATTGGTTGCCGTTGGCTACACAATACAATGTTTGTAGCGATATGGCACCCACCGCTTCGCAAATGCCCCGTGCGGTTGGGTTGGCATTTGCATCACGCACTTTTAGGGAAGTAAAGGAGCTTAAAAGTTTAACCGAATTGAGCAATAATGGAAATGAAGTTTGCTTTTGTAGCATTGGCGATGCCAGTACCAGCGAAGGGCATTTTTGGGAAGCGGTAAATGCTGCCGGCGTCTTACAAATTCCATTGGCCATTTTTGTTTATGATGATGGATATGGCATTTCGGTTCCAAAAGAATACCAAACCACCAAAGGTTCTGTTTCTGCTGCGGCTGAAGGTTTCCAAAAAACAAAAGGCACCAACGGCATTGACATTTACAAAGTGAAAGCTTGGGATTACGCAGATATGTGCGAGGTGTTTGAAACTGGTATTCAGCATATTCGCGACACCCATACGCCTGCCATTTTCCATATTGAAGAAATGACACAACCGCAGGGCCACAGCACCAGCGGTAGCCACGAACGTTATAAAAGTCATGAACGGTTAGACTGGGAAAGGAATTGGGATGGCATTAAAAAGATGAAGGAATGGATTTTGGAAAATGGATTGGCCACCACCGATGAATTAGGCGGCCTTGAAATGGAAGTAAAAAAATTGGTGATTACCAGCAAAGGAAGGGCTTGGCAAAAATATATTGTACCCAAAAAAGAACAGGTTGCAAAAGCAGTGTCTTTGTTGGATGTTTTGTTAACCGGGGTTGAAAAAGAAAAAGCCGAAGTGATAAAACTTAGAAACGCTTTGGCTGCCGAAAAAGAACCATTGCGTAGACATGTTGTAAAGACTTTGGCAATGACCATCGATTTGATAGGCGATCAGCCAATTTGCGATGATATAAAAAAATATCAGCAATTTTTAGCCAAAGAAAACCAGCAAGTTTTCAATACCTATTTATATAACGAGGGGCCTAAAAGTGCGTTAAAAGTTCCAGTTATAAATGCAACTTTTGCAGAAGATGCCCCAACCATTAATGGATACGAAGTATTGAATAAATATTTTGACACACTTTTTTACAACAATAAAAAAGTTTTTGCCTTTGGCGAAGATGTTGGCATTATCGGCGATGTAAACCAAGGCTTTGCCGGTTTGCAAGAAAAGCATGGCAAAGATCGAATTTTTGATACCGGCATCCGCGAATTGACGATTATCGGCCAAGGTATCGGATTGGCATTGCGTGGTCTTCGGCCAATTGCCGAAATACAATATTTGGATTATTTGATTTATGGCCTTCAACCTTTGTGCGACGATGTTGCCAGCTTACATTACCGCACTGGTGGTAACCAAAGTTGCCCTTTAATCGTGCGTACACGCGGTCATCGTTTGGAAGGAATTTTCCACAGTGGAAGCCCAATGCAAATGATATTGGGTTCATTACGAGGCTTTTATGTATGCGTACCAAGAAACATGGTGCAAGCGGCTGGCATGTACAATACTCTTTTGCAAGGCAACGATCCCGGGTTGATGATCGAAAGCCTAAATGGTTATCGGTTAAAAGAAAAGCTGCCCAACAATTTATTGGAGTTTACGGTTCCGCTAGGTATTCCTGAAATTGTAAAAGAAGGTACAGATATAACCATTGTTTCCTACGGATCTACTTTGCGGATTGTTCAAGAAGCGGGTATCCGGTTGCAAAAGCTGGATATTGATGCAGAAATCATTGATGTACAAACTCTATTGCCGTTCGACATCAACCACAAAATATTAGAATCGTTGAAAAAAACCAGCCGTATTTTATTTGTGGATGAAGATGTGCCCGGCGGTTGCGCAGCTTATATGTTTAACAAAGTAATGGAAGAACAAGGTGGCTACAAATGGTTGGATGCTTCGCCCCGAACGTTAACAGCGCAAGCACATCGCCCAGCTTATGGTAGCGATGGTGATTATTTTAGCAAGCCAAATGTGGAAGATGTTGTTAGGGTGGTGAAGGAAATTATGGCGGAATAATCCTAATGTCCGGCAACCTAAAATAAAAAATCAATAATCAACGATACGAACGGTGATTTTAATCGGAATTTAAGCGATTCATGTATAAGATAAATAATTTAAAAGAATCTTTGATAAATAACAATACATGGCTATCCGCTATTTGAAATAAAGTACCAGCGGTACGAAATGTTGGTAAAAATTACAATGTGGAAGATGTTGTTAGGGTGGTGAAGGAAATTGTGGCGGAATAATCTTAATGTCCGGTAGCCTAAAATAAACAATCAATAATCAACGATACGAACGGTGATTTAATCGGAATTTAAGCGATTCATGTACAAGATAAATAATTTAAAAGAATCTTTGATAAATAACAATACATGGCTATCCGCTATTTGGAATAAAGTACCAGCGGTACGAAATGTTGGTAAAAATCCGCTATAATGACGCACCCAAGCCTCAGCGGGGCGACATGTGAACTGCAAACATTTCGTGCCGCCGGCACTCTGTTTCGCTATTGTTCCTGCTTCTTTACCAACATACCAGCCCGCTGGGCTTTAAAAAGCACACATGCTGATATTCTAACAGTTATCTAATTCCAAACAGCGGATAGTCATTTAAAATTGTTATTTCAAAAAACCTGCCTCCTTTTTTTGTTTGAAAATTTCATCTATGTTATCAGGTGTTGAGCCTAATAGGAGCCAGTTAACATCAAAACCATTAGCATTAGCATAATTTAGTAAATGTTTGTTGCCAATGATAAGATTGCCTAACACCACCAAATCCTTTCCAAATTCCAAATAATAATCCTCGTTCATTTTGTTTATTGATATTAGGATTTTAAACGCCTTGTTTATGACGTACGCACAAAATGTATGAGCCTGATCCTTATTGAAATCAAGAATGTTTTTATTGTTTTCTTTGAGTGCATCTACTAACAATTTCAAGTTAAGATAAACCTCACCAAACTTGTCTTTTGTTATTTTCACGTGAGTTGTGATCATTCCGCTTATTTCACGGATGTCCATTAAAAAATAACCTGGGCTATAAAAAAGCTTTGTTGCCCGTGCCAGCATCAATTCCATCAAACGGATTGCTTCCTTTCTTGCCTGGTCAGGAGTTTCTGTGCTTACAAGCTCAAAATAAAGTTGGGTAGCAAGGTCTAGGTCATGTTTTAATAAGCGTAAAATCAATTTGTCTTTTTCGGCCGCCGACAATTGTGCAAGCGCTTTTTTTAAGGCATTGTCAAATTTCATGTAAACGGCATATTTGATTGGGTTAAAGTTTTTCAAAAAATTGAAGGCCTTTTCCTTCATCAAAAGTCCACCTTCGCGAACGTCAATAAATTCCTATACAAACAAGGAATTATCACTTGCCGCTGCCCGGTTTGTTTGGCGTAACGCGGCATAAACGAATAATTATTATCCAATCCTTTCATAACCGGCGGGCGGCTAATTTGGCCTGTTGGGTCAATAATTTGGTAAGATAATAAAGGCGTTCTTTTATCAAAGTCATTGTATAAAAAACGCAAACCGTCGCCGGTATTAACTAGCTGATAGCTGATGGCGCTTTCGCCTTCATATTCATCGCCGTATTGGCTTTTGCGTATCACATTGCTCCATTGCAATTTGCCGTCCTTGTCGAAAGAAATAATTACAATATTATCAGCATTGTATCGCGAAACGGTGTTTCCCCAACGGTTGTAATAAGGATTTCCCCACGGACCATAAGAATTATAGTAATAATAAGAACTGGCTGGCGCTAAATAATATGGTGAAAACATATCCCACCGGTTAAATGGCGAATAAGCCCCTCGATTGGTGGTGTACAAACTTTCGGCACTAATTAAAAAACCACCATCTTTTTTAATAATAATATGCTGCAAATAATAGTCGTTAAAAGCCGATTTTATATTGGCCTCACCTTTGGCATCAGTACGCAAATCATCGCCCAATGGAATAGCAATATTGGTTATTTCTTTGTTGGTAGTACGATCCCAAACTGAGTGGAAAATACCATCAATATTAGATTTGCGACCTTTGTAATAAAAAGAGGTAAGCACATAACGGTGGTTGGCATTATCCACTTTCAGCTTTACTTCATCCAACGTAATGTTTTCCAGCTTTATCGGGTCGGTTACAAAACTGTCGGCCAAAGCCTGTTTTTCCTGCAAAAAATATTTGTAAATATTTTCGTTGCTGTTATACCGAACGCCTTTCCCAAACACCAAATTACCTTCGTTATCAAGGGCAAAATCACTTAAAAAATCGTTTCGGTCCGTCATTGGTAAAAACAATCGGCTGATATATTTCACTTGCAAGTTATTATCGAACAACAAGGTTTTAAACTGGTACTTCTTTTCGTTTTTGCTGTTTATTTTCAAAATCATGATGTAGTGTTTATCTTCACTATTTACCACACTGTACAGCTTATTGCTTGAACTATAATTTATTTCGGTAGTGTCCAATTGCTCAGGTTTACCAATTATTTTACCATCTTTCCCCAGCTTGGCGGCCAAACAATAAATAATATTTTTTTTCTGATATTGATATACCATCAAACTATAATCAGGGAAATTGATAAAATCGGTATTCAACATTCTTTCGGGCAAAAAATCCATGTTTGCCCTTCCTATTTCTTTCATATCCCCATCGTAAATACTTATGGCATTTTTATTGCGTAGCGATTTATACACCAAAATATTACCGTCGTAACGGCCTATTATTTCAAAGTTGGTTTGCCTAATATCATCTCTATTGGGTTCAGAATAAATTACCCTTTGCGCCATTACAGAAACGCTGCCAATACACAATAATAAAATGGAAACAATCAATTTTTTCATGTTACAAATTTCACCTTTTTATCCAAACGAAAATTTTGCGCAATTGTTATTTTTAAAATTGCACTACCAAGAGTACAATATGGTTTTAAAAATTATTTGCCTAAAAATTTATGCCTTTGTATTGTCTTTTGCAAATAACTTTTAAAATGGTTTCCTTTTAAAAATCAATTTTTGAAAACGATAAAATAGAATGGGAAATACACGGAATAACAAGTTGATGCAACCCAGTTTGTTTGGCATAACGCGGCATCAATGTTACATTTTTATCAAAATCAAATACTTTCGGTGCGTCTGTTTGTCCGGTTGCTGTTACAAACTGAAAAGTTGGGGTCCTAGCGTTTAATTTTTCAAAAGAATTATATACAAAACGAAGGTCATCGCCGGTGTTTACCATCGCATAACTAATATTTGCGCCATTATTTTCATCAATAAATTGGTTCTTTTTTACAACGGTTTCCGCTTGCAATTTGCCTGTTTTATCAAACGATAATACCAACACATTTTCAGCTGCTATTTGGTTAATGGCTTGTTGTGGCGTAAACGTGTGCGGCTCAACCGGTGCAGGCGTTTGGTTAATTACATCTCTTGCTAAAAAACCTTTTCCTTCGGGCAAAATGGGACTAATATTGATGCCAAGCTGATCATTAAAACCTTGCGTTGGCGTTGAAATAACGGGCGAATTGCGAGTAGTTGCGTACATACTTTCGGCGGTTATTGAAAAGCTGCCATCTTTTTTTAAGACGATATTTTGTAAATAAAAATCGTTGAAAGTTGACGTTTTGGTTGCGTTTTCACCCAATGCCATAGCCTTCGTGTCATTGGTTAAAGGAATGGTTAAATTGACCGTTTCACGATTGTCTTTTTTATCCCACACAAAATGAAAAATGCCTGCAATATTTGTTTTTGTACCATCATAATAAAAAGAAGTAAGCACATATTGGTTGTTGGCATTATCAATTTGAAGGCGTACATCTTTAAGCGTCCTATTTTCTAAACTTATAGAATCTGTTTTAAAATGATCGTTTAGCGCCGGTTTTTCTTGCAAAAAATATTTACCTGATGGTTTGGCGGTAGTTATTTTTTCGCTGTTTAAAAAGATTAAACTACCATCGTTGGCCAACTGAAATTGATCTATAAAATGGTTGTTATCCATAATTGGCAATTGCGATTTACCATTGTGTATCGAATGTAAATTTTCATCGAACAACAAGGTCTTAAAAACATATTTTTCATCATTTATTTTACCCCCTTTCAATACCATTATTCTCTTTTTATCCTCGCTGCTTAAAACGCCGTAGGGAACAATATTTGACAATTTATTTTTTTGATCCTTTACTTCGTAATAATCTAGCTGTGTGGGTTTTCCAACCATTTTACCATCCTTATCCAATTTGGCGGCCATGCAAAACACCAAATTTTCCGTTAAATATTGGTAAACCATATAACTAAAATCTGGATACGCAATAAAGTCGGTCTTCAACATTTTGTTAGGGTCAATATCTAAATCGTTCCGGCTAACTTCGTTCATGTAGGCATTGTACTCACTTACAATTGTTTTGTCTTGCAATCGTTTGTAAACCAAAATGTTGCCATCGTAATTGCCTATTACCGCATAATCGTCGATGGTACGGTCGCTGCTGTTTGACTTTGCATAAATTATGCGCTGTGCTTTTACAGAAGTCGAGGCACAGCAAAACAAAAAAACATAAACAAGTGTCTTTTTCATATAACGATTTTGAGTGATCAGGTGAAGTTTACAAACGCTTGTAAATATATTTAAAATAAAGCAGGTTATTGTTAAAGTAAAAACAACAACCTGCTTCAAACAAAAAAGATTTTTCAGCTAACTTTTACCACTTTCGTATATTTTTTATACAAAATATAGCCTATCAAACCCAACAAAATAAAAACCCAGCAACTGATAATGGCGAGGGAAATATCTTCTAACATATTCCAACCAAATTGCAGCGAATGCCACAGCCTTGGCGCAAAGCTAACTTGATATGTAGGCAATGGTTTTGGACTAACAACAATGGTGGTGGCAATGGTTTAGCTCGATA
>CAWJTH010000097.1:0-36467 GCA_963845495.1 uncultured Chitinophagaceae bacterium
GCCAAAGCACGGTTTTAAACATTCCCGTTGCTGGCAATATTGCAACTTATTTGTGGAGTCCTTCGGCCACACTTTCTAACAACACCATCCTTAATCCAATAGCTACGCCTGGTAAAACAACGGTTTATACGTTAAAAGTAGTTTCGGTTGATAGTTGTGTTGCCAGTGATTCTATAACTGTAACCGTCTCATCCAACATTTATTTTACCAGTGGTTTTACCCCAAATGGTGATGGTCGTAATGATGTGTTTTACGTTCTGGGCGGCCTTGCAGGCGATAAAATAAAAGATTTCAGCATCTTCGACCGTTGGGGAAAAAGGCTTTTTCAAATACAAAACGTGTTGCCAAACGATAAAAGTGTTGGGTGGGACGGGCGCTTGAACGGCACATTATTACAGAGTGGCAGTTATGTTTACATGGTTACTATCAGTTCTGCAAACGGAGTTGAAAAGAAATATGAGGGAACGGTGTTGCTGATGCGGTAGAAATGCCCGAACTGTGATTTATTTGATTGAAAATTAGCTTCATAATTTGAAGCCGAGGTATAAAATTTCGATTCCATAAATGACAACACAAGTATTTATATTGAGAATTTTATTGATTCTTATTAATAACGTGAGTTTTAGGTCTCTTGCCGTTGTGTACCAATGTGAAATATTTTATTGCCGTTAAGCTTGACCAGACCAACAATTCGATCATATTATAGAATTTAATGACACAAAACGTTCCTACGGAACGAGGGTCCAAACATGTAAATGCACTTTGACTACCAACGAAATGTTCCTACGGAACAAATTAAGCAGTATTTCCTTTGTTCCGTAGGAACATTTCGTTGGCAGTAGTAGCACGGGTCGAAAGCCGTCACATAAATGCTCGTTCCGTAGGAACGTCTCGTGCCCTTAGGCAATACTTGGCCATATCAACAAACAAATTGGGTTGTGTCAAATTTTTGTCAATTATAAACCGATAAGTATTTAATTATCGATAAATAGTATCCAAAACTCACGTTAATAAGATTATTGTAAAGTTTTGTCTAAAGAGTTGGATATGATTATAAACTAGTTTACTTGGTTGTTTCCAATCAAAAGCATATCAATCAATAAATCATAGTTCGGACAAATAAAAAACCATCCACTTTTCAGCGGATGGTTTTTCGTTTAAACTATTAAAACAGGATTTATTCGGCGTTGCCCTCGTCCAGTTTCTTTTTAAGATCAGCCAAAGCACTTAAATCACCCAAAGTTGTTTTTTCAACTTTAGCTTGGATGTTTTTCACTGCTTTTTGCGTGTTCTCCGCTTCTACTTTCTTTTCTTTCCTTTCAGCCTGCTCTACTTCGGCAGCAGCTTGTTCCCAGATGCGGGTATGGCTCAACACAATACGTTTGTCGTTACGGTCGAACTCGATAACCATGAATTGGGCAGTTTCATCTGCTTGGATTTCTTTGCCGTCTTCTTTCAACAAATGGCGTTTAGGAACAAAACCTTCAATACCATATTGCAATTGAACAGTAGCGCCTTTGTCATCCCGGCGGGTAACATGTGCTTCATGAATGCTTCCGATTGGGAAAGTTTCATTCAAGCTGTTCCAAGGATCTTCTTCCAATTGTTTGTGGCCTAATTGTAATTTGCGACCATCTTTGTCGATGTTCAAGATGATTACATCGATCGGCTCGCCACTCTTAACATATTCACTTGGGTGGTTAAGGCGTTTCAACCAGCTAAGATCGCTGATGTGGATCATGCCACCGATACCCGGTTCCAATTCAACAAACACACCGTACGGAGTGATATTTTTAACAGTACCCTTGTGGCGGCTGTCAACTGGATATTTGGTTTCGATAGTATTCCAAGGATCTTGGCTCATTTGCTTGATAGACAAGCTCATTTTGCGGCTATCCTTGTCAAGGGTAACGATTTTAGCTTCGTATTCGTCGTTCAATTTGAAGAATTCTTTAGCGTTGATCGGAGTATTGGCCCAAGTAATTTCACTTACGTGTACCAAACCTTCTACGCCAGGGAAAATTTCAAGGAATGCACCGTAATCTTCGATGTTAACAACCTTTCCTTTAACAACTTCACCTTCTTTGATGCTTTCAGGCAACACGTCCCAAGGGTGAGGCGTTAATTGTTTTAAACCAAGGCTGATACGTTTTTTGTCGTCGTCGAAATCTAATACAACCACGTTCAACTTTTGGTCCAATTTCAATACTTCTGAAGGATGGCTTATGCGGCCCCAAGAAATATCGGTGATGTACAACAAGCCATCCAATCCACCAAGGTCCATAAAGGCGCCAAAGTCGGTAATGTTCTTGATGGTTCCTTCCAATACTTGTCCTTTTTCCAATTTAGCCATAATCTCTGCACGTTGTGCTTCAATATCGCTTTCTATCAATGCTTTATGGCTAACCACTGCATTCTTGATGGTTTCGTTCACCTTCACCACCTTAAACTCCATGGTTTTATTAACAAACTGGTCGTAATCTGTAACTGGTTTCACGTCGATTTGTGAACCTGGCAAGAAAGTTTCCATACCAAATACATCAACGATTAAACCACCCTTTGTTTTGCTAGTAACCAAACCGGTAACAACTTCACCAGTTTTGTGGGCTTCAACAATACGTTCCCATGCACGGGTAGTACGGGCTTGCTTACGGCTAAGATGAAGATTACCTTGACGGTCTTCTTTATCAACCACCATAATTTCTACTTCGTCACCAACTTTAATCGGAGCGTCGCGGAATTCGTTCAAGCTAATTAAACCATCACTTTTAAAACCGATATTGATAACGGCATCAGTTTTTGTAAGACCAACCACAACACCTTTCACCATTTCGCCATCAGCTACAGATTTAAACGTGTTTTCATACACATTATCGTATTTGGCTTTTTCTTCTTTGGTGTAAGAAATTACATTGCGCTTGTCCACGCTCCAATCAAAATCGTCGTGCGGTGTAGCAATAGTTTCTTCAACAGGGGGTTGTGCTTTTACGGGTGTGGTGTTTTCTTCAGTAGCATCGGTAGCCACTGTCTCAGCAACAGGTGCTGTAGGCTCAGGTACATTTGTTGTCGCAGTAGTTGTTTCAGCGGCTGGTGCCTCTGGAACGGTCTCCTGATTTTCTGCGTTTGGGTTAACAATTTCAGACATAATTAAAATCCGGTCTTTTTTTTCCGGGCGGCAAAGATAATGATTTATTCAATAATATCGGGCCGATTTAGTGAACGTAGTGTTGGCTTAATTACAATGACGTTCAAATTTTTTTTGGTTGATAATTATTGATAAAGAATTGGTTATTGATAGGCACTCGGCTGTAACAACAGAATATCTTTGCACTTTAAAGCGAAGGATGAAAATTCATATTTTCGGGGCATCTGGTTCGGGAGTTACCACATTGGGAAAGGCATTGTCTGCAAAATTGAAAACCCAATATTTTGATAGTGACGATTTTTATTGGGAAAAATCAGATCCACCATTTACAGTTCGTCGTAACCAGCAAGAAAGAGAGCAATTGGTGGATGAAACATTGGCCAAACATCCGGCTTATATATTAGGTGGTTCTATTATTGGTTGGGGCAAACAATGGCTTAGTGCGTTTGACTTGGTTGTGTTCTTGTATCTTCCACCCAATATTCGGCTAGATAGGCTACGGAAAAGAGAAATGGAAAGATATGGTGATATCATATTTACCAATGCACACCGTAATGAACTGTACGAACAATTTATTGATTGGGCTGCTGGTTACGATGAAAGTAAAATTACTTCAGGTACGCGAACATTGGCCAACCATGAAGCGTGGTTACAAAAATTGATTTGTAAAAGGTTGGAAATGAGAGGCGACTTTACGGTTGACGAACGGATAAAAATGGTTATTGAAAAGTGTAATCCATAAATGATAGAAAGCGGCTTTTTTTCGCCGCTTTCTATCATTTATGGATTTAGATTTATTTTATCAAAATGGTACGGTTCCAAAAACTGCCGTCGGCATTTGTAACCTTTAATATATACATACCGCTAGAAACAATTGAGCGATTAATATCTAGACTCAATAAACTAGAAGCACTGGTAATTTGATTGTATTGAACCCGTTGGCCTGATGTGTTAAAAAGTTCTAATTTATAAACACCGGCAACTCCTGTCTCTATATTTACCCTGTTGCTAACCGGATTAGGGTAAATATTGAAACCGGCGATGGTTAATCCGTTTGTTTTTACGGCAACCGTATTGCTATAACTTGTAGCGCCATCTTTATCAACAATTGCTAGTCGGTAATAAACAATGTTTGCGGTAGGAGCGTTGTCGGTAAAAGAATAATTCAGCACCGAATTACTATTGCCCGCTGCATCCACCTTGCCAATATTGGTAAAATTACTGCCTGTGGTACTAGATTGTATGTTGAAGTAGTTGCTGTTCTGCTCTGTAAGGGTCGCCCACTTTAGCAAAGGAAGTCCATTAATTAATTGGCCAGTAAGTACTAGACCGGTTATTGGTAAAATAACCGCTGTGGGACACGTGCCTGGATCGGATGTTGAACTGTAAATATTATTTGTTCTAACTGTAAAATTTGAATAATAGCTTGCTACCCCTTGTACACTGCTATTAGACAATGTATAACCCGTGTTAAAAGCTTTAATGTCAGAATTTTGAGCGGTCATATTATTGCCGCTAATATAATTGCCAAAGAAAATACAGTTATCAACAACAATAGTAGGCGAATTGCCGAAAAAGCAAAGTGCACCATAATTATTAGTGGCCGTTCCATTGCTCCTAAAATTGCAATAGGATATCAGCAGCTTGTTGGAGCTTTCGGCGCAAATACCGCAACCGCCAAACGAAGTGGTATTGTTATTACAAAAATTTGTTTTTTGGAAGGTGACTCCATAAGAATTGTCTACATGCACCTCAGCAAAATTCATGGCGTGGTTCCCCACAAAGGTGCAACTGTCAAGCATAAACGATGACGCTGCGGTGCTGGGCGTACCGAAGTTATTGATTTCTATACAATCGGCTGCGCCAATAGAAACATTATTGCTGAAATAACAATTTTTAAAAAGCACTTTTGACGCAGGGTTATTAAGGCCGGTTATATCAAAAGCAAACCGGTTGTTGGTGATGGTTAAATCAGTAAAAGAATAGTTAGCTGATTCGGGGCCTCCTACAGCGGTATCTGAAAGAAAAACACTTGAAAGATTGTCGCCTACATTATCAACAGCATTAGAAAGAGTTAAACCTTTTAGGTTTACAGTAATTGAGCTATTAACAATATTTGATACAATAAAAATTTGATTATTGTTGCCGTCAATGGTTGTAACATTCGTGTTTGGATTATAGTTGGATATGTTTGTTCCGGTGGAATTTGCAGGAAAACCACCTTGTATAGTATGCGTAGCCATGGCAAGTTGAATGAATGTTAACGACCCCGGAATAGTGTAATTACCTGCTGCAATGTAAACAGTACCACCGGCTTGGCAAGCCGTTCTTAATCCGGTAAAGCCTATAAGTGGACTATCCCAACTGGCACCCGAACCTGCAGTACCCGTAGCCTTCACAAACTTTTGAGCAAATAAACTGATGTTGAAAAAAGTAACAAGCAGCACAATACTAGTAATGTGTAAATTTTTTTTCATCGAATTGAATTAAAGAGATTTGAAAAATAGAAGTTTATGGGAGTATTTTCTTCCCATACAAATGAAAATCAATTCTTTAGCACTTCGTTGTGCATATACTCAATTCGATGTTATTCTACGGGTTGTTAAAACGGGTACTACAAATTATTAAAAAAAATAGTCAAAATTTTAGAACAATCCCCTATTGCAATATTGAAAAAAAAGACTATGTTTTGATACATAGAACTGATCATAAATTATCTTAAATCAAAAAATTATGATCCCTATTTGAGATATGGCAAAAATTATACCTAAATATGTGCATTTAACTTGGATGCATATATTTTTTTGGTATAACGTTTAAAAAATTGGGGTGGATAAAATAACAATTTACCTTATCTACGTTCTAGTATTTAAGTAGTAAAAATAATACGGTTACAGCAATCGAATTAATTTGATCCTGAAAAAGAATGTAACTGTGCAATATTTAATAGTTCTACCAAATTATCTACACCAACTTTGTGCATAATCCTCGCCTTGTGTGTGCCAACGGTGGAAACGCCTAAATTTAACATAGATGCTATTTCTGTTAAACCCTTGCCTTTACAAAGTAAAATACAAATCTCCCTTTCCCTTTGCGATAGCATACCAAAAGGATGATCCTCATCTTGTAGTTTACCAAAAATGTAAGATTTGGTGAGTTTAGGGCTTACATAAATTACACCGTTCACAACTGCTTGTATGGCTTTTGCAATTTCTTCGTGGCCGCTGTTTTTTTCAATATAACCCAAAGCACCTTTTTTAAGGTAGTTTGCGGCATAGATCTCTTCCTTATTGATGGTAAAGATCAATATCCGCAAGTTTGGTTGTATTAACAACGCAGTGTCCACCAGGCGATAATCGTCGGTTTCTGGCATTCCCAAATCTGTAATTAGTACATCAAAATTTCGCAGTTTTAGCTTTTCAAACAATTGTTTTCCATTTTCAGCTTCATCAATAAAGCAATTCTCAAACATGTTTTTTATGGTAGCAATTATACCGATACGTGTTATTTCGTGATCGTCAGCTATTAAAAAGGATAACATAGTTGGATATTTTAAGGGGTAAATACAATCCATAAATATTAGATTCCTCAAAAGTATCAAAAAACGTACCCTAAATTAGAAATAGTACTATAAACATCTATTTTATTTTAAAAAAGATGGTATGAATTTGATTTCTAACTCTAAAATAAGAAAACTATAAGCGTAAATTTTATAATATATCCATATTTTGCGTATTATAGGTTCACAAAATGATTTGAAGAATCACTTAATTTTTTACTGTATTTGTTTATTGGAAACAATCCACACAGAAACAGAACCTGCGGCACAATGAAATTCGGCAAAACCATCCTCGCCGATTTTTACTTTTTCCTTTCTTTTTTTTAACGCATCTATAAATATCTTACCAGCAAATTGCTTGCCGATTTCCATTTTTTTTGATCCCTCGTCGCCATTGCTCATTAAAACCGCTAATCCCGAGTTTTCGTGTTCTTCGTCGCCATGCCTTGTCCAGCCTATACAATTGCCGTGGTTAAAATAATTACACTGTTGGCCATAAGCATGGGTTTGGCGCAGTTTGGTCATAATAGGAATTTCGGCTAACGCTGGGATGGTAATCTCATATTCTCCGCCATCATTGCCCCTGTCTTTATAGTTAGCACCATAAATATGCGGATAAAAAAGACAAGGAATCCCGCCTTCCCTCAACAAAATCAATGCATAAGCAAGCGGTTTAAACCAATCTTGTACTGGGGATTCCAACGCTTGTAAAGGTTGCGCATCATGGTTGCCAACAATTGTAATGGCTAGTGTTGGAAATTCTTGAACCAAGGTATTGTTCAAAATATTTCGCATGTCGAAATCTTTTCCCACATTGCTTGCTTCATGAAAATTATGCACCAAAGGGGCATCGAATAGTTGCATTCTGCCTTCGGTAGCTTCAATATATTTTTTTATACCTATTACACTGTGGATGTTCCAATATTCACCCACAAAAAATAATTTTTTCTCCCTGTCTTTTTGCAAGAAATCGATCCACTCGTTAAAAAAAGATGGCGTAATATGTTTTACCGCATCCAAACGGAAACCGTCCACACCGGTTTCTTTCACGTACCAATCGCCCCAATATTTTATTTCTTCCCTAACTGCCGGGTTGCGGTATTCAACATCATCATACATTAAATAGTCGTAGTTGCCTTTTTCATCTTCTACCATTTCCTCCCAATCCGTTTCATATTCACTCACAATACTAAAAATGGCACTTTCGTTAATGTCTTGCGCCCAATCAACGCCACTAAAACATTGGAAATTCCAAATAAAGCTTGAATATTTTCCCTTTCGGCCAGGAAAAGTAAATTTTGTCCAAGCTTCAATGTCAAATTCTTCGCTGATCCTTTCGTTACGGTCATCTGGATTTACCTTTCTTACTTTAAATTTTTCCAATTCGTCACCGCCGGCCTTATGGTTTAAAACGGCATCTGCATAAACCGCCATATTATTTTTATGAATGGCTTTGATGGCATCTAAATATTCTTTTTTGGTACCATATTTAGTCCGGATCGAACTTTTTTGATCAAATTCTCCCAAATCAAAAAGGTCGTAAACATCATACCCAACAGACATGCCGCCTGCATTTGCTTTTGTGGCCGGTGGCAGCCAAATGGAAGTAACACCAATTTTAGCTAACTTTTTAGCTTCTTTTTTTACTTGATTCCATAATGTACCATCTGCAGGTAAATACCAATGGAAATATTGCAGCATTGTTTGGTTTTGCATAAAAATTATAGTGTGGAATAATATATCCCACTTTTTAATAATGTTACTAACTTAACCCTGTCAATCATTTTTTGTGCCAGCCGGTGAAAGTACTTAATTCCAAATGGCTGTTGTTATTACCTTATTTAACTCAAGTTGCTAGTTATTGGTTTTTCCACAACAAACGACAAAATAAGGGTTGACAGTTGACAGATAATGGTATCTAAAACACAGCCATCTTATATTTATGCCTGTCATCCGTTATCTGTCAACTATTCGAGCAAGCAACACCCATTAAAAGTAATAACTAGCAACTTAGGTTGTTTACTCTCACAAGGTGGCTATAACTGCTAGTTATAAAGCTTTCATTACTCTTTTATACTTGATTTTTTTTGATTATGGATAAATCTTGTACAATAATAAGAAACGATTGTAAAAGCAAATAACGGAGGAAGCCGAAAATCCGACCCAGAGTAGGCGCCATAATTTTTCCATCATGACAACGTATCAATTAAAAAGAAAAACTTTAAACAACGTAACCGATGTTGCTGGCCTTTGGCAACATGAAGGCGGCGAAGTGCTGCAAAATGAAAAACAAGTAGGCTATTATGCATCTTACAAAAGAGTAACTACCGGCGGTACCGATGCTTTAAATACAGCAATGGTAACGCTAACCATTTTTTTGGGTAAAAGCAAAACCGGTGCCCCTGAAAATATCACATTTCAGGGAGCTCATGATTTTAATTCTGGCAACGAAATCGGGAGCATCAGCGCTGCTTCTTCCACAAACGCCGCATTGATTGGCAAAAACGCTGTTCGTGTGGTTGATACCATTACAATTGGTTGAAAATAATAACAGTATGTTAAAAGATCTGAAGTTTTATACTTCAGATCTTTTTATATTTGCGATTTAGTAGTGTTTACAAAGCATTAAAAAAGATATAAAAAGATAATCTAAAAAAAATTGACAAGATTATTGTTTTGTATTTGGTTTTTGTATAGTATTATGCCTTAGCTTTGCACTCCTTTAAAAATTTGGCAAATTCTGACTTTCTTATTTTATTTTAATGGAATTAAACCTTTTCAGAGAAATTAACCACTCTGTCTGGGTATTTTTTGCTGAATAAAAACCGAACAATTATCGATATGTCTGCAACAAAATTAATCCCCCGGATAAACTTCGGAAAAACGAAACATCTGTCTGAGCAGCCTGATTTGCTTGATATACAGATCGAATCGTTCAAAGATTTTTTCCAGTTGGAAACCACTCCCGACAAACGTAATGTTGAAGGGCTTTTCCGTGTTTTCAAGGAAAACTTTCCTATTACAGATACTCGCAACATCTTCGTGTTGGAGTTCTTGGATTATTTTATTGACCCGCCGCGTTACAGCATTGAAGAATGTATGGAACGTGGTCTTACTTATGCCGTTCCCCTAAAAGCTAAACTTCGTTTAAGTTGTAATGATGAGGAACACGTTGATTTCCAAACCATTGTGCAGGATGTGTTTTTGGGTAACATCCCATATATGACACCGCAAGGTACATTTGTTGTAAATGGTGCTGAGCGTGTGGTTGTTAGCCAGTTGCACCGTAGCCCAGGCGTATTTTTTGGCCAAAGCACGCACCCGAACGGTACAAAAATTTATTCTGCCCGTGTTATCCCGTTCAAGGGTGCATGGATGGAGTTTGCTACCGATATCAATAACGTGATGTATGCTTACATCGACCGTAAGAAAAAATTCCCAGTAACCACTTTATTACGTTCCATCGGTTTTGAAACGGATAAAGACATCTTGGAATTATTTGGTATGGCCGACGAAGTTGCAGCAGACCGCAAATCATTGGAACCATTTATCGGTAAAAAATTGGCTGCCCGTGTGCTTCGCACTTGGGTAGAAGATTTTGTGGATGAAGATACCGGTGAAGTGGTGAGCTTAGAGCGTAACGAGATTGTAATGGAACGCGACACCATTTTGGACGAAGAAGGCGTTACCGATATTTCAGAAATGGATATCAAAAGTGTTTTTATCCAAAAAGAAGAAGTAAGTGGTGATTACAATATCATTTACAATACCTTAAATAAAGATACTTCTAACTCTGAGTTGGAAGCCGTTCAACATATTTACCGCCAATTACGTGGCGCTGATGCACCTGATAATGAAACCGCTCGTGGAATCATCGACAAGTTGTTCTTTAGCGACAAGCGTTATGACCTTGGTGAAGTAGGCCGTTACAAAATCAACCGCAAGCTTGGTTTGGATTATCCTATTACTAAAAAGGTATTGACTAAACAAGATATTATCGAAATCATTAAGTATTTGGTTCGTTTAACCAATGCTAAAGCTGAAATTGATGACATCGATCACTTGAGCAACCGCCGTGTACGTACTGTTGGCGAACAATTGTACGCACAATTTGGTGTTGGTCTTGCCCGTATGGCACGTACTATCCGCGAAAGGATGAACGTTCGTGACAATGAAGTATTTACTCCGGTGGATTTGATCAATGCAAGAACACTTTCTTCTGTAATCAATTCTTTCTTTGGTACTTCTCAATTATCACAGTTTCTTGACCAAACCAATCCGCTTTCAGAAATTACGCACAAACGTCGTATTTCTGCCCTTGGGCCGGGCGGTTTAAGTCGTGAACGTGCTGGTTTTGAGGTTCGTGACGTGCATTATAGCCACTATGGCCGTTTGTGTACCATCGAAACGCCGGAAGGACCAAACATTGGTTTGATTTCTACGCTTTGCGTGCATGCAAAAATTAACCCGATGGGCTTTATCGAAACACCTTACCATGTTGTAACAGACGGTAAAGTGGACATGAAGACCATGAAATTTTTGAGTGCCGAAGAAGAAGATCCAGCTAAAATTGCGCAAGCAAATACGCCGGTTGATGATAAAGGAAATTTCACTGAAGATAAAATTATAAGCCGCGAAACTGGCGACTTCCCAATTTTGGACAAGGAAGTGGTTGAATACATGGACGTGGCACCAAACCAAATTGTTGGTTTAAGTGCTTCATTGATTCCTTTCTTGGAACATGATGATGCCAACCGTGCCTTGATGGGATCAAATATGCAACGCCAAGCTGTGCCATTGTTGCGCCCCGAAGCGCCGATTGTAGGTACTGGCTTAGAAGCAAAAGCTGCCCGTGATGCCCGTGTGCAAATATTGGCTGAAGGTGATGGTGTGGTTGAATTTGTAGATGCAAAAGAAATCCACATCCGCTACAAACGCAGCGAAGAGCAACGTATGATTAGCTTTGAGGATGATTTGAAAATATATAAGCTTACTAAATTCATCAAAACCAACCAAAGTACTTCCATTAATCAACGGCCTTGTGTTGTAAAAGGACAAAAAGTGCAAGAAGGTGACTTTTTGACCGAAGGTTATGGTGTAAAAAATGGCGAATTGGCATTGGGCCGTAACTTGAAAGTGGCTTTCATGCCTTGGAAAGGTTACAACTTTGAAGATGCGATCGTAATTAACGAACGTATTGCCAAAGAAGATATGTTCACTTCTATCCACATTGATGAATTTGAATTGGAAGTACGTGACACTAAATTGGGTGAAGAAGAATTGACGCCAGATATCCCGAACGTTTCTGAAGAAGCAACCAAGGATTTGGACGAAAATGGTATCATCCGCATTGGTGCACATGTAAAAGAAGGTGATATTATTATTGGAAAGATTACACCAAAAGGTGAAAGCGATCCTACTCCCGAAGAAAAATTGCTTCGTGCAATCTTTGGCGATAAGGCTGGCGATGCGAAAGATGCTTCTATGAAAGCACCAAGCGGAACCGAAGGTGTGGTTATCAACAAGAAATTGTTCCAACGTGCCAAAAAAGACAAGAACGCTAAAGTGCGTGAAAAAGCACAGTTGGATAAGATTGAAAAAGTACACGAAAAGAACGAAGATGACCTGATGGCATTGTTGCAAGAAAAATTGCAAACCGTGTTAAGGGACAAAACTTCGGCTGGTGTTAGCAATAGCTTTGGTGAAGTGTTGATTGGAAAAGGCGTTAGATTCAACCCTAAAAATTTGGCATCTATTGAATTTTTGACTGTAAATCCTTTGGGATGGACAGGCGAACCACATACCGATGAGCAGATAAACATTTTGTTGCACAACTACAATATCAAGTTCAACGAAGAATTGGGCCGCTACAAACGCGAAAAATTCAACATTAGCATTGGTGATGAATTGCCAGCTGGTGTGTTGAAATTGGCAAAAGTATACTTAGCTGTAAAACGTAAGTTGAAAGTAGGTGACAAAATGGCGGGGCGTCACGGTAATAAAGGTATCGTAGCTAAAATTGTTCGTCAGGAAGATATGCCTTTCTTGGAAGATGGTACACCGGTTGATATTGTATTGAATCCATTGGGCGTACCTAGCCGTATGAACTTGGGACAGATTTACGAAACTGTTTTGGGTTGGGCTGGTGAAAAATTAGGCGTGAAATTCGCCACACCAATTTTTGATGGTGCTTCTACCGAAGAAATAGCCGCTAAAATTGCCGAAGCTGGTTTGCCTTCATTTGGACATACTTACTTGTACGATGGTGAAACGGGCGACCGTTTTGACCAAAAAGCAACTGTAGGTATCATCTACATGATTAAATTACACCACATGGTGGATGATAAGATGCACGCCCGTTCAATTGGACCGTACAGCTTAATTACCCAACAACCTTTGGGCGGTAAAGCACAGTTTGGTGGACAACGTTTTGGTGAAATGGAAGTTTGGGCTTTGGAAGCTTACGGCGCATCTAACATTTTGCAAGAATTGTTGACATTGAAATCTGATGATATCATCGGACGTGCTAAAACATACGAAGCCATTGTGAAAGGCGATAATATTCCTCGTAGCGGTGTACCAGAATCGTTTAATGTATTGGTTCATGAGCTGCGTGGTTTAGGATTGGATTTAAAATTTGAATAAGAGCGGCAGACGTGAAACGTCAATCGTGAGAAGTTTATAGTTTAAAGCCCCTGCTTTTGCAGGGGCTTTTTATTTCTCGCAGCTTTGATGATTTAAAATCCGCAGATATAAAAGTGATTTATAAAATCCTCTAAAATCTGCGTTTTATTCTATCTCCTTAAATCAGCGGAAAATTGGCCTGCCAATTATTTAAAAAAAATATAGAGAAATTTAGAGATATTGCTATTTTTAGCGATCATGAAAAAGCTATTCATTTTTTTAACGCCAGCGTTTTTGTTGACAATTAGTTGTTCTAGTAGTAAAAACAAAGTAACCCAAATCAGTCAAGCATCTTCAAACGGAAATGAATTGGTAGCTTATGCGCCATTATGGGCAGCATTGTACCAACAAAAAGCGTCGGAATACAAAGCATTGGCAACCCAAGCATATAATATAGCTTATGAAAGATTGGATGCCGAGTTATTGGAGAAATCGGAAAAGCCGTTTGCCGTGGTTACCGATATTGATGAAACGGTGTTAGATAATAGTCCATACACAGTTCACCAAGCATTATTAAACAAAACTTATAGCGATAGCTCGTGGATACAATGGACATCGTTATCCGAAGCTGATTCTGTTCCCGGCGCTCCGGCATTTTTTAAATATGCAGCTTCAAAGGGTGTAGAAGTTTTTTATATTACCAATCGTTCTATCCCAGAAATGACAACCACTATTACTAACCTAAAAAAATGGGGTTTCCCTTATGCTGATGAAAAGCATTTGTTGCTAAAAACAACTACTTCCAGCAAAGATGAACGTAGGGCAGCAGTTGCCGAAAAGTACAATATTTTGTTGTTTTTTGGGGATAATTTAGGTGACTTCCAAGGAATTTTCGACCATAAAACCAATGAAGAAAGAGACGCGATTGTAAAACAGGAAGCCGCAATGTTCGGCAAAAAATTTATAGTGCTGCCAAATCCAATGTACGGCGAGTGGCAAAATGCATCCATTAAATACAATTATAAACAGGCTACAAGCGAAAAAGCTAAAACGATGATCCAAGGGTTGAAAAACTATTGATTTTTTGCTCCACGATTTAGGTGATTTTCGCAGAACTGGTTTTACCGTTAGTTATATTAATAAAAAAAATTGATTTCAACCCACCGTTATTTTATTATCAACAAGCCATATAATATGGTTTCACAATTTATCAGTCCAGATAATGTTGGGTTATTGGGCGATTTGGATTTTGATTTTCCAGAAGGCATACATGCCATTGGCCGGTTAGATGGAAACTCCGAAGGATTATTGATTTTAACCACCGACAAAAGCGTAACCCGTTTGTTGTTCCAGGGCGAAATTCCGCATAAGCGTACTTATTTGGTTTTGGTTAAAAACAAAGTGTCGGAACAAGCACTTCAACAATTACAAAATGGTGTTTCCATTAGAATAAAAGGCGGAGAAAATTGGACAACCACACCTTGCGAAGTCGATATTGTGGAGCAACCAGAAAATTTATTCAAGGGTCAATTTGAATTGCATGAAACCCAAGCCCATACTTGGTTACGTATTAGTTTAACAGAAGGTAAATTTCACCAAGTAAGAAAAATGGTGGCGGCTGTACATCATCGTTGTATGCGTTTGATCCGGTTGTCAATTGAAGATTTAGAACTGGGTGATTTGCAACCTGGAGCAGTGAAAGAATTAGATGAAAAGGAATTCTTCAATTTGCTAAAAATTTAAAAACCTGCGATTGCTTAGATTCACTACACAGCGTAAAGCCATGTGTTTATTCTTTATTTTCATGCCTTCGTAGTTTAAAAAAATGGCCCATTGCAACCAAGCAATGAGCTAATAAACATATCTAAAATTTCGTAATGCTAAACTCGTATTTTGTTAAATGATTAACATTGCATCGCCATAAGTGAAAAAACGATACTTATCCTTGATAGCTTTTTTGTAAGCTTCCATAATTAAATCATAATCAGCAAAAGCGCAAGCCAAAATCAGCAAACTTGTTTTTGGTAAATGAAAATTGGTAACCATCGCATCGGCCACATTAAAACTATATGGCGGATGGATGAACATATTGGTCCAGCCTTCTGATGGTTTCAACAATTTTTCTGCCGTAAAAGAAGTTTCCATGCAACGCATAGTGGTTGTTCCGATGGAGCAAACACGGTGGCCATCTTCCTTTGCTTTATTTACTATCCGGCATGCTTTTTCATCAACCCTGTAATATTCGGCATCCATTTTATGTTTACTCAAATCTTCCACTTCAATTGGTCGGAATGTGCCAAGACCCGTATGCAAAGTCACTTCCGCAAACCGGATACCCTTTATTTCGCAACGTTTTACCAATTGTTCGCTAAAATGCAAACCGGCAGTTGGGGCGGCAACCGCACCTTCATGTTTGGCATAAACGGTTTGGTAACGCTCACGATCTTCTTCATCTGGCTTACGTTTGATGTATTTTGGCAAAGGTGTTTCGCCTAAAAATTCCAACATTTTGCGGAAAGATTCTTCGTTGTCATCCCATAAAAAGCGGATTGTACGACCACGGCTGGTAGTGTTATCAATTACTTCGGCTACCAATTCGTCGTTATCGCCAAAGTACAATTTGTTGCCGACACGAATTTTTCGGGCGGGGTCTACAATTACATCCCACAAACGGTTTTGTTTGTGAAGCTCACGCAATAAAAATACCTCGATTTTAGCACCTGTTTTTTCCTTGCGGCCATACATGCGGGCAGGAAAAACCTTTGTGTTGTTCACTACAAAAACATCCTTGTCATTAAAATAATCTAGGATGTCACGGAAATGTTTGTCTTCCAGGTTGCCGGTTTTACGGTTTACCACCATCATCCTGCTATCTTCCCTTTTTTTGGTAGGATTTTGTGCAATAAGATTGAGCGGAAGGTCGAAACGGAATTGGGATAATTTCATGCCTAAAAAGCTGGATGCTTGTTTTATTGTGCCGCACAATATTTCGCTTGGGCCTTAGGGCAAAGGCGGGAACCGCCTTTTAAGGATTTAAACTAGGCCTTACGGTGCCAGGTTTGTTATCGTGTTACGGCACGACTGTTAATTAAAAGTGTGCAAAGGTAAGGATATAATTGCAACAACGTATATTTATTTTGTTGCGAAGTGCTTAAATAACAGTTTAATAGCCAAATTGTTGTCATTTTATTTTAAAATCAACACGGGCTCCTGCGCATTACGGTAAATGGCTTCGGAAATGTTCTTATGCGTAAGCGAATATAAAAAGCTATGTTTTCCTGGTAACGCTACAATTAATTGTATATCACGCTGTTTCGTGAAATCCAGGATACCGCTGATGATGTTTTTATTGTTGGAATAGAATACTTCATGTTCAAAATTTTTCAAGTATTCGTGCAAGGCATTTTCAGCCAGGTTAAATTGCTCGTTTGGTTGCAGATACCTTTCTTTTGGATCAACATTTAACACCAATAATTTTTTTTCACGCCATTTTACAGATGCACCGTGATAATTATCCAGCTTTCCCAAAGTTTCCAATGTATTGAAGTTTACCGGTACAAGTGCTTGTTTTACAGGCTTGTAATGGTAATTTGAGGGGACAATTAAAACCCGTACGGGGCTTATTCTTGCAATGCTAATTGCATTGGCCGCTATAGTGCTATTACTGCTTAAGTTGTAATTGTCGCTGCCAAGTACAATTAATTCAGCATTATCTTCGTCAATGGTGGCAAGTATTGCTCTTAATAAAGGCAGTTCGCTTACTACCAATTCCACCTTTAAATTGCCGTCCACCTTTGTTTTTACATCCGATAAAATTTCGTTTAACTTATCCAAGGCTTCCGTTCTTTCTTTTGTCAAATAATCTGAGTTTACGTGCATATAATCGGCCGATGAAATAAGTTGGTCGAACATGGTATCGTAAAATGATCTTAGCATAACGACACGTTCGTAGTCATAAGCTTTTGCCCACTTCAGTGCAAAATCAATGGTATTTTCTGAAGTTTGGGAAAAATCAATGGGAATCAATAATGTTTTCATAGTTTTTCTTTTTAGTCGTTTGCTTCATCTTTAAATTTTTATTCATCTGTTTTATCAATGCAATAGATGCTTCCACATCTTTCAACGCTACGTCAATCGTTGCTTTATCATACATTTCAAGCAGCCACGGGTGTAAAGTATTTTGCAACAATTTACCATCTTCGGTTAAGAAAATCAAGTTATTGCGCCTATCTTTTTCATCGGCCACTCTACTAATCAAATTTCTTTTTACCAGATTATCAACCAAATAGGTCATGCTCGATTTATCCTTAATGGTCACGTCCGCAATTTCTTGTTGGTTGATGCCGTCTTTTTTCCATAAGCAAGCCATTATTTCCAGCATCTCAAAAGTAATGTTCACATTGTGTTCCTTTATTTTGGCCTGAATAAATTGGCGCAGAAAATTTTTCATTTCCGTCATTAACCTTCCCAGTTCAATTGCTAGTTCAGCAATATTTGTTGTAGCCATAAAAAACAAATCTAAAGGTTAAAATAGTGAGTGTAATACGAAAGATAAAAGCAAAATGGTTGAATAAAGTTTCTGATTATAAAGTTATGATCTTGATAGTTTGAAACTAAACTATTTTTTGCTTTTGCTGTTATTTATGAAGATTTTATTGTTTATGGATGCAAAAAAAGAAAATTGGTTTACGCTTTTTTTAATCGGCTGTTTCAATTATCATATTGTACATCGTCTATTTCAATATATCAACTCTATTTATTATCGTGAAGAAATTAATGTATTTCCGAATTTTTGCTCAACAAAATCAATTGCCCTAGTTGGTATTTTCACTAAAGCGTTTTTGGTAAAACATTATAAAGTATTGAAAAACAACATAATGTAAGATGATATTTTTTATAAAACTATATGATTGTTTTTTTGCCTGAAAGCAAAATTTGCACAAGCGAGTGGTGACTATAGAAAAAATCGTAACTTTAAATCATATTTATAAATTTGTATGATTAATTAATTGATATTATTATGAACATAGTACACGACAAAAACTTAGCTACTAAACAAAAAGCGTTAACGATAAATCTTGATCCAGCCCTTTACGGTTCGTTTGCCGAAATTGGTGCCGGACAAGATGTTGCCGCAAATTTTTTTAAAGCTGGTGGTTCTTCCGGTACTATTGCCAAGACCATGTCAGCTTATGATATGGTATATTCTGATGCTATTTATGGCTCGCAACCCGGTAAGCGCTATGTTACGGAAGCACGTTTATTGTCGATGCTCGATCACGAATACAGTTTGTTGATTGAGCGTTTGTCTGAACAACGCGGTGATAAAACTACTTTTTTTGCATTTTCGGATACTATTTCGGCATTAAATTATCACAAATCAAACGATGCGCATGGTTGGATTGGATTGCGTTTTCAACTGCACCCCAAAAGCGAACCGAACGATGTTATTTTACACGTAAAACTGTTGGATAACGATAATAATTTGCAGCAGCAAGCGGTGGGGATATTGGGCGTTAACTTGATGTATGCCTGTTATTATTATTATAGCAACCCGGCTATTTTTTTGATGTCTTTAATGGATGATCTGTCAAAAGATCGAATCCAAATTGATATGGTACGCTTCGAAGGGCCTGATTTTCAAAAGGTTGATAATCGCTTAATGAGCTTGCAGTTGGTGAAACTTGGCTTTTCTGATGTAGCGGTTTTTGGCCCCGATGGTAAAAACTTACAGCCATCGGAAGCATTGTATAAAAAGCATATTGTAATCATTCGTGGCCGGTTTAGGCCTTTGATTAACGTGCACATGGATATGCTAAGCAATGGCGTAAAGCAATTTTTACAAGAGCCTGATGTTGATAAAACAAGAACTTTGGTTGTTTCGGAACTTACCTTGCAAGCTTTAAAAGAGCGCAATGCCGACCAAACAGCAGAAATTGATGAAAAAGACTTTTTGGATCGGGTAGACATACTTTGCTCGCTTGGGCAAACGGTAATGATTTCCAATTTCCACGAATATTATAAGCTGGTGGCTTATTTATCTAAAATTACCAGTTTGAAGATGGGCGTGGTGTTGGGTTATCCAAATTTGGAATATATTTTTTCAGAAGAACATTACAAAGATTTAACAGGTGGAATTTTAGAATCTTTTGCAGCATTGTTTAGTAGAAAAGTAAAACTGTTTATTTATCCAACATTGCGCAACAATATGATTTACAATTGCTTGCGTTTCTTTCCGCCACCACATCTAATTGATTTGTACCGTTATTTAATTGCCAATAATAAAATTGAAGACATTAGGCATTACAATGAACGCAACCTGCACGTACAAACCGATAGTGTGCTTGGCCTTATAAAACAAGGCGCAGAAGGCTGGGAGGAATTTGTGCCCGTGGAAGTTGCCACTATGATAAAAGATCGTTGTTTGTTCGGATATCCTTGCGTGGTGCCCGAAAAAACAGAGGAAGCTGTTGCTACAAATGTTGAGCAAGTGGCAAATGTGTAAAAATAATAAACGATTATATTTATCGTTTTTTGTAAAAGCAGCAATCATCACTTATTTAGTTGATGGTTGCTGCTTTTTAGGCTTATTGATGCCTATCATTTTAAAAACTACGCAAGGGAAATTGGGTACGCTGTAACCAATTATCTGTTGCATATTCAGCTTTTGGGCTAATGGTATGTATAGAATATGCCTGCCTTGAACGGCCGCTGGTATTTGGCAAGCTATAATGAGGCAATAACCCATGCAGCACAATACAAGTGCCTTTTTTTACTTGCAGCGGTGTCATATCTTCCATTGCAATTGGTGTGGGGTCTAATTTTTCCATGGCAGTGCCGCCATTGTTATTTCGGTGAAAACGCTCACGCAAAGGCGTAATGTGGCCGCCTGGTTTTGCCCATAAACAGCCATTGCTAATGGTGGCATCTTCCAAAGCAAACCAAAAACCAATGCAAGAATCGGGTTGGGTATATAAAAAGGTGGAATCTTGGTGAACATCCACCACACCGCCAATTTTGGCATGTTTAAAAATATACATGCTTTGGATAATCAGGTAATCGCCAAATCCTAAATCGGTAGCCAGTTTTTTTAATTTCTCTGAACGGGAGAAAGCATCAAAAACAGGATCAAGGTCGTGTATAGCATGACCAATTTTATTTAACGATACGTCAATAGGTTGGCGCAATTCACCGTGTTGATCAAACGCATCTTTTTCAAAAAAGAAAGAAATATTATCGCCTGAAGCCAAAAAATAAGCATCGCTTGTTTTTGCTTGATCGGTGGTTTGAAAGATAGATGCTTCGCCTTTATAATCAAGAGCTTGCGACAATTCTTTTGCCCGATTAATTAGTTGGTCGCATTGTTCAGCAGTATAAAAATCTTCTAATATTAAAAAGCCGTTTTTTTCGAAATCTGTCTTTAATGGATTCATACGGTAAAATACGTGGATTCGGTTAAAAAAACAAGGTTAAAAGGCACTTTACACTTTTTGATTCAAATTTCTAGCCTTCGCTCTCTGCTACTTTTTGGTTGTTGTTTTGACCGCAAAGTAGCAGTGAGCGCAAAGAAAAAGTTATTTTCATTTTTATTGAACCGAAAACGTACACGCAAGCCATGCTTGATATGAATAGGAAGGAAATAAATTATTTTTATTTAATGGCATTCAATTTATGATACCGATAATATTTGTATGTTTTTATCTTGCCATTAGTTTTCTTAATTGAGAAAGCCCGGTTTTAACCCTTGTTTTTACCGTGCCCAAAGGCATTTTAAGCATCGAAGCAATTTCTTCATGCGTATGGCCCTGAAAATATTTTAGGTATAAAACGTCCCAATATCTGGCATTTATTTTTTTTAAATGCCCGAGTAGGCCAATATTGTCAACTTTTGTAGTTGTGGTATGCGATGATTGATCCATTATCGATGATAACTCCTTGTTTTGCTGTTGGTTACGGTAACCTTTACTTAATACCGTATCAATAGCTTGGTTTCTGGCAATTGCCATTATCCACGTAAAAAGATGGCCTTTATCTTGGTCGTAAGTGCTTATTTTCTTATAAATATTAATAAAAACTTCCTGCAAAACATCGGCCGCAATATCTGGATCACTAACAATATTTTTTATCTCGGCAAACAACGCTTTATTATAATTTTCGTAAAGATAATTAAAGCCTTTGTCGTCGCCATTTTGAAGTAGCTTTATTAATGTAGCTTCATCATATTTAATCAGGATATTCAAATTAAAAGGTTTCGTTCAAGTAGAATATTGTAACTAGATAATTATCTAATTGCAGCACATATACGTTGAACAGAAATATTGGGTTTTGTGAAATCTTTTTAACAGATTGGTATGTAGCTTTCTATTAAAATCGATATAATGTTTAATATCTGTTTATTCTTGTTTAGCTCAATTGTGGTTCGCTTTACAAAATATGGCATTTAAGATCAGGTGGTTTTGGTTTTATCTTTACCTCAACTTTTTCTTTAAATCTTTGCGTTTTCATCCTATATCTTTAGCTGAAATTTAATTAAAACAAAACACTACGTGCATAGCATGAGCCAGTTCGAACCCTTTGATTTTTATTTATTGCGGATGCCGGTTTTACCGTACAATCATATTTTAAAAGCCTTAAATCGTGCCAATGATTTAACAAATGAATTTGCTGAAATCATTCACCAGCCTTTATTTCAGGAAGCTATTTTTTTAGCAAGTGCTGAATTGCATGCAGAAATGCAAAAATGGTTAAATGAAACTTCCACTGAAAAAAAGGAAAAAATTAGCACTACCATTTATAAATATCTTTTGCGGATGGCCACTAGAAGTACACCTTATGGTTTATTTGCCGGCTGCGCCTTAGGGAAAATTGTTTCAATCCCAACTGATATTAATTTGATGGATAAAACCATCCATAAAACATATCGATTGGATACTGGATGTTACGCTGCCTTGGCAGATGAAATTCCTTTTTTAAATGATGATATATTAAAAGAAACCATTTTTTTACCCAACACCAGTATTTATAAAGTGGGCGAAACATATCGCTATTATGAGTATAAAATAATAGAGGAAAAACGGTCGTATTTTCTTAGTTCTTTCTCGCAAAATAAATACATTGATAAACTTTTAGCTGGTCGTAAAAATGGCATTAGTTTTAATAATCTAATTATATGTCTAAAGGAAATGGACGTGCCTGAAGAAGAATCTTTTGAGTACCTAAAAACATTGATAACAAATCAAATACTTGTTTCAGAATATGCACCAAAACTTACGGGTGGCAATCAATTGGAAGAATTAATTACCGCTTTAGAAAATAAACAAATACCTGAAACTGATATATTAAAAACATTGGTTGATTTAAAACAAATACTGGGCAGTAATGAAGATAACATCTCCAAATATTCAGCAGCGACTAAAGTTATAAAAGGCTTTATTCCAACAATTAAACAAAAAGATCGCTTGCAAGTTGATATCGTTTTTAATATAAAAAATAATTTTATTAATACTGTGCCGATTAATGAAATTGTTAAACAATTGGAAAAATTGTTGCCATTTAACACCGCTACAAAAAGCAATGACTTAGAAAGATTCAAAAATGCTTTTTATCAAAAATTTGAAGATCGAGAAATCGCTTTATTAGAAGCCATTGATAACGATCTAGGTGTTGGTTATGGAAAAATAATGGGCGAGGAGACCTTTTATACACCATTAATTGATGATTTAATTATGCCCACCCAATTTGATGATAATAAAAGAAAATGGACGGATTATGAAGCATTTATTTTGGATAAATTTGTTCAATATCAACAAAATAAAAGTGGACAAATAAATATTACAGATGAAGACATAGCAATGCTTTCGCAGCAAATTGTGCAAGAAAATAAGCAAAAAGTGTCAGCAACATTTGCAGCATTGGGAAGTATTTATGCCACTTCTCAAACCGATTTTGATCAATTAAATTTTTCTTTTTTATTAAAAAATTGCGGTAGCAATAGCGCTATTTCTTTAATGAGCCGCTTTGGAAGCGAACAAAAAGAAATAGCAAATGCCTTGCATGAAGTTGTTGAATATGAAAAAGAAATAGTTCCAGATAAACTATTGGCAGAAATAATCCACTTGCCCGAAGGCCGCGTTGGTAATGTATTGGTTCGCCCACAAATATTTGATTATGAAATTCCCTTTTTAGGAACTGCTTCTGTAAATGAAAATTTTACAATAACGGTGGATGATTTATTCGTTGCGGTAAAAAATGGCCAACTTGTATTACGCTCAAAAAGATTAAATAAAGAAATACTCCCTCGGTTAACAAATGCACATAATTTTTCAACTGGGCTTCCGGTATATAAATTTTTATGCGATTTGCAATTTCAAAACGAAGGATTATCGATTGATTGGAATTGGGGCATATTGGACAAACAATCTTTTTTACCAAGAGTAGTTTATAAAAATATTATTTTAAAAAGAAGACGCTGGTTGATTGCTGCAAATAAATACAAATCAAATGATACCGATGAGAAAATAATAATGGCCCAATTTAAAAACGACCATCAATTACCAGATTTAGTATTATTGGCCGAAGGGGATAATGAATTATTGCTTGATATAAACAATAAAATTTCGAGATCTATTTTAACTTCAAAAATTGGAAAGACCGATATTGTTTTATATGAATATTTACATCAAGCTGGCGAAGCTTTTCTTGCAAGTACTGACGGATTTTACGACAATGAAATAATTATTCCTATTAAAAACAAGAATTTTATTCCATTGCCTGCCAATAAATATTTGTCTAACATTAGTCAAAAAAATAATGATTTTTTCACCGTTGGTAGTGAATGGTTATACCTGAAAATTTACTCAGGTTATAAATCCATAGATACTATTTTAATGGAAATTATTATTCCGTTAATTACTGAATTTGTAAATAAAGATACCATTAACCAATGGTTTTTTGTTCGTTATCAAGATCCTGAAAGTCATCTCCGGATAAGGTTTAATGTAAAAGATTCTTCTGATATTTATGAGTTAATTAAATATATAAATAAAAAAACTGCTGAATATATTGAAAATAGGATTATCCAAAAGTTGGAATATGCAACCTATTTTAAAGAAACAGAAAAATACACGCCATGGGCAATTGATTTGTGCGAGTATGTTTTTTATATGGACAGTCAAACTGTTTTAAATATTGTTTATCTCATACAGCAAACCAAAGATGAAGAAAGTAGGTGGCTAATTGCCATTAAAGGCGTAGATGCATTATTGGTTGATTTTAATTATTCACTTGCTGGTAAAAAAGAATTTATAGAATCCTGCTTTGTATCTTTTTTTAAAGAATTTAATGGAGATAAGCAATTAATGGTGCAATTAAACGATAAATTTAGAAGGAAAAAATTGCTAATCAACGATTTGTTTAATAAAGATGGAGATAAGTTGCCAGAAGAAATACATTTGTTTCTTCAACAACGCTCTAAAGAAAACATTAAAGTTTATGCTGAATTATTAAAACGTATAGAGCGTGAAAATGCCGGATCTACTATCGTTAATAAATTAGTTAACAATTTTGTGCATTTGTATTTAAACCGTTTGTTTGTTGCAAACCATCGCTTGCACGAAATGGTTGTCTATCATCATTTATTAAAGTATTATGAATCTGCGCTAGCAAGAGTGGGAAATAAAGAGTAAAAAAATTAATAAGGAACATGAAAGTATTGGGCGGAATTAAATAATCTCTATCACGTAAATAGAAAACCGCCATTTCATTAATGACGGTTTCTTGGGTTTTAGGTGGTAGAAATTAAGTTTAACTATTGCATTTTTTTAAATATTCTTCGGTTTCCTTTTTGCCCCAATCAGGATTTAACCCAGTTATTTTTTCAGCATTAAATAATTGTAGCGCCTTTTCAAAAACGGGTCTTGCTTTATCTTTTCCACCACCAATAAATTCCGGTTTGCCAAATAAAGTAGCTGCTTCTAAAAAATACAACCGCGGATTATTGGGATCCAATTTATGGCCCTCTTCTAATGCGGAGGCTGCTTGTGCACCATAAGTTTTCCAACGTTCCATGGGGTTTACCAACATTTGGATAGTAGCGGCCATATTGTGTATGCTGCATAATTCCGCATTTTTTTCAATCGCTTCTCCTTTGCTAGCCAAATCATTTATTTTTTGTCCAACGGCATCCCTATCAGATTTTGGATCGCCAAAGCCAATGCGGGTTTGTGCAAAAGCCGCATAATAATAAGGTAGCCATTGGTTTTTCTCCGCATCGCCAATACGTTCAAACGCCATTGAAACGGCATTAAATTGTTCTGATGTTGTGGCAGAATCTAATAACTGCAGATTCTTTTGCATGGCTGCCATATATTTTTCACTTTGCGCTTTAACGCCGATTGTTGCTAATAGTAAAATAGCAAAAATTGTTCTTTTCATTTTATTGGTTTTTATTTAAAGTTTAGATTTAGATTTATAAATTGTCAATTGTATTTTGCCTTCTATCAACACCCCAATTTAAGATGACCCCAATAAAATAAAAATGTTTGGCTGGCGGGGTAATTGGCTGTTTTATTAATCCGTTATAAGAATAATTAAAACCTGAAATATTATTTCTTCCACCTAAATTAGTCGCCGATGCATAGCAAATAGCAGAAGCTTTTCCAATAGTTGTTAAGTGATAAATACTCATATCTAGTGTTTGGTAACCATCTGTTTTGCCTTGATCTGCAATTACATACGAGGAACCAGTATTATTTAATAAGAAATTGTAATAGGGTCTTCCTGTTGCAAACGTATAAGTAAAACTTACACCGGTATTTATTTCACTAAAAAAACGTTTAGTGGAAACTGTTGCCGTGTGATGTGCCGCAAAGCTCGGCATCAACGCTTGGGGATAATTTAAGTAATCTCTTTTTGTATCTAAATAAGAATAGCTGATAGAATAATCTAAATGTTTAAATGTTGTTTTGTCACGCCAATATAATTCAATACCTTTTGCAAACCCAGTTCCGTCGTTATTATATTGAGGCCAAGTTTTTATTAAATCTTTATATTGTTTGTAATAAGCTTCCACCCTTAAAAAAGTTCCTTTGCCTTGTTTTTGATAATTTAAAATATAATGTGTTGCTTTTGTATAATTTAATGCACGGGTATATTGTAAATAATCATTTTCAGGTTTTTGATAAAATTCGCCAAACGCTGCGGAAATGGATGCGCCTTTACCAACTTTATAAGCCAGTGATGCTCGTGGCGCAACGTCTATTTTATTTATAATTGAAGAATGTTCTAACCTTGTGCCAACCGTGGCCGCTAAATTGTTGGTAAAATAAATTTCAGCTTCGCCAAAACCCGCCATTAAATTATCTGGAAATGTGCCACCTGTTTGGTTATAACGCACGTCAAAATGATTATACCAATATTCTCCTCCAAAACGAAACGTATTTAATCCGCCTAATTTTTTTTCAATTACCGCTTTAACCTGTGCCAAATTTTCTGTTCTATTTAAATTAAAGTTTACGGTATCTAGCCAAGGCTTACCATAATTTTGAGGTATATTATTGGCATTTTCAAGTTGGCTATTTATTTTATCTTTATTAATACTAAAACTACTAGATATATTTAATTTCCATCCAGCTCCTAAATTTTCTTTCCAATTAAAACTGTTAAACCAATTATAATTATTTAATCCAACCGCATTTTTCATTATAGCTGAATCAATATTTTGGGTACGCAATCCCACTTGATTGTAACTAAAAGTGGTGTAATATTTTATAATTCCATTTTTTGTCTTAATCCTAAGATTAGCATCGGCGTTATGGAATTGCGGGATATTAAAATAATCAGGTTTTTGTTTTATTAAAGAATAATAAAGACCGGTATTGGTATATTGATAATCAATGCCCCACGATGATTTTTTATTTTTTGCTAAATTTTGCAACCCAACGCTATTTTGTATCGGCGAAATAAATGCATTCGCTTCGGACCGATCTGGCATATCAATTGTTTCCATTACTAAAACCGAAGAAAGGGCTTGCCCATATAAAGCCGAATAACCACCGGTACTAAACGAAAACCCTTTAAATAAAGTTGCCGGATACCTGCCGCGACTAGGAATATTTGATGCACCTAAATAATAGGGGCTGCTAACCAGCGAACCGTCTATAAATTGTTTTGCCTCATAATTATCGCCGCCGCGTACAAATAATCCTTCTTGGTTACTTATTTGTTGTGCACCGGGCAAAGTATTCACCGCTTTCGAAATGTCGGCATTCGATCCGGCCGTTGTTTGCACATCTAATGAACTTAAAACTGTTACACCTTTTTTGCCCAAGCCGCCACCAAATGCACCAGCAGTAACGGTTACGGCATTTAATTCATTTATCTTTTCTTTTAATATGAAATTAATTAGTATTGATTTTTCTTGTGTTGAAATAGGCTGTTCATTTGTTTCATAACCAGTTGCGGAAGCTACCAAAATAAGGGTTCCTTTCTCCAACGTTTTTGCTTTGAAGTAGCCGTTTGAATCGGTTGTTGCGCCATCGTAAGTACTTTTTAAAGTGATAGACACATTCGCAATCCCTTTATTTTTTGCGTCGATAACACGGCCGGTTATTTGCAGTTGCCCAAAAGCACAAGTCATTAAAATGGACGAAAATGTTATTAAAAAAACTTTCTGCATACATCATTAATTTTTGAATAAACTACCAAGTCGGCGCATAGCTTAAACGCAGGGTACATAAATATTCTTTATCCTTTTTATTTCTTCTGTAAAAAGTGTAAAGCTTACGGGTTTAAATAAATAACCGCTGTTTAAAAATCCGTCGGGTAAAATATCTTTTACATAACCTTGGGGGTAGCGTGTAACAAAAACATACACAATATCTTTTTGGAAAAGATCATTCAGTTTCTGATTTTCAATATCAATAATATCAATATCAATAAATATGATGTGAGGACGAGCGGTGTTAATAATTTTAGCCACATCTAAAGCCCTGCCCGTTTTATTAATGAGTTGAATCCCTTCTGTTTTGTTGATATAATATTCAATCATATCAACATTTAGCGGATCATCATCTATAATGGTGCATGTTAGTGTCATTCTGCGTTATTAGCTTTTATTTTTTCTTCAATGATTACTTGCATTCATAAACCAGTCGAATAGTTAAAAAAACACATTTTTCACCGCTATTTTTATGTTTATTGACAGTACTATTTAAATCAAAAACCTCTATTGTTGAAATAATTTCCTTTTTTAAGACTAGGGATCACATTTTTTCCTTTCGGTTGATGTTCAAGTCTCATGGTAGTTATTTAATATTGTTTTTTAATTACAATACAAATGTTGCCTTTTAATTCATCAACAAAAACTGTTTTAGACGAAACGATGAAACTTTTAGACGAAATGCACTTTTTTGTTTCCTGATATTTAATTTATAATTGAACGTTATTCTGGATTATTAATTTCCGGCATTCATAAAACCGGTTGGGATCGTTGAAAAGAAACCACATTTGCTGCCGTCATTTTTATTTTGGCTAGCGGCTCCATTAAGGTTTGCAACATTCATTTTCGAGATAATTTCTTTGTTAAGACCTGGAATTACATTTTTAATTTTTAGTTGATTTTCAGGGCGCATGATAGTTATTTAAATGGTTATTAATTGCAATACAACAAACATTGGTTTTTGCAGATGGATGAAAATAATTCTAGATGAAATAGCAAAACCGTTGGACGAAATTCAATTAGTTGGATTATTAATTTCCGGCATTCATGAAACCAGTCGGGATGGTTGAGAAGAACCCACATTTGCTGCCGTCATTTTTATTTTGGCTCGCAGCGCCATTAAGGTTAGCAACATTCATTTTAGAAATAATGTCTTTGTTAAGACCAGGAATTACGTTTTTAACTTTTGGTTGATTTTCTAATCTCATGGCTTTTTTTTTAGTTTGTTTTTAATTACAATACAAACTTTGCCGCTTTTTAAGCGGATAAAAAGTCTTTTAGACGAAATGAACTTATCACTAGACGAAATGGCTTTTTTGTAGGATTTTGAAGACGGGTTTATGAATCAAAATGCATTTTTTGTTGTAATAAGTCAAAAAAATAAAATAAAAGATCATTTAATGCAGAAATATATAAAAAATGTTTTTTTGAATGTATTTTAAAGTAAAGCTTTATTGGTAATTCTTCTGCCTTCTTATAGAATATTTCGATTTAAAACGTAATTTTTCTAAGTTTAATTCGTAGGATTTTGCGTCAAATAATCCAGCTTCCTTTTTTATTAGTTGATTGTTAAAAAAACATATCTTCATGCCACACTTCAAGAAAATTCAATATTGGGAAAGTACAGAACGGATTTATAAGAACAGAGCATGGTTAAAAAAAAACCTTCTTTCGACTTCAGTTGGCTTTACTCCCGCAGGAATAAGCGGAAAGTGCACATAGCGCTATGGAGCATTTTCACGGTTATGTACACATTAAACATAATGTTTCTTTACTCTACCACCATCACTATTTCCTTTGTTTTTGCATTCAGGAATCTTTTTGGGGCTATGTTTTTTTTCTATTTTATTTTTTATTTTCTTGTTCCAAAAGCATTAGAAAATAATAAACGCACACTTTTTCTTATTGGTTTATTTATTCCATTTTGGGCTTGGGGAATAATTAATTATTTGTTCATGAAATTGCTAAGTAATCATTTTTATATTAGTGATAAAGAATTAATGACATCGGTGCAATTAATTGCCAATAAATCTTTTGTTGAAATTATTTCACCTAAATCAATCTTTCAAACTGCTTTTGGTGTTTTAATGATTGTTTCGCCACCGTTGTCTATTAAATTAATTGCAGAAATCTCAAAATCCGCAACAAAAACAATTCGATTAGAAAGGGATAATTTAAATTTAGAAGTTAATTTTTTAAGGTCGCAATTAAACCCACATTTTTTATTTAATACACTCAATAATATTTATTCGCTTTCGGTAAGAAATAATCCGCATGCATCTGTGTTGGTTTTACAACTGTCAGATATGATGCGGTTTACTTTATACGAATCGAATTTGGAAAAAGTTGAATTAACAAAAGAAGTGGATTTTTTATTTAATTATGTTGAATTGGAAAGGGTGAGATATGGCAAAAATGTGAATATAGAATTTAATTGTGATCGCGATGCAACCGAAGGTTATGAAATAGCGCCCTTGCTTACATTCCCGTTTATAGAAAATGCTTTCAAACACGGGCTCGACACTTCTGAAAATGAAAAGTGGCTAAAAATTTCAATCAGTATTGCCAATCATATCATGTATTTTGAAATTTCAAACAGCAAAGGAAAAGACGCATTGTTTAAGCAAAATAATCCTCAATCGGGTGGGATTGGTATTGCTAATACCAAAAAACGCCTAGCGCTTTTATACCCAAATAGGCACAGCCTAACCATAAAAAACGAACCTGATTTTTATACTATCAACCTGAATTTAACCCTTATTTAAAATTATGGATGCTAAAATAAAATGTATAATTGTTGATGACGAGCCCCTTGCCAGGGAACTACTGGAAAGCTTTGTAGAAAGAATTCCTTTTTTAAGTCTCGTAAAATCTTGCCAAGATGCTTTTGATGCAATAGATGTTTTACAAACAAATACAATTGATTTATTAATTACGGATATTCAAATGCCTAAGATTAATGGGCTTGAATTAATTAAATCATTGTCCAATCCGCCGTTTATCATATTTGCGACAGCTTACTCTAATTATGCCATTGAGGGTTTTGATTTAAATGCGGTTGATTTTTTATTAAAACCTATTTCGTTTGAAAGGTTTTTAAAAGCCATAAATAAAGCGAAAAAAGATATTGAACAAAAAGACGCTAAACCGCCAATTAACAAGCATCAGGTTTTGCAACACTTGTTTGTTAAAGACGGACAGCGTTTATCGAAAATTCTTTTTGAGGATATTTATTATATCGAAGGCATGAAGGACTATATTAAAATAGTAACAAAACAAAAGAATATTGTTACTTATATGCGCATGAAAAGTATTGAAGAAGTGCTACCTGAAGATAGTTTTTTGCGTATACACAAATCTTATATTATTCATGTAACAGCTATTAAATCTATTATTGGTAACTCAATTGAATTGGTCAATAATGATTCAATTATTATTTCAAAACAGCATAAGCAAATATTAATAGAGAAATTAGGAATTGACGGTTGAGGTATTTTATAAATATAAAAGATAGATCAATTTTTAATACCGATTGTAATAGTTGCGTTTCCATTTAAAGTAAATCTTGTATTTGCATAAGTTGGATAAGTATTTGGATTGTTGGATAATCCATAAGGCTCAACCGGAATAGAAACCGATTTGTCGAGCACACCATTTTGATTTAAATCTTGAAAAATGGTTACTACATAATCTCCCGCCGGCAAACCAACAAACAATACTCCATGAGTTAATTGGCTAATGTCGAACTTTCTTCTCAAATAGGGAACTTTAAGGAAATCCTTTTCATTATTGAATAGAGAAATATATACGTCGCCTTTATTTATTAAAATGTTTTCAAAATTTACACGCAATGAGCAGTATTTTGGCTGCGCAACCACGTGATGGCAGAGCGTAATGTGGAATACAAAAGCTGCAAATATTTTTATAAACTTTGGTGACATAAAATAGAATTTAGATGGTAAGTTATTTCACTTTTTAACAAGCAATTTGTAAAGGTTTGTCTTTTAAAAATCCATTTTTGTACAATAAATGAATGTCATATTCCGGTTTTTCGTATATGGTATCCAATTTTTTTTTGTCAAAAGAAATAAACATTTCTTTTGTTATTTCTAAAATTTTGTAATTATCCTTATTTAAGGCATAATGTTTCCCTTCTGCGGAAAAAAGACCAATGTTTGGGTTAATTGTTACGTTTGTAATGCTTGGTGTAACTTCTTTATTTTCAAATGTTTGCGTAAAATTATTCATATCAATATTCCGATGTAAGAACATCCAACCTTCCCATTGGGCATAATGTTTTTGAAGTGCTGTTTCTAAAATAGAATAAAGATATTCAAGGCAGCTTTTTACATATTCTGTTGGTCTTTTTTCGCCTTTAACCGGATAAATAGGATCATATATTTTCCATCTTGGCTTTAAATTTTCATCATAAAAAGAAATCATAGGAATGATGGGACATTTTAAATAAAATGAAAGCATAGGAAGACCAGTTTTTACAAAAATATCTTGTCCTAAAAATGAAATTTTTAAAGTATTGTCTCGGTTAAAATAACCGTTAGCACCGGAATTACCATCGATAAATGCTAAAACGGAATAACCGTTTTTCATTTTATCCATCATTTGCAAAGTAAGGTCAGGTCTATCTGCTGGATAAATAACGACGTTGGATGTGGAATTAAAAGCTTTTATTGTTGTTTGAAATTGATCTTGCATTTTTTGTAAGTATAATTTATAAGCCAACGGATCGGCAATTAAAACTACATCTATATTATGTTTTACTAAAAATGCTAATGCTGATCTGTACGAACCTAAATGATAAGAAATAAACATTGCTGGCAGGCTTTTTTTTATTTCCTCATAATTAAATTCATTTACATCGTCGATATTATTAAATTGGTCGCAAAACTGAGTGTCGATATGTTGCAAGATATTGGTTGCCATAACATCAAAATAAATAGATTTATGCTCCTCCACCGGAATATCAGGCATGCATTTTGACAAATTTGCTGAAAGAAATTGGAAGGTCAATAAATCGTTTTGCTCCCATTTATTTTTAAATGTTTCTTGCAATTCTTGTTTATGTTCATCAAAAACAGCTAAACGTATTTCAGAACGAGTCATAGTTTAATTTTTTAAAAATTTATTAATATGGTAAAACATTTTTGTTGAGTTGATAATATGCGCTTCCCCGTTTAATCTTACCTTACTTAAATTGTTTAAATACAAATTGAAATAACTAATTGCGTCTAAATCGAGCATTCTATCGTCTGCGCCGTACAGCAGCATTGTTTTTGTTGATTGCTTTTCTATTGGGATAGTTGACGTTTGAAGGATGTGATTTATTTGTTGCATAACCGTGGTATTATCAGGCACTGACAATTTTAAATTAGAGAATTTTTGCAATCCCATTAAAGGATTTTTGTTAATATCTGCGTAGCCATGTGAGAATAATGTTAACGTCCGACAAAACAGATACATGTCTGTTTCCCCAATCTTTTTTAACACTGATAAGATTTCTTTATCCCTTGGTAAAATTTTATTTGCGCAAGCAATTAAAATAGCAGATTTTAAATACTCTTGTTGCGTATTTAATAAATGTTGAACCAATAACCCACCGTAACTATAACCAATTAAATGAAACGGTTTTTGTATTTTGTTTAAGATTTCTTCTTGCACATAACCGGCTAATTCAGTGAAGTTTTTAAGCTTAACAAATGGACTATTATAACCGGGATATTCAAAAAATATCACTTCATATTTATCTAGCATTTTTTTAGGAATACCATTTTTCCAGAAGCGACTGTCGGAACTTAGTGGATTAAAGAATACCAAACATTCCGTTGCGGTTTTATTTATACTTTGTACCATGGTGCTTTTTTAAAGATGATACTTGAAAACATTTTCTTATATTTTTTTGTAAATAAAAATATAATTGTAATGGTAGCCACGCGTTTTAATAACTCAATGGATGTTTCCAAATTGAATTTTAGGTAAGGCAAGTATTTTATTAAAATAATTGTCTTTTGCAAAGAAGTGTAAATAAACGCGAAAACAAAAAATACGAAAACAAGAACAAATAATATGCGTAAAATGCTGTAAATCAATAGAAATGTTTGATGAAACGTGCTTCTTTTAAACTTGTCTTCTTCTCCGAATGGATCTTTTTTTGTTACAGCATCTACTAAGAGTTTACTAGATTCTTTAAGTAAATTAGGCATTCCAATAAAGTCGGATAAAACCCAATATCCATCAAATTTTAAGAAAGGGATCAAATTCATAACCATTGTAAAGCAGTTAACAAAATACAATTTCCAAACTATGGATAAAATAAAATATTTTTTTGAATATTGTATGGCGATAATTAATCCGATATTGATTATTAATTGAATAAAAATCCCGCCTAAATTTACTTTTATTTTTTTTGCCTTATTTAATTTCCAGATATCCGTCAAATCTGTAAACATAGCTGGCATAATAGTGTAAAAACCTAATCCGATACCTCTTGGATTTATTCCTGATTTAATAGCAGCGGCTGCATGGCCGAGTTCGTGTACAAATATGATGATAAAAAAAGCTAAATAAGTAATAACCCAGGCAATTAATTCATAACCTTGTGATCCGGAAAAATTGGCATTACTTTGATTTGTTTGATAATAAAGCCAAATATTAAAACCCGCTAAAATTAAAAACAACGGATAAAATAATTTACCGAATAAAAATGCTATAGGCTTGGCAAACGATATTGTATGTTGAGATGCAAGTATTTGTTTTTTCATCCAAAAAGCATCAGAATGGTCTTTTTCAATTTTTGGCGGCAATCTAAAAACTGGCAAAATGCTAGTTTCTATAATTTCTTTTAATGAAGCTACTGTAATATCAGTTTTATTATTAAAGCAGCTTAAAAGATCTTCTAGATAATTTACTTTTTTTCCTTCATGTAAAATTTGATACATGAATTCACCAACCTTATAATATTTATTGTTATAAGTAAGCACGTATTCATTGTTGGCAATGCACGAAGTCGAATAGTCATAATGCAGCAAACTATTTTCTGTCTTATGTTGGTTGTTGTTCATATAAACTGTTTTGAAAAATAAAAAATATTGGACGATATGTTGAGATACGCCCAATATTTTTATGGTTAAGATATCGGGTCTAATAACTGCCGTTAGGGTTGTTAGGCAATCCATGGTAACCGTAATCGGCGGCAGTGATTAAGTTTTCAGGCGGCGTTCAACATTGCACTGCAGATAAATGCTAAGTTGAAGCTTAATTCCTGGCTTTAAAGGGTTAAAAATTGATTTAGAAAGGACTTACTGAGTCTTCATTTTTATTTATTTGCAATTAACAGTGATCGTCAACATTTCAAGACGGTCTTCCAATTGCATGATGCTTAATTCTTGCATAGTAATTAAATTTAAATGGTTAAAGTAACAGATTAAAATTCGACTTAAATTCCGGTGTTGTAATTGATTAATTACACTTTATGGTAACCGTCAACATTTCAAGACGATCTTCCAGTTGCATAATGCTTAATTCTTGCATGGAAATTGGTTTTTACATGTTAAAAAAATATGTTACCAAAACATTCAACTTAGTGCGCAGGATTATTTGCAGTTAATGGTAACCGACAACATTTCCAAGCGGTCTTCCAATTGCATGATGCTTAACTCTTGCATGGGAATTAGTTTTAAAGGGTTAAATACTAAGGTTACGATCTTAAATAATTATTGGTTCCCAATTAATTATTTGCAGTTTACAGTAATTGACAACATTTCCAAGCGGCTTTCTAGTTGTACGATGCTTAATTCTTGCATGATAATTAAAATGTAATTGATTAATAGTTGTTTTGAAAATCTAGCCCGTTTTGGCTATTAAATTAGTTGCAATTCACGATAATCGTCAACATTTCCAGACGATTTTCCAATTGCTGAATGCTTAATTCTTGCATAACAATTTAATTTTAAATGGTTAAGAAATAGAATGCTGGTAATCAACGCATGTTGCATTTGCGTCATTTAATTAGTTGCAATTAATGGTAATCGTCAACATTTCCAGACGATTTTCCAATTGCTGGATGCTTAATTCTTGCATGTCAATTTGGTTTTAAATGGTTAAGAAATGGGATGCCGGTAGTTAACGCATAATTTTTTGCGTCATTTAATTAGTTGCAATTAATGGTAATCGTCAACATTTCCAGACGATTTTCCAATTGCTGAATGCTTAATTCTTGCATAACAATTTGGTTTAAAATGGTTAAATAATATAGTTTCTAAAATCAATGAAAAATTAATACTTGATGTAAATATTTGCTCGGTTGATGCATGCATTTTGAAATTGTTTTCCAATTCCACGGTTGCCATTATTATTGTTAGCCGTATAGTTTAGTTTATTGTCAACTTTAGCACACACGATATTTCCGC
>CAWJTH010000098.1:0-12948 GCA_963845495.1 uncultured Chitinophagaceae bacterium
GAAATTAACGATTGAAAGCCAACAATTTGGATGTGATATAACAGAGAGTGAGATTTTGCCAATATGTAGTCATTTTCTACGAAACAAGATATTTTGCGAAAAATAGAAGGATATTTTTTATAAAGACTGCAATCAGTTGTTGAAAGTTTTTTGGAAAAATAAAAAGATTGATTGTTTTAAAGTGACCGCAAACAATAGCTATCTAAAATTGCTACACCAATATGAAAAGAAAATTGTCGAATATTCTAATCAAGGGCCGCCAGGTACATTTCCTGATTAATAAAATTATAACCGCCACTGCTGTTTCCACCTCCATTTTAGAGAATTAAATTATCAACCAAAACGATTACTATGAAAAAAACCATTAACAGGCTAAAAAGTGCTTGCTTAATATTACCCAAAAACAGGGGTAAAAATTTATTGGCATTGCTTTTCTGTGTTTTGCAATGCCTATTTTGCAATATTACTTTTGGGCAAACGAAAACATTGCAGGGGCATGTGGTGAATGAAAAAGGTGATGCCGTTCAGGGTGCTTCCATAAAATATAAAAATGGCGGCAGAGGTACCACATCCGATGCCAACGGTAATTTTACGCTGAGTCTCCCAACTGCAAAAAGTACCTTGTTAGTAACTTATATTGGCTATTTGGATAAAGAAGTAGCCGTATCGCCACAAAGTACCAATTTAACCATTGCATTGGCGCTCAATAACAATAACCAATTAGACCAGGTTATTGTAGTTGGTTATGGTACACAACGCAAAAAAGATGTAACCGGAGCTGTGGTTTCTGTAAGTGAAAGTACTTTAAAAGAGGTGCCATCAGCTAGCTTATCGGGTGCTTTACAGGGAAAAGCAGCCGGTTTGGATATCCAAAACGTAGGTACTGCTCCCGGTGCGGGAACGCAAATTAGGATACGCGGAACAAGGTCTATCAGCGGTTCCAATGCGCCTTTGCTTATTTTAGATGGAATACCTTACGATGGCAATCTGAACGATATTAATCCAGACGATGTTGCATCGATAGATATCTTAAAAGATGCTTCGGCAACTGCTATTTACGGTTCCCGCGGATCGAATGGGGTTATTTTGGTAACTACTAAAAAAGGTAAATCGGGAGAAACAAGAGTAGCTGTTAGCACTTATTATGGCATTGGCAAACCAGAGTATAAATACCCTGTTTACAATGCTGCTGAATATCAGAAAATGCGCAATGCATCTCCATGGACACAAGGTTACCAGCCACTTGAAACCCAAGGCATGACCAATGGTACCAACACCAATTGGCAAGACTTAATGTACCAAACAGCCAACAAAACGGATAATAATGTTACTGTTTCGGGCGGCGCCGGCGCAAGTACCTATTCGTTGGGCGGAAGTTACTACCGGGAAACTGCGGTATTACCCGGACAAAGTTTTGAACGTTACAGCGTTCGTGGAACCATCGATACCAAAATAGGCAAAAAAATGAAGGTGGGACTAAATTCGTTAAATTCTGTTACTGTTACTTCGGGCAGTCAGTTTGTAAACAGTGGCAGTATGTTTCCGATATTGGCCCTTAGTCCTTTGATGCCGCCATACGTAAATGGTAAATTACTGAAAGCCCCCGATGGTGATGTGGATGACATTAGCACCACGTACAACCCGTTGTTACTGAAAAACAATAACAATGACTGGGTGGATAAAATAACCCGGATAAAATCGTTTAACAGTATGTATGCTGAATACGAATTTGTACCTGGCTTAAAGTACCGTTTCAATTTGGGATTGACTTTTTCTGAGGAAGAAGATGACCAATTTCAAGCATCAGACGATTCAACTGGTGTAAACCCAAGCTTTTTTAGGCCCGGACAAACCAGTTTTGCTTCTGTAAATCACCAACCATCTTGGGGTTATACGGCAGAAAACTTGTTGACGTATGATAAAACATTTGGCAAAAGCAAAATTAATTTTACCGGTTTGTTTAGTTCTCAGCAATATCATCAGCACAATACCTCCATCAGCCAAACCGGCCTGAACGACAATTTTACGCAATTTTATAATTTAGGTTTAGCCAATCCAGCCATTGCACCGGTGGTTGCCGGAAATGAATTATCATGGGCGTTGTTATCTTACATGGGTCGTATCAATTATGTGTATGATAGTAAATATATGATTACTGTTACAGGACGTGCAGATGGTTCGTCTCGTTTGGCACCAGGCCACAAATGGCACGATTATCCAGCCGTTTCTGCGGGCTGGAACATTAGCGACGAAAGCTTTATGAGGGGCGCTGGAGGTTGGCTTTCTAATTTGAAATTAAGGGCAGGTTTTGGACAAACATCTAACCAATCCATCAACCCATATCAGTCGCTGGGCCTTGTAAGCAATGCTTTTTCTCCAGGTTCAATCACCCCGGCAAATATCATTTATTACAATTATGGCACCACCATTGTGAATGGTTATAACGTACAAACTTTGCCAAATCCAAACTTGGATTGGGAATATACCCAAACCATCAATGCTGGTATTGATTTTGGCATTTTGCATAACAGGATTACAGGTAGCATCGATTATTATCACCAACATACCAATAAAATTTTATATAATGTAACATTGCCATCCACTTCTGGCGTTTTTGGTGCGTTTACCAACAACGTGGGTCAGATGCAAAACGTGGGAATGGAATTTTCTATATCATCCCCAATGTTAAAACCAAAGACTTCAGTTGGAGTACCGACCTGAATTTATTCTTTAATCAGAATAAATTATTGGCTTTAAGCAACGGTGTAACGCAGGATATTGGTAACCAGTTATTCGTGGGTTATTCCATGACTTCAATATACGATTACAAAAAAATAGGTATTTGGCAAACAAGCGAAGCTGCGCAGGCCGCCGTTTATGGCAGCACGCCCGGCCAAATAAAATTGGCTGATATTAACAACACGTAATTGGCCCCGCTAACGACCGCTGCACAATTGTAATCGGCAACACCGATGCCAAATTGCAAGGTGGTATGACCAACCGTTTTACCTATAAAAACTTGGACTTATCTTTTACTGCCTACGCCCGTTTTGGTGGGTTATTGATTAGTCAAGTTCACCAATCATTCTCTGATTATTTACCGAACCAAGATGGTAAAAGAAATGGGATAAAGGTTGATTATTGGCACCAAACAACCCTACCAATTGGTTCCCCGACCCCACAGCACAATCATTAAAGCCCAAGCGGGACTTTGCAATGGAGCCCTGTTACCACAGCTTGGACAACCTTGGGTTATTATTATGCCACTTTTGTGAAATTCCGCAGCATTAATTTAGGTTATAATTTTTCTAACGACATGCTAAAAAGATGGGGCATCCAAAGGTTTAGGATATATGCAACAGCCAATAATGTAGCTACATTCTTCAGCCCCTACAAAAACCAAACTGGTATCGACCCAACTGGAACTACCGCCGGTGCTGGTGGCGTTCAAAACCCCGGCAACCTTCGTGCTGACGGTGGTAGCGGCAATGGTGCCATCACAATCAACGCTTCTACACCAATTCCAAGGTATTTTATTTTGGGACTAAACCTAAATTTCTAAATTATAAAACGACAGCATTATATGAAGCGCAATAATAAATTTTTCATATTTCTCGTAATATCCGTCGCTACCGGATCTACTATGATGGGCGGATGCAAGAAAACATTAGACGAGAATCCTTATACAGTTTATACTACTCAGTATTTCCAAACCGCAACAGGATTGCAAAACGGCGTTAATGCGTTGTACAATGCAGTAAGGTGGGATTATGGCCCCGCGGGTTCCATAGAATTGAATTTATTTGGAACGGATGAATGGGCATTGGGCGATCAGGGTTTTAATGCCGGAGCATCACCCCAACTAGGAACTTATAGCGGTCTGCAATCAAGCAATGGTAATCTGGGGTCCATTTGGAACGAGAACTTTCCCAACATCAATTTGGCCAACGCCATTGTTCAATATGCCCCAAGTGTATCGATGGATACTGCCACAAAAACCAATTTAATTGCACAGGCAAGATTCATCAGGGCGCTTTTGTATTACAATCTGGTTGGGCAGTTCGGTGCGGTGCCTACCGATCTGGGTTCTGGCGAACTTGCTTTTAATACCACTGCTTTCCAAGGTTTTAACCGGTCGCCGGTAGCCACTGTATTGGGCAACGATTATACAGACATGATTGCCGATTTCACCTTTGCTGCGCAAAACCTGCCCACGCAAAGGCCTGCTACCAACTTTAAATTGTCGAAGGCCGCCGCATACTTCATGTTGGCCCGCACTTATATTATGCGTGGCTATTCAACGCAAGCTGTAGCTACCGATTTTGCCAATGCCTTAACAGCGGCACAAACGGTTATCAATAACCAAGGCACTTATGGCTGCTCTTTATTGCAAGATTTTGGCCAGGTAAACGCCATTGGTAATGAATACAATCCCGAAATTTTATTTTCATCGGAAAGATTAGATCAGGCTGGCCAATATGCTATTAATGATGACGCCTCAACTACAATTGGCGGTAACCAAGGTGTAGATGCTGCCAACTTGTTTAGCCCCAATTATCAATCAACCGTTAAAATACCTACTGCCAGTTCTCCATTAACAGCGTTAAACTACAGGGCCAATTTGTACGGACGGCCTTTGAGGCAGTTTGCCCCTACGGCATGGTTGTTCGATACCGCCTTTGCGGATAAAACAAATGATTGCCGGTTCGATAATTCTTTCCGTATGGTTTGGCAATTTATTACGCCAGGTTCTGGGTTTTCCGTATCATTTCCTTTAACCAGCGGTTCCAACACCTATAATTTGAACGATACCGCATTTATGATAGCAAAAACTGACAAGATTGCCGACTCAATGAATGCAATACCCAAAAAATACAGGGTATTAGCACCACGTGAACTTTGGGTGATTGGCGGCGGCGCTATCCATTTGGCCAACGGTGGCACTTATCACAACACCATGGACATATATCCTGGCTTTATGAAATACCAAGATCAAAACAAAGCCACAGCCAATGATCCAGGTAACCGATCATTCCCAGTTGCAAAATTGTCTGAACTTTATCTACTGGCTGCAGAAGCGGCCATGCAAACCGGCAATACTACGCTTGCGGCACAATATGTAAATGTGTTAAGAACAAGGGCAGCATATAGGCCTACTTTAAATGCTGCGCAAATTGCAACGAATGCCGCAAACCTTCAGGTAACGTCAGGACAAATAAACGTGGATTTTATTTTGGATGAACGCACCCGCGAACTGTGCGGCGAAAACACACGTTGGCCAGATTTGGCGATCAGGGGCAAATTGATTAGCAGGGTGCAGGCCCACAACCAAGATGCATCTCCAAATATCCAAGCATTCCATGTGCTAAGGCCTATACCTCAATCGCAGTTGAATTCTGTTACAACAGCGAATGCAGCACAATATCAAAACCCTGGCTATTAAAACAGATAGTATGGTACTTAGTAGTTAGATATTAGTTAGTACTTAGTAGTTAGATATTAGTACTTAGACTAAAAAAGCAAATACCTAATGGGGTGGGGAAACCCATCCCATTTTTCTTAGTTAAATTTTTTACCAATAGTTATCAAAACATAATAACTTATAACACTTCTAATTAAAATAGAATCAATCAATTGTCAAATATTAGTGTATATCTAAATATTAATATCTAAATACTGAGTACTATTTATGAAACGTTACCCAATCATTTTATTTTCTTTTATTATCTGTTGCGTGTTTTGTGTTTCCGCCCAACAAAAATTGCCGCCGCATTTATCAAAGCAGGGAACTGGTGCCCAGTTTATTGTAAATGATAAGCCGTTTTTAATTTTAGGTGGAGAATTGGGCAATTCAAGCGCATCCAGCGAAGCCTACATGCAACCTATGTGGCCGAAGCTAAAAGAGATGCACTTAAATACGGTGCTAACCCCGGTTTATTGGGAATTATTAGAACCGGTTGAGGGCAAATTTGATTTTAGCTTAGTAGATATGGCTATTAAAAACGCCCGGCTTAACAGTTTAAAAATTGTATTTCTTTGGTTTGGCGCTTGGAAAAACAGCATGAGCTGCTACGCTCCTGATTGGGTAAAAAAAGACCAACAACGTTTCCCCCGTGCGAAGGATCAAAACGGGAAGGGTCTAGAAATTATGTCGGCTTTTGACGATAATAATTTACAGGCCGATATAAAAGCATTTAAAAAATTAATGGCCCATATAAAAGAAATAGATGCGCAACAGCAAACGGTGATTATGATTCAGGTGGAAAATGAAGTAGGCATGTTAACAGAGGCTCGTGAATACACAACGCAAGCCAATGCTTTATTTCAACAAGATGTACCTGCTGAATTAGTTGATTATTTAAAAAATAATAAAGACAACCTAGTGCCAGAATTTAAGGAACGCTGGGCTGCACAAAATTTTACAACCCAAGGTAATTGGGAAAATATGTTCGGCAAAAGTTTGGAAACGGATGAAATTTTCCAGGCTTGGTTTTATGCAAAATATGTAGGCAATGTGGCTGCCGCTGGCAAATCAATTTACAACATTCCGATGTATGTAAATGCGGCGTTAAATTACCGTAACGTTAAGCCAGGCCAATATCCTAGCGCTGGGCCATTGCCGCAGGTTATGGATATTTGGAAAGCCGCAGCACCGGCAATTAATATGCTATCGCCCGACTTTTATAACCCTTATTTTATTCATTATTGCGACTTATTCGTTCGTCAAAACAATACGTTTTTTATCCCCGAAATACGTTTTGAGAATGATGATGCCGCTAAAGTTTTCTCGGCAATAGGCCATTATAAATCGTTGGGATTTTCGCCTTTTTCTATTGAATCGACCGAACATCCCAAAGATGAGCCGATTGCAAAAAGTTATGAGATATTGCATCAATTATCGCCGTTTATTTTACAACAACAACCCATATTGGGCATGGACGGAGCTTTGGTGGAAAAATCAGCTCCCAAACAAACCGTTCGCATGGGTAAATACGAAATAACCGTTTCGCACGAATTAACGATGGGCTGGTCGCCACATGCAAAAGATTCTACTTGGATGATGGGCGGCGGCATTATTTTACAAACTGCTGAGGATGAATTTTTTATTGCTGGAACCGGCATTGTTTGCACTTTTGCATTGGTTGGAAACGACAAACAAATAGTTGGTATTTTAAGCACCGACGAAGGCAGTTTCGTAAATGGCAAATGGGTTGCTGGCCGCCGCATGAACGGCGATCAGGATCACCAAGGTAGGCATGTTCGCATATCCGACGGCGAATGGGGAATTCAAAAGGTAAAATTGTATTCTTACAAATAAATATTTAGCCAAGTCATTTTACCGCGGATTAAGGAAGATTTCAAACGCAGACAAAGCTTGATAAATAATCTTTTAAACTCAGCGTTGTATTAAATCTTTTTAAATCAGCAGGAATAAATTTAGGTATGAAAACAAAATTTAATTTAATTATACTATTATTAAGTATTTGTTCTTTTACAAATGCACAAATAAAACTACCAAAACTCATCAGCAATGGAATGGTTTTGCAGCAAGGGCAAAAAATTAAAATTTGGGGCTGGGCATCTGCCAATGAAAAAATTGAGTTAAGTTTTAATAAAAATAAATACAATGCAATTGCAGATGAAAAAGGCAATTGGCAAATTGAATTACCAGCCCAAAAACCGGGTGGCCCACATCAATTTATTTTTAAAGGAAATAATGAAATAACTGTCAACAATATTTTATTTGGAGACGTGTGGGTTTGCAGTGGGCAATCGAATATGGAATTGCCGATGGACAGGGTAAAAGATAAATACGCTAATGAAATTGCTAATTCAACCAATGATAATATCCGGCAGTTTTTAGTGCCACAAAAATATAATTTTAAAGAACCAGATAAAGATTTTGACTGGGGAAATTGGCAACCTGTTACGCCAATAAATGTTTTAAAATTTACCGCGGTTGGTTATTTTTTTGCAAAAGATTTGTATGAAAAATACCATGTTCCAATTGGTTTAATTAATAACGCATTGGGTGGTTCGCCGGCGGAAGCTTGGTTAAGCGAAGATGCATTAAAACAATTCCCCAATTATTACGACGAAGCATTAAAATTTAGGGATGATGATTTAATTAAAAAAATAGATAGCAACGATAATGCAATTAGCAAAAATTGGAACAACAAATTAAATGAAAATGACGAAGGGTTAAAAGCGGATTGGAAAAATCCAAATTTAAATGAGGCAGATTGGAATGACATGAATATTCCCGGTTATTGGGCAGATAATGGTTTAGGCAAAACAAATGGCGTTGTTTGGTTTAGAAAAAAAATAAATGTTCCGTCAAACATGGTTGGAAAACCCGCAAAGCTATTGCTGGGAAGGATTGTAGACGCTGATTCGACATTTATAAACGGGCAATTTGTAGGCAACGTTACTTATTTATATCCGCCACGCAGGTATGAATTTTTAGCCAATATTTTAAAACCTGGCGAAAACGAAATTACCGTGCGGGTGGTGAATAATTCCGGCTCCGGCGGTTTTGTTTTGGATAAACCTTACAAATTAATTATCGGTAAAGATTCGATTGATTTAACTGGAAAATGGAAATATAAATTGGGTGCTAAAATAGATCCGTTGCCGGGGCAAACATTTATCCGCTGGAAACCACTGGGTTTATACAACGCAATGTTGGCACCGATATTAAATTATTCCATAAAAGGTGTAATTTGGTTTCAGGGCGAGGCAAATGTTAAAAACCCTACAGAATACAAACAATTATTTCCCGCCATGATAAACAATTGGCGCAGTAAATTTAATCAAGGTGATTTTCCATTTTTATTTGTTCAATTAGCCAACTTCCAAGAAACAAAAAATACGCCAACAGAAAGTGCTTGGGCTGAATTAAGGCAGGCACAAACCGAAGCATTAAAATTACCCAAAACCGGCATGGCTGTTACAATTGACGTGGGCGAATGGAATGATATTCATCCCCTTGATAAATATGATGTTGGTCACCGTTTGGCGTTACAAGCCGAGCATGTTGCTTATGGAGATAACAAAATAGTTTATTCAGGTCCGTTATTTAAATCAAGCAAAATATTGGGTAATAAAATTGAATTATCATTTACTGATATTGGCAGTGGATTAATTGCAAAAAATGGCAAAGAATTAAAATATTTTTCCATTACTGGCGCAGATAAAAAATATGTTTGGGCTAAGGCTGAAATTAAAAACAATAAAGTAATTGTTTGGAATGATGCAATTACGAATCCAGTTTCAGTAAGATATGCTTGGGCCGACAATCCCGAAGGCGCTAATTTGTACAACAAAGAAGATTTACCGGCATCTCCTTTTGAAGCAACGGTTAAATAAACATTAAAGAAGTTTTCTAATAAATATTTATCTCGCAGAAAACATGGGAGACGTAGAACAGCTCTACATTTCCCGTGTTTTCTGCGAGCAATTAATATCCATCAATTATGGGAAAAATAATTAGTGTTTTAGTTTTTTTATTCTTTAATAATTTCTTAAACGCCCAAACAACCCGTAACATCCAAATAGATTTTAAACAGACAATGAATTAAAGCGGCTGATTCAATCCAAAATCTACAACATCACTTTAATCATTTTAATCTCCGTTCCGATATAATTGAATCCGCTTTCCATCTAGCTTTCCTGTAAATTTCACTATCGCAATAAACTTTTAATTCAACCGAAATTTTTTTAACCTTTTCTTGCATTTTTGCTGTCATAGCCTTTTTTTCGGCATCATTCTTTTCCAAGCTGTCGCAACTTGTAATAAACAAGCCAATACCCGTTATCAAAACAAAAACCTTTAGCATATCATTTCTTTTTATCTAATATTCTTTTAATCGAATCGCTTTTTATCAAAGAATCAACCAAAACCGGAATGCGGTTATTTTGTAAACTATCACATTCCTTCGCCTCTTTTTTATAAATACTGTCTAACGTAGCATTTCCAATCGAGTCCACTTCTTGTTGCCAAACTTCGTTTTCCAACTCTTTTTCTGTTTTTGTGCGACACGAGGCAGCAAAAAAACAACCAACTATGCCTATTAGATAGGTTACATTTTTTAGCCAATTGTATTTATTATAAAACATAGCAGTAAATTTACGCTAGAATGAAAAAGTCGGGAATACATATTGGTATACTATTATTTTTATTAGTGGTTGCAAATCACGCAAATGCGCAGGTACAACCAACTAAATATGGCAAAAACGACACCTTAATCGTTGGGGCAACTGTAATGGAAGATGGAAGCATTATCCCAACCCTTTCATTGCCAAATGTTGATTGTAACGGTATTATGCCACATTGGCTGCGAGAAAAAATGAAAGAATGGACAAGGTTGCGCAACGCTGTTTACGTAACTTATCCTTATGCCAAACAGGCCGGAATTGTTATCAACGAAATCAACGCGAAGCTGGCTGGCGTTACAGATCCCGCGGTTCGAAAAAGATATATTAAAGAACGCGAAGCCGATTTGCGCAAAAGCTTTGCCGACAAAATAACCAACCTTAGCGTTTACCAAGGCAAAATTTTAATGAAACTCATCAACCGCCAAACCGGTAATAATTGCTATGAGATTTTAAAGGAATACAAAGGCGGATTTAACGCAAGGCTATACCAAACTGTAGCGTTTTTCTTTGGTAGCAGCTTAAAACAAACCTACGACCCAAAAGGCGAAGATGCTGAAATTGAATCGATTGTAAAGGATGTGGAAAAATTGTATAAGGGATAAAGCAGTGAGCTTTGAGCTATTGCTACGAGTTGATTTCTATACAGGCTAACACTACGAGTCAATTACTATACAGGTAAAGGCTAAAAGCTCATAGCTCACCGTTCAAAGCTTTTTTACAACCTCGTTTTAAAAACCGATATCATTTCGTTTTTCCACGCTACAAAATCGCCCGCCAAAATATGTTTGCGGGCTTCGGTAACCAAATGCAGGTAAAAAGCAAGGTTGTGGATACTGGCAATTTCCAACGCCAATATTTCACCCGCCTTAAATAAATGCCGCAGATAAGCTTTGCTATAATAATTACTCACTTCGCAGGCAATGCCATCGTCAATCACCGAGAAATCTTTCGCCCATTTCAAATTATCAATATTTAAAATGCCTTTGCTGGTAAACAACATGGCATTGCGGCCGTTACGCGTTGGCATTACGCAATCGAACATATCAACGCCCAAAGCAATATTCTCCAAAATATTCCAAGGCGTACCAACGCCCATTAAGTAGCGGGGTTTGTTGGTTGGCAAATGGTCGCAACACCAATCGGTTATTTCGTACATCGTTTCCTCGGGTTCGCCAACGCTTAATCCGCCGATTGCATTGCCCGTTGCCATTTTGCCAGCGGCATATTCGCAACTTTCTTTTCGTAGATCTTTAAACGTGCCACCTTGCACAATCGGAAAAAGATTTTGCTTGTAACCATATTTATCTTCGGTGGAATTAAAACGATCAAAACAACGATCGAGCCAGCGATGCGTCAGTTCCATGCTTTTTTTTGCGTAGGTATATTCGCTCCCGCCGGGCGGGCATTCGTCAAAAGCCATCATGATATCGGCACCAATAATGCGCTCGATATCCATTACTTTTTCCGGCGAAAACAAATGTTTGCTACCATCAATATGGCTTTGAAACGTAACGCCTTCTTCTTTTATTTTCCTTGTTCCAGCTAACGAAAAAACCTGATAACCACCGCTATCGGTTAAAATGGGCCTATCCCAACCATTAAATTTGTGTAAGCCCCCGGCAGCTTCCAGCACTTCCAATCCTGGCCGTAAATATAAATGGTAGGTGTTACCCAAAATTATTTGCGCCTGCACATCTGCTTTCAATTGCTGTTGGGTTACGGCTTTTACCGAGCCAACCGTGCCGACGGGCATAAAAATAGGCGTGGCAATTTCACCATGATCGGTAATTATTTTTCCGGCACGTGCCTTTGAATTAGGATCGGTATGTTGAAGTTCAAATTGAAGTGCGGGCATAAATTGTTGCGATTTATTGGGCTGCGAAAATACAAGAAAGCAAGGCACAAGAGGACAAGTAACAAAAGGCAAGTAGCTGGCTAATAAAATTGCGTAGAAGGATTTTTTCTCGCAGAGGCGCAGAGCCAACAGAGAAAAATCAACGATTTAACTTTGAATTCTCCTTTTATTGGGCTGCGAAAATACAAGAAAGCAAGGCACAAGAGGACAAGTGACAAGTGGAAGGAATTACCTATAAGTATTATTCTCGCAGAGGCGCAGAGAAAGGAGTTTTGCAAAGCAGGAACTTTTACTTAAAGGAAGGTATTGAGAAAATAAAGTTATTTTATATAGCAAGCTCCTTTCTCTGCGCCTCTGCGAGAAATTCCAGATTACCTTTCTGTTATCAAAAAATTGAGCAATCGTTTGCCTACAGTCAAATTCACGCATAACTTTAATCCAATAACCGCAATTTCATGCATATTTCCTTACTTCGCAGGCCATAAACAAAATTAAATCCCATGGTTGAATCTTTCGAGAAAATCCCTCTACAGATTTTTGCAACGCCAAAAGCCGGCTCCGTTTTCGCCGCTAGCGAAATTGCCAAGTTGATAAAAGCTAAACAATCTGTTAACCAAACCTGCGTATTGGGCTTGGCAACCGGTTCTACGCCCATCACTTTGTACCGGGAATTGGTTCGCTTACATAAAGAAGAAAACCTCAGTTTTCAAAACGTTATCACTTTTAATTTGGATGAATACTATCCATTGCAAAGGGATGCGGTGCAGAGTTATTGGCGTTTTATGCACGATAACTTGTTTGACCATGTAGACATAAAACCTGAAAACATCAATATACCCAACGGTGAGTGGGAAAAAGAAGGCATCAAACAATATTGTCAGCAATATGAAGCGGCGATTGAAGCAGCCGGCGGCATTGATTTGCAAATTTTGGGC
>CAWJTH010000099.1:0-10871 GCA_963845495.1 uncultured Chitinophagaceae bacterium
TGTTTTGTGTACCTTTAGACAAGTACGTATTGCTGCAGCGATTTATTGGTGATTAATAAAATAGATTTAGCCCCTTATGTAAATGCGAGTTTAGAAGTAATGGATAGAGACGCAAGAAAAATGCGCAACGGCAATCCGTTTGTGTTTACCGATTTAATGAAATTACAAGGATTAGAAGGCATCATCGGTTGGATAAAAAAATATGCCCTAATGGAAGAAATTGATGAACCAATACTTAACCGATGATTGCTGAACTGGATATACAAACACAGGTTAAACTAGGAAAAACAATTCTTAAAAAAGGATATTTTTCGCCACCTTTTAAATTGGCCAATGTTACAGAAGATAAGCTAGGTAAAGCTTTGCTCTTAATGTTGATGAGTTCATCACCAGGTATTTTAAGTGGTGATAATTATCAAATTAAAATAAATATTGGTGAGGATTCCATTCTACATTTACAAACACAATCTTATAGCCGCATTTTTACAATGGTAGGAAAAGCTGCTCAAAACATGGAAGTACATGTAAACAAAAACGCCAGTTTTTATTATTTGCCACATCCTGTTGTGCCACACGAAAACGCTGATTTTGTCGCCAGCAATAAAATATATTTAAGCGATAATTGTACTTTAGTTTGGGGCGAAATTTTAACTTGTGGCAGAAAATTAAATGGAGAAATATTTAAATTTCGGCGGCTGCAAAATATTACGTCTATTTATTTAAATAATAAGCTGATAATTAAAGAAAACCTATTAATTAAACCACAAGAAATTAATTTAAATGCCATTGGTCAATTGGAAGGATTTACCCATCAAGCTAGTTTATTTGTCATCCAACCCAATAATAACTCAGACAAAATTAAATCAATAACCAACAAATTAGAAAGCCAAAAAGATATTGTTTTCGGAATGACTACACAAGCCCACAATGCAATACTGGTAAGAGTTTTAGGCAACCGTGCAGAACAATTGCACAGTTTGTTAAAGTCGTTGGTCGCTGGTGTTTAATAGTGGGAAATGGCCTTCAAACAATCAATTTAAATCGATCAACAAATAGAAATAATAACCAATTTAATTCTAACGACTAAGTACTAAATACCTTTTTTATGCACGAAATGCAATTATTGATATTGGCCGCCATTAGTGTGGCATGCCTGCACACAGCTGCAGGGCCAGATCATTATTTGCCTTTTATTGCGTTATCAAAATCACGTGGATGGCGGTTTGGTAAAACTTTGGGCTGGACAATCGTCTGTGGTTGCGGCCATGTTTGGAGTTCGGTTTTGCTGGGTTTAGGCGGTGCCACCCTCGGTTGGTCATTGTCAAAAGTGAAATGGTTGGAAAATATACGCGGCGGAATTGCAGGCTGGGCCTTGCTTTCGTTTGGTTTGGTGTATGGCTTGTGGGGTTTGTTTAGGGCATATAAAAACAAACCGCACAAACATTTCGATATGTACGAAGATGGAGATATTTATGTGTACGAGCATAAACATGGCCAAGCGGTGCTACCGCAAGAGCGCCATAAAGTAACGCCATGGGTCATGTTCGTCATTTTTGTACTCGGCCCCTGCGAGCCAATGATTCCATTATTGTTTTATCCCGCTGCTAAAAATTCTTGGCATAATATGTTATTATTAATTGCGGTTTATACTTTTTTTACATTGGCAACAATGGTATTAATGGTGGTGCTGGGTTATTATGGACTTGCATTTGTAAAAGCCGAAAAATGGGAGAGATACATGCACGCATTCGGCGGTCTTACATTATTTGTTTGCGGATTGGGTATGGTGTTTATGGGCTGGTAATTACTGAATGGTGAGTAGTGAATAATGACCAACTTAATTACCAAATTACTTAATTACCATTTTTTGGGCGTGCCCCCGCCGCCTCACTAATTTTAATTAGTCTTCAATTATTTTAATCTTCACTACAAAGGCGGGGTCGGGCTTTCAGCAGTACTCCGCAGCCGCAATTTACTGTATCAAATTATTCATTATAAATTATTTAATAGCCGTTAAACACGCGGCTTTGCGGGGTACTTGCCTCAATCCCTCACGCACGGTCACAGTCTTCTTGTGTTTTATAATTGTTTAAAAATAACCCTAAAATAAATATTTATTTAAGTGAGACACTCCTTAAATAAATATTTTGGTGAATGCCCAATTTATTTAAAAATATTAAAGATAACGTTACAAATAAAATAATTCAAATCATCTCATAAGTTCTTGTGGGTTTTATTAGTAATTAAATTTTATAGATAGTCTAATTGTGTTTGGAAGCATTTAAAGACTTATTTTTATAAAACTTATCTTCTACAAGCCTTACCCACACTACGTTTGGAAATGTTGTAAAAAATTTATTTTAAAATATGTTAAAATAAATTTGGTAGATTCAGTAAAAATATTTCACATTTGCATAGTCAATAAAAATAAACAACGTGATACGCACTAATCAACATATTGAAACAGCAAAATGGTTTAACCCGAGTCTGGGTTGCTTATATTGCGGGGTGCGCAGCACTGTGTTTTAAATTACAAAACGTAACTTAATCATAGCAAAGCCCCGCAAAAAAGCGGGGTTTTTTATTTTATCTGTCTGTATAATTAATTTTATAAGGCTGAGTAATTTAATTAAAAAAATTAAAACCTTGATGCTGCATCGACCTATACAAATACAACATAATTGTAAAAGGCAAATAAGCCTGCAGGCATCTTCATGCTTAAACAATAGCATTTGTTTGCAAGCAAGCCTGCAACAAAATAATGATTTGGGATTTGAAGAGGGTAAATTATATTGGTACAAACGACCGTGTTTGAAAGAAAATTATTTTAGCTAAAACTGGAATAATTAAAACTTGTAAAGCCCGGTCGGATTAAAATCCAGATCGGGCTTTTTCATGGATTTAATTAAAAGTATATCGATTTTAATTATAATGACCGAAGGAAATATAGAGAAAATGAATTAAATAAAACATGCATACGCCAAATTAAAATAGCTGAATAAAGAACAAAACTTCAACGGAGTCCTTCGCCTCGACAAGCTCAGCATAAACTTTAAACTCTGGATAAACTGCCACAAAAGTCGCTATGGAAAACTAAAAGCTGATCACCAAAAAGAAATATTAAAAGGAGGGAAATGAGTCGCGTCTGCCTCGGCAGATGCTGCTTTCCTAAAAAAAGTAAAAATTTAAAGTAGAAATCCAAAAGCTAAATCATAAAAATCAAATTAATCACACAAATCATAGTTCAGAAAATATAGCAGCATTCCAATTGGTTGGATACTTCGCCTGGAACGAAGAGGCTGCAGGTTCGAGTCCTGCCTGCTATACAAATTATGAAATGGCAAACATCAAAATTTTCACATCTATCTTCTCACTTTTCACACCTAAATGCTCCGTTCGCCTAGCGGTCTAGGGCGCTGGCCTTTCACGTCGGTCTCACGGGTTCGAATCCCGTACGGAGTACAAACTGTTGGGTGGTGCAATGGTTAGCATATCAGATTTTGATTCTGATGATGTGGGTTCGAATCCCGCCCTAACATCTAAACATGTTGGCTTTAGTTTAACGGCAAAACGCCTGCTTGTGACGCAGGAAATCAGGGTTCGAATCCCAAAGTCAACCCAAAAAATTAAGGAATAAAGAATGTGGAATAAGAATAAGGAAGGCAAGAAATCAAGCTCACACAAATTGGCTTATAGCTCAACTGGTAGAGCGTTTGCCTGATACGCAAAAGGTTGCTAGTTCAAGTCCAGCTAAGCCAACAGGATAAAAAAAGAAAGTATTAAAATAAAATTGGCCTATAGCTCAATTGGTGTGAGTAGTTGTCTTATACGCAAAAGGTTTTGGGTTCGAGTCCCAATGGGCCGACTGAAAATCAAAATATGAAATGTGAGATAAGAAATATGGAAGGCAAGAAATCAAGGAACAAGAAGCAAAATTAAAATAGTGAAAGCCCAATAAAACATGAGGAAAGTAGATGCAAATACTTGAAGATGAGCAGGGGCACCCCTCGCCACTTGTGGAGAGGGGACGGGGGTGAGGTCAATATGTCAAAGTGGAATGGCTTGTAGTTCAATGGATTAGAACACTGCGTTACGGACGCAGAAAAAATGGAAGTTCGAATCTTCCCAAGCCAACAAATGGAAATAAGGAATTTGAAATAAGAAATAAGAAAAAAACAAGAAGAAAAATTGGTTCGTAGCTCAATTGGCAGAGTATCTGGCTTTTATCCGCCCAAGGCGGATTTGGTTTCGATTCCCAACGGACCAACATGTATTTAGTTGCTTCGCTACGTAATTGAAAAAACTAGTCGTGCTGGCAGACATGGCGTATGCATTCGACTGCAAATCGAAAGAAAGAAGTTCGAATCTTCTGCACGACTCGGTTTTAATGGATAATGAAATAATTAAAAATGGATACTTGGATCCTTTTAATCCCCATTAATCCAGATTCAGAAAAAGGACGGATAGCTCCAATGGTAGAGCACTGCGCTTGAAGCCGCAGCTGTACAGGTTCGAATCCTGTTCCGTCCACAGAAATAAACAATAAAGAATAAGAAATAATTAGTTAGAAAGTTAAAATCATTTAAATCAAAATAATCAAATAAATCATGGTTCAGACAAACAGGCATGGTGTAATTGGCAACATGATGGTCTCCAAAACCATTGTTCCAAGTTCGAATCTTGGTGCCTGTGCAATTAATTAATTAACAATTAAAAATTACAGCTATGCGTGTTTTTGTAATGAAATAGACTGGATTTATTTACATCTATTTAGAAGAAATTAAAACAATTAAATAAAAATTATTATGGAAATATTAATACTAACCTTTTTGTTTGTACGAATCATGATTGCGATTTCACCTATCCGCACAACATGGTTACAAACTAAATGGCAACAAATAAAACAACTATTGAGAAGAAAAAAACAAGTCGGCGTATTTGATGAAAATTTTATTGAGCCGAAAGCATTTTATCTAAAAACATTTAAAATATTGCCTTGCATATCTTATATCGGCAATGTAAATACAGGCGAAATATTTAAATTAATAGAAGAAAATAAATATGGCAAAGTAAAAGCAATCTATCAACGCAATTATTACAATTGGCAGCAAGAAAGAATTGAATTTAGTAAAACGATTTTTCAATTAGATAATAAAATACTTATAAGACTCGCTGAGGATTGGTTGGAAGTATATTTCTGTAATAGCAATTTCAGTCAGGCCAATGAAATGCTAAATGAATTTAAAAACATGAAAGCGCCTGAAAAAGAAGCGGATTATGAAATAAATATTATCACTATAAACAATAATTGCCTTGATTTAAAATCGTTGGAAATTAAACCAACATTATTAGATATCGGCCTTTACTATAATGATGATTTTAAAGAAATTGACGTAATTATAAGGGACAGATTAGGTAAAGAAAATGACAAAGGAATTGTGTTGTTGCACGGATTACCTGGCACGGGGAAAACAACCTATTTGCGACATTTAATTGGTAGCCTTAAAAAGAAAGTTTTGTTCGTGTCGCCTGCGGTTGCCGGTAATTTGATGAATCCTGAATTTATGGATTTGTTAATTGATAACCCGAATGCAATACTGGTAATTGAAGATGCAGAAAACATAATTATGGATAGGCGATACAGTAGCCAAAGCAGTGTTAGTAACCTTTTGAACATAAGTGATGGGCTATTGAGCGACTGTTTAAATGTTCAAATTATTTGCACTTTTAATAGCGAATTAAGTATGGTGGATAGCGCATTGCTTCGCAAAGGCCGGTTAATTGCAAAGTATGAATTTGGGAAATTAAATGTTGATAAAGCCAATGTATTAAGCAATCATTTAGGATTAAGACAGCAAATAAATAAGCCAATGACATTAGCTGAAATTACTAATCCAGGTGAAATTAATTACCAGCCAAGTAAGGTAAATGTTATCGGGTTTAGACGAACAGCAGAATTAATTGAAAATTAAAATCGATTAAAAACAATGAAATGGAACAGCAAAAAAAATGGCGCAAATTGGATGGCACCAGAATAAAACAATCTATTGAAAATGAAATACAGCAAGTGTTACAACGTGAAAAAACTGCTGGACATAACATTCAAGTTTGCATTGGAACCGACAGCCAAGTTAAAGGTAAGGGGACAGAATTTGGAACTGTTATTGTGTTTTTGCGTAAAGGGAAAGGAGGTTTCATGTATATCCACAATAGGATTGGTTTGCGTAAAATGACCATTAAAGAAAGGATGTTAGAAGAAGTGGCCATGAGTATTGATATTGCTTTTAGGTTGTGCGATTTATTTATTGCATTTAATGTGGATATGGAGGTACATGCTGATATAAATACAAATCCAAACTTTAAAAGTAATGATGCATTAAAATATGCAATGGGTTATATTATGGGAATGGGTTTTGTATTTAAAGCCAAACCAAATGCTTTTGCAAGTTCATGCTGCGCCAATAAAATTGTACAATAGGCAATTAATGAGCTAATTTGCTGATTTGTTAATGTGCTAATTAAATACACTTGAAAATTAAAAATTTTTAAATAAAATTAAATAAAAATAAAATGAGAAAAGTATTACAATCCCTAATGTACGCAAGGCAGAAAATGGTGCAATGTCACCGCAGTTACCGAACGGAAAAAAATAAAACATTATGGGAAGGGAGTCTATGGATGATAGCGATATTTTATGCTATCGGTTAAAAACAAAACGGCGTAAAACAAGGTTGCAGCGTTGGGATAAAGAAAAGCAATTGTTGCGTCTAGATAAGGAACGGGACAAGCTAACATTACAGCAGCGTAAATTAGGATGGGTAGATTTAAACCCACCAATTATGCGAGGCTATAAGCGCTTTTTTGCATTACGATCTGATATTGCACGTGGTAAAAAAGCGACTTTTTATACAAATATTCTGGCGAAGATTAATACAGAAATGATTAGCCCAACAAAGGTTTATAAGTTAAAGAGACGAAAATTTGGCCGTAAAATATGGGTGGAAAAGCCACAGAAATTGCAAGAGCCAACTATTTATTTCTTTAATAAAATGAAATTTACTGATGTTGAAAAAGCTTGCTTTTATGAAGTAACAGAAAAGTGCAAAAATGGCAAGGGCTTTGAAACGAGATATGTATTTAACGAACCTTGGCGTTTTATATTGCGTATTCGCCCGAACATGATTACAAAGGTTCGTGAGCGTGATGAAGTAATTGAAACACGTATTCGAGAAATTGACGGCTATTTGGAAAAGAATCATTTAAGACCTAAATTAAATAATTTAAAAGGTAATAGTAATAGATGGCGTTATTGGGGAGAGGATGTTAGGAAAGAAAACGCTAATAATCCGCTTTGGAATAAACCATTGCACTGCGTTTTAGCTGAATTAGAAGAAGAAAAAATATGAATAAAAATGGTGCGGGTTTAATTATTCGCACCATATAATTCAACCATTAATTTAATCCGCTTTTTAATTTGCCGCACCAAACTATTAGGAGATAAAACTTTTAATCCTTCACCAAAACCAATCAATTCACGTTCTAGTTCAAAGTTGGGAACAACGTCGATGCTGAAATGAGTGCCACCTTTTATTTCTTCCACAATTTGCTGGGAAGCGTGTATAGGCTTGGTTTTGATGTAAGGGGCATGTAACGGACTGGCCCAAAAAACAATCCGCAAAGGTTCACTTGGAATGTTTCTGGTAACGCCAAGAATATGTTTAAAATAAGTATGCGGATTAAATGTTTTTTGCTCTTTGTATTTTTCATTATTTGATTGTTCAACCAATTGGATTCTATCAAGCGCCAAAGTCAAAATTTCTTTTCCTTCTTTTTTCATACCCAAAACAAACCAGCGGTTGCGGTATTCTTTTAAAAGGTAAGGGTAAAAAATAATGTCGCTTGATTGACGGGCTTTAAATGATTGATAAGTTATTTTAACCGTGCATTTATTTACGATGCATTTATATAAAATATCCAACCATTCAATGCCAGTCAATAAATCATTTTTCTCAAAGTCGATTACTGGTGTTTGGTTGTTTTGTTCGCTGTAAATTTTGTCTTCCAATTTGTTCACCATTTCGCTTACCTCATTAAAATGGGTAAAGCCTTTAAACTGGCGTAGCAAAGCAGAAACTTCTTGCAGCACATTCAAATCTTGCGTGGTAAGCGGACTGTTGGAAATGGAATAATCAGCATCCTCGTAACTGTAATATTTTTTATCGCTCACAATAATGGGCGCATTATAACCCAGTTTATCGCTTCGCATGGCATTGATATCGCTGCGGATGGTACGCAGGCTAATGTCTTTATCAATTCCCTCAAATTCATACAGGGCATCATTGCAGGCATCTATTAAATCTTCGATTGTCCATTTGCGGCGGCGGTTTTGCAGGCATTTGTCTATTGTGCGATAACGGATTAAGGCATTGCGGTTTACAGGCATGGAAAATATTTTTTACAAATAAACAAAATAAATTTTACTGTGCAGAAAGGTTGCACAGATAGGTTTCAGTTTTGTTTTATGAAAGGGAATAAGAATAAAAGTTTTTCTTTTCAAGTAAGATAAAAATAATAATTAAGTGTGCAAATAGGCTGCACAGATGGATTGGAAGTTTGCATTATCAAACAAAATCAAAAGTGTCAATTATGAAATTCAACTTGAAATTCAAAAGGAAAGAAAACACAATTCTTAATTACGAAGCCGAAAAAGCTTTTTTATTAACACCAGCATTGGAATTATATACCGCAGTTGCAACGGCTTCGTTAAGCGACCAGTTTTATGAGAAAGCTGAAGATAAATTAAATCGTCTTCGTGAATTGATAAATAAAAATGATGACGCATTTGTAGCAAAGTTGGCTATTTACACCCGCGAACAAATGTATTTGCGTACCGTGCCTTTGGTGCTTACCGTTGAATTGGCAAAACAACATAGCGGTGATAATTTAATAAGCAAATTGGCTAACCGTGTAATACAACGTGCGGATGAAATTGCGGAATTGTTAGCTTATTACGCATTGGCAAATGAACGTAAAGAAGTAAAACAATTAAACAAATTGAGCAAGCAATTGCAAAAGGGTTTGGCTGATGCGTTTAATAAATTTGACGAATATCAATTTGCTAAATATAACCGTGATGCATTTGTAAAATTAAAGGATGCCTTATTTGTAGTTCACCCAAAAGCTAAAGACGAAGCCCAACAAGTTTTGTTCAATAAAATTGTAAAAGATGAATTGGCACAGCCTTACACTTGGGAAGTGGAATTAAGCGCCTTGGGTCAACAAAAATTTGACAGTGCTGAAATAAAGGCCGCTGCATTTCGTGCAAAATGGGAAGAATTGATTTTCAGTAACAAGTTAGGTTACATGGCTATGCTTCGTAACCTTCGGAATATATTGGAAGCGGATGTAAGCAAAGAAGCGTTGAACAAAGTTTGCGACTACATTGGCAATGCGAAAGCGGTGGCCAATAGCAAACAATTACCATTTCGTTTTTTAAGTGCTTACCGTGAATTGAAAGCATTGAATAACGGTCGTGTGCCTAAAGTGTTGGATGTATTGGAGCAAGCTGTAATCCAGTCTGCTGCTAACATTCAAGGTTATGATGAAGATACAAAAGTGGTAATTGCCGCTGATGTGAGCGGAAGCATGCAAAAGGTAATTAGCGCCAAAAGCAAAATCATGAATTTTGATATTGGGTTAATGTTGGCCATGTTATTACAAAGCCGTAGCGAAAATGTGGTTACTGGTATGTTTGGCGATACTTGGAAGGTAATAAACATGCCAAAGAAAAACATCCTTGCTAATGTGCAAGAATTTTATAACCGTGAAGGTGAGGTTGGGTATAAAACCAATGGCTACTTGGTTATTAAAGATTTGTTGCAACGCAAAAGTGTGGTTGATAAAGTGATGATGTTTACCGATTGCCAATTGTGGAACAGCAATAACAGCGGCGAAAGCATCGATGGTTTGTGGAAACAATACAAACAAATAGCGCCACGTGCGAAATTGTATTTGTTTGATTTGGCAGGTTATGGCAACACACCTTTAGATGTAAAAAGCGATGGTGTTTATTTAATTGCTGGTTGGAGCGATAAAATTTTTAATGTCTTAAACGCTATTGAAAATGGAAGCGACGCTGTTGAATTAATAAATGCAATCGAATTATAACAAAAAAGTAGTTCCGTTTATTCGGAACTACTTTTAAAAAGCTCTTTGAAAAAGATTAAATATTATAGATTTAAAATAATAATTTTTTAAATCGCATAAATCAAGATTTTAATGACATAAGGATGCCGTATAAATGGGATACTTCGTCTCCATTTTAAATGGCCAGAATCTTTCACTAAAAATGAAAGACGGGGTGCAAATCCCCAGCTTGACAGCGGCCAATTTCTCGTTTCGATTTTTGCTCTTTATTTTATTAAATTAATTTGGCAAGTGCCGTAGGTGAGTGATACTTCGTTGGTAAAATTGGTTCGAATCCAAATGCTGGTTTTGTGAAAGTGAAACTGGTTTCGACATTCGCCGCTTTTTGCCTTGCTAAATTATTTCAAGTAAAATCATAATTGAAATAATTAAAAGGTGTCGTAGAAAAGAAATACTTCATGGGTCGCAGGTTCGATTCCTGCCCTTGCAACTTGTTGCTTGGTAGCTCAGTTGGTAGAGCAACGGCTTGAAAAAGCTGGTCTTCTTTTCGATTAATTACCCTTTTATTTTTTTAAATTAAATAAACTATAAAATCATTTAAATCAAAACAATCACACAAATCATAGTTCAGATAAAATTAGATGGTGCCGTAGGAAAATGATACTTCGGTAGGAGCAGTCGCCATTGGCGAAAGGTATGGGTTCAAGTCCTGTCGTTTTTGTGCA
>CAWJTH010000100.1:0-24684 GCA_963845495.1 uncultured Chitinophagaceae bacterium
CCCACGCGACCAGACACGAGCGCCGTCCGTAGGTCTACACGCGGAAGTGGAAGATGTTGCGGCGTGGGTTTCGCTGCGGATCGAGCCACGGCGGCGGCAGGAATTCGGGCAGGTGGTCGGGGGCCATGCGGGCTTGCCAGCCGCTGTCGGGATCGTGCAGCAGGCCGTGGTGGTGGCGGCAGACCAGGATCAGATTGTCCAGGTCGGTGGCCCCGCCGTCGGCCCAGTGCACGATGTGATGCGCGTCTGTCCAGCGGGCCGGCCGGTCGCACGACGGGAAGCGCACCCACCGTCGCGCACGGCCAGCGCCCGGCGCTGCGCGGGGCTGGCGGTGCGGCGGCTGCGGCCGGCGTCGAGGATCTGGGAGTGGCCGCCGAGTACGAGCGGCAGGACGCGGCAGTCGCAGGAGAGCCGACGCACGGACTCCGGCGTGACGCGCTCCCCGCCCGGCAGCAGGCCGAGGCCGAGCTGTGCGGTCAGGGTGTCGTATTTGACGGTCACGGTGGTCTGGGGAGGCTCGCCGCCGTCGGCGGGCAGCTCGCCGGTGCGCATCGCCAGCCGGCAGATCTCGACCAGGGCGTCGGCGCGTTTCTGTGGTTGTGTGCGGTCGTCGTAGGGGACCGGGGTGCACAACGGGTGCAGGGCGGCGTTGACGGTGGCGGCGTCCTCGGCGGTGAGATTGCCGGACACTCGGACCAGGCCGTCGTAGGGCGTGGAGAGGGTGAGGCCGCGCTTGCGGCGGGCCGCCTTCTCCTTGCGGCGTAGCGCCTCCTCCTCGGCCTGCTCGGCGATCTCGGGGGCGACGTGGTCGAGGATGCGGTCGCCGGCCTTGCGCAGCTCGTTGGCGGGGAGGCTGCCCGCGAACGAGAGCAGCAGCGTCTCCGCCTCGTCGATGACCTTGTCGGCCGGAACGTCGGGGAAATCCTCGAGATCGTCCGGGATCTGGTTGAGGGCGTTGGCGATGGTCGCGGCCTGTTTGAGGTCGATCCGGCCGTCGACCAGTGCCTGTTGTACCAGCGGGCGGGTGTGCAGGGCGCTGATGGCGTGGGCGAGTTCGAGGGCGGGCCCGCGATCCATGCGGTGCTGGCCGCGCAGCCGGTCGGCGATGCTGCGATGCCCGTCTTCATGCAACACGCCGCGGGCGTCGACTTCGCGGATGACCGCGATCCGCCAGCCGGTGATCGTCTTTTGCAGCTGATCCAGACCGTCCTCGACCAGGCGTAGATCAGCTTCGGCGAGCAGGCATGGTGAGGAAGCAGCCGCCTTGGCTGCTTCTTGCTGGCATCGCTGGACGGCTTCGAGCACGGCAAAATCCTGGCACAGACGTACGACAAAAAATGCCCCGAGGAACGTCGCTCGCGCCATCTGGAGAGGCCGCAAATCTGAGGTCGACGGAAGGCTCGGCCCGTCACCGAGCCGCCCACGCCCGCTCGACGGCCCGTACTGCGGGCTCCCGGAAAGCGCCTGGTAGGGCTGGCACTACCAGGCGGACGGGCGTCTGCAGGATCGATGTGAGGGCGCCCTTTCGGAAGGCTCGAGGCATGCGGATGACACCTCTGAAACGCGCGCTGACCGCCGGCGTGACCGCTGGGGCCCTGGCCCTCGCTCCCCTCTCCGCGGCCGTGGCTGCGCCCGAAACCGCTGCTTCTCACGGGCCTCGGTCCCCTGGTCGATCGGGTCGTCTCGACGCAGTTGACGCGGGACCGGATGCCGGCGCCGCGGTGGTGGTCGTGGACGGCGGGAGGCAGGTGTTCGCCAAGGGCTACGGCGTCGCCGACGTGCCGGCCCGGACGCCGGTGGATGCGGCGTCGACGGAGTTCTTCACCGCCTCGGTGGCCAAGATCTTCACGGCGACCGCCGCCGCACAACTGATCGAGCAGGGCAAGCTCGATCCGGACGCCGATGTGAACGCGTACCTCAAGACCTTCAAGATCCGGAACAGCTATCCCGGGCACCCGGTCACCCTGGCGGACCTGCTGACACACACCGCGGGCTTCGACGACGACCCGGCCGGAGTTGCCGTTGCCGACCCGGCGTCCGTACCGGAGCTCGGCAGCTACCTCGCCGCGCACCAGCCGCAACGCGTCCGCCCGCCCGGAACCCTGGCGCAGTACGACAACTACGGCGTCGCCTTGGCCGGGTATCTGGTGGAGGTCGTGTCCGGCGAACCGTTCGCCCAGTACGTCCAGGACCACATCCTCGGGCCACTGCGGGATGAGCGGAACCACGTTCGTGCAGCCGCATCCGGCTGCGATCCAGGCGCACCTCGCCGACGGCTACCGTCCCGAAAGCAGCGGTCAGGTTCAGGAGAGCGGCCAGTACGGGGCGTGGTCGCCGACCGGCGCCGGCACCGTCACCACCGCGACCGACATGGGCCGCTTCATGATCGCTCAGCTGACCGGCGACCCGCGGCTCGGCACCGGCGTCGCCCGGTCGATGCGGCAGCAGCACTTCACGATGGACCCGCGCCTGCCCGGGCTGCTGCTACAAAGGCAGCACACCCAAAATAAACGCCAAAGAAGTCATAATGATGGGGCGCAAACGTAAGCTGGCCGCTTCTAATGTAGATTTGATCAGGTCTTCGCCACGGTCAACACGCACTTTAGCAAACTCAACTATTAAAATAGCATTTTTGGCAGATAACCCTATCAATGTTATCAAACCAATTTGTGCGTATATATTATTTGATAAAGAAGGCGTGGTGGTAAGTGCAAAAACTGCTCCGAAGGCACTTATTGGAACGGCAAGCATTACAGATAAAGGCACAGACCAACTTTCGTATAAAGCCGCTAAGAAAAGGAATACGAAAATAATAGAGAACATAAAAATGTAAATCGCCATTGAACCAGCCTTAATTTCTTGATAACTTAATCCCGAAAACTCATAAGTATAACCTTGTGGCAATGTTTTAGCTGCTACTTCTTTCAAAGTTTCTATGCCTTCACCCGTACTGTAGCCATCGGGTGTTGAACCGTCTACTTCGGCAGAACGAAAAATATTGAAATGCGTTATTAAAGGTGCGGTAGAGATTGGCTTGTAGTTGACCAAAGTGCTTAATGGAAGCATCTTTCCTGCGGTGTCACGCACATAATATTTTTCAAGGTCGGATATTACGGCACGTGAACCAGTATCGGCTTGTACTATTACACGAAAGGTGGTATTATATTTCGTAAAGTTACCTACCAACCTACTACCCATAAAAGCTTGTAAAGTGCTAAAAACGTAAGATACATTTACACCCATCATCTGGCATTTTTCCCTATCAACAGTCAAGTCGAAAGCTGGCGTATGCGCAGTAAAATTGCTATAGGCGGTGGATGTGGCCGGTTGCTTTTTTAGTGCTGCAACATATTTGTTCATCACCGCCTCAAACTGGTGTACATCATCGTTCGTTCCCCCTTGCTCTACTTGCATGCTAAAGCCCGCTGCAGTTCCCAACCCCCTAATGGCAGGTGAAGCATTGACCGTTACATTTGCTTCTTTAATCCCGGCATCAGCAATCCGCTTTTTTATCACCGCCATAATACCCGGAATCTGTGTTTCAGGCGTATTACGTTCATCCCAAGGTTTCAGCATACAAAATATACTTCCTCCGTTGGATGTGGCACCTCCACTTAATACATTTAGACCAGAAATGGCATTATAATGTAGTACGCCCGGCGTCTCTGATACTATTTTCATTATCCGCCGCAACAATGAGTCGGTTTGTGTTGTTGCGGTACCTTCTGTTAATTGAACGCCTATTAAAACCCTACCACCATCTTCTGAAGGGATGAAGCCTGTGGGTTTTTGCTCAAACAAGAAGACCGCAGCCGCACAAATAATTACAAGCGCTGCTACTACATAAGCAGATTTATTTATGCAAAATTTTACAGCATTGGCATATTTTGTTGTAACTTTTTCAAACCATTTATCGAAACGATAAAAGAATTTTTCCAGATGCTTGGAATTTGTACTAAGATGGGTTGGGCGCAGCAACAATGTACATAAGGCGGGCGTAAGCGACAATGCAATAAAAGCCGAAAGCACCACAGATATGGCAATTGTAATGGCAAACTGTTGGTACAGCCTGCCGGCTATGCCTGGTATAAACCCTACCGGCACAAATACAGAAGCTAATATGAGCGCAATGGCAACCACCGGAGCCGAAATTTCTTTCATCGCATTGTAGGTTGCTTCTTTGGGAGACATGTGTTCATTATCAATAAAATGCTGCACTGCTTCCACTACTATAATGGCGTCATCCACCACAATACCTATTGCCAGCACAAAACCAAAAAGTGTAAGGGTATTTATTGTAAATCCTAAAGGAATAAAAAATATAAACGTACTTAAGATAGAAACGGGTATGGCAATAATGGGGATAAGGGTAGACCGCCAGTTTTGTAAAAACAAAAACACTACCACGGCCACCAAGCCCAATGCTTCAAACAATGTTTTAACCACCTCTTTTATGGAAACGCTAATGATAGTTACATTCTCAAATGGAATCGAATAGTCTACATCGGGCGGAAAGGTTTTCTTCAAATCCGCCAATGCGGCATATACATTATCGGCAGTTTGCAGCGCATTGCTGGTAGGTGATTGGTACACCATAATTGTGGTTGATACTTTTCCATCGGCGTAGCCTGAATTAGAATAAGAAAATTTACCCAATTCAACCCTGGCTATATCTTTCACATACACCAATTCTCCCGTTGAAGGAACGCTTTTTATAATTACCTTTTCGTACTCTTCGGGCTTGCTTAACAAGCTGTTTACGGTAATGGTATATTCGTTTGTTTGCGAAGAATTTTGTGGCGGGGCACCTACAGCACCTCCAGCAATGTAAACATTTTGCTTTTGCAAGGCCGAAATCACATCAGAAGGCATTAGGCGGTACGATGCCATCTTTTTAGGATCCATCCAGATGCGCATACTAAACGGATTGCCTCTCGACTGCACATCACCCACGCCTGGAACACGCAACAAAGCATTTAAAATATAAGTATTCGAGTAATTATCTATAAAAGAAACGTTATGTGTTCCATTTGGAGAAAAAATAGCAATATTCATCAACTGGTCGGGGTTGCGTGCACGCACGGTAACGCCCAACTGGCTTACCACTGAAGGCAAAACCGGCGAAGCCAACCCTACCCTATTTTGCACATTTAGCGTAGCTACGTTTACGTTGGTTCCAATATCGAACGTAACACTGATATTTGCCGAACCGGTTTGCGTGTTAGTACTTTGCATATACATCATTCCCGAAACGCCATTCACTTGCTCTTCAATAGGAACGGTAACGGTTTGCTCTACCGTTTGCGCATCTGCTCCTGTATAATTGGTAGAAATAGAAACACCAGGTGGTGCTATTTTTGGGAATTGATCCAAAGGAAGATTAATGACACAAATAAGCCCGGCAATTGTAAGTACGATGGATATTACAATGGCGGTAACTGGTCTTTTTATAAACGTATTTGCAATCATAGCGAAAAGATGACAGATGACGGTTGGCGGACGATAGATGACGGATGGCAGATGACGGTTGGCAGTTGACGGATGACAGTCTGAAAATAGGCAAGGGCTATGTTTTTAAAACCTGTCATCCGTCAACTGTCATCTGTCATCTCTTTTTTCTGTTCCTTTCTCCTCGTTCCCTTTTTCCCCATTTTGAAGTTCACGGGACATTTTTATATCAAATTCCAATTCCGGATCTATATTTTGTTGCTCTACTTTAGTTTCTTTTTCCACTAAAAAGTCGTGATGCTCCTTTAGCCATTCCAATTTCTTTTTACCATACGATAAACGGGTGATGGCAACATATAATACAGGAACCACAAATATGGCAATGGTAGACGCCGCCACCATACCGCCTAGCACCGTAAAACCTATCGTTCGGCGGGATACCGCACCTGCACCACTGGCAAATACCAAAGGTAACACGCCCAATATAAAAGCCATGGATGTCATAACGATAGGGCGCAAACGCAGGCGGGTTGCTTCTAGTGTAGATTGTAACAAATCTTCACCCCTATCCACCCTTACTTTAGCAAACTCCACAATCAGGATGGCATTTTTAGCTGCCAAACCTATCAATGTAATCATACCTATTTGCGCATAAACATTATTGGTGAGGCTAGGCACAAGCCATAAAGTAAAGATGGCACCAAACACACCGATCGGCACGGCAAGCAATACAGAAAAAGGTACCGACCAGCTTTCGTACAAAGCCGATAAAAACAAGAACACAAACGTGATTGAAAATATAAATATATAGATGGTACTAGAGCCGGCACTTATCTCCTCATGGCTTAATCCAGAAAATTCGTATGTATAACCTTGGGGCAAAACTTTTGCCGCTACGTCTTGCAATGCTTCTATCGTTTGCGTAGTGCTATATCCTGTGCCAGATGTACCATCAATTTCTGCAGAACGGAAAATATTAAAATGAGAAATTAAAGGTGCAGTTTCAGAAGGTTTGTAGGTAATTAGCGTACCCAACGGCAACATTTGCCCCACCGAATTACGAACATAATATTTGTCCAAATCACTTACAAGGTTACGGAATGCAGTATCCGCTTGTACCACTACGTGAAACGTTCTATTATAAGTAGTAAAATCATTTACATAAGTACTACCCATAAAAGCTTGGATGGTATTAAATACGTCGCCAATATCTACCCCTAATCTTTGGCATTTTTCCCTGTCAACCGTTACATTGTAGCCCGGTGTATGCGCATTATAAAAACTATAAGCGCCAGTGATGGCTGGATTTTTATTGGCTTCGTAACAAAATTCTGTACCACTTTTTCAAAAGCCTGCAAATCATCATTGGTGCTGCGTTGTTCTATTTGAAAGCTAAAACCCACTGTTGTACCCACTCCCGGGATAGCGGCGATGGTTGCACCACTTCTACATTGGCATCTTTAATACCGGCGTCTGCAATGCGCTTTCTTAATTACATCCGATGATACCGGAACTCTTTCGGTTTGATTCTTTCGATCATCCCACGGGCTAAGTTGGCAATAAATAGTACCACTATTGGAATTGGTAGCATCGTTGATAACATTAAAGCCCGATAGTGCGGCATAATGTTCTACTCCGGGTGTTGTAGCCTATTACTTTCATCAGCTTTCCATCACCTCTACAGACTGTGTGGTGGAAGAGGCGTCGGGCAATTGGTAAGTAACATACAAACAACCATCATCTTCAGAAGGAATAAAGCCCGAAGATTTATTCATGAATAAGAAGACAGTACCAATGCAAATAATTACCAGTAACCCAATAATATACTTTGCATTTTTAATGCTCTTTTTACGCCTTTTAATAATGTTCTGTAATCTTATCGAACCATGCATTAAACTTGTCAAACAACTTTGTGCTCCAGCCTTTTTTCTTGCTTTTATCAGTTGGTTTCAACAATAATGTACAAAGTGCAGGTGTAAGCGATAAGGCGATAAAAGCGGAAATAATCACTGAAATGGCAATGGTAATAGCAAATTGCTGATACAAGCGGCCAACAATACCAGGAATGAAACCAACAGGTACAAATACTGCAGCCAATATTAGGGCAATGGCAATAACCGGTGCCGATATATCTTTCATAGCCATATATGTAGCTTCTTTTGGGCTCATACCTTGTTCATCCATATAATGTTGCACCGCTTCTACTACTATAATGGCATCATCAACCACAATACCAATGGCCAAAACAAACCCAAACATGGTAAGGGTATTGATGGTAAAACCTAGCGGAATAAAAAAGCAAAAAGTACCAAAAATAGAAACAGGTATTGCCAATACCGGAATAAGCGTTGACCTAAAGTTTTGAAGAAATACAAATACCACCAGCGCCACCAAACCAAGCGTTAAAAGGAGTGTAACTACCACATCGCTCATTGAAACCTTTACTACCGTTACCGATTCAAAAGGAACCGTGTATTCCAAATCGGTCGGGAAGAATTTCTTTAGCTGTGCTAACTGGTCGTAAATACCTTGTGCTGTTTTTAAAGCATTGCTTCCCGGTGCTTGATATATGCGCAAATAAGAAGCACGACGGCCATCTACAAACGAATTGCTAGAAAAACTAAATTTACCCAACTCCACCCTTGCCACATCTTTTAAATAAACCAACTGGCCGGTAGTATCTGAAGAAGAAGGAATTGATTTTACAATAATATTTTCAAATTGTTTAGGCGTATTTAAACGGCCATTCACTAAAATACCTAATTCAAAAGTTTGCTGGCTGCTTTGCGGTGGCACACCTGCCGAACCAGCCGCTACCTGTACATTCTGCGTATTTAATGCGTTGATGATATCCTGAGGCGTTAATCCATAAGCAGCCATCTTATTGGGATTCATCCAAACCCGCATACTAAAATTATCGGCGAAACTGTTGATGGCACCTACGCCTGAAACCCTTAGCAACGCATCTTGTATGTAAATATTGGTGTAGTTGTCCAAAAAAGTAATATCGTGCGAGTTTTTGGGCGAATAAATGGCTACCATCATCAGCATGCTTGGGTTCACCGCACGAACGGTTAAGCCTAAGCGGGTTGCGGCGCTTGGCACCAACGGCGTAGCAATACTTACACGGTTTTGTACATCCAATGTTGCAATATCTATATCTGTACCTACATTATAAGTAACATTCAATTGCATGGAGCCATTGTTACTGCTATTGCTTTGCATGTACTCCATACCGGGCGTACCATTCACCTGTTGTTCAATTGGCGTAGCCACCGTTTGTTCTACGGTTTGCGCATCGGCACCAATAAACTGGCCGTTTACCTGTACCACCGGTGGTGTAATATCAGGATATTGGTCAATAGGCAAACTTAAGATACATACCGTACCCGTAAGCACCAAAACAATAGACACAACTATCGCTGTTATAGGTCGTTTTATAAATGTATTTGCAATCATGCTGCCTTTTGTTTTAGAACCTCACCCCCCGTCCCCTCTCCACAAGTGTAGAGAGGTGCCCTTGTGAAACTTCTTGCTTTTTTTGCCAAGTTTGGCTTGAGCCTTGATGTCTTGTGCCTTGTTGCCTTATGCCTTGTTGTCTTGCGCCTTGTTGTCTCATTCCTTATTTTCTTGCTGCTGTTTATTTGCGGCACTTGCATTTTTGCCTCCCGTTGAAATAGCGGAGCCGTCATGGATTGATTGTAGGCCATCTACTATAATGCGGTCGCCATCATTAATACCAGACAATACAATAATATTTGCACCAATCGTTTGCCCCAGCTTTACTTTTCTTTGAATGGCCCGCATTTTGGGCTTTTTGCTGGCAGTATCCGTTCCTTCTTTTTTCGATTTATCCGTGTCGCTTGATCCGCTTTTACCTGCTGCGCCTGCATCGCTACCGCCGCTACCTTTGCCCATATTGGCATCAGGCTTATCGGCCATAACGGTATCTTTTGCTATGTAAACAAAATATTCACCCATTTGCTCTATCACGGCTTTATTCGGAATTACCAATTGCGGGGTTGTGTCTTGGTTATGTACCCGTAGCACAACACTTAGCCCTGCTTTTAAAACATCTTTGGGGTTTGGAAAAACCAACCGTACTTTTATAGAACCGGTCTGTGGATCAACCGCACGGTCAATGATTGAAATTTTTCCTTGTTGCGAATACAATGAACCGCTGGGCAACATCATGGTAAATAATGAATCAATCGCCCCGCCCTTTCCTTTTTGGATTTCTTCGTAATGCGTCAACTGCTTTTCGTTGATCAAGAAATCAACCGCAATAGGGTTGTTGCTAGAAATGGTATTGAGTACGGTTGAGCCCGCGGAAACAAAATCACCCATTTTTACCATGCTAAAACCAATGGTTCCATCAAACGGTGCATAAATAGTGGCATAGCCCAAATTGGTTGCGGCCGTTTTAAGCGATTCTTGAGCCGATTCAACTTGGTTTTTACTGTTTTGCAAAGTGATCAATGCATGATCAAGTACTTGTTTAGCAATGGCATTTTCCTTATTCAAATAAATGTATCGGTCAGCATCTTGTTGTGATTGTAGCTGCGTGCCTTGCGCCACCCGAACATTTGCTGCAGCTGCATCATACGCCTGTTGGTACAAACGTTTATCAATTTCGTAAAGCTTTTGCCCTTTTTTTACATGGTCGCCTTCTTTAAAAAAGATGCCAGTAATGTAACCTTGCACCTGCGGACGGATATCCACCTGGTTTAATGCCACCGTATTGGCAGGATATCTATCGTAATAGGTAACATTTTCCGCCTTTACCGTATAAAGGTTTACGGGCGTTGGGGGCGTTGGTGGTGTTTCTTTTTTTCCTTTGCAGGAGAAAATAGCTATGCTAATTATTAGGACTACAAGCTGTGAGCTATGAGCTATGAGCTTTGAGCTTTGAGCTTTGGGCTTTGAGCTAAAAGAGTTCTTGTTTCTAAATACTTTCATTTGTCGAATAATTTATTTTTTTCGTCATTCACTTGCAGCTTGTGGCTCAAAGCTCATTGCTCACGGCTTATGGCTTTATCAGGCCCATGGCTTTTTCCAAATCTATTTTGCTGGATAATAATTGGAACAATGCATTGATGTAACCTATTTCTGAGGTAATCAAATTTGATTCGGCAGTAATTACATTTAAATACGGCACTACGCCTTCTTGATATTGTAGATATACAACTTTATACACCCGTTTGGCCAATGCTTGGTTTTCTCTGTATAGTTGAAAGTTGTAAGCATTACTTTTATAATTTGCTAAAGCGGTTGCATACTCCGTATAAATTTCAGATTTCAAACCAATTTCTCCCCAATTGATGACGTCTTCCTGCAATTGCGAACGTTTTACACTGTTCAACCGGGCAAAACCTGTAAAAATTGGCATGGAAAATTGTACCCCAATGTTAGAATAAGGGTATGACGTACCAAAAAGACTGGTGAGGGTATTGTTTTGGAAGGGCAAATAATAATTGAAAAATGCCGATACGGTTGGCAACCAAGCTTTTTGGTAGTATCTGGTTTCTTGTTTTTGTAAAGCTTTCTGCGTTTGAAGCACTTGAAATTCTATCCTTTTTTCGTATTGCAAAACCTGCGTGGTATCAAAATCAGCTTCCGTCATCATCTGCAATGTATCGTACAGCACATTGAATTGTTTTTCAGGCTGATAGCCCATGCTTTGTTTCAGCGTAGCATACAATGGATTAATGCTTTCGGCAGATTGCCGTAACAATGCCCTTGAATTGTTCAAGGTAATTTGGGCTTGCTCATAATCGGTTTCATCCACAATGCCAGCTACATATTGGTGGTAAGAATCATGAAAAGCTTTACCCAGCCTTGCAGTGTCTTCTTTCAGCACATTTATTTGCTGCAACGTAAGCAGCAGGTTGTAAAACGACTTGCTTACTGCTGCAATAATATTTATTTTGGAACTATCGTTTATTTGCTCCGCTTGTTTTACATATAAAGGCGCCGCATCTTTTGCATATAATAGGCTTGGACTAAAAATGGATTGCGTTACCGTAAGGGCTGGAGTAAAAGTATTAATGATGCCTGATTTTTGTTTTAACTGTTCACCAGTGGTTGAGTTGGTTACGAAATTAGTAGGCAGACTCAAATAATGAGATAAAGTGCCCCCAAAGCTTGCTTGCGGCAACCAACCTGCCAAATTAATGGCGTTGGTCGTTTTGGCTATTTCAATATCGATGGAGGTTTGTTTTATAGACGGCTGGTGCCCCAAAGCGAAGTTGATACAATCTTGCAAGGTTAAAGCGCTGGCGGTATCAGCATTTTGTGCGAAATTGGGTTTCGCTATTGCCAACAAACATACAATAAAGCAAATGCATTTAAGCCTTGCCAAAAAAGGCAACGGCTTTTTAAAGTTGGGTTGTTCCGTAAAATTTGAAAGACGACTATATTTCATACTCATAAATTCACTTACTCATTTTCAATAAGTAATCAATATTTAGTAGATTAAATTTTAGTTAATACACTCATCTAAAACGGATGAAGGTGTGAATGTTAGCCAGGATAAGTATTTGTTTCACAATTACAACAAAATCATGCTAAGGAATAATGTGTTGTGTCATGGAGTTATTTTCTAAGTTTTTGTAAACAATGTCTAGGTATTTATGGAACCGTTTTATTTCGATCGGCGATAAACCTGCCATAGCTGCTTGGTTCATCATAGCCACTGTTTCTTTTACTTCTGGAATGGTGGCCTTGCCTTTTTCTGTTAATTGTATCCAATACTCCCGCCTGTCGGAAGGGTTTTGAACACGTTTAATAAAGCCTATCTTACCCAATTCATCTAAAGCACCCACCATCAACGTTTTATCCATGTGCAACGAGTCTGCAATAAATTTTTGACTGCATTGGTCCCCCATGGTATCGATCAACACCAAAATAGAAAAGTGCTTTTTTATGCCGATATGTTTAAGCCTGTCTGATAATTGTGTATGAAACAACCTTCCCAACAAACCAAACTTTCTTCCAAAAGAAAATGCTGCAATATCAAATATGGACGCCTTTTTTTGATTCATGGGAATTATTGCCAAATGTAGATGGTATTTTAGATAGTTGAGAAACACAACTATCTAAAATAAAAACAGTTTGCCAAACTATGACAATAGGCTTAACATTAATAAACCTTGGAATATATTCTCGTTTTCATATATTTAAATTTTCCAAGATTGGATACATTACAATTCCTTTAAAAATCTTTCCAGTCCTTTTTTCTTGTCATCATCCAGCACATAACTAATGTTTTTGGTATAATAGGTTTCCAAATCATAAAAGGGCGATTTCAAATCAACCATTACTTCGTTTAAATGTTGCAAGCCAACGGCATTCGCATCATTGAAAGGGACCGTAAAGCTATCGGGCAACTTTTTGTTGGCAATCCATGCAGCAAAAACGAACGGCAAACCTGTGTACTCGATCCAAGCTTCGGCTAAATCATACACATATTTGCTTTTAGTACGTTGTTCAAAAGCCCGATCGCCAATTACCACGCCGGCTGCTGTGCCTTTTATTTGTTGTTGATAGCCAGGTTTGGCTGCTTCAAACGCCACCTCTTTTTTCCAGAATTTTTTTAACAATACCTGCGCCAGCGCAACAGACGTGCGACTTTGATAATCAAGCAACACCGTTGTTATTTCCTCCATCGGCACATCGCTAAAAATACAAACGGAGGCCACCGGGCCAACGGCACCGATACAATAATCGCCTACAATAACATGTTGTTGTAAAAATGGGATGATGGCCACCGGTACCAAGCCGATATCAATTTGTCCATCAACCAACTGCTTTGCAATACTCGATGGGTAATCCAACACCAACTCTATTTGTTCCATCACCGGGCTTCGGTGGATGCCATACAACAATGGCTTTGTATTCAAATAACTTACTGCTCCAACTCTAATCTTATGTTCCAATCTATCAGCTTATTTTTGCGAAGATAATAGATGGCGGATGACAGATGGCAGTTGGCGGTTAGTTTCGTCATTCTTGGCTTTGTTTTTTAAGTTTGGAGCCCTAAAAATCAACACTAAACTTTTAAAACGCGATCATTTCGGCTTCCTACTTCCTTATTTTATATTTCTCATTTCTTATTTTTTATTTTAAATGAACCTTTCCCAGCTTACCGCCATCTCTCCCATCGATGGCCGATATCGCAAACAAATTGAACAGCTCGACGATTATTTTAGTGAGTACGCTTTAATCAAATACCGGGTGTTGGTAGAAGTGGAATATTTGATGTTGTTGGCTAATAAAAAGTTCCTGAAATTATCTGGCAAAGCCAAAAAACATTTGCGGGATATGCTCGATAATTTTAGTGAAGCCGATGCGCAAGCCATAAAAGACATTGAAAAAACCACCAACCACGATGTAAAAGCCGTGGAATATTTTCTGAAAGCGGAGCTGGATAAAACCGATGCCGCCGAAGCAAAAGAATGGATCCATTTTGGGCTGACTTCGCAAGACATCAACAATACGGCCATTCCGCTGCTGTGGAAGCACAGTACGGAACATGAATTATTGCCGGCTTTCATCAACCTACAAAATAATTTGCACCAATTGGCCAGCACTTGGAAAAATGTGCCGATGTTGGCCCGCACCCACGGACAAGCTGCATCGCCCACCAGTTTGGGGAAAGAATTTATGGTGTTTGTGGAACGCATCGATAATCAAATCCAACTGTTTTCTTACATTCCGTATGCCGCAAAATTTGGCGGTGCCACGGGCAATTTTAATGCGCATCACGTGGCTTATCCCAAAACAGATTGGATTGCTTTTGGCAACGAATTTGTGAATGAAATTTTGGGATTGCAACGCATGCAGTTTACTACGCAGATTGAACATTATGATAATTTGGCGGCACATTTCGACTGCATCAAACGCATCAATAATATTTTGATTGATTTATGCCGCGATGTTTGGACTTACATCAGCATGGATTATTTCAAACAAAAAACAAAGGCTGGCGAAATAGGTTCATCGGCTATGCCGCACAAAGTAAACCCAATTGATTTTGAAAATGCCGAAGGCAATTTGGGCATGGCAAACGCTTTACTGGAGCATCTTTCGGCCAAATTACCCATCAGCCGTTTGCAGCGGGATTTAACCGACAGTACCGTACTCCGCAATATTGGCGTGCCGATTGCACATACTATGATTGCCATTAAAAGCTTGGAAAAAGGTTTAGGCAAATTGGTTTTGAACGAAGCTAAACTACAAGAAGACCTTGATAATACTTGGGCTGTTGTAGCCGAAGCTATTCAAACCATTTTGCGTAGGGAAAAATATCCAAATCCTTACGAGGCACTGAAAGAATTAACCCGTGGAAAAGGCGGCATCAACCAAACATCGATGCACGAATTTATTGAGGGATTGGCCGTTTCTACATCCGTTAAAAAAGAATTGATGGCGATTACACCTAGCAATTATATAGGGGTGATAGCTGAATTTTAATTTTCTGAACCTAAATTAATGAGGATTGAAAGGGGTTAGATGGAATTAATCTAATGATAAAATAAAAATGGCCATGCAAAACGCATGGCCATTTTTATAACAGATTTCTTAAAAATCATTTCCACCGCCGCCTCTGCGACCGCCACCAAATCCGCCGCCGCCATTTCCCCTGCCACCACCTTCGCCTGGCATACGCATGCCGGGAGGCATTCCAGGGAAACGTTTATTCTGCTGCGTTTGGCCAAAATTGTTGAGGTTAAATGTAAATGTCAACATTACATAACGGCTTAACACGTTAGTGTAAGTGTTGGTAATTTGCTCAGAAGATACACTTGTGGTTGGCGCTTGGTTTTTATCAAATAAGTCGAATACAGAAAGACGTAATTCACCGTTTTTCTTCTTAAACAATTGTTTTGCAATGCTAGGGCTAAAAATTGGTTGAGAGGGAGGATTAGCCGTTCCTCGATTTCCACCATACATAGTGAAATCAAAATTGGCTGCAAAAAGCCAACCACTATTGGTGTAGGCGGTCAATTCAGTGTTAATAGCTTGAGTAAAATAATGAAGTATAGTCGTAGAGTTATTGGCTATAATATAATTAAAAGGCAGACTCAAGTTCATGTCAAAATTCTTTTTGATATTAGTTGTCCAAGACACCGTTTCACCAATACTTGTGTTTTTTGTGTACTTACTTGCGTATGCTGAAAGACCAGTAATAGTAGAATCCCTTTGTAGGCTTTGGCTTTGGCTATAATTAAAGTTGGTAATAAAGTTAAGGTTCGACTTTGGCTTTTTCAACGCAAAACCATAATTCATAAAACCGCCAACATTATACGTTCCATCTAGGTTTACATAAGTAGTTGTTCTTCCACCGGTGGTTTTATTACTGGTTGTTGCACTTTGGATGTCGTTTTCTGTTGCGCTGGCGTTAATTGTTGCAAAAAATACCCTTCCGCTCGCTGCATCAAAGTTGGTATACAACATGCGTAAACTATGGATAAATTGCGGTTTCAAATTAGGGTTACCAATTTGAAAGTTTAAATTATCAGAAGTGGTAGTAAGCGGTTGCAATTGCGTTGCTGTTGGCGTGCCGGTACGGCCGCTGTAATTTAAACGCAGATTACTGGTATGAGAAAAAGTATACTGAAAGTTAACAGTTGGTGTAAAATTGGTGTAATCGTGCGAAACGGTTATATTTTTAGTAGTATTTAAATTGTCGAAACTTAGTAATTGAATGCCTGTACCCAAGCTTAAGTTGTATTTAGCATTTTGGATGCGGTAGCTAAGCGTGAATCTATTTGAATTGGAAGTAAATTTATAAGAGTTGCTAAAAAGGCTATCAAAATTGTTGAACCCCTTTGTGGCAATATTATAATCATATGTATTATTGATACTTGTATTGTGGTTATAAGTGTAATTATAGTTAAATTCCAATATCTGGTTTTTACCAATTGGCTCGGTATAAGAAAGCGTCGGGCTAAGGCTAATCGAATGGAAAGAATCTGTATAATATTGATTGAGCGTATCGCTAACCTTTTGCCTAAATTTATTATTGATGGTATAATTTAATCCATCGCCATCATTTGCGCTGGCGTTAACAGTCATATCTAAAGAAATAGTGCGGTAAGGCTTGGCAAACCTATGGCGCAATTGCAAGTTGGTATTGCTAAGATTATAGCCACTGTTCGTACTCGAACTCTTTACGCTGGTATTGGTAACAGGATTGCCCAAGTTATCTGTTTGCATAGTGCTTGACGTACCATTTGGTGTAGTGGTTTGAAAAGCAATATTGGGTCTAAAAATCATTGAAGTGCTACTATCGAAGCGGTGTTCGATATTAAATGCAGCACGCTGGTTTTGTGTTCTTGAAATATTGGCCGACTGGCTCTGGTTATTAAAAAAGGTCGTATCTGTGGGATCGGTATTTAAAGTGGTGCTGTGTTGTGTTAGGGTTACGTGTTGGTCATTAAAAAAATACGAGCCATAAGCGTCGGTTTTTGTTCCCCATGCATCTTTATAGTTTGTTCCCACAGCTGCAACGGATGTAATGCCTGGACTACTGCTGGTTGCACCGCCTTGTGCACCGCCGCCACCGCGACGACCACCGCCACCGCCGCCGGCCGCACTACCCAAAATATCTTGTATGGTAAAGTTTTGTTTGTTGATGTCGTTTGCCTGCGCCAACAACGAAATTTGTTGGTCGCCATGAAAACGGTGCATATTCACGCTTTCGTCATAATCTTCATTACTGCCAGCAGCACCTATTACTTTACCAAAATAACCTTGCCGCATATTCTTTTTGGTAGTGATGTTGATCGTTTTTACTCGGTTACCGTCATCAAAACCAGTAAACTTGCTTTGGTCGCTTAAATCATCAAATACTTGGATTTTATCGATTACATCGGGAGGTAAATTGCGGGTGGCTAATTTGGGGTCATCGCTAAAAAAGCGTTTACCATCCACCAAAACCCTTGTTACCTTTTCACCTTGTGCGGTTATTGTTCCACCAGCATCTACTTGTACGCCAGGCAATTTTTTCAATAAATCTTCGGCAACCGCGTTGGGTTTAGTGGCAAACGAACCTGCGTTAAACTCAACCGTATCCTTTTTCATTTTAATGGGCGAAGCCTCTACCACAACCCCAGCCAGTTCATTGTCTTTTGGTTTTAAGTAGATGTCGCCTATTTCGGCATTCGGAACCACGTCGGTTAAAGTAATTTTTCTGGAGCGGGTTCTATAGCCTTCGAAGGTTATTTTCAAGATATAACTGCCCATTGGCACATTAGGGATGGAAAATATACCGTTGTCGCCGGATGCTTTACTAAAAACAACCGACGAATCTTTGGGGTTTAAGATGCTTAACGTGGCACCTTTTAATATTTGCTGGGTTACAGAATCAACTAACTTTCCGCTAACCGTACCCGTATTTTGTGCGGACGCATTAAAAAAAGAAAACAAGAATACCAATAACAATAAGGGATAAAGCTTTTTCATGGTGTAGAAATATAAAACCTTAACAAATTTTATACCTGCAAAACTATCCCCGCAAACTATGCAAAGGCGTTAACCAAAAAACTAAATGGTTAATTGTGGTTAATGCCTTGATAAAACAATGCCATTTTAGTTGTAAAGCATGTGTTTGTAGTCTGTTTTCCAACAGGTTTCTATCCATTTATGGTTGTTGTTTCGACATTTTGATTTATTTCAAACCTTTGGATGAAAAACGACTTTATTATTTTCATCCAATTGCACCTGATTGGTTAGGGGAAAATCAAAGGCAGGCAATTGTTTTGGACCTTTCAACGGGACTAATTTAACCATTACCGCATCGTTTAATTCATCGGCGGTTACATTAAAAGATGCAAATGAAAAATTACTGGTAGCATCAAATTGTAGTTCAACACACCATGTTGGGTTTTCAAGGTTTACAGCTTCACAAACCGAAAAAGCTTCTAAATAACCAAATGATGGTGGAAATTCTGTGCCGTTAAAATAAATGGTGTTTCGCATATTTAAAATTAAGGATTAAAAACACTTGCAACAACTTAATGAAAACTTAAAACAAAGCCATCGAGCATCTATCCCACAAAACGTGTTATCCATTTATTATTAAAATAATATGATGGTAAACTCTTTTGCCTACAAAACTTGGGTTCTTTTTTATTAAATTTCCAACCAAAGTATAAAAGTATTTATCCTGATAAATGGTGGCTTTATTTAGTCGCCCTCCGATGTGTCAAAACATACATCAACCCATTAAATAAAAACAAATAAATAGGAAACAGCGCATACAACAAACTATGTCCAATACAAATGAATGAAGCAAACGTCCACGATGTTAAGGCCAGCAGCCAAGCAGATGTTTTTTGCGACGCGGGATATTTAAACCCATTATAAATGGTTGGGATGCCCACAATTGCATCGGCCAAAATAGCAAAACCAGTAGTAAGCCAAGGATTTTTTGAAGACAGGTAAATAGCCAAACAAACTAAGCCCAATAATAAAAAATACCAATCTGCTTTTTTAATGAGGTAATTATTTAATACCAATGCCAGCGTAAAAATCGTAACACACCCGATGGTTGATAACAACAAACCGGTTAAACTCCATTGCCAGCCTTTGTTTACTATTTGCGCCACTAAACTGGTGCCCATTAACAACGCCCAGCCTATCCATGACAATAAGCTTGGGCTTATTTTTTTTGTAATAACATCTTTTAATAAAATAAGTTGGGCAGTAAATATTAACAACCCGGCGAACAAGCCAATGATCCGCTCTATGGATGGTGAAAAAAGACTAGAGATAAATAAATTGGGCAAAGTATAAACAATTAAGCCGCAAATGTAAATGGAAGGATGGTGACTATGTAACATGGCCACGGGTTACACCCATGGCTATGCATATTAAAGCATGGCAGATTGAAATTTACTTACCATGATTGATGAATCCGATTAAATCACCGGTTTCCCGTCAATAAATCAATCCCGTCTTTATACATTTCGCCAACGGGCAATTCTAAATCTTTAATAAATACACTATTTTTTCTAATAGCAGTAATACTTTCAATAGATACGATATAAGATTTGTGTATCCGTAAAAACAAATGCATGGGCAATTGTTCTTCTACCGCTTTTACGCCCATACGTACCACAACTGGTGCCGATGTACTTTTTAAATGAATTTTAATATAATCCCGCAATCCTTCAATGTAAATAATATCATCTATCATTACTTTTAGCAGACTATAATCCACATTTACAAAAAAATAATTGGGCGATGTTTGCAAAGGAAGATTACCAGCATTTTTCAACCGGTATAATTCAAGCGCTTTATTGCAAGCAGCCATAAATCGACTTAATGAAACGGGTTTCATTAAATAATCCACCACATTTAAACTATAACCTTCTAATGCATATTGTTTATAAGCCGTCACCAATATTACCATTGGTTTTTGCACCATACTTTCAATAAATTGCAAGCCCGTAATACCGGGCATTTGCACATCAATAAATATTAAATCAATTGTTTGCGATTGCAATACTTTGGTTGCTTCAAATGCATCGGTACATTGCGCCACTAATTGCAAATAAGGCACTTTACCAATATTATCTGCTAGCAAAGCCAGTGCCAATGGCTCATCATCAACCGCTATACATGTAAGCATCAATGTAATTTTAATTGTAAAGAAATCTCGAACCAAGCTTCTTGTTTACCATCCACCCAATCGTGTTTTTCTTTAATAAATAATTCGTGTTGTTGCCCGTACAATAAATTAAGCCTGCGTTTTACATTGGCCAATCCTATGCCAGAAACATTATCTTTTGTTTCCTTTATTGTATTATTATATTTATTCCTTACTTTAAAATACAAAGTGTTTTCTTGGATACATAATTGCAAATCAATTTGTGGGTTTTCTATCATACCAACACCATGTTTAAATGCATTTTCTACAAACGGAATTAATAACATGGGTTCCATTTTATAAGGTTTTTCTGAAATTTCCATGTCTATATTAATAGATACTTTTTTACCAAAGCGTTGTTTTTGAAGATCGATATAACTTTCTAAATATTGTATTTCTGTCTGTAACGGCACCATTTCTTCATTTGCATCGTACAACATGTATTGCATTAAAGATGACAATTTAATTACCGTTGGTTCCAATTGGTCGCTTTTTAAACGTGCCAGTGCCACAATATTATTCAATACATTAAAAATAAAATGCGGACTAATCTGTGACCGTAAAAAAGATAATTCCGTTTTTAAATTTTCTTGTTGTTTTTGTTGCAATAAAGCGTCGGCCTTTAATTGGTATCTTACCATTTGATAAACAGAACTTACTGCAACTGTTAAAAGAAATGCAGGTGAATTTACCACAGCCGATAATAAAAAAATAGCTTTTCTTGAAATAATTAATTGATTAAAAAAGGCACAATGAATTAGTATGATTACACTGTAAATAACCATCAACAAAACGCCATAAACAATAAATTTTCGCCTAAATGCCAGTTTAGGAATTAGTATAAATGCATTTAAATAAAATAATCCCATCCATAAAACATCGGTTATTAAGCTTAAATAAAAAAATCCATTTTCATCGATGTCTTTTGTTGGATTACGGCTTAAATAAGCTTGCCGTAATAAATAAGGCAACGAGAAAACAATAAGCCACGCAATAATGTGACTACAAATAATTATCCATTTCTTTTTATACCAAGCCGCTTTCATAGTTAGCTTTAAAATTCGAATAGTGAATAGTGAATAGTGAATAGTGAATAGTGAATAGTGAATAGTGAATAGTGAATAGTGAATAGTGAATAGTGAAATGATTCGCAAACAATTCTCTTTGCTGCACCGTCCATTATATTTTTTTACTAAAAAATTGCACATCCAGCCTCAATTATCCATTGCTCATTATTCACTATCCATTATCCATTATTAATTATCCATTATTAATTATCCATTGCTCATTATTCACTATCCATTATCCATTATCTATTATTAATTATCCATTATTCACTATCCCTTTATTTCTTACATGCTTCCCGCACTTTCGCCCGTTCCTTTACTTGTTCTTTTAAATAGGTTTGCATCTATTTTCCCAAATTTATAACTAAAGGTAAGGCGAAGCATTTGAGGATCTTTCAAGCGGTTATATTGTTGGGTAAAATAAGCACTTTCCGAATATTGATCACTAACTCTTGTTCTAAATATATCGCTGGCGCTTAATGTAATAGCAGCGGCATTATTTTTTAAAAATGTCTTTTTAATCGCTAAATCAACACCCCACGATGGGCTGATATAACCCTGTGAAGAACTTTGACTATTCATAGAAGGTGGGCCGCCCATACCAGTATTTGTATTTATAGGCAAATTGGTTTTTGATTGATAAGTAGCGCTTAATTGAAAATTAAAATCGTTCGGTAATTTAAAATTACTATTGTATTTGGCAAACCAACTCCATAAAGCGGCTTGTTGTGTAACGCCAGCAAGATTGCCCGTATTTATTTTTGAATTATAAAAATTTAAGTTGGTGCTCATATCCCACCATTTGGTTAATATAATTAGTGGCGGTTAATTCTAATCCAGTGGTATAACTTGAATTAGCATTTACATACGTATTAATTAAATCTTGTTTGCCAGAAACTGCGTTAATGGCGGTATCAATGTAACGGGTAATTAAATTATTGGTCTTTTTATAATAAGCAGATGCTAAAAAAGTATTATTACCGCCAAATGTTTTTAAGTAAGATAATTCGTACGAAGTGGTAAATTCTGGCACCAATGCCGGGTTACCCCTTGTAATGTTTAAGCTGTCAGAATAATCGGTGTAAGGAATTAATTGAAAGAAATTAGGGCGGTTGATCCGGCGTGTCACGCTTACTTGTAATTCTTGATTATTTTGTAATTTCTGGCTTAAAAATATTGATGGGAATAAACTAATTGGATAACTATTACTAAATTTTTCACCAGTATTAATCAATGTTCCGTTATAATTAGAACTTTCTGCACGTACACCAATTTTATAACCAAAATCTTTTATGCTGCTGGTTAATGAAACGTAAGCTGCGTAAACATTGTCTTTGTTGGTATAGTGGGTAGATGCATTGGTTACCAGCTCGTAATCTTTGGTCGTATTGCTGTACGTAAAGTTTTGATCATCGCTTTCGCGGCTACGCAAGGCGGCACGTAAACCGGTTTCAAGCTTAGTATTTTTACCAAACGTGTTGGTATAATCGGTTTGGATAACTAAATTTTGGTCGTTTCCAAAACCGGTTGCTTTTTGTAATAAATTACCTGTTACCGTATTTCCAGCGCCATAATAAGTAGTATTATAATCTGCATTATTTTGGTTTTTGCCAGAGAAATAATTGGCATCCACGGTCAATTCTTCTCCTTTTTTATTAAATAATTGTTTCATGCCAAAAACAATCCCACCACCGTTAAATATCCGTTCGCTATTACTATTTCTATGGCTAAAATTAGATGTTTTACCAGCGGTATATAAACTATCGGTTGTTATATCCAAACCATCGTAAGGTTTAAATTCGCCATGCACCCTAACCCCGGATAAAGAAAAAGTTGTTTTATCGTTTAAGAAATAATCAGCCCCTAATTTACCAAATAAAAAGGCACCTTTATTTTGGTTGTAATCGTATTGATGAACAGTTGTAAGTGGCGTTGTTAACAAGTTATTGCGATCTGTAGTGCCGGTAGTAACACCTTTATTTTGGTTTATCATGGCACTGGCCGATACATTAAATTTACCTTGGCGCAGGTTGATATCACCGCCGCCGTTTACAGCACCGCGTTTATCAACCCCGGCACGCAAATTGCCGTTATAACCAGCTTTTTTATTCTTCTTTAATACAATATTTAAAATGCCTGCCCCTCCACCAGAAGCGTCGTACTTAGCTGATGGATTGGTAATTACTTCCACACTTTCAATGGCATCGGCAGGTATTTGATCAACTGTAAGTGTTGTTGGCCTGCCATCAACATATAATATTGGCGTGCTGTTCCGAACAGAAAGATTTCCATCGATATCAACATTTACACCTGGCACATTTTTCATTACATCCAATCCGGTACCACCGGCACTAACAATATTTTTTTCTACATTAAACACTTTTTTGTCGATATCTAACCGCATACTTGGCGTGGTTGGTGCCGTTACCACAACGCCTTGCAATTCAGCCGCAGTTGAAGTTAATTGAATATTACCCAAATTTTTATCGATTGTTGACGACATGGCAGCCATATCCATTGGCGGCATATTACCGCCGCCAACAGGTTTACCGCCAGCAGAAGGCATTGCTGAACCTGCATCCGTTGCTGCTTTACCGATGGGTTTCACCAGCGGACTAAAACCCATTGCAGAAATATTAATGGTCATTCCTGGACCGGCCGCCACATCTGTAAAATCAAATGTGCCGTTAGCTTTTGTGGTTGTTCCTTTTACAAGAATCTGTTTATTTTTCTGGCTTCCACTGTCATATTTATCCTTCATTACCAAAACTGAAGCCCCGTTTACACCTTTGCCATCGGCATTTACAATTTTGCCATAAATATGCAATTGAGCTTTCATATCCTGCATTCCTTTGGGCATTTGCCCCATCGGCGGTTGGGCTTTTAACGACGCCACACAAAACATCCCAAATAAAGCAACCCACCAAAATTTTATATTTTTACGCATACCAATTTATTTATTCGGCAAACGTATTTTGGATTCTTTTTAATTTTTGGCAAATGAGACAAAACGGGAAAAGTTTGCTGCAAACAGGTGGATTGCCAGGGTTGCACCCATGGACTTAAGCAATAAATATTTTTTAGAAAAATTACTTGCCTTACAATCAAAACTTCACCTGATATAGGCTAGTCGCTTCGGCGCTCGGTTGGGTGGCTATATATCGGCCAGAAATAACATTCATTATAATTGCAAAAAAGTGGTCACAACATACAATTTATTTAAATATTACAATTCCCCTGCTCCAGAAACTACAACCGCATTTCTGCGAGCTTCCTTCTTCAGTTGCTTTTTAATTAAAATTTTACTTGCTTGTGGCATCACATTGCCAGCTGCACCTTCAATAATCATTTTAAGTAAATAATTAACGGCTGATTTTGTACGGACATGGGCAAAATCGAAAGTGGTCATCCTTTTGCTATTGTTATTTCTAATGGCTAAACTATTGGCAAGAAAAGTATAAAACTTAGTTCTAAAACGTGGATGTGCAACAATACCTGAATAGGCCGGATGCC
>CAWJTH010000101.1:0-8640 GCA_963845495.1 uncultured Chitinophagaceae bacterium
TAGCACTACGGTGTATCCAATTTCAGTATACATTTTTTGTAACTCCGCAAATAATAGTTTTTCTTTTGTTTTGTAAACATCAGCCTTGTTAAAAACAATAATAGCGGGAATATGGAATGCTTCGCAGCTTACCAAAAAACGGTCGATGAAGCCCTGCGATGTCCGCGGTTCACGCAAAGTACAAATCAACAAGCTTTGGTCGAGGTTGGCCGCCACAATATGTTGCCTGTGCTGCGTATGCGGACTTTGCCTAGCCACTTGGTTTTGGCGTTCATCGATGCCGGTTATCATTACCGTGTCATCCGCATCATGTTCTTCCACAATGTCAACTACATCGCCAACAGCAATTGGGTTGGTGCTGGTAATGGCATCCGTTTTAAAAATACCTTTTATGCGGGCTTTAAAAAACTTGCCGGCAATGCTTTTTACTGAATACCAACTGCCTGTACTCTTATAAACGGTCGCTTTCAATTTTAATTTTTGGTAGAAAACGAAAGTACAAGAAAATATAGCAATGGTAAGCAGGAATGGATATTTGCCGGGAAGACGAAAAGAAATGTCTCGCAGGGCGCTGAGAAAAGAAGGCTTGAAATTGTGAGTGGCTATATTTTCTCTCGCTACAAGTACCCTGCGTGGAAATTTTGCCGATTCTGCAATCAAAAATATCCATCAACTTAAAATGCCATACAATCCTTTTTGTAACTTTTTGACATTAAACCCGTAAACTTGTAAACTACTAAACTGTATTTGCATGAACATAAGGCTGCAACAGCTTATCCCAATTCCGCTAAAAGAAAAAACGTTAGCCCGCCAATCCGACATCTGGAATAAAAATGTTCAACTAAATAAAGGTGCTTGGATAAAGGTAAAAGCGCCCAGCGGTACAGGGAAAACTACCTTAGTGCATACCATTTATAAATTGCGGGAAGATTATTCCGGAACCGTTTATTATGATAGCGATGAGCTAAAAACTATATCAGCCAATGCTTTGAGCCAATACAGGCAACAAAAAATAAGCGTTATTTTCCAAGATATGCGCTTGTTTGGTAATTTGACCGCAAGGGAAAACATTGAATTAAAAAGGGTGATGACTACCCCAATGTACGAGCCGAAAACCATTGATGAAATGGCTGCCCGCTTAGGTGTTGCGCATATATTACCGCAATTGGCAAGCACTTGCAGTTATGGCGAGCAACAAAGGATTGCCATTATACGGGCGTTAATGCAACCATTTCAATGGCTGATTATGGACGAACCTTTTAGCCATTTAGACCATGCCAATACCACAAAAGCCGCAGTTTTAATTGCCGAAGAATGCAGTAAAAGAAGTGCCGGTTTTTTATTGTTGGATTTGGATGAAGATGAACATTTTAAATATTCGGAAAAGTTGGTTCTTTAAAATTCCAAAAAAAAATTCCAAATTCCAACAAGATTGAACGATATCAAGTTTTTCGAACCTGTTGGAAATTGATTTTCTGGAATTGTTTTAAAACAGCATTTTATACACCTCGTCTACCCTTCCGGTTTGCACCACTTCTATATTAAATGCATTTTTACCAATGCTTTTTGCATTGTATTTGCTTACAAATATTTTTTGGAATCCCAATTTTTCAGCTTCAGCAATGCGCTGTTCAATGCGATTTACGGCTCGTATTTCTCCGTTTAAACCCACTTCTCCGGCAAAACAAATATTATGCGGTACGGGCGTATCTTCATAACTGCTTAATAATGAAACAACTACAGCCAAATCAATTGATGGGTCTTCAATTCTCAATCCACCAGCAATATTTAAAAAAACATCCTTCACCCCAAAATGAAAACCACCGCGTTTTTCCAAAACGGCCAACAACAACTGCAGTTTGCGAAGGTCGTAACCATTATTAGTACGTTGCGGCGTGCCGTATACACTTTGCGTAACCAGCGCTTGCACCTCCATCAATAATGGGCGAACGCCTTCCATGGTCGCCGCAATGGCGGTTCCGCTGAGTTGTTCATCTTTTTGCGTAATCAAAATTTCGGAAGGGTTTATCACTGGTTTCATTCCTTCCCCGGTCATTTCATAAATGCCTAATTCTGAGGCACTACCAAAACGGTTTTTCTGGGTACGCAAAATCCTATAGGCATAATGGCGGTCACCTTCAAATTGCAACACCGTATCCACCATGTGTTCCAAAATTTTGGGGCCTGCAATGCTGCCGTCTTTGGTAATATGGCCAATTAAAAAAACAGGCGTATTGGTTTCTTTGGCAAATTTTTGTAATTCGGAAGCAGTTTCACGTATTTGGGAAATACTACCGGCAGACGATTCAATATAAGGAGATTCTAATGTTTGAATAGAATCAACGATCAACAATTGAGGTTGTATTTTCTTTATTTCTTTAAAAATACCTTGTGTGTTGGTTTCGGTAAGCAGGTAAAAATTGCTGTTGGAAATATTTAGTCGAGCTGCACGAAGTTTTATTTGTTGCTCACTTTCCTCACCACTTATATAAAGTGTTTTAATATGACTAAGGTTTAAGCCAATTTGCAAAAAAAGGGTACTTTTTCCGATTCCGGGTTCACCGGCCACCAAAACAATACTACCTGGAACAATGCCACCGCCCAAAACACGGTTTAATTCTTGATCTTTTGAAACGATGCGGGGAACATTATTAGCTTTTACATCGTCCAATAAAATACTTTTGTGTGCTGGCTGAACGTCGGTAAAACTTTTCCAGTTTTGCTTTTCGGGCTTACTGTCTTTGGCAATCAATTCTTCGGTAAAAGTGTTCCATTCGCCGCAGGCGGGACATTTTCCTAACCATTTTGCACTTTCATAACCGCAATTTGTACAAAAGAAACCAGTTTTTATTTTACTCATAGTGTTAATGTGCTAATGTGCTAATTAGCTGATGTGCTAATGAAAGCCACAATCGGTAAAAAAATAGAAAGAAAGTAGGTAAATATGAATAAGAAAACATACAAGCAAAGGCATAATCCTTAAAATCCATTTTAATCCTCACTAATCTAGGTTCAGATATAAAAGTAAATGAGCCACTCCGTGGAAACGGAACGGCTCTGATTTACTTACTAACCCATTAAATTCTGCTGTAAAATTACAAATTGCCCCAATATTGGCAAATAAATTTTTTGTGAAGGCAGTCTTCTGTTCGGCAATAAAGCCTCCACTAGCCTTATTAGCCAGTTTTAGCAAGGGAAAATCACTCATAACCATAAATAATAACTGGTAATTTAAATAACCGGAGACAGACGCAAAACCGTCAATAAAACATTATGATATTTAATATCTATCTTATTTTTAAGACGATGCGAAGACGAAGTAATTTTAAAATTCTTCTAAATGTTAACAAAAAAGACTTTGGTTTTGATATAAACATCAACAAATCAATACGTTAAAAAAAGTTAAATTATTTTTTGGAAGTGTTAAACCTACACATTAGTTTTGCGAATATCTTTTAACAATTTCTACTAATACCAAAATTTACCGTTTAGCTGCAGAAATTATATAAAAGAATGTAATCCAATTACTATTACACCATTTTTTTCAAATAAAGTTTCACATCTTATTTTTATTTATTTGATTGCTGCCAAGTGAATCACTGGGCATATTTTGATGCGCTTATATTAATGTTTAAACTTTAAGCAAAATTGTTTTAACATTTAACCAGCGTAAAAAAAATAAAAACAGTATGGTAAGATGAAAGCTCTAATTGGGCTAAGGGAGCGTTTTGCCTAAAATATAGCCTAAAAACAAAATTGTTGTCTATGATTAATTTTTATAACTGTTTAAACCTAAGTAAATGAGAAAAAAATTGAGACTTTGGCGCTGCCTTCTCTTGGTAATGAGCATATTCCTGCTGGGCAATATGTATGCGCAGAACATCACCGTGTCAGGTAAAATTACCGATGACAAGGGTGCGCCTATTGAAGGAACATCGGTTATGGAAAAAGGCGCAAAAAATGCAGTGGTGGCCTCGCCGGCCGGCACATTTATGATTAAAGTGAAACCGGGAGCCATTTTAATTTTTTCAGCTATCGGCTTTGAAGAAAAGGCAGTTAAAGCCTCGTCAAACATTAATGTTTCATTAAATAACGACGTAAAATCGCTAAGCGAAGTGGTTGTTACCGGTGTTGGTTTTGCCCAAAGTAAAAAGAAATTGCCCATATCGGTGGAAACCATCACAGCAGATAAATTAGGTGCTCCACCAACTTCCTCTATATCGCAAGCATTGGTTGGTAAAGTGGCCGGCGCACAAATAAGCAGCACCGATGGTACGCCAGGTGCCAAAGTGAATATTCTTTTACGCGGTATTAATTCAGTTACACGAGGTACAGGTCCTATGATTTTGGTTGATGGGTTGGAAGTGAAGGCAACTGATCTGGGTTCTTTAGATTTAAACAATGTAGAGAGAATAGAAGTGGTGGAAGGTGCGGCGTCTACCAGTATTTATGGTGCACAAGGTGCCAATGGTGTTATACAAGTATTTACCAAAAAAGGTAAAGCAGGCCAAATGAATATCGATGTTTCATCTAGCGCTGGTATAAGTCATTATTTAAATAACGGAAATCTTCATCAAGCCTATACGCATGGCTATAAAACCGATGCAAACAACAATATAGTTGATGCAAATGGAGTTGTTTTGGCAATAAAACCCGATGGAACTTATACTTCAGGCGTAAATATAAATGGTGTAACCCAAGGTAGCCTTGTTTGGGATTATCTTAATCCACTTACCGACGGCAGTAAACAATATAATGCCAATTTGAAATTTTATGACCATTTCGCACAAGTATTTAGAACGGCTACAAACGTAAATAACAGTATCAGTATAAATGGTGGCGCTGCCAAATCGGATTACGCAATGACGGTTTCCAATTCATACCAAGAAAGCGTGGTTAGAAATAACGGCAACTTACAAAGAACAAATGTTACATCGAACATCGGAACCGAGCTTTTTAAAGGGTTTAAGATCAGGTCTATAACCCAATTGATATATAACAAAAACAATTTCAACCCTAATTTTACATCTGGGCCAAATGCTTTATACCAAATTACTAATAGTTCTCCATTTTTCGATTTTAATTGGAAAGATGCCAACGGTGATTATGCTTATCGTTTAAATGCATCGCCGGTAAGTATAAATGGAGCAAATCCTAATTATTACTTTGAATATTCTTCTGGTAATGACCAAACAATAGATGTGGTTCAAAACATACAAGCATCTTATAAGGTAAATAAATTCTTGGACCTTGATGCAAAGTACGGTATCAACTATGAGCATGAAGATATAAGCTACATCTATAAAAACCAATCGCAAAATATCAATGCGGTAAGCAGGGCAGCTTATATCGGTTACGTTTCAAATGCGGGTGCCATCAGCAACACAACCTATAATACCTCTTTCCAAAATTTATTGGGAACAGCCACAATCCATGTTGATGCAAAAAAAGACCTTCATTTAAAGATACCCCTTGTTTCTACAACCTATGCCGGATACGATTATCGTAAAAATGTTGCTAAAACATATACTACCAGGGGTTATGGCCTTCAATTATATCCCGTATATAACATGAACCAAACTAGTACGCAAGCTGTAATTACCGATGCGGTTAAACCATTTGAAACATTTGGGGCATTTTTAAATGAATCAATTGATATTGGAGATTTCGCAGGAATAAAAGGCGGATTCAGAAGCGATTACTCATCCGCTTTTGGAGCAGGTTCCAAGGCACAAACATTTTATAATGGTAATGCATATTTCAGGATATCGCAATTGGGCTTTTGGGATAGGATAGCGAATGTAATCCCCGAATTTAAATTAAGAGGTGGTTATGGCGAAGCAGGTATCCAACCAGATGCTTTTGCAAGATACATTACCTTGAGTACCACTTCAATAGGAACCGGATTGGCTTTTTATACGCCATCTACTTTGAACAATGTAAATTTAAATGTAGAAGTTTCGAAAGAAACTGAAATCGGTGCAGATCTTAGCTTTCGGATTACCAAAGGCAATTGGTTGAGTAATGCAAGTTTAAGTACAACTTTTTGGAAAAGAAAAAGTGAAAACGGTATTTATCCAGTTGATGCTCCGCCCTCATCTGGCGGTGGTGGTATAACAACCAATGCATTTACGTTATCATCAAAGGGTTATACGTTTATTTTAAATTTAGGCGTACTTAAGTCAAAATCATTTAATTGGGATTTCACCACCAATTTTAATCACCAAAGTTCACAAATTGATGCAATTAGTACTGGACAGCCAATTATTGTAACAAGTAATGCTGGTTATGGTAATTACGTTTTACAAGCTGGTTCTAAAATTGGACAATTATATGGTTTGAAAACCTTCCATGATGTAAACCAAACAAAACAAGACGGTACCTTATATATTGATAAGGCAAATGCCGGAAAATATCAGGTGGTAAATGGTACTTTGGTTGATACCGCTACAAAAGGTATCATGTTCACCAACGAAAATTATGCCTTTGGCGACCCAAGCCCCAAATTCAATATGGCATTTATCAATAACTTAAGCTATAAAGGTTTTGGTTTGTCTTTCCAATTCGATTGGGTGTACGGTAGCCATTTGTACAACCAAACCAAGGAATGGATGTACCGCGATGGTATCCACGGCGACTTTGGCGACAAAGTAACCATCACTAACAGAACTGCAGCATATTCAAACTATTACTTTAGTGCTTATGCCGATATGTGGGGAAGCATTAATGGTGCTAGAAATTCCATCAAAGATTATTTTTATGAAGATGCTTCTTTCTTAAGATTAAGAAACGTGTCATTATCTTATGATGCGGCCAAATTGATAAAACTAAGATTTGTTAAAAAGCTTCAATTGGTATTAACGGGTAGAAACTTGTGGACCGTAACAAAATATACAGGGATGGATCCAGAAGTGAATTCAGGCGCTAGCAATTCTGGCTTTGATAGGGGTGTTGATTATGTATCTATGCCCAATTCAAAAACATACCAAGCAACCCTTAACATAGGTTTTTAATCTTAAAATCAATTAATCTATTATGAAAAATAAGCTATTTTACCTGCTTGGAAGCTCAATTTTATTATTAAGCAGTTGCAGTAAAAACGAATTGAATATTGGCAACCCCAATCTCCCTTCACCCGCAAGTGCATCAACTGAATCTGGCATTATTTCATTGTCTTTGGGTGCAGTTTACCAAAATGGTTTTAACGGAATAACGGATACGAAGTATACCGGTTCTTTTTTGGGCAGTACTTATTGGTTTTTGGGAGCCGGTTATCACGAGTTGATGGGCGATGTGATTTCATCCGAAGCATCAAACAACGTTACCAACCAAGTTGGCGTTCCTGATTATGTTATTTTGGACGATGGTACCAAACTAACCAATACCGCACCTTCTAAAACGGTATTGCGCTTAAATAATTCAAGAACAAAAGCTGGATCTAATGCAATGTATTACGAGTGGACTTGGATGTATTTTTTAAATAATGCTTGTAATGGCATTTTAAACATCGTAAACAATGTATCATTCTCGGGCGACACCGCATCTAAAAGAAATGCCGTTAGGGCGTGGGCTTATTTTTGGAAAGGTTATGCTTATTCGCACATAGGTTCAATGTATTATGCAGGTTTAATCAAAAACGATTATTTGAGCGATAATGCCAATTATAAATCAAGTGCGGATATCATAACAGAATCAAATGCAAACTTCGACAAGGCTATTGCAGCTTTAAATGCTGTAACAGTTGTTGCAGATTATACCACTATCATAAAAGGTGTTATTGCTTCGCAAAACCGATTAAGCTTATAACCAGACGCCTCAAATATGGTCGCTCCTATCGAAATGGCGAGTCATTCAAAGACAATTGCAATGAATGGTATAAAAAATTAATTTAAAATTGTGCATATTTTACTCATAATTAACCTTTTCATTGATTTATTATTTAAGCTAATTTCATGATATTTGATATTTAAAAGATAATAGACTAATTAATTTTTATTCACCATTTTTGTAATTTTTATGTTAATCTTTCAATCTCAATATTAAAAATTTTCTTCTGTATGTAAGCTATTGCCAGGATGGACGAGTTGAGTGCTTGCACAAACAGGATTGCTTGGTCGATCTCAATCTAATGAACGAGATCAATAACGACGCTAGGTGAGAGTTTTTTTGTGAAAATCCTTTCTCTAATATGATATAATAAATATTTTGTTGCTGGTAATATAATGGATGGCTGCGTCATTGGCAAGCGGGCAACTACTCAATATCTGGGGCAAGACCTCGACCTCCGGCTCAGAGCATCGCTGGGCACACGCATAGCGCGTAAGTTCAACGGCCGCTCATCATGGACAGCAGCCGCTTCAGCCCAAGTACGACTTCGGACAGGAGACACCAGTGGAGGAGGTTATACGACGACCCGACTACATACGCGATCAGGGCGATTGCGCGGCCTGGTGGGCTTTCGCTGCACTCGGTATATCATATACTATATATATACATGACTAACATCTCATATCCTCTCTCAATGAATGTCTCTTTTTTCTAGATGTCGCCACAGATCGTATAGCCAAAGTGTACGAAGGCAAGCGCGGCAACGAGAGCAGTTCGGCCCAAATGATCATCTCGTGCGCCATTTTGCCGGGC
>CAWJTH010000102.1:0-4622 GCA_963845495.1 uncultured Chitinophagaceae bacterium
ATGTATTGCTGAAAGATTTACCCCATAAATTTCGGGTGTGCCGTGTTCATCGTTTTCATAAAATTCATCGGCCAACGGAACGGTAACCGTAAAGATGCTTCCCTCGCCAAAAGTACTTCGTACAGATATCTGACCATGATGCAGCTCTACCAATCGTTTTGTAAATGCCAGTCCAACGCCTGACCCCAAATTCATCTCTGCACCACTTACTTGGTAGTAGCGGTCAAATATTTTGTCGATATGTTCTTTTGCAATTCCTTTTCCAGTATCGGTAATGGAAATACTGGCGTTCGAATCATTTTTGGAAAGGTCGATGGTTATTTGTCCACCGGCTGATGTGTATTTGAATGCGTTTGATAAAAGATTAAACAATATTTTTTCCATCGCATCTTTATCGAAAAAAAACTGAAGTTGGGTTTCCGTATGTTTAAAGTCAAATTGAATCCGGTTTGTTTCTGCCAACGGTTGGAAAGAAGTATAAATTTCATTAATAAAACTCACCAAATCTGCATTTGTTACACTCAATTTTCGTGTACCGGTTTCTGTTTTGCGGAACTCAAATAATTGGTTCACTAATCCATATAACCGTTTGGCGTTTAAGAACATGGTTTTGTACTGCTTGCTTAGTTGTTTGTCGGCCACGGGTTTACGCATCATTTCTTCCAGCGGAGCTAAAATAAGTGTGAGCGGGGTTCTCAGCTCATGCGATACGTTGGTAAAAAAATCTGTTTTTATCTGGTTAAAATAATCCAGTTTGTCCCGTTCCATCCGCTCCATTTTCAACTGCTGTAGCGTGTGCTTTCTTTCGAATACAATACGGTATGTAAAATATGCGGCACAACATAACAACACAAAAACCAGCACATAAAACAAGCTGGTGCCGTACCATGGTGTTAATATTGTAATGCCCAGCGTTCTAACAGGACTGGTTTCGCCGTTGGGGCCAATTGCCTTTACTTCTAAAACGTACTTGCCAGATGGCAGGTTTCTATAGCCAGCTTTGGGTAAATTATCAGTCTGCTGCCAATCGGCGTCAAAGCCGTCTAATTTATACTGATATTTTGTTCGGCTGGAAGAAATATAATTGAAAGCATTAAAAAGTAATGTGAACTGGTTTTGGTCGTGTGCCAGTTCCAAGCTGTTTGTTTGATCGATATATTGAGACAAAATATCCGTTCCGTCATCTGGATTAATTGGCTTGTTTAGCACTTCAAACCCTGTAAACGATACCTTGAGGTTTATTTGCTGCTGCCGGATAGCGGAAGGGTAGAAATAAGATAAACCGTTGATTCCACCGAACAACAGCATGCCATCGTTGGCCTTACAAAAGGCATATAAATTAAATTGGTTGCTCTGCAAACCATCTTTACTATCGTACCACTGCACTTTTTTTGTATCAACATTGAAGCACGCCAATCCGCGGTTGGTACTGATCCAAAGGTTGTCTTCATCATCTGAAACGATACCGTAAATGGTGCCCTTCAAAAATGAGGGCTCATCTGTAAAAGTTATAAACGAATGCTTGTTTTCATCATATAAATTCAATCCATTGCGGGTGCCAACCCATATCCTTTGCTTTTTATCTTCAGCAATACAATTTACCACTTCGTTGCTTAAAGTAGCGCCGGGAAAAACGATAAAATTAATGTTGTCGGGTAAAAATTGATTGACACCATTAGTTGTCCCGACCCAAATCCTGCCCTTCGAATCTTGAAACAGGAAAGTTATTTCATTTGAGCTGAAAGGTTTGCCGGTTTTATCAGCAACAATATGGCTGAAGGTTTGGGCTGCTTGGTCAAATAAGTCAAGCCCTGTACGCGTACCAACCCAAATACGGGATTTGTCATCTTTTAAAAGCGCATATACCATATCGCCAGACAGGCTTTCAGGATTTTTTTCATTATGGCGCAAAACTTTATCCGCTTACTAACAGGATCTAAAATATTTAAACCTCCGTTATGTGTACCAATCAACACTTTACCCTGATTGTCGAAAATAATCGATTTTATGTTGTTGGCGCTAAGGCCATTGCCGCTCGTTTCACTGGCGTTATAATAATCAATTGTATTGTTTTGCCGGTTCCAGTGGTTTAATCCTTTGTCGTTCGTGCCAATCCAAAAGTCACCTTTCGCATCTTGTTTGATCACATTTATTACTTGGTCGTTCAGCGATAATTTGCCACTGTTTTGATTAAGTAGATTGAATTTGATATCCTCTGGGATGGTAATAATTTACGCCGCCATAAAACGTTCCGAGCCACATGCCATGTTGCTTATCATGATATAAACAACGGACAGAATTTTGACTGATGGTATAGGGGATAGCTGGTTGATGATAATAATTTTGAAAACTTTGAGCCATTGGATCAAATATCGACAGCCCCCTAAAAGTGCCTATCCAGATATTTCCTTTGGCATCTTTATCAACGCAACGTACATCATTATCTGGCAAACTTTTTTCTTGCCCCGGAACTGATGTGTAGTGCTGAACAGAATTTTTTGAAGCGTCAAAACAAAATAAGCCATTGCCTTCTGTTCCGATCCATAAACGCGGCCCATCAATAAACATGTCATTTATAGAAAAATGATCGGCACCCAGCTTTACGCTTTCAAAACTTTTGCTATCCTTTGCCAGTTTAAACAGCCCTGCATCTGTTCCTATATAAAGCGATTGCTGAAAAAAGCATAAACTATTGATACTCTTAATGCTGTAATTGCCGGATTCAAATTTGTAAGGCGTTAATTCATTTTTTGCTTGGTCGATCTCAAATATTTCTCCAGCGCTTGTGCCTGCCCATATTATCTTGTTGGCGTCTTCAGTTATGGTAGACACATACCAGTCTCCAGCTTTTCTGGCATGTTGAAAATTCTGAAATTTGTCACTGGAGTTGTTGTAGCAGCTTACGCCCTTGTCGCCACCTATCCAAAGCTGCCCAGCATGATCCAAAAAAAGACACCTGATATAATTGGAACCAAGGCTTTGCGGATTTTTATCATCGGGGTGGTAAACAGCAAAGCTTTCTCCGTTGTACCTGTTCAGTCCATCTTGTGTACCCATCCACATAAAGCCCAGTGTATCTTGCGCAATGGTATAAACCGTGCTTTGCGATAATCCTTTTTCCACTGAAATGCTCCGGAAATTGTATTGCTGGGTTTGTGAAAAAACCGAACTGGCAAACAAAACAGATAATACAGAAAAAAGCAATAGCAAGAAATTTCTCATAACGACGAGCCAAATTTAACGAATTGTCGATTTTCGACCTTCATTTCATTATAACTAAACTCAACAGTAATGTCAAGTTGTTTAGCCCAAATAAAATTACCGTTTGAATCCAATTTCGAAATATAAATACCTGAGCTGTACGCACCTTCTGTAAGGGTAAAAACACCAGGTCCTAGGTCAAAATCAACGGTATGTTCAAAAAGGCCGGCTGAATAAACGTTTCCCTTTTGGTCTACGCCAACCGTTCTGCCGTTGCTATAATCAATATAATTGGCCGTATTGGCCCTATTAAAAGCTTTTGCCCACTGTAAAACCGGTAATTGGGCGGTTGCTGTTTGCATTAATAACAAAAAGAAAATACCAATATAAATTTTTCTCATTAACGGGGTCTTGCTGCGTCGTGATCTTAAAATGAAAGCATTACTTGATCAAAAATGGCCCAAGCAATGACTGTGTCAAAATTGTGTGGAATTGCTATTAATTGTTTTATATTAGGCAGCGACAATTATAGCGATGTTTTGCTTTTAAAAGAAATTAGCTACCGCTGGTCAGTTAAATAAAATAAACAAGTATATATAATTATACTGGTTAATTAAACAAATGCGCTAAATTATACGGTTCAGCTAACCTTAAATTAGATAACCTTCCTCGTTGCTAAGAAGACTTTTGTTGTATTTTTCTAAGAACTTTTTGCTGTTATTGGTTTAGTTTACAAAGGGTCTTATCCGAATTAAAGTTTAGTAGTCCTCTATGAGTTTTGCATTCACAAAAGCCATAAGCTTCGTTTACAAGATTATAGAATTCAAATAAAATTTGAATAGCTTAGTACAACTAATCAAAGTGCATTTTACAAAGGTTTCTGGTCTTTGTTGACAATATAGGCTATATCTTTTGTTTCGGCATGTTCTATCGAGATACGGCCTGTTGAATTTGTTTTTTCCCTTTCCTTTATCGCTTTGTCGGGGCTGATGAAATACGTGATCTTTCTGTCAATGCCGTTTTTTTGCAGTATCCCGGTATAACACTTTGCGCCGACCTTGACCATCTGTTTTGCGGTGGGCAACAATACCATCTCAAATTTGACCTTGTTCCTTTTGTCGGTGGGGGCGGGGCCGGTTGCCATTTTATTCAGCCCGGCCTTTTGGGTAGTTTTTGGTTTGGCTGCAGAAGTAGCTGAACTATTATTTTGGGCAGCTCTTTTTTTCCAGCTGTCACATTTTCGGTCACATTGGTTTGGTTTGTTTTTGTTCCGTTCCCGTCATCTACCCAGCTCTTTATGACAACGCCGCTTTTGCGCAGGTAACTATAAAGCGTTGCCTTGCTTTTTATGTTCAACGAATTGATGATCTCCATGGTCGACATCTTGCCCTCTTTGTAGAGGGAGGTCGCAATGGCAGCTT
>CAWJTH010000103.1:0-18772 GCA_963845495.1 uncultured Chitinophagaceae bacterium
ATGGCAATATAAGTGGTTTAGACGCCAATGCAGGTATTGGCGTTACGTCCAACTCGCAACATGGCACAGACATCAACCCATACGTTGGCCTTAGCTGGTCTTACAAAAAGAAAGAATCTGAAACCGAAGGCATAAAGAAGGAACAAACCAACAAATACAGTTTGAAAGGCACAAGAATAACCCCGCAATATCCAGGCATGGGTGCAGGCCTAAGCTTTAATTCACAATCATTTTCTCCAAAAATTGATTTGCCATTTACAACATATTCCATGGACTTCTCGGTAAAACTTGGGTATGCAGGTGCTTTTACAGAAATAGGTGGAAATGTGAAAGGTTATTTTTCGAAACAGGAGTTGCAGACCAATACAATACAATGTCCAGCTTTTGGTTTTATGTATGCAGATAGAGGCAAGTACAATGAAGCTGCGCTAATGGATTTTAATAGAGAAAAAGACGGCACTGTAACCGAAGAAACGCAGAACCTTGCCTTGCCTTATGCCACACAGGATGTATATAATGTAGCTGGGCAAGGCATTGGAGGCAGTTATGAATTAAAACGCAATAATATTTTTATTGGTTTTGATCCAAAAACCCAAACCAACAGCCATTCGGGCGGCATTGAAATTGAATTTGGTGCCGGTACGGGAGCACACATTGGTGCAGATATTAGGTATGGCTACACCTTAAATACAGCGCAAAAGTGGCATGCTGGAAACAATGAGGTGCTTAACCAGCTTGATTTTATGCCTGTAAAAGTGAATAACGATGCGGCAGCCGAAGAAATTTTCTTTAAAAACCCTGCTGATGTAATGTTTAACAGTTATCCGGTTTATGATGTAACAACGGACATACCGCTTGCCCCAAAACTAAAAAACGTACCTTTCTTTGGTGGCAAAACCATTGGCAATACTTTAAATTTAGATGGAAACAATATTACTATACCATCTTCCAATTATGTTACCAAAACCAGGCAAAACCGGCTTGATGCCATCTACTACCTTACGGCTGGTGAGGCCAGCCAATATGGGATCGAAAAAACAATCAACAATTATCCCCTTGGTATTTTTAATGCCAATCCAATACAATTAAACCGGGTTGATCAGTACAGAAAGGCCAACCACCTGTCTGAAATGATATGCCTGAAAGCAGACGGAAGCAAGTATGTTTTTAACGTACCTGCATACAATAACAACATGCAAGATGTTTCTTGGTCGTTAAATGATGCAGATGATATTACCGATTATGAGACAAGTGCTTTACCCGATGTGACTAACCTAAAAAATACGGGCAAAGGAAAGGATGATTATATTTCAGTTACACAGACACCTGCTTATGCCCACTCTTTTTTATTGGGTGCGGTATTATCTGCCAACTATATTGATGTAGATGATAATGGCCCAAGCACCAATGACATTGGCGATTACGTCAAATTTAATTATTCAAGGGTTTACCAAAATTATTACTGGCGAAGCAATAACAAATTGGACAAGGCGGCAGCCAGCAAAGGCAATCTAGCCGACAAAAAAGATGGCAAAGGGTTTTACCAAGAAGGAACAAAAGAAGTATGGTATGTACATTCCATAGAATCAAAAAATGAAGTAGCAAGGTTTTATTATTCTGCAAGGAATGATGCATTTGATTTGAAAAATACTTCTCAAACATTACAAAGGCTAGACTCGATTTATGTTTATACGAGACCCGCATTACAAAGCTTGAACCCAGTGCCGTTCAAAAGGATTTATTTTGATTATGAACCAATTAATACTCTTTGCAAAGGAGTGAATGGCAATGCGAATGTTGGTAAACTAACCCTTCATAAAGTCTATTTTAAAGACGGCACATCTAATAAAGGCAAATACAGTGCATACACTTTTGGCTATACCAATAATGCAAATTTTAACTACAACCCGCTCGAAGTTGACCGTTGGGGAAATTACAAGCCCAATACGCAACCCAATACTGGATTGTCTTTGGACAATAAAGAGTTTCCTTATGTAAACCAATTTGTAGGAGCTACCAACAGTCAATATGCATCAGCATGGCTACTGAATACCATACAATTACCATCTGGCGGCAGCATAAAAATTGGCTATGAAGCACACGACTACGCATACGTGCAGCATAAAAGGGCCATGTTTATGACAAAGGTGATGGGCTTTACCAATGCTGTTGTCAACGGGCAAATAGCAAATCCTTTGGGAAACGAATTATACGCATCAACCGGTGGCTCCTCGGGGCCAAGAATCAGCAACAACTTTCTCATTTTTAAATTAAATGAAAGCGTTGTTGGAACAATGTCGCCGTCGACGGCAGATGCTATTATCCGAAGTAATTTTTTTAAAGACAATAATGATAATGAATATGGAAACATCATTGATAACGGCACTGCCTCTTACCATGCAAACCTGTATGGAAAATTTCGTGTACAACTAAATGGTGATTATGGATACGAAGATATTCCCGCATTTATGGGCGTTAGAAGCTGTGGTGCGGTTAAGTTTAGCGGCGAAACTGATTATAATTATGGCTTTGCAGAATTGGAGCCCGTGGCCATTGAAAAAAGCGGGGCACCTGTAGCCAATCCTGTTTTTAAGGCGGCTGGTCAATTTATAAAACTGAACTATACCAACATACTTTTTGGGTTTGATGACGATCCTGGTTTATCTGGTAACGAAAAAGCGAAAGCAATTGCTTCAGTTTTAAACCCAGCCGCCCAAATGCTGAACACATTCATGCAGACAAGCCCATACAAAAAACTGTTGAAGGAAGATCTTGCTAAAACCATTAACCCAAACGCAAGTTTTGTTCGGGTATATGAACCTACAGGTTTTAAAATTGGTGGCAATGGGGCAAGGGTAAAAGAAATAACCATCAACGATAACTGGGGTATTATGACTGGCAACCAATCTTCAGATGCCAATTATACCATCCAATATAAATACACACAAAAAATGGGAAACAAAACAATCAGTTCGGGTGTGGCGGCTTATGAGCCCGAAACGGGTGGTGATGAAAACCCATTTAAACAACCGGTATTTTTTACAACCAAAAATGTAATAATGCCAAACGACAACAATTATTTGGTAACGCCTTTCGGCGAATCGTTATTCCCTTCGCCAGGCATCGTTTATAGTGAAGTAAAAACCATCCAGAACCCCATAAACAGTACAAATCAAATAGGTTCAGGATATGCCATTGACAAGTTTTACACATATTTTGATTTTCCCTGCAAAACTTCCAATACCAATATTGAATTGGTGCATAAACCAAAGTTAAGTTTTAGCCTGCTAAAAAATCTTTCGCAAACTTATTTGGTTGCCGCACAGGGTTATTCGGTCGTTACCAACGATATGCAAGGCAAACAAAAATCTGAGGAAACTTTTGGAGAAGGCGGTAACTTAATAACAGGCAAATATTATAACTATAAAACCAGCGGCGGGGCATTAGATAATCGGGTAAGAAGCATTACGCTTGGTGGCGTTATTAAAAACAACCAATTATTGGGAGTGGAAACACAATTGTATGGCGATGCCAGAAGCTTTTTAACGGAAACATTTTCTGGTGACGTGCATGGGAACCTTGACATTACCACCCCGCCACCACCTGCTGCTTTACCATCTATTTGGCCAGACTTTTCTTATGAAAAAAAATCGTTCAACTCATCGGTACTTTGCAAATATGTACGGCTACAGGGAATTCTTGAAAGTGTTAAAGTAGTAGATAAGGGATCTGCCATTACCACAAAAAATGAGTTATGGGATGATAAAACAGGTGCTGTTTTACTTACCCAAACCATCAACGAATTTAAAGACCCCATTTTTAATTTTACCTATCCTGCGCATTGGGCATATACGGGCATGGGCATGGCAAGCGATAATATTGGCGCTTCTGTTGTACCGACCATGCCATCTTACCAAGCTGCCCTTGCATTGGTGGCGCAACCGGGCGATATTATTGCTGCTAACGGTTATAAATATGTGATACAGACAATTTCGGGCTCATCCATTACAACATCGCCACTGTATAGCACAACTCCGATACTAACACTTGTAACAACGCCAATCAAAATTATTGCCTCTGGCAAAAAAAACCTGGCTACGACGGCCGTCGGCCATATCACGTCGCTAATAAACCCAATAATAAGTGGCACTTTAAATATTACGCCTACCACAAATGTTATTGATGCCAACGCCATAGAATTTACAAATATGGAAGCACTGAACTGTGATTCATGCAATAGAATAAAAGGGCCGAACAATCAATTTACAAATTATTTACTTGACAAATACAGTTTAAAAAAAATAACCCCGTGGCAGCAACTGGCGGCATATAAGTTTGTTGGCGATAGAAATCAAAATACCGCCAATCCGATTATCCGGCAAGATGGATATATCAATTCCTTTAATCGCTTTTGGATACCCCCAGCCACACCCTCATCCAACTGGACAAAAACCAACAACATCCAATGGCAATTTACCAACCGGTTAAGTTATATCGACAAAAAAACAAATCCGCTCGAATCATTTAACCCTTTAAGAGTTTTCTCTGCTGTACAGCCCAGTAATATCGACGGGCAAACATATGCTGTTACCAATAATGCCCGCTATTTTGAAAACTTGTTTGAAAGCTTCGAAGAACAACAGGACAATTGCAACACCAACCACTTTCAGGTATCTATCTTAAATACCCCAATGTTGGATAATACGACTGCCCTGCTTTACATTCAGCCAGTAAAACGCTGCGCTGATTGTTGCAAGGATGTGAATTTGCCGAAATAGCAATACTAAGTGTAATTTGTTTGGCAGAAGACCTGCAGCTCGGCACGGCTAATCAGTTAATAAAATTAAAATTCCTCCGATTTCGACACACTAAGAAGAAATCAGTGTTTATCGGGTAAATATTTTTTGCCTTGCCTATATTTTGTTCTTAGTATAAAAATACTTTTAAAGTATTATTACTTCTCCTGCCTAGATAATATCGCACAATTATACGAAATATATCGACAGTAAAAATGCTTTGGAAAACGAAATATTTTGATATTTTTTTATTTTTTATTTTAATAATATTTTGTAAGTATAAAACTTTACATTTAAGCCCGATTTGTGTGCCAACACCTTAAAACTTAAATGTTGCCTTATGAAAACAAGTTCAATTAAACTTGGTAGCAGTACCAATTTAACCAATGGTTATAACCCTGCCTGGTTAACGGGAAAAGTTACCGAATCTGGATTATTCGCAACGGTAAAAAAGCCTTTGGAAGAAAAGGACTTGATTTTGCCGACCCAAAAGGGCAAATGGAATTATCCGGTTATCACTTTGCACGATACTGCATATTCTCTACTACATGCGCTCTATCCTGCACGCATAGTCAACCCCAGCGGCAATACGGCGGAAGCCCAATTTAATGCCGGCGAACTTTTTTCGGGCAGCACAACTGAAAAAGATGCTTTTGATAAATTTAAAATATCAAGCGGCATCGATCTTTCAATTAAAGATGTAGGTTATGCACTGGTAAAAATTACACGCAACGATGCAACGATAACCCATACATCGGCTCAACATGGCATCTTGATTCATGCGCACCCCCAAATGCCAAATACAGATCTTGGTGTATCTGAAGAATTTAGACAGGCCCTTATTCGATTGCGGCCATGTTTGGATTATGCCAATAGTTTTTGTCAAGGATTATTGTCGGTTGATATAGTCAACGAATACCTTGATTTTTTCCGCACTTACGGCACTCACTATGTTTCGGCCGCTGATGTAGGCGATGTTATATTCCAAATATTTAGCTATACCAAGCCTAATTTTGAAAGGGTAAAAGCCGGCTTTACCGCTGCATCCCTTACTGAAGAGGCTTCACATGAGTTTGCATATTACACTACAAGCCTTAAAAAAGGCAAATATGGCTATGCCTCAGAAAGCAGCAACATCATGGCTTTCAGTGATGATGCTGCATTAAAACAAAGTTTGCAGGCAAAACAATGGTTTGAACCGATTTACGCACAAGGAGATAGCATTTTTGCCATGTTCAACAACGGGTCTGAGGTTGAAAGATCTAAGTTGGATACAAAATTTAAAGAAACCGCCCCGATTGCTTTTAATTTATCGACGCTAACTATTTTTGCCGAAGCACAAAGGCGTTTGGCATGGAGTAGGATTTATTCTGGAGCGCTCGTTCAAAAATTTCCCCTGTTCAGCCAACCCAATTTAAAACCACAATATGAAACTAAAGTTGAAAAACTTTTTGGCGGCATAAGTTATTCGGGGCTGGCTTCAACATTGGCAACGCCGAATATGAATATCTATAAACCGTCAATTGATCCTACCCAACTAAAATTTAACGGCACTGATATTGTTCAAAATTTTACCGTAACCACCAACCTGTTAAAGCTTTATCAATCAACTAATTTTACCCTTCCAGGTAAAAACATATTGATAACGGCACAAGTTGTAGCAGCCGAAACCAGTGAAAAAGCCGTTACGGTAACCATTACCAACAAAAATGACCAGCAAGAAAATATATTGTATTGCAATAAATTTTATGGGTTGTTACGGTTTGTATTTGCAAAAACAAATAAAAGTTACACTATACTTGATGGTATAAGGCTGGTTACGCTGGAGGCTGACACTGCAACTGCAAAAAAAGGCGATACCAAGGCTGAAGGTGATATCCGAACGGCTCCTCCATTGACTGCTTTGCCGAAGCTAAAACAGGATCTGCAGTTTTCTTACACGTTTTTACAAACATCATTGCATAACAATCTTGTGCAAAAAGAACTGTCTTTTGAAAGTTTTCTTGACAATGGCCTAAAATGGATCGTAAAGCAGATACCCGTTGACACAACTGACAAAGACCTATTGAATATCCGTGTAATGTGCACCGATATTATCAACAATTCAAAATCGGATAAAAAAGGTGCTTATGTACCAATATTGCCGGCAGATGCGTATAAGGAAAAATTTGTTGACATTCTAGACTTATTGGTTACCCTAGACAGTGATTTTAAACATGCCGAAGAAAAAATAGCATTGCGCAAAACACAGGAACTGATCATTGATGTTGGTAAAACATTGAACGATAATATTAAGGCATCTGGCAGTGCACTTATGGAATATATTAAGGCGGGTGCGAGTTCGCAAAAAGAAATGGCAGGCTATTACGATGCGATAGCTACCGATCAAGAGGCCCAGTATCAACAAATGAATATGAATGTGGAGCTACTTAAAAGCAGGGTAGACGCACAGCAAAGAACAGTAAACTATGCCATTTCGGATTATAAGGAAAAGGTGAAATCTTGGGCAACAATGAAAGCCATCAGCACATCGTTTACCTTGATAAGCGATGTGTTTTCAGCGGCTGGTGCTGCTACCGATGCAATCAAGGAAGTGGATAAACTGAAACAGCTTATCATTAAAATAAAAAAAGTTATAACACTGCTTGCAGCACTTGGCAAAGCATACAAGGCTGCCGAAGGCTCAGTAAAAGAGATAATCGATGCCAATGCGGCATTGGAAACTATAGATAAGGCTGGCACGTTGATGTTATCTCAATTAGAATGGGATGAATTGCAAATAAATATAACGACCATTTTAAACGAAGGGCCAGACGAAGATGCAGCCGGGGAAGCCAAAGAACAAGTGTTGGCCGAATTCAAAATATTGGTTTTGCGTGGCAAAGCCTTGTTGGATGCGCAAATAAATGCCAATAAACTTGCCAGGGAAATATTCAACAACCAAAAATTAAAGGAGATATTATTACAGCAGCAAGAAAACCTTAACAAAATAAACGCTCAATTTACTGAAGTCGATACCAGTAAAATGGATCTTTCTACAATTGACCTTGCCGGCCTTACGGGCAACCTAGATGTGTTGCAAAACCAGATGTTAAGTATGCTGGCAAATACGTATACCTTGCAAGACCAAGCTTTACAATATGAATTTTTACAGCCATCCACACCCGTAAATGATTTTACACTGGTTGGCTTTAAAACAGCTAGGATCCATCAAAAAGCGGCAACATTGGAAGCTATCACAAAACAAAAAGACTGTCAGGCCAATGAAACGACAGAAATTGGATACATTATAAAAAGTATACCGGTAGACCAGATTACCAAGGGAAACGTGTTCAACATAGCAATCGGTCTTGATGCAAAAGAATTTTTGCACTACGTAAATGCAAGGGTGGTGGCTGTTGTTGCCTCATCAAAAACAAGAATAACAACCACAAGCGGAAAGTTTTATTTTAGGTTGAAATGTGTTGCTGATCCGTTTATGGACAGGGATACTGACAGGAAAGTTGTAACATACCACACGCTTGCCCGAGAAAAATCATATGAATATAAGTGCGAAGACATGACTCCTTTGTTTGATGACAAAGGCAAAACCTGGTCCGAAGGGGTAAATCCCGTTACACCGTTTACTGTTTGGGAACTATCATTTCCGGATACCAGTTTGAACGCCGGTATTTCTTTTGGCGGCGCAACTGTAGATATAGCATTAGGTTTTAAGCTGAAAGCTAGAATTAAGGACGTCCCTAAATTATTTTCAAGTTTGGGCACCCAGCCCACAGCAATTGAACTTGTAAAAGAAATGGCAGCTGTTGGCCCTGTTACCAACGGGTGGGATGTAGTGTACAACATGTCCCTCACAAAAATAAACGAAAGCCTTAACAAGCAATTTATAGCATTGGCGGCCACTGCCTCGTATTTTAAGATTAAGTGCAAGGTGCAAACTGCCGAAATGGCCCCAGTTAAAATGTTCACTTCGTTTGACATTGATATGGGGTACCCCGATCTGCAATTTGTAAGCAATAACCAAACCAATGCATCGTTGAAATTTAAGTTAAGCGGCTCGATAACAAAATCCATGATAATAGAGAACCAACCCGAAAAGTTCGAACCCCCCAAAATACTCACCATCGAAACGCTTAAAGCCGATATCCCCATCTCGATGGTTGTGGGTATGGTTACCCCTTCAGTGCCGGGAAGCAAGGTTTATTCTGTTATACTAGAAGTTGCAAAAGGTGCCTTTACATCAAACGAAATAGACCTATCCGATGAAGGGCAGCGCAATTTAAATATTATATTAAAAGATCATTTTGTAAACAATCCCGTAAAGTTTTTGATTAGTTCAATTGATCTGAGCCAAATAGCTGTGTTGGATGATTTACGCCCAAATGAATTTTTGTTTAAAACGCTTGTAACCCCAGCAAATATTAAAATACTACAAATATTTATCGAAACAAATAACCGCAAAGCCCTTAACGTTAGCCAAGCTTTTTTAAATAATTTGCCAGAGCCGCTGCCTGTTGGTAGCTCTGCCAGCCTTTTAATTGGCAGTAAACTGTTTTTTAACGAGATATTGCCCAAAAGTATTAAGGGTGGATGGACGCTTGGCGGCAAGGCCTCCGAAGGATTAAAACCATGGTCGTCCAAAATACTTACCGGCAAGGTGAGCGGCTTTGTTGATACTAGTGGTATGCGCAGGGCTATAACCGATGGTGATGCCATCATTTATATTAACCCAGACAGGAGCAACACAATTGATGTGGAGGTGCAAGGGATGACTATTGCCCCTACCAATTCGGGCATATTAAAACTTGATTTTAGCAAAATAAAAACCGTAACATTTTACGACCATAAGGAATGGCTTAATTGTAATCCATATACCGGTCACTGTAGCCCTAAAAGCACTACAGATCAATATAATACGGATGTTAATATCGGTATAAGTGCTTTGTTGCCTGTTTCTATTACCGGCAGCGGCCGCAACCAGAGCGTGCAGATAAGTGTAAGCAATAAAGAGGTAAATGTAGACGGAAAAATGTCGGGCGGTGGACCGTGTGGGTGTGCAGACATGGAAGCCCAACTAAATGTTGCAATAAAAAACCAAATACCTGCCCAGATCACAGGTGTCACAAATATCTCTTTTGACAGCTTATCGGTTTTTGCCCTTAAAAACTTGCTTTTCCCAACAGATAATTTCATCAATTTGAAGGCTGTACATGTGCCGGGGGATATGCTTATTTTGGGAGAATTTAGTGCCTCCGCATAATAGGACAATTCAAAATTGGCCTTTCCTAAGCGAAGAATAAGCACTTACATCATGACCGATGTAAGTGCTTTTTTTGGAGCTTTACGGCGTTGGTTCGTTTATCACCAATGACGCTATGCCATTTTTAACCTCATTAATGCCGAGTTAAGGATAAGAATATCTAAAGTGAGTTTTGGATCTCTTATCGTTGTGTCCCAATGTGAAATATTTATTGCCGTTAAGCTTGACCAGACCAACAATTCGATTATATTATAGGATTTAATGACACGAAACGTTCCTACGGAACGAGGGTCCAAGCATGTAAATGTATTTTGCTACCAACGAAATGTTCCTATGGAATAAAGGAAATACTGCTCTATTTGTTCCGTAGGGACATTTCGTTGTCTTTGTTTGTGGCAACCAATGTGCATGACGTGATCGTATAACGGCATAAATAACTTCAATATTTCATTCAAAAAATACTTATCTTGTCTCCACAAAATTGCTAATTTATTGCCATGGACGAAATAGAAGTGCCTACCGAACATCTGCACGAAGCTATCCACGAAAAGGTGGAGGAAGTAATGGAACATGGCCATACTGGTAAAAACTGGTCGATGCCTGTTGCCATTTCTACTGCTTTGATGGCGGTTTTTGCCGCCATTTCAAGCTTGCTGGCGGGGCATCATTCCAACGAGGCATTGGTGGAACAGATAAAGGCATCGGATCAATGGTCTTTTTATCAAGCAAAGGGCATAAAGGCCGAAATCAAAGCAAGCGGTCTGTCCAATGGGCTAGCAAAGCCGGAGGAAATAGAACATTACAAAAAGGAACAGGATAATATAAAAAAGGTAGCAGACGAATTGCAACAATCGTCCATACTACATCTTGAAAGCGAAAAAAAGTTTGCCGTGGCGGTAACTTTTTTTCAAATAGCCATCGCAATTGCTGCCATCGCCATCTTATCAAAAAAGAAGCCGCTTTGGATAGGCAGTTTGTTTGTTGGAGGAGTTGGGCTTGTGTCTTTAATTTACGGTATTGTCTCAGGGCATTTTTAATCTTTGCAAAATCCCAAATCTTTCGAAACAAGACATATTACGGCCAATGTCGTACCGTTAACTCATGTAATAAGAAATAAATCCAGGCGTACAAATTAAAATACCTCTCCTATATTGATAAATAAACCTCCTGATTTCTGCCGGCCAAAACCGTAATCGAAAGAGATATTGGTTTTAGATGTTTTGTTTAATTTTATCCTCAGGCCCGGCCCAAATCCGGGTTGTATAGATTGTAGCTTAGTGCCTGGCGCTGCAGAATAGCTTTGTCCGTTTAAAAACAATACGCCGCCCAAAAGCCCGTTTCTGGTAATTTGAAACCTATATTCCATTTCTCCATATACTTCTTGGGCGCCGCGAAAACGGCCTTGTATATATCCTCTACCGGTACTTGAGTACTCATCCCATTGATTGCTCGGCAGGTCAAGATACCCCGGTTTTCCCTCCAACACCAACCAATCGTAACTCCAAAATGCCAAAACGTTATTTGAAGCGGCGGGTAGCCTAATATATTTCCGCAGATCTATAACTAACGATTTCCATTTAGATGAACTACCCAAATAATTGAGGTTTGACCGGTATTGTACGGCACCGTAAAATCCCTTCTCGGGATAAATCGGATTGTCACGGTTTTCAAATAAAGTGTTCAGTGTAAATCCGGAAGCGACCGTTTTTGATGCTGCACCATATGTTTTAAAATCGGATGGGGCGCCATTTAGCGTTCCGCTGTGTGAAATGTCCGAATGATAGTCGATGATGTAACCACCGCCGGCGTAAAAATGACCTGCAACATGCCTTAGCACAGTCTCGTAGAACCGGAAATATAAATAATCCATCGGGTCTTCATTTCGGATGTTAGAATTGCTTCCCAAGCCGAACGTACTTTGCGGATAGCTGTAAAAACGGAAATCTCCGACTAGGTTATATTTATTGTTCTTTGTCCAAATATCTGATTCCACAGGGAAAAGGAACTGCCTGTTCTGCGTATAACTTACATAGGAAGTTACGGTTGATATCTGTGCAGATGCGTCTGTACGAAAAGCAACATTACCCGTAAGTGTTACGGCCCATTTTGATACCAACGTATATCCAGCAGCAGGCAGTGCGGAAAAAGCTGGCTTTGAGGTGACCGAATCTTTTTTGACAGTCGTGGTTTTTTGTTTATGCATTACTTCTCTTACCACATCAACAATGTCTTTTTGAGGGTAACGGACAAAAACTGTGTCCGTTTTTATATTTATGCTGTCTAATTGTCCTGCTTCCATTTTATTGGTCGGTGGGATCTGGGCGTAGGCTTCCGATACCGGAATCAGCGTTAACAATAGCATAGCGGTATAAATCAATCTGCTCATCATCATCTTTTCATCTTGTTTGTAAAACAGCCTGGTGCCTCATTACCAAGACTTCCTAGGTTTGTCGAAGTTGTGGTCATCACTTTTGCACTGTAATTTATAAAATAGATTTCAATCATTGTTGGTAGTGGGCCTTGTTAAAGGATTCCTGAATATAATAACAAATTTGTATTAAAATGTTTACTTATTACCGAAATAACTCTTTTAATATTGTTGCTTGGAATCAATGGCTTTTCAAAATTGGGACAAAAATGCGCAGCTTTTCCTACTTCACATAAATTGGTTTTGAACAAAGCGTGGACAAAATGGTTGCCATTTTCATTAGGCTAAAAATTAATGCAACACAAGGTATAACCAAATGAAATTTGATTACTAGTGATTTTGTTTGTATTCAAATTATATGGCTGTAGTTGGGAAACCTAAAAAATCTAATTGCAACGCTGTCTTTCATAGGCTTTTCAGTCTTAAAAAAGATCCCCAATAAAATCTAGCTCGGGATAGCTTAAAAAAAGATATTGTCTGTTTGGTGCACAAAGCAATTCCGAAACATTAATATTATTTCAATCCTACTAAACTTTTCCAACAGTCTAGTAATATATCCGTGCAATTCTATTGTTTGTTGATAGCTTTTCGGAGCTTTCATAATAACTCTTGCAACAAAATAATATTGATAATGATTTTAGCGGGAAAACTAAAAAAAGGAAAATCTGCTGGTAATGAGATAATTATTGAAGAATAATTAAATGGAAAAAATGTAGTAAAGGAATTCAAAATAGTTAAAATAACGCTTGAAACTTTATTTATAAGGTTGTATATTTCTAAATTATATGCGCATGTAATCAACGTTTTTTAAAATCAGGAAAAAGAAATAGGCCTTGCCATGAAAACTTTAAAGATATTCCTTGCTTCTTCAGAAGAACTAAGACCTGATCGGGATGAATTCGAATTATTTATTGGTCGCGAAAATGATGGATATCATACCAAAAATTTATTTCTTGATTTAATCCGTTGGGAAAAGTTTGATGATTCGATGGATAAAGCCCGGCTACAAAATAAATATAACAACGCAGTAAAAGAAGCGGATATTTTTATTATTCTTTATTCTTTAAAAGTGGGAAAATATACCGAAGAAGAATTTGATACCGCTTACACTAATTTCAAAGAAACTGATCTTCCTTTAATATTTACTTATAGAAAAGAAACGTTGGTTAACAACAACCAATGGAATGAAAACGATTATATAAGCCTGAAAAATTTCCAAAAAAAATTGTTGGCATTGGGTCATTTTGAAACAAGCTATTCAAGTTTGGGTGATTTAAAATCTCAATTCAAATACCAATTAGAAAAATTATTGGCTGGAAAATTAATACATAAAATGAACGGCGGTAGGGGAGAAAAGATGAAAAAAATAAAGTTGGATGTACAAACTGAACCAAGCAAATCTGTTATCAAAAACCATAATTTGCCGGCTCGTACTTACGGCACAAAATTAATAGGCCGCAAAGCGTATATTAAAAAAATATTAAAAGCCATCCAAGAAAGTCCTATTGTAACAATTGAAGGGTTTTCAGGTGTTGGTAAAACAAGTGTGGCGCTTGAAATAGCTTATATTTTTTTAAATAAATCGGAATTGAAGTTTGCATTTAATATGCAATTTGATTTTTTGGTTTGGATAGTTGCAAAAAATAAAGATCAAAAACAATGGTTAAACGAAGTTTTAAATAAAATTGCCGAAGTTTTAGGATATCCAAGTATAACCCAAATACCACCCGATAATTTAACCCTTAAAAAAAGAGAAGTTGACTTGTTACTTCATGATCCCGGTAAAAGGCTTTTTTTAGTGATCGATAATTTTGAAACGATTGATGATAATGAACTTGTAGAATGGCTATTTAACCTTAAAGAACAAAATAAAGTACTAATTACATCTCAAAAGCAGGAGTTCGAATCGCGGAATATTAATCTTAAACGTTTGTTAGATGATGAAGCTATTGCGCTTATAAGAAGATATACAAAAACGAATGAATTGAATCATTTGCTATCTGTTTCTGATGAAAAATTATTGAATTTAGTACAAATAACAAGTGGTAACCCATTGGCCATAAGATTATCAATTGGCCAAATAAGTGGCGGAATGTTATCGCTAGATCAGGTGGTTGATAATTTAAAAGAAAACAATCCAACAGAAAGTATTGACACGGTATTTGAAAAAATTCATGAAACCTCGTGGGTAAGTATTGGCACCAAAGCCCAACAATTGCTTTTAGTCACCCCTTTATTCATAGGTACGGATTCTATTGAAAAGAAAGCGCTTCAGGAAACAAGCGGATTGTCAAAAAAAGATTATGAAGATGCCACTCATATTTTACTGGCTTGGAAATTGCTAGAACCAAATTTCAATAATATAAACCGACTTGTTATACACCCGATGACTCGTAGGTTTGTTACAAATAAATTACTTCAAAATGCTGAATTTGAAAGTATTGCAAGAGGGCAATGGTATAAATATTATTTTGAATTTATTGGTAATTACGTAAAAAGAAGCCATCCGTCGGTTGAATACTGGAACGCATTAGTTAGTGATAAAATGGATAAAATTGATGTAGAATGGCCAACAATATACGAAGTATTAAAGTGGTCGGCTTCCGAGAAAAATGCTGAAAATGACCAGCTTTTATTGAATCTAACATTTCTGTTGATTCATTACATGGATAGTAGGTTTTACAATCTCGAACGTATTAAATATGTAGAACTAGCCATTGCTGCTGCAAACCGGTTAGAAAGTAAATATTATGAAGCCTTACTCAGGATTGATGCTTTGGGCTGGACTTACGTTGAAGAAAATAAATATAATGAAGCTGATTATGAAATAATAAAAGGTATTGAATTGGCAAAACAGGTAAAGCCGCCTTTTATTGAGACAAATGAATTAATGGCTTTAGGATATGCATGGGCCGCCAGGGTTAAAATTGAGCAGGATAGATCAGAACTTGTAGACGAAGCAGTAAAGCTAATTGACCAAGCGCTAACTTTTACCGACGACTCTCAACCATGGATCAGATTTAGGATTTTGATGGCGGCCGGAGACATATCCCTCAAGCAAAATAAAAATAAAGAAGCGTTAGAAAAATACAAAGCTGCCAAAACAGAAATGGTGCGTTATGGTGGGGAAGGTAATTATTATCAAATTAATCCACGCATAGGCTTGGCCAATTTGGCGCTTGGCGACTTATTAGAGGCAGAAACAATATTTACCGATCTTTCTAACCAAAAGAAAATTTCGATTGGAAAACTATATGGTGATTATGGGTTAGCGCTTATTAAATTTAAAAATGGCGATATCAAAGAATCAAATCATTTATTAGAAAACGTTAAAGAAGAACTTTCAAAGCGTACGTCTTCCAACTTACTATTAAAACTCATTAAAGAATTTGAGAAAACATTGAAGGAATAATATTTGTATACCATTGAAAAGATTTGCAGTAATGGATAATCGTTTTATTCAAAATGAAGTAAAGAACATCCTTCCGGATAGAAAGTTTTTTTTTCTTCCATACACTATTGATGGTAAGCAAACTGATTTATTTTTTTTGAGGAATGATAATAATATGTATGCTGCAATTACAAATTATGGTGGCCGGCTGGTAAGTTTATTGGTGCCAGATAAAAATAATAAATTAATAGACGTTATTGTTGGCCCAGACAGCATTGACAGGTTTAGATCTTCAAAAGAACATTATTTTGGGGCAACTATCGGAAGATTTGGAAATAGAATAGCAAAGGGAAAATTTAAAATTGACAATAAGGAATATATATTATCAAAAAATGAAAATGATACAACGTTACATGGAGGCATTAAAGGGTTTCAAGATGTTGTATGGGACGCTGTTCAAGAAGATAGAACCACATTGAGATTAAATTATTTGTCTACAGATGGTGAAGAGGGTTTTCCCGGAAATGCAAATGTCAAAGTTGTTTTTTCTTTAAATAACGATAATGAACTAAAAATTGTTTATGAGGCCATATCTGATAAAAAGACTATTATAAATTTAACTAACCACGCTTTTTTTAATTTGAATGGTCAAACTGAGACGAAAATATTAAACCATTTAATGCAGGTAAACGCAGACTATTTTACACCGGTAGACAAAGATTTGATTCCGATAGGTAAACTTCAATCTGTTACCGGAACGCCATTCGACTTTAGAAAGCTTACTTCTATACAGGATAACATTACTAAATATAATCTAAAGAGCTATGATAACAATTTGGTGTTAAATCAAAACAAATCTGGCAACTTAAATTTCGCTGTAAAATTAATAAGTCCAGAAACAGGCATTCAAATGGAGATATTTACGGACGAACCCTGTGTCTTATTTTATAATGGCGGCGGTATGAAAGGGGAAAATATTATGAAAAATGGTAAAAAAGATGCTTTAGCTACAGCCTTGGTTTTAGAAACGCAACAATTTCCAGATGCCCCAAATCAAAAAACTTTTCCTTCGGCTTTATTGGAACCAGGCCATATATTTAAAACAACTTCCGTTTACAGGTTTGTTGTCAATAATAATTTTTAATCCATTTGCATTGGAATGTAGGATAATATTTTTTAGGTCTATTTTCTTCAAATATGCCTTGTCATTATTAATAATTACAACTATTGTTGCCAAAACGTAGTTGCATTATTGGTTTTTATTTAAGTGATAATCAATCGCCATGCACAAATTTAACGCGACCAGTAATTCTTCCCAAGCCAAACGCCTTAATTAAAAATAGTTATTGTTGTTGTCGTTTTTTAAACTTGTTCCCTAACCAGTCAAATGCTTTTACCAATGCTTTGGGAGGCGTAAAATTGTGGCCAATAAAAAGTTTTATATAATTGCGCTTACCCACCAAGTCGTTGGAAGTAGAAAACGATTTCCAATTGGCCGACTCGGCAGAAAGACCGCCCATCCATGTGGTAGACACATAAGCCAGTACCGTACTAGCCTTCAACCCATAAGTAAATTGGTTGCTGTTATTACTGGTTTTGTTGGTATAATCTGTCCTGTTTATATCTAGCCCAACAATCGGTGTACAGCTTAGGTTTAATATCAAGCCGGGCTTTATCACCCAATTATATGCATAGCCTAAACCTGTTACAACAAATACATCCGACAGATATTCGGGATAAACATTATTACCCACATTGGTTAAATCTGCAAAAGGCTCGTTGCGGAAATTGATGGTAGAATAGTATATATTTAAGGGCAAAACTAACGAGCCTACGCTCTTTTTTTGAATTTCGTACTGGTTAACCGGAAACCGAACAGAGAACCGGTTACCATTGAAATAAAAGGCGTTCTCGGTTCTAAAAAGGGTGGTTTTTACATCGGGAAATAAGGCATAGGGCAGGGCAGGGTTGGTAAGCTGTAATTTATAGTCATCGGTATTTTGCAGGTAATAGCCGCGTGTAGTGCCATAAAAGAAAGATAGGCCGAGTTTTTTGCCTGCTACCACATCTAACGCTATGGCCGAGCTTTTTGATTTGCCCTTGGTGTTTTCATTGGCATGGAAAGGTGAAAAGCTGTAGGACAACCCTAAAAAACTATAGTGGGCGGTGAGCCTAAGGTTGATGTCGTTATTGGGGGCTATATCAAAATCCTTTTGGTTGGATATTTTCTTGAAGATGATGTTGTTGGTTTCGGTATTTGCATCCAATTTTATCAACATAAAATGTTTTAGCGGTGCTTTATAACTGCTGTCGGTTAGCGGTGCGCCGATGTCTATTTGTTGGGCAAAAGATGTATAAAAGAGCAAAAGTAATAGCGGAAAGAGCAATTTTTTAAAGGAAAACATATGTGTTTTAATGTTAAATAGGAACTGTTTTATTTTATGTATTTAAGTTATTTTGGTTGTTTAAAGCCCTTTACTACTATTGTTTAAATCAAGTTTTGGTAAGTGGCTTTACAGCAAACTGACGAAAATATAATCAACAGGTTGGCTGTTTTGCGTTTAAAAAAAAGCGGACGGAAGCTGTTGCACTCCCGCCGCCCTTACCTATGAAAAACCCCAAAATTGAAAAACTGCGCTATTGTTTAAGGAATTGTTAGCGTTGCCTAGGTTTTGAATCTTAATGGCATGCCATAACTGGTTGGCTGGTGAGAATGCAGAAACACTATGGTTTTACCAACTTGTCATCCGTCAATTGTCATCTAAATTTTTTAAGATCCGGTATAATAAAGCAGGTAATTGGGTTTAATTATTTGCCGCAAAGATGTGGTTATTTGGCTATGCCCGCAACAAGCCAAAATGTAAAATAGCCGAATTGGCACTTATAGTTATCGAGGG
>CAWJTH010000104.1:0-71243 GCA_963845495.1 uncultured Chitinophagaceae bacterium
CAGGATTGACGGACACCGAATCCGCAGCGTCTTGCGGGCACTTCAAGGACAGCCACTCAGCAAGGCCAACCTGGTCGCCAAGTTGGGCTATCGAACGATCACCGGCAATGTACGCAAAGGCTCGACGACTCGACGGCCTGGGCCTGATCGTGCTGACCATTCCCGAAAAACCGCGAAGCAAGAGTCAGAAGCGGCGTTTGACCGAACAGGGAAGAAAGGTGCTGGCGAGCCTGGATGCACCAGATGAGACACCGAAAACCAGAACTTGGTCGCCACCGTCGCACGCACCCTGCACACCTACACCAACACCGTCAAGATCCTCTGCGATGCTTTCCGCGTCGAGTTCGAAAGCTCCGCCTTCGCCTGCGAACGCCGGCTCATCGAGCAAGCCTTCAGCCTCAACCGCGCCGGCAAGTCGCTGACCACCATCCTCGACGACGCCCACCTCATGGACCTGGCCAACCTGCGCAAGTTGCGGCTCCTCTTCGAGGACTTCCCCAAAAACCACAACCTGGTGCTGATCGGCCGGCCCAACCTGCTGGCCGCGCTGGACCTGGGCGTCAACCTGGACATCAAGAGCCGCGTCACCTACTCGGTCATCACCAAACGGCTGGGTCCCGACGCCATGCGCGAGTTCATCCTGCGCGAACTGGACCGCGTCGGCCTGGGCCACAACACCTTCACGCTGCCCGCCATCGAGCTGGTGGTGCGCTCCGCCGACGGCGTGTTGCGTCAGGCCCGCAACCTCTGCGTCGGCTGCCTGATCGAGGCCGTCCGCAGTGCCAACAAGACCATCGACATCGACAACGTCAACCGCGTGCTGATGCAACCGCACTGGCAAAAGGAGAGCGACCTGGTCGATTACTGACACCCATCCTGGACCAGGTTCGCCCCCTGCGTCTCTTTTGGAGAAGACCATGTTCTCAAACGACCTGCTGCGTCGCATTCGTAATGACCTGCCCATGCAGGTGACCATCGCCGCCCTCGGCCGGGCCGGGCCGCCGTCGAAAAGGAGCGAGGGCTACTTCACCCTACACCCTGTCAGTATCTATGCAACAAATGCGCATCAGAATTTGGCACGGAACACCTGGTTCTCCAAACGGTCCTTCATCATGCCAAAATCCATACCGCGTTAATTCGGCAACAACTGCGATCAGAATTTCGCCCGGCACATCTTTCCCTCGTTCGACGAGACGTTTGAACCATTTCCAGCCAAGACAACAGACCTCCTGAATGGCATCCTCTCGACGATGGACGCAAGGGATGTGACGAAAGGCGTTTTGAGCATGGGTCTTGATCTTGGGCAGCAGTTGCAGGAAACGAGTGTGCAGAGCTTCAGGAACAGCAGTCATCAGGAACAGCCTCCAATGAGAGCCGTCCCAACCAGGACGGCTCGGTTAGACCGAAACGTCCTGGGAGCCAGGAATGCCAACGGCTAATGCCGTCTTCAGGAGATGCTGCCAGGAAAAGGGCTGTTCTTCATGTAAATGACTGGGGATGCTGCTCAGATTTGGAGGCTTCCATGGACCCAACACCCAACAAATGGGGCCAGAGTGGCGAAAATGCAGTAAAATCAGGCATTTGTGCGAGAAATCGATGTTGGGTTGATACCCAACAATGACCCAACAGAAGAGAACTCACCGACAGGACTGGTGGCAAGTGTTGGGCTATTGTTGGGTGCTTACCCAACAGAAGGAATTGAAGCAAACTGCTTGAAAATAGCCACTTGCGTCAACGATGCTTGAAATGTTGGGTGTTGGGTAATAAATCAGCCAAAAGTGAAAACGCTTACCCAGAAAAACGCAAAAAGCCTCCTGAAAGGCTATTTGCTAATCGGTTGGCACTGGATGTTGCCAGGAAGAGGGGGAATTGAGAGGTGAAGTGGGTGAAAATTAATTTTTTTTTGGGGGGGGGGGGGGGGGGGGGGGGGGGGGGGGGGGGGGGGGGGGGGGGGGGGGAAAAAAAAAAAAAAAAATTAGCTAAACAACCAGGAAAAATCATGTTGGCGGTGCGATAACAGGGCTCTTTGTGTCCGCAAGCCTCTTTTGGCTGCCATTATGACATGACAACAATGGCGTTGATTCCGTCTCCCAAGCCTCTGTAGTACTGCTCGCTTTGCGTGGGACATAATACTTGTACAGGACGGTCAATTTCATTGACATCGGGTGGTTCTGTCGGGTAGGCTAGCTCTTATCGGGGTCGTGTCGATCTGCAAGGTGCCTTTTATGATGAGGTTCCCATGCTCCATCCATGCCGTTTGTTTCTCATGGTGGGGTGCTTTTATTACTCTGGCAGCTTGGTCTTCGAAGCGAGAAGGAAAAGCAAGCTCCGCCGCCCGCGAAACAGGTGACTCAGGCAGAAATTGAGCAACTCATCGCTCAATTGGGGAATGATGATTTCGAGAAACGCGAAGCTGCTGACCAAGGCCTTGGAATCAATCGGAAGGTTGGCACACAAGCAGCTTGAAAAGGCCGCGAAAGAAAGTAAGGAGCGGGAGATCCGCTTTCGAGCCCAGGTACTCATCGAAAAGCTTCCTGACACACGCTTGCTCCAATCTTTGAAGGGGCATAAAGGAGGTATATATGGCATCGCTTTCAGTCCGGATGGTAAACGCATCGTAAGCGGATGTAGTGAAAACGCCTTGAAGCTGTGGGATGTGGACAAGAGTGAGGAAATCGCCTTGCTCAAGGGTCACACAGAGCCTGTCACTTGCGTAGCCTTCAGTGCCGATGGCAATCGCATCATCAGCGGCAGTGCGGACAATACCGTGAAGGTGTGGGACGCTAATAAAGGCGAAGTGATCATGACCCTTAAGGGACATAGCCTTCCAGTTAAGTGCGTGGCAATCAGTCCGGACGGGAAGCGTATCGCTAGCGGCGGTTTTGACGATACCGTGAAAGTTTGGGATGGCGATAAGGGGAAGGAAATTCGTTCCCTTCGGGGCCACGAGAACTGGGTCTGGTGCGTGGCCTTCAGCCCCGACGGAAAGCGCATCGTAAGCGGTGGTGGCGAAACAACTCTAAAAATCTGGGATACCCATGAAGGAAAGGAAATTATTTGTCTAAAGGGACATAAAGATCCGATTATGTGCCTGGCATTCAGTCCTGACGGCAAACATATTGTCAGTGCGGCGGGTGACACTTTGAAGTTGTGGGATGCTGAAAATGGCCGGGAAATCTCCTCGCGGAAGGCATCAACGAACTTGATTTTCTGCCTGGCATTTAGTCCCGATGGCAAACGAATAGTTTGCGGTAACGGCAATATCCTGGAGGTGTTGGATATCAAGAAAGAGAAGGATGTCACTCTGCTCAGAGGACATATCGGTCTCGTCTACTGCGTAGCATTCAGTCCCGACGGGAAACGTATCGTAAGTGGGGGTGCCGACACGATGATAAGAGTATGGAATGCGGAAGAATTAGGGGCAAGGTAACTGCTTTTTTCAGTTCTCATCATTCAGCCTGTGCGGTTGGTATTAGCGCATAAGCAATAAGAGCGCTTGAAGAATAATTTCCTAAGAACTGTCGTGATACAATAGACTTTATCAGAAATAAGGTTACAATGGCAAAATGTTGACATACACAGACATCCAGACCAAGCGTAGGAAGTGCCTCTCTATCACCGGACTGACCTTCCCGGAGTTCCATCGACTCTTGCCCGCCTTTGCCCGGTCCTACGAGGGCGCTCAATCCCAAGTATCGCACGGTGGGGGTCTGCCCTGGCTCCGCTCCGCAGGTAGGGGCCGCAAGGAGACGTTGCTGGGTCCGGAACAGAAACTATAGTTCATTCTGGTCTAACTCAAGACCTACCCCTGCAGGTCGTCATGGCCGAACACTTCGGCCTGAGTCAGGCGGCCATGAATCACTGGATTCACCTATTGTTGCCCGTCGTGCAAGCGGCCCTCGCGGAACTGGACCCAGCTCACTTCGCCCACACTCCCCCGCAGCGGGGGTCGATCCCCGGCGTATCATTGACGGGACAGACCGGCAATGCCAGCGGCCGACAAACCCGGAAAAACAGGCCCTTCCACTGGCAAGAAGAAGACGCATACCGACAAGAACGTGGTTGTCGCCGACGTGCAACCAAAGTCATTTTATCTCTGTTTCAAGTTTTTCCAGTTCGTTCACTTTATCATTTTCGCTGTTGGCTTTGAATAGTTCGATATAGAGTTCAATTACTTCCAGAGCCCCCGGAGGCGTAGCCCCGAAACCAGAGCCGACTAGATTTTTGATCATCTGGACTGTGGCATTGTTTCCCTTTTTCCAGACAGTGAGGAATCCACGACGAGCTCGAATACTAATCTTATCCAGCTTCAAACCGGTGCCTTCCTCCAAAGCGAAACCCTTTTTCCTGTCCTCACGTATTGCTTCAATGGTCGGTTTGCCTGAGTAGAGATCGATTCCGTCATTAGCTGCGGCAGGAGGCGTGTTAAGCAGCTTCACGAGGGGTCCAAGAATGTCAGCAGCTTCTTTTTCACTTGTCGCTTGGATCCAAATCGCTTTATTAGTAAAATCGACAGCCCACTTGCCAGCCTCCCATTGCACGTCCACCCCTTTTCTCCACTCAGCTATCATCCTAGCATCGGTCACTTGTACGTTTACTGTTTTATCGCTTGTCAAGCCGACAGTGCTGGGTAGAATATCATTCTGAAATTGGAATCGCCATTTATCTTTGCTCAAGAGACGCCAATCAGCTAATATCGCAGGACCGTTCACCGTATCTTTCACCAAATGCTTTAACAAATCAACCGGTATCCATGCTAAGCCACTCGGATCCGTAACATTCGTCGGATCATTTCCCGTAAATGAATACAGATTCGTCGACCCGCCGCCAAACCTATCGGGATCCATTCCGCCAAATGTCCCGGTTCGGAGGATTATATGGCCGGGCCTTGTCGTCGTATTCACCAACTGGCGCATCCCAGTACATCCCTTGAAACTTCAAATTCCCGCCGTTTGTGGGGCTCGACTCGCTGGTGATGTTCCCAAACCCATCATACACGATGGTGTCCGTGGCCGTCCCACTTCCATTGGTAATGCCAATCACGCTTCCCAGCCTGTCAGTCATGTACCAGGAAGTATTTCCACTCCCATCCTGCCGACCAAGGTAACCGTTCTGCGAACCATCCGACATGTACCGCATCACCAAAGCATTGCTGCTATTCAAGTCCAACAGCAAATTGCCTGTCAGCTGGTCATACACATGTTCCGTAGTCGTTGTACCCACCCCAGTCTGCCACTCCACCTCTTTCACCATGTTCCCAAAAGCGTCATAAGTGTACGTCGCCGTCATGATACTCGTAACGCCGTTGCTCGTTTCATTGACCGTGAGCAAATGGCCCTTGTTGTCATAAGTGTAGAACCACGTTTGCAGCCCCGTACCCTCGCTCTTCTCGATCATGTTGCCGTCGTTGTCATACGTATAGGTATACGTCCCGTCGTTCAGCAACTGATTGCCAGTGCCCGTGCTGTACCCCGTCATCGTTCGATTGCCATTGGAATCATACGTATAAGTCGCAACCCCATCATTCGTAAGCTCATTGGCCGCGTCGTAACTATAATTCACTGTGGTGCCATTCAGATCCCGCGACGCCACCTGATGGAGTCCGCTGCTATAGGTGTACGTCACTTGCTGCAAGGTCGTGCTGCCGCTGCCGTTCTTGAACGTCTCGTTGGTCAGGTCGCCGCCAGTTGGACCAGGTGTAAGACGTCTGGCCCACTTCATAGGTCGAACTCACGGTCAGGCTGTCATAGCGGGCATCGGTAGCTTTCTGGTTATCAGCGGTGTAGGTGCGGACATCCTGCATCGGGCTCATGCCCGCTGCCGTTCCATTGCATGCTGGTCCATTCATTGTCGCCGTTGTACGCCACGGTCATGGTCCCACCCAGGGAATCCTGCAATTCATATCGTCCGCCGCGTGTTTGCGAGGAACGAGTGCAAATCCCTATGGCAGTTCTGGAGTTACGGCAGCTTTTTCTGGAAGCCAGTGGGCAGGAGGCAAATTTTTCCCAGACGCGTGTTTTCGAGTGACGAGCCGATTTTCTTGACGAGGGTGCTGAAGGCACTTTTCGAGATGCCAGGATGCGTTCCAGGAGTGGTGTGGCTCCCTTCATCCCGGCATTCTACTGCCCTTCCTCCGGCGAATCCACTGGATTCCTGGGAAGTTTCGCAGGATGTGTCGCCGTGTGGATTTCTTTGAGCAGGCGTACACTAACCTGGGCGTAAATCTTGGTGGTTTCCAGGCTGCTGTGGCCCAGAATCTCTTGAATGATCCGGATGTCGGCACCGGCTTCGAGCATTAGCGTGGCCATGGTGTGACGGAAGAGATGACAACTGCCCTGCTTGCCCAGCTCGGCCTTTTCCACATATTCGCCCACCAGCACCGACAGGCCATTCGCTCGCAATGGGTCGCCGTGGGCCGTCAGGAAGAGCGTCTCCCCTGTCTTGCCGCCGCACAGGAGCTGAGGCCGCACTTCCTCCTGGTAGCGATCAACCCAGGCAAGGGCTCTTTCGCCAATGGGAACCATGCGGTCTTTCTTGCCCTTTCCTTGCCGCACCATTGCCAGGCCGCGTTCGTGGTCGATGGAGTAGATGGCTGAGGTTGATCAGTTCGGTGCGTCGGATGCCCGTGGAATAGAGCGTTTCCAGGATGGCACGATCCCGCAATCCCAGGAGATCGTTCACGTCCACCTGGTTCATGACTAGCTCGACTTCCCTTGCCGTCAGGACGTGCTTGGGCAGATGGAACTCCTGGCGTGGCAGGTCGAGTTCACTGGCCGGATTGGAAGGGATGTAGTTCTGCCTACAGAGGTACTTGAACCAGGCCCTGACCGACGTGAGATGGCCCAGCTGGGTGCGGAAGCTCAATGGCTGGCCGTCCTTCTTCCTGCGGTAGAACAGGAACCGCTGATAACGGTCAAGAATGGGCTTGGTGACTTCCAGCGGCTTCGTGATGCCTCTTTCTTCTGCCCACTGGATAAACGCCGTACAGCGTTTGCGGCGGTTCTCGATGGTCTGTTCGGTGTAGTTCTGAACGCCGAGCCATTCAAGGAACTTCGCCAGCAGTGGATTCATGCCATAAGGATCATCACGGTCGGCAGGTTGCTTCGGCATGGGATTCACTCCAGGTACGATTGCTTGATAAGTGTCCGAGGTTCACGTTTTCGACCAGTTCGCTGGAATTTTGTCGCTGCTCTGGGCTGGTTCATGGGTTGCGTCAAAAAGCAGGGCACGGCCATGCCGCGTCTTCCTGCCGGCCATACCCCGCCCATCGTCCGGCCTTTCAGCTTGCAGACCCCGACCGATCCCCTTCACGAAGCTTGTCCACGTCGATCAGGCCCGTGAGGATCTTGCCGTTGTTGTCGTCACTGGCCTGGTAAAGCAGTTCGTAGACGTGGCGGCGGCTGTGCTGCTCCTTGTGCATGAGGAGGTATTCCAGCTCGACCAATCTTCGCAGATGGAGCTTGAGCTGCGTGTTGCCCCAGCCCGTGAATTCCCGCACGTCACGCCGGGAGAAGCGGTAATTGATCCGGCCAACGCTGTCTTTTTCGCAAGCCTCTCTGACCAGGTCGTCGAGGAGATTGAGAAGACGCCTGGTCTGGGGCGGCAGTTCATCCAGCGATCTTCCCAGAAGGTCCGTGGCCAGTTCGTTGGCGAGCTTGATGTCGTCGAGGCTGACCTCGATGTACTCGACCTGTTTGCCCTGGTGTTCGACGGTCTTGATGGGCCGCTGGTACTGGTGCAGAAGGGTAATGGCCCGGATGAGGGTCAAATACTTCTGATGATCCCGGCGGGTTCGCGTTTTGTAGTCGCAGAAGGTGAGTTGTTCCGCGTAGGGATTGGCCACCAGGAGCGGCCGCAAAAGCCTCTGGGCGTTGCGATGGCGTTGCAAGGTTTCTTGCCGTTGTTGGACTTCCAGCTGGCCTGGGAGCGTTTCGCGGCGTCGTTGCAGCTGGTGGATGAGCATGGTCTGCTCGCGGTCCTCATCGACGGTGAGAACCAGGCAGCGGTTGAGTAGCTCTTCGTCCACTTGAATGGAAGTCGTGGTCAGGAAGATCATCACCGGCCCTTCGACGCGGTATTCCTGGGTCACCAGCCGGCCTGTACTGACTTCCTTGCCCGTGGAAGCGATGCGTAGCTCACCCTCGCTTTGCAGGAGCTTGAGGGCATAGCTGGCCCGCTGGGCACCTTCTTCCTCCACGATGGCCAAAATCTTGTGCTTGAGGCTGCCATCGGCGAGATAGTACAGGCTCTGGCCCGTGAGAGCCGAATACTTGATGACCTGCTCGGGCGGCATGAAGGCCAGGATGGCTTCCATGAGCGTCGTCTTGCCGGCCGCACTGGTGGACTGGATGATGACGGCCAGCGGTTGATCCAGGTGACGCGAGACGGCGGCGAGATAGCCGATCAGCTTGTTGCCGCGTTCGCCGACGACCTGGAAGTCGGCCAGTACGCGGTCCAGCAAGCATGGGTCTTGAAGCAGGTCCAGGGATTGCGTCCTGTTCAGTCTGATCCATCTCGGGCGGCATGTCTTTCGGTGCCAGCATTGCTTGCAGGTGTTTGTCCTGGACCTCCTCCAGCTGGAGCAAGACCCGGCCCAGATCGCGCTTGATGACTTCCACTTCGACGTGAAGTTCGAGAGCGGCCTGGTCCTGGAACGCCTTGCGGTTTTTGGCTGAGTAGAGGTCGAAAGAGTCAACGTGAATGCCGACGCCATTGCTGACGAGCAGGTTTACTTTCAGCACGTCGAGCGTGGAGTTCTTTTTCAGCCCACGCACGCGATAGCGACGATTACCGAACGTCATGGCCACTTCATCGTCGCTCACTTCCGGCTCGTTCTCGACGGGAGGCATGGGCACTGGCGAGGCAGTACGGAGCGGCGGCAGCTCGGCCTCGGCATGGTCGGCCTGGATGGGTAATTCGTCCGTTTCTGGGTCGTCATCGTCGCCAAAGAGAGCATCCAGGTCATCCTCGGCCTCATCACAGGCAACGAAAGGCGCACTCGTTGGGCATGCTTCTGGGTCTGGCTCGAACGGCACGCTCACTTTTGATGGCGTACCGCGACCAATCCACTCGGCATGACGGAGCAGATCGCCGAGAGCATCCACGGGATTGGCCGCTTGCAGAGCGAAAGCGTTGATGTCCAGATTCAGAGGTAGTTTGACCAGGAAGGCTTCCAGACCGGCCTCGATGAGCGGGGCCGTGAGCGTTTCACAAGGCGTCAGAACCCGCTTGATGCTGAATTCCGTCAGGGCGGCCAGCAGGTCGTCAGTGAGAGCTTCCGGACTGAAGACCGTGGTGCCGTTGCGGTAGCCGTGGTTCCAGAGCGTCAAGGCGTCCCAGAGGCCAGCACACAGGATGATTTCATCGTTGGCGGCAAACGCTTCGACGTTCCAGACGCCTTCCTGCTTGTCGTGGAGATGCGTGTGGATCGGCGTGCCTGGACGCAGCAGCTGGCCCAGCATCTTGCGGCCGTAGATGTCCACGATCCTGCCACGTGCCGTGGCTCATCGGGTTGTCGTCGCTCGCCATGGTCCTGCGCCGTCGGGTATTGCCGGTGCCTGGCGACGCACCGGTGGCCGGGGATGCCCCGGTGGGCGGCGACGTGCCCGTGGTGGCGATCGTGCCGGTGGCCGATGTCATTCCGGTGGTCGACGTGGGGGCTCCTCCTGCTCGGCGTTGGGGGTCCGGCCAGGTCGGCTTGGCCGTTGGCGTGTTCTTCATCGCCATGTACGGCGGCTATTTCGGTGCCGCAGCCGGGGTGATTCTGCTCGCTGCGCTGCTCCTGGCGACCACCGACAGCCTGGCCCAGGCCTCGGCAGCCAAGAACCTCATCCTCGGGGTGGCCAACGGCCTGGCCGCTGTGCTGTTCGTGGTGGCTAGCTCGGTGCGCTGGTCCGCCGCCATACCGCTCGCCGTCGGGTTGCTGATCGGGGGGCGTGCCGGGCCGGTCGTCACCCGCCGATCGCCGGCCCGGCCGCTCCAACTGCTCATCGCGGCCGGCGGTTTGGGCCTAGCCGTCTATCTCGGGTTGCAGGCCTACGGTTGAACTGTAGGGAACATCCCCTCGAGCATGAATCGTGTTCGTGGCGCGAGGAGGTAGCAGGGATACGTGGACTCCACGAGTCGTAGTCCTTCCTCCGCCGTTGTGAAGCCGCACAAGTGGTAGAGCGTTCGAATGTCGTCTTGATCGCGCTCGACGTGCGACGCAAGCAGCTTCATCGCCAGCAAAAAGCGCGGAGAGGCGGCCGCAACCTGGAGGCAGGCCATCGCTGCGCCACCGACGACGAAGACGTCTGCCCGGGTGCCGCTTCGCTTTAGCTCTTCGTCGAGCGCGTGACAAGGCGCGTAAGACCCCACCGCGATCGAGGAGCACCGTCAAGCGTAGGTCAGCGCATCGGCGGTGATGAACAGGCCGCGGCGGGCGAATGAGATAGGCGAGGGGACCAGAGCGTCGGCGTGTAACGACCGAAGTCCAGACAGGAACCACCACGTCTCGAGGAATCGGCACGGCTCGTCCACCCAGGCGGGGGCGGCGACGTTCGCCGAGGCCCGCCAGCGAGAGCACGCTCGTGTGCGCCACGCCGTAGGTCAGCTCGGCGTACACCTCGTCGGCCACCAGCCAGAGGTCGTGCGCGCTGGCAGAGCTCGCCCGACCGCCTGCGAGCTCGTCGCGCGTCATCACCGCGCCGGTCGGGTTTGTGCGGCGACGTCAGAGGAGCACGGCGCGGGTGCGTGGCGTGATCGTCGCGCGCGACGTCTGCGGGATCGAGGTGGAAGCCTCGCTCGGGCGGCAGTCGGCACGTGCAGCGATCGACGCGCCGGACGCACCGACCACTGGCCTCGCTAGGTGGACGTAGGGTCGGCTCCGGGACGTTATCACCTCGTCCGCCGGGGCCGAGGATGCACTGAGCGAGACCGCGAAGAGCGCGGCCTGGGCGCCGGGAAGAAGACGAGGGCGACCCGGGGCACTCGAGCGGCGTGGTCGGCGAGCGCTGCCACGTGGGTCGGGCGATCGTCTGCGCGCAGCTCCTGCGGTGGTCCGGCCATCTGGCGCGTAGCGCGTGTCGGGCCCGCGCGGAAACGCGTCGCACGCCCCGCATCAACGGCGGGCGGGCGTGTCGATGTCGCTCTCGCCGATGCTCAGCACGATCACGTCGTCGCCCCGCTCGCGCCGGGCCCATCGCCAGGTCGTGCACGGCCCAGGCCTCGGCGCCGGTGCCGCGGATCCGCTCGGTCAGGGAGGAGTACCGCACGTGGACCACTGTAACGCTGCTCAGGCCAGCAATAAAATGTCGGTTCAGGGGTCAGAAGAACATTTTACGTATTGCTAGGGGATGTTTCTTTTTATTGTACCGGTGGTTTTTGCTACTGTTGCAAAAAATCTTATACTTTTAAAGCTCAATTAAAATCATGGCATGGAGTAGTTTAATTACTACAATTTTTGCCCATGTCATGGTTTTTTTAAAGAGCATTTCACTACACATATTAATAATAAATATGTAAAACCCAAACTCACATCATTTAATTTATGAGCCTTGGTGATAAGAATAGTTTACTTATAGGATTTGAGGGATTTTACTTTAGACGATTTGTAAGCAACATTGTTATAATATTGGTACATTGCATTTTATACATATTTAAACCGATGATAATCGCTTTGCCTACTATCGATAAAGCTACATTTGAAGGTTTATAGCATTGCAAGATGGATACTTTTAGGGCAATGGTTCCATCCAAAAGATATACAATTAAACTGGGGAACAAGCAGCCGATCCTTAAAGAAGGTACTTGAAATAACAGGCAATCCTATAATCAAACCGCAAAATTGATTTGAAATAAGTGGATAACAGACATATAAAATATATCTAAGAGTGGAAAAAGATACAGAACAGACCGTTGAACAACTTATCGAACGCATCGAATACCTTGAAATGGTAAACGAGCAATTAAAAGAAAGCGAACAGCGCTATCATAAAATGATAGCGGAAGTGCAAGATTATGCCATCATTTTATTGGATATCAACGGGATAATACAAAATTGGAACAAGGGTGCCGAAAAGATAAAAGGATATAAGGATAAAGAAATAATCGGCCAAAGCTTTAAGATATTCTATTTGCAGGACGACCAGAAGAATGGTTTGCCGGAGCAGTTGATTTTAGATGCTATTAAACATGGGGCTGCGCTCCACGAAGGGTGGCGGGTAAGAAAAAACGGGAGTACTTTTTGGGGAAGTATTGTTATCACTGCCCTCCACGATGAAAACGGCGGTGTGGTAGGCTTCTCAAAAGTAACACGTGATCTTACAGAAAAAAGGCTAAGCGAAAACCGGTTGAAGGAATATTCCAAGGAATTGGAAGCCAAGAACAAGGAACTTGAACAATTCGTCTACATTGCCTCGCACGATATGAAAGAACCGCTAAGGAAGGTTATTCTGTACGGTGGCCTGATAAAGGAATCGCTACCTGGTAGTTTGGGCCCAAAAGAAACCGTGTATCTTGATAAGGTTATAAACGGTGCCAACCGTATGAGAGCATTGATAGATGACCTTTTAGACTATTCTATTGTATCAATGCAGCAAAGGCCGTTAGAGGATGTCGACCTGAACGTTGTTTTAGCCGAGACGCTGGTTTTGTACCATGAATTGATAGCGGAAAGCGGGGCCGCCATTTCAGCTGAACGGTTGCCCGTTATCAAAGGAATCCCGTTCCAGATGGGTCAGTTGTTCGAGAACGTGATCGGGAATGCCATTAAATACCGGCTGACAGGCCTCAAGCCGGTTATCACGATAACATGCGGATTGGTCGAACCGCCCAGGGCAATCAATCTCATGAACCAGAATGGATATCATAAAATTTCCATAACCGACAACGGGATGGGTTTTGAAGAAAAATACTCCAAGCAGATTTTCGACATTTTTCAGCGATTGGTGAGGAAGGATGAGTTCGATGGGACCGGGATCGGCCTTGCCATTTGTAAAAGGGTTGTGCAGAACCACAGGGGTGATATTGTGGCACACGGCAAGTTAGGAGAAGGTGCTACTTTCGAGATATATTTACCTATAGATTGAGTGTAAAGCTTAGTTTTTATCTTTCTGAAACATGCTGGTTTGTTCGTTAAGTACTGCCAATAAAAACATATAATTATCCACCAAAAAACCTTCGTAACCCCAGCATTCGCCTTTCCAAGTTTTCCAATCCTTTGTTCGGCCGTTGGGGCACCTGCCCTGAAAGTTTCCCTCGCTCATGCTTTTCAACAGCGGTAATAAAATAAGATCAACATCTTTTTTGCGTTTCAGTTTTTGTAATGCATGGATGGTAAAATAAGTATAGCAAGCAGTGGCCCCGCCGTTTTCATAAATCTGGAAGCCGTCCGAATTGTCCTCTCTTTTTCCACCCCCTACTTCCAAAATCAAATCGGTATAATCTGCCCGTTTCACCGGTATTAAATTGCCAGGCAGGCCCAAGCCAAAATCGGTGAATCCCACTTCTTTCATCTTTAACAACAGCTTGTCCATAATGGCATTGGCCAACACATTATCCACCAAACCGTAACTAATAGCCACACCGTTTACAAAGGTGAAATAATAATCATGCAATTGACCATCGGCACTTTTCCACCCTGCCAACACGCCTGTTTGTGGATTATAAAAAGTAGTGGTATAAATATCTTTCAACCGTTTAGCTTTTGCACCATAAAAAGCCTGTTCGCCAGTACTGCCAAACCGAAGCGTAGCTTTTTCCAATAAAATAAGAGCGTGATATGCCAGTGCGTTTGAATAAGCATCTTTATGGCCAAAACCAATGGTATCCCACCAATTGGCGGGCCGTTGTGTTTTATCGCCCTTCCAACTGCCGCTGTTGCCCGACAGGCAAAATTCTAGCAATCCATCGTTGTCGGCATCCATTGCCAACATTTTATCGGCCCATAATTTTATTTTGGCATAATTGGCTACAAACCATTTTTTATCATTGTTGCCCATGGCATAATTGCAAGCGGCAATTAGTAAAGAAGGATAGGAATCCAGTGAATTGCAGGAAGTGGCCGATTCAGGGATATCCCAGGTTTTATCATAATCATAACCTAAAATACCGTAACCTTTTTGGCCAGACAAATACCTGTCCAATGTCATTCTTACCAAATCCAAAGCCGAAAGGCCAACGGCCAACGGCGGCGTGTACAAAGCCACTTCGCTGTATTTGAACAAGGTAAATGCGCAGGCATCGCTGGCCGAATTATTGGCCAATATCTTAAGGAAGGGATTAAGTTGAAATATGCTGATAAAATTTCTGCGGAAGCAGTCATACCGTGCGTCATTTTCAATACCTTTTATTGGCGGGAAGATGGACGTTACCTCAAAATGATAAATAACTTTTGGGGATGTTTTTATAGCCGCTGGAAATAGAATTCTCACATAAGGGTGATCGATAAAACGCTTGGCTGTGCAATTCAATTTTTGACCGGGTATATCGCAAGTAATCCGTAGCGTACCCATATCTGGGAAATGTAGCACGGCTGGCAAGCTTATCAGGTCCGCCTCATTGCCCATAATCCCCAACAGCGTAGCATGGTTGGCATATTGGCTGATATTGAAAATGAAAGGTGTAGCATCCTCCCCACAATAATTACTGGCAATTGAAAAGGAAGTTGGGTAAGTGGAGACTACCCACGAAGCAAGGGGTGTTTTTTGTTGGGAACCAAGCCTGTACAAGGTTTTGTTAGCATCGGTGCTTGTTGAATAAATACTGTTTGTTGATGGCAGCTCGTTCAAAACAACATTCTCCACGAGTTTATTTTTACCCAGCGAATCGATGGCAAAAAAATCAAACTGTGGCCAGCTTTTATTGAAGGTCATTTTTAAATATCCTGTATTTTCTTTTATGGGTGGCATGGCCTTCAAGGCATCAAAAAAGGTGACACCCATACCTGCAAAAAAACTGTTTTTGATAAAGGTGCTTCTTTTCAAGACTATGCTTTTAAATCTATTTACAAATACTTATCCATACTATACATAACAGTATGGTCATCAATATATTATCGGAACAATGCCACCATGGCTTGCGCATACCATCGGGCCAGATAATCGTTTGGGTGAAGCGGGTTAGCTAGACAATCCTTAGCCTTTTTTTGCTGGTAAATAAACCCGCTTAATGTTGTCATATCCAAATTAACCACCCCGGTTGTTTGCAATTGCTGCAACACCAAATTATACCCCAATAAATTATCAACATAAAACTTTTTATTCTTGTCCAAATCAATGATATAGTCGGGGTCAAATTGTAAATTAGACAATAAAAGGAATTCCGCTTTCGGGTTTGCAGCTTTTACCTTGTTGATGATTGTTTGGATATAACCCTTGAATTGTTCCGGCGTATATCGCCAAAAATCGTTCATGCCAAAATCGATGACCACTAAATCAGGAATCATAGGGTTGATGTATTTATCTGCATATTCAGCGCCCCAATCTACAGTGGCTCCCGGCAAACCAGCATTAAATATCTTAATATCGCGATACCCAAATTTCTTTTTAAGTTGGCCGCAAAATAGGTCAACATAAGTGGGCATAAATGGCGGCACCGTGTCATAACTGCTCACATCCAAGCCACGGGTAATGCTCATTCCATAAGCAATAATTTTCAAGGGCAACCTTGCTTTGAGCTTCGCCATTGTGTTAGGCATTTTATCACCCTCAAAAGCAGGTGTTGGCCCGTTCCATTTATCGTGGTGGGTATACGTTACGTTCACCCATTGCGATTGCAGGTTGAACCATGCCAAATCATTTTTACTGTCAAATGAAGTGTCGGCCCGGAACGGCATTTGCGATTGTTCGGTACAAAATATTTTATTGCCCTCAATATTATAATCCTTGTTTGGAAGGAATGTTTTTTGTAGGCTGAAATCTAGTATGGATAACACTTTTGATGGCATGAACAGCAGTTTTCCCATTGCTGGTTTTCCCGCTTCCGAATACATCAAAACCGCTTCATTATAAATCGTATCCGTGTTCCAAAAGGGTCGCATATATTCATCAAGGTTGCATTGGGGCAAATGTTTGATGGCAGGTTCGCCAACATGGGTGTTGATGGTAAATGCATCGGCATAAATATAGCCTTTGGAACCGCTGTTTTTATGGATGCCAACGGTAAAATATTTTGTAGCAAATGGCGCTTCTGTATAAAAACCGGTTGTTTGATAAGTGGTGCTTCTGCTCAATTTGCTGGTATATTCCAACAAAACTTTATTGGTAGCATCATAAAAACGCAGGAACGAATATCCAGAAATAATACTGTCACTTAATTTGGTAAAAGCATGTATTTCTATTACCGAAAAAGGTACGGCATTTATCTGTTGGTTTATTTCACCGTTACCAATTTTCACACACTTTTTACCGTCGTGCGCATTTAATATATCTATGGAAATATCTGGGTTTTTATTTTTAATAACCCAATTTTTTAATCCGTTTTCAAAACCTAGATTTTGTTGTGAAAAGATATTAATTGGTTTTATTGCCACTATTAAAAACAATAAAATATTAATTGATTTAAAACAGTATTTTATTTTACTTATTTCCATCTTGTTTATTTGATATTCATCCATTTAATTTCAGCTTTATCCTTTTTAATTTGCAATGGCAACCATATATATCTTGAATCTTCCAAATTCAATTTGTTCCACCGGTCAGCCATAAAAATGTAATTGCCTTTTTTATCTTTTAACGGTAAAACAAATGTACTTTGCGAGTTAAATGTCGTCGCGGAATCTTTACCCATGCACGGATTTCCTTCCTGTTTCCATTCACCAAAAATGCTGTTTGCCGTGGCATACCTTGCGGGGTTAGCATCCCAGCCACTGCAAAGCGATGTAATAAGATAATATATTCCTTGATGCTTGAACATGGCAGGTGCTTCCCTGTGCTGGTTCTCCAAAATGCGGATATATTTTGTGGTAGGCGACAGATAATCATCACTTAAAAGACAAATTTGCATGGTCATATTTTCCTCTGAAGCGTAGACTAGATAAGCCTTTCCGTCGTCATCTTGGAACAAAGTCATGTCCCTCGCCATTTGGCCATTGGGGCGAACACTGTTCAAATATTTATAAGGCCCTTCAGGTCTGTCGCTGACGGCCACCCCCGCCCGGGCGTAGCTGTAATCATTTTTATCGATGTGCATCCACATTACAAATTTTTTGGTGGTGCTGTTGTAAATGACTTTTGGCCGCTCGATTACTCGACCCGTGTCCAGGTCAGTATTGCCATTTCCCGTTGTTGGTGCCAATGCCACACCTTCAAACTTCCAAGCAATTAAATCTTTAGATGAATAACATGAAATCCCGCCCGCTGGTACTCGATAATCTTCCCATTGCTGGCCTGGCACCAGCCATGTTTTCCCTTTTTTAATTTCACCAAACATATAATAAATACCTTTATAATAAAGTATGCCTGCACCATGCGCATTAATAGGTTTTCCTGTTACATCTTTTAATATTTGTCCCTGTACAAATAGTTGTTGCTTAACCTCTTTTTGTTGTGCTGATATTATGCTATTGCACATTAAAAAAATACAACAAAATCCGATTTTAAATTTTAAATAATTCATTGATATTTTTTGCTACAATTAAGTTGTCGGTTTAATTTATTGGAATTAAATTAATTATTATCATTTTTGAAATTTCCGTATTAAAAATTATTTTATTAATTCCGTTTTGCGTTAAAAATTAATTATTGCATTTCTGCCACCACTTTATATTCTGGTATAAATCTTGCGCTTTCAATAATGGCTTTTCCTTCGTCGGTTGCAGGTGGTTTTATATCGAAATACATTTTATCCAAATCTTTCCAAGGGCGCAACTCCAATTGCAGGTTGCCGCATTCCAATGAAGGATTTCTTTTCATATCCATCTGCCAAACGGTATTGTTGTTGAGGTTATCGGCAATCAATTTATTGTTCGAACGTACGGCGATTCTATCTCCTTTGTATTTCACCGAAAGATATAGGTTGTTCAATCCCTCCATATCATCGCAGGTAATGGGTAAAGAATATTCAACCATGTTGGGCAAGAATTGGTTATCGTACAAATTCCGTTTTGTGATTATTTCTGGGGCGGCCCAATTAAGTGGATAAACCGGTTTGCTGCCATAAGTTGGCGGAAAATAATACGACTCGGTGGCGAGCCATGATTTGTCGGTCGAAAAATCAAGCCGGTCCGTGTTGAAATATTCCACCACAACCCTTGCTGCAAAAGCCTTTCCACCTTTTTCCACCGGAAAATCAAGCAATAAAATATTGTCGCCCTTGTTGATGAAACCTGTAATATCCAGCACGTTCAACGCTCCAATTTTTATCGCTTGTTCGCACCATTTATCGTTGATGCGGAAACGGCATTCCGATTCGACAGCTATTATTAATTTGGCTGATTTTATTTTAGCAGGATTATCGGCACTGAATTCTTTTTGGAACAATTGATGGTCCAATTGATTGTAGACATCCACATATTTTACCGTGGTATTTAGCCACTCTGCGTCTGCCAAAGCGGCCTTTGGTTGCAACCCACATGGTATTTTTTTTACGGGAAGATTAAATTGATAAGTATCGAATAATCCATTAGTTGAACTTGCCAACGATATTCCGTGCTGGCTAAGCTTTGATGCATTGCCAATCAGTACTTTTACCTTCATTTCGGGTAATGTATCGATAATGCACAGTTGGTTTTCTTTCATATAAAGCCCGGCCCGTGACAGCAAAAATTCTTTTTCGCCCTTGGCATTTTGCAGAATCCAGGCATCTTTGGTTTCTTCTTTTGAAAGGATGATGACTTTTTGTTGCTGTCCGTTTTGCTTTGTTATGCTGATTACACAATCAGTACCCGGATGAAGATTGGATATTATATAATTGTTTGTTCCCTTTGTGATGTTACCGTTCGACGACGTTAATTTTTCAATCCCGGTTTTATCCAAACAAAGCTCTGGCATTACATCTGCGTCCTGTGCAAATATCCAGATAGATTGGCTGCTTTGTTCTGTTTTGAACAAAGGTTGTACTGTTGCATAAACTAATCGGGTACCATCCATATCTAAATTTAACGGCCAAATAAACAAGCTGCTATCGGCGATAGTAATTGGTTTGGATGGAAAGGAGATTGTTTCATTCTTTAATTTTATCTCGAACCGGATTTGCTTTTTTTCTGTAGAAATATTGTTGCGGCAATAATTGATGCCAAATAAAAAACCGCTATTGTCTTTTGCCCGTACGGCGTATTGTAAACCTTCGTTTGACTTGGGCGGAAACACAGGTTCCATCGGTGCCAGTATATTGCCAAATCCGTTCAAAAAATAATCCATTTTTTTTACCTCCCAATACGACGGTGCCAATTGGCCATTTTCTTTTATGGCCGCCTGAAAATCGTAGGAAATGGGCGAAAGCTCGCTGTAATAACCCGTTTCGTCCTTGTTTTCTTCCATGCTGCTGTACGTGCCAAGCGGCGATGACCCTCCCGCAAAAACATAGTAGCCAAGCAGGTTTCCGCCAGAACCTATTCGGCTCAAAATCATTGCCAAGCCATCCAACTTACCGATTACCGGCCGCCGGTGGATGGAATTGAAGATGCCAACGCCCATTTCGCAGGTAAAATAAGGGTCAAGCGAATAATCGTAAATATCCTTTTTGGTTACTTGGGCATTGCCGATGGTAGCATCATCACGAAAAGCATTGAACTGATAATTGCCGCACTGTGTTATCTTTTCTATGTTTGGCGTCCATGATTCATCGGGATAACCGCCCCAAAGCGGTATCACTTCGTTCAGTGGGATGGCGCCGTTGCCCCAGCCGGTAACAGTATAAAGTGGTACGTCCATCCCATATTTTTGGGCTGTTTGTTTCAACCATAAAATGTATGGTTCGCCTTCTTTGCCTTTCCAATATTCATTTTCCAGTTGAATTCCCATAATCGGGCCTCCATCCTTGTACATAAGCCCTTGCAACTGTGTGCCAATTTGCTTGAAATAGCGTTCAACATAAGTTTGGTAAACAGGGTCTAATGAGCGGTCGGTCAAATATTTTTTCCGTAAAATCCAATCAGGCGTGCCTCCGTTGCGGGCCTCGCCATGGCTCCATGGCCCAATGCGTGGATATACGCCGACGCCCAGTTTTTGACATAACTTCACAAAAGCCCGAAGGTCTTTGTTTCCTCCCCATTCAAATTGGCCTTCTATTTCTTCATGGTGTATCCAAAAACAATAAGTAGCGATAATGTTTACCCCGCAGGCCTTCATTTTCAAAATTTCGTCTTCCCACCGTTCGCGGGGCATCCTTGAATATTGCAGCTCGCCCATAACCGGTATTTGCGGGATGCCACCGATAGTGAGATAACGGCTGTTTACCAATAATTCCTTCCCGGCTAAACCGGGACTGCCCATTTTGAAATAGCCCGATTTAATTTCGGTTGGAACATTGGACGCATCCAACGAATATATTTTTTGTGCAGTAACCTTAACTACGGCGCAAAGGGCAACAAGGGATAAAATATATGTAGCTTTTATTTTCATGATATAAAATGTTCAGGATAATCCATCTTCATTTTTGTTTTGCGATTTAAAAACTGGCACCGATGCCTTTTATAGGAGCGGGTTGTTGGTTAAAATCTAGATTGCCCGTTGTAATGCCATACAAATTGTTTAGGTCAAATCCATTTGTCCGTAGTGGCGAATTGGCTGGGATTTTATATCCATCGTACAATTGTAATGTTTGTGGGATGTTAAACGTTGTGTTGCCGGGATGATTGAATTGCGGATTAATATTCAGCCCTGGCATTTTTACACCCATTTTAGTAAGGCTCCACCAATTATTGGCTAAAAAAACATCTTTAGCTTTTTCTCCGGTTATTATATCATCCTTCGCCACAAATATGTTATTGTAGAATGCAAAGTCTTTTCTGGCAGCATTGCCGGCATAATTGATGCCCGCACCTTTGGTATTGTAGATGGTATTATTGTAAAATTGGCAATTGGAAAATTGGGTTTCGTCGTCGGTACTGTTCCAAATGTATGCGGCGGCATGGGCGGCAGAAACAGCGCCATCGTTTTCGCTGATATTGTAACGGATGATATTGTCGTGCCAAGGGCCGGCGCCTTTGTATTGAAATATCCCGAAACCGCTTCCTTGGTTTTCATAACTGAGGCAATATTGGATAATGGAATTGGAAACACCGCCATCCAAATCAAAGCCGCCACCGTCATCAGCACCCTTGGCCGTTTTGTTGCGATAAGAAATGCAATGTTGGATTAGCACGCTGTCGGCTTCGTAGCACCAGATGCCCACGGGGCCGTTGCCTATGCGAGGCATGTCCCATCCATTGTTGGTAGCTACACAATGATCGATGGTTATATTTTTACAATATCCAGCTACAATTCCGTTACCACTATGGTTACCCATGTTGGTAGGGTCGCCGGGATTATTTTCAGCTATGCAATCGGCTATAAAAATATTGTTACAATCTTTTGTGCCATAAGCCCCTTCGATGGCTATGCCTGCATACCCGTTTTCATGCGCATGTATATTTTTAACGTTGATATTAGTGGAGGTCGAAATTAATATCCCCGCTTTTTGAAATCCGGCAACATCAATGCTTTCGATAGCAACATGCGAACTTTTTTTTATGACAAGGCCATCTTGGGTATTTCCTGTTTTGCGGCCAGCACCAACAAGGTTAAGGTTTTTAAGTGAAACAAAATGCATTCCATCCAATGTAAGGGCGGCCTGATTGCCCGCATCAATAGTTGCCAAGCCGTTGCCATAAGAGCTAATTGTAACGGTCAAAGAATCGTTTCCTCCCATTTTTTCGGCCAAGATAATATTGCCGGCGAACACTTTACCGCCTTCAAAAAAAAACGCATCGCCGGGTTGGAGCACCGCTGTATTTAACCGATGGATGGTTTTCCAAGGATGGTTTTTGTCCCCGGTGCTACTATCGTTTCCCGAAGGGCTGATAAAAAAAGCCCTTAAGTTTGGCTTCATAGAATGAAAAATCCCACAAGAACATAATAAGGCAGCCATAACAATGGCGATAAAAAATACGGGCCGCTTTGGCATATATAGCATACTTATAGCGAAATTTGATTTTAAAATAACGATGGACAAATGTGTTTTATCCATCGTTATTTATTTGATACTCAATATCCGATATTTTGTTTAAGATTGGGATTCAAGTCCAATTCCAATTGTGGAATGGGGAAATATTCATTCTTGTTGGCAGTAAAATTTACCCCGGTCAAATCGGATGGCAGCCTAGATTTTTCAGCAGTCAGATAGTTGTTGATGTAAGTGCCTACAATACCCCACCGCACCAAATCGAAAAAGCGGTGCCCTTCCAATGCTAATTCCAATCTTCTTTCCATACGAACTGCATTCCGTGCAAAAGTTTGGTTGCTCCAAGCTGTGGTGTACGGCGCAACATTATAGTTGGCCGAGGCAGAATAAGCGCCAATATAATCGTAAGATATTTCGACGGAACGACCTGTTTGGGCACGCTTGCGAACATAATTTACAAAAGTCCTGGCCTTGTCAATCGTTCCCGCCTCTACTTCGCATTCTGCTGCCCAAAGCAATACATCAGCAAAGCGGATGATACTATAATTTACCGCACTACCGAGTAAATAACCCTGTGCATAGTTATCACTGAATATACCTACTTGACTTGCCCGGTAATTGTTTTTGACCGGCGAATAAGGCCCGCCAAATGTGCGGTCGTTTATCCATCCGTAGCTGGGGTCAGAGGTGGGATAAGATGAATAACCCGTAGCATTTGAGCCAAAATAACTTGGCGATGCCCAATCTAAATAAGGTACGCCACGGCGGCCCACCGTCCAGTCTAAACGAGGGTCAACATTACCTTGGTAGGTGGAATAAGTGAAATCGGATGCGCTTACCTTTTCATCGTTTTTCATGTTGGTTGCGTTAGAAGTATCGTTACCCGATGCATCCATCATGGGCAATCCATTTACATCCGTTTTAAATGCATTTACCAAATTGAAAGTAGGCTGTTTCCAAGTGGTATAAAAACTGGACAGCGGATAAAAAGCAGGCGTATTTGTCGATTCGCCTATGTTCTCATTGCCACCGTTTGAGCCATCGTTTACAGAAAATTGTATCTGGAAAACCTGTTCCGCATTGTTTTCCTTCGCAGCATTAAAATTATCATCAAAATTAGCTGCCAATGCGTAAGCTACGCCCTGCGAATTGGTGCCGGTGCCGTGTCCGCCATAAGCTGTAGGAATGATTGAATCTAACAAAGCCTTTGCTGCCGTAAAATTCTTTTCGAACATATAGCATTTTGCCAAATAACAGCCCGCCGCCCATTTGTTGGCCTGCCCTTTTAACGGCTGTGTAACGGGTAGATTGTTGAAGGCAAAACGGAAATCAGCTTCTATCTTCGGCCAAATATCAGTCATGTTTCCTACTTTAAAATCAGTTATTGTTTCATCAATATATGGCACATTGTTCCATATTTTTTTAGCATCAAAATGAAAATGGCCACGCAAAAACCTAGCCTCGGCGATAGCCATTGTTTTTTCAGTAGCGCTCATGTTCGTTGCCGCATTTACGGCTAGTATAACCGCATTGCTACGGGAAACCCCATCATAATCAGAGCGCCATTTATCAGCAATATAACCTGTTGAAGGTTGTGTCTGGAAATGTTCGATCGTAATGCCGTCGGCACCGTCGTTGGTGCCACCGCGGTACGCATCGCCAGAAGTAATATCTCCATATATCCAATTCGTACCAGAAGTGCTCCACCAGCCCGAGTGGACAGTGAGACCCGTAAGATCGTGGTAAGCACCTACCAATAATTGTTGTACACCTGTTTTATTTGCAAGGGCATCCACTGTCACAACATTAGGTGGTTCTACATTCAAGAAACTTTTTTTACAGGCGCACATGCAAAATGCCAGTAAGCAGTTTATTAAAAGCAATCGTTTCATATATACAATAATTTTAAAAATTGATAATTGGGTTAAAGGCCGAAATTTATACCGACCAATATTTTTCTTGCGATAGGATAATTGCCGCCGAAATCAACACCTGCGTTTGTGGCACTGCCCGTACTTACCTCAGGATCTATGCCTGTATATTTTGTAATGGTAAACAGGTTGTAGCCTTGTATATAAAACCGCAGTTTGCTAAATGCTTTTGATTTGGGAAAGGTATAGCCCAATTGCAAACTTTTTATACGTAGATAAGAGCCGTCCTCCACAAAAAAGCTGGATGGGTTTTTATCGTCTGAACCGACATTGTCCCATATTGGCAGTTTGGCATTGGTATTTGTTGTGCTCCAGGTATTATCGGCACCTGCACCTTGTGCACCGGGAAATACCGAATAGGCACGCCAATAATTGAAAATTTTGTTACCCGAAACACCTTGCAAGAAAACACCAAGATCAAAATTTTTGTAATATAAGTTTAGGTTGAAACCATAGGTAAACTTAGGGTGCGGACTACCGATAAAAGTCCTGTCGTTGTCATCTATTTTTTTATCACCATTTACATCCCTGAACTTAAAATGACCAGCTGCATTTGCTGCGGTAAGTCCCGGTTCGGTTACCCCATAAGATGTATAATCAGTCCCGCTTTGAAAAATACCATCTTGCTGCAAACCGAAGAAGCTAGAAACCGGCCTGCCAACCACGCTACGGGTAAGGGCAAAATGCGTAGGGGCATAAGAATCGCCATCAATGTGTGCCGTGGTATCACCATCAATATAATCGACATTGTTCCTATAAGTTGCTATGTTGAAATTTAGATCATATTTCAAATCGCCGAGTTTGTTGTTGTAGCTTAGTTCCAGTTCAATGCCCTTGTTAGAAAATTTCATGATATTTTCATAAGGTGCCAAGGCATCGCCCTGAAGACCCGTAACAGGCGGTACAGCCAACAAGTCTTTTGTTTGCCTGTTAAACCAACTAAATGCGATGTTAAAACGATTGTGGAATAAGGCAGCATCAAAGCCGATGTTAGTGGTTTTGTTGGTTTCCCAATGAATGTATGGGTTGCCTATCTGGTATAATCCAACACCGGTCATGGCAGCATTGTTGAGGCCGCCAAGGTCGTAACTGCTCACATACGGGTTAGTGCTATATTGGTTCAGGTACAGGCCCGAAGGGATGGCATCATTACCATTAGACCCAATAGCAGCTCTCAGCTTCAAATCATTCACCCATGCAACATTGCTCATAAACTTTTCCTTTGAAATACGCCAGCCTGCGCTATAGGAAGGGAAAGTGCCATATTTGCTTAATGGGCCGAATTTTGAAGAACCGTCCCTGCGTATCACAAAGCTGAATAGGTATTTATCCAACAATGTATAGTTGATATTTCCAAAAATAGATGTGCTAGAAGCCGCATCGCTACTGCCCCCAACGGTATTGTAAGGCCCTCCATTAAGTGTGGGCGCACCATTGTTCAGATTAAGAAAAGCTGGAGTAGTATAAGCCAAGTTAGGCGTGGTACCACTGCTTGCCCTAAAATTGTACTGTCTTGCCTCATAAGCCACAAATGCGCTTATTTTATGGATTTGATTGATCCGCAAATCATACGACACTTTATTTAGCCATCTCCAATCGCTGCTCCAGCCACTACCTTCGGTAAAAGAATTATAAGGGGCAGAAAAAACATTTTGTGGTATCGTATCGGTAAAATTCCTGTAACTGTACGGATAAAACTGGATGCCGATTTTTGTTTCAAGTACCAATCCCTTTATCGGTTCCACATCGATGTATGCCGATCCTATTGCACCCGCATTGTACCCGTGGTTGTTGGCCAATGAATTATTCTGGCCAAAAACAGGGTTATTACCTCCGGGATGCAAGGCAAAATTATCGGCAATGCCCTTTGGCCCAGAATAATTGCCCGCAATATCATAAATGGGAAGAAGTGGGCTGCGTTGGTATAAATCAGCAATCAAACCTTGCGGGTTATGGTTACCACCACCTACATTATTGCCCTCGCTGTAAGAAAAAAGCATGTTTTCGCCCAGCTTCAACCATTTGGCAGGTTTGAACTCCGTATTTACCCTAAGCGAATACCGCCTAAAAAAAGTACCTAATAAAATGCCCTTATTGTCTAGATAATTGAGGCCAAGGGCATAGTTACTCTTATCGGTGGCCCCGCTTACGCTCAATTGATGGCTTTGGGTAAATGCCTCTCCCAATACTGCCCTAAACCAATCTGTACCTTGTTTATTGGCTTGCAGAATCCTATAGGTTGAAAGATTATACAAAGAAGGATTTACGGCAGGGCTTCCTGCAGCTGCCACCAATGCCGCACCGCTTTGCCTTTCAATAATATAATCCGGCAATACAGGTGTTGTGCCAGCACCATAATAAGGACTGCTTTGCGTAAGCCCTGAATTTTTTAAATATCCCCAATATGCGTTGGCATATTGCTGTGGGCTTAGCATACTTGGGTATTTAGTGGGCGTTTCCCAACTTGCATAAGAACTATAATCCAACTTGGGCGCACCAACTTTCCCTGTTTTGGTGGTAACAACAATAACGCCGTTCCCACCTTCCGCACCATACAAAGATGTGATGGAAGGGTCCTTCAAAACCGTAATCGTTTCGATATCGTTGGGGTTTAATAGGTTGTTGCCCCCGCGCATTTGCACCCCGTCAATCACATACAGCACATCATTGTTGCCATTGCTGCCAAAGCCCCTGATGCGTACCGTGGCCGTACTTCCCGGCCCTCCTTGCGCATCAACACTTACGCCCGCAACATGGCCTTGTAATACGGAGCCAACATCGGTAACCGGTGTTTTGGCCACCACATCAGCCGAAATAGTGGAAACCGCTCCCGTCACATCCCGTTTGTTTTGTTTAGAATAACCCGTAACGATTACTTCATTCAAATCGTTCTTGCCTGCCACCAATTTAACGGTGGGAACGGAGTTGCCTGAAACCGTAACATCTTGTTTTTCAAAGCCAATCGAACTGATGGTAAGCACCGACTTGCCTGCCGGAAGAGCTATGCTATAATTACCGTTCGCATCGGTATTGGTACCACTTTTTGTACCTTTCACTAGTACGCTGGCCCCCGGGATGGGCATGTTATCGGTATCGGTTATTTTTCCGGTGACCGTTTTTTGGGCAAAAATGCTACTGTTGAGCATAAGCAAGAATAAAATAAAAATGCCCCTGATAAATTTGTTTGTTTTGGATGCCATAAGCAATCGTTTTTATGAATGAGAAAAACATTTGTAAAGGGTGGGTAGGATTATAGGGTGAGCGGTTTTAAAAAATGTTGGATTTTTACATCAAGGAGATAGGCCTTGCGCTTTTTTGTTAGGGAAAGGCCTATTGTAGCCATTCAATAATTTACACAATTGGGTTAACCACTTTGTGTCATAAGCATTTTGATACCCAAAAATAGCAGTTGTACTATTTTTGGGATTGGCTGGATAGTTTGGTTTCATTTAAAGCAATCGTTTAAAAAAAGATTTTTAATATGAGTTTAAGCCCATGTAAAAAAATCTTTTTATGCAATCGTTGCCAAAACAAGTGTATTCTTAACACTTAAAAAAATTAATTTTTATAATTTTTTTAAGATTGATGGCTTTTGAGCTTCGTGGGCTGGAAAATTAGCCAATAAAGACAGGAAGACACAAAGAATCTAACTTTTAACTTTCTAATTTTTCTATGATTTCGTCTCTTTTTTTATAAGATATTTCCAGCGTTTCACCATTTGTCATAATTGCTGCAAATCGGGCTCGGTGACTGTCACGCAAAATGGAAGCAATAAAATTTTTGTTTATGATATAACAGCGGTGTATACGCACAAAATCGGAGTGTACCGATAGCAACTCTTCATAAAAACTTATCCTTTTTGACGACATGTGCTTTTTGCCATCTTCCTCATGTAATATCGTATAATTTTCACTGGCTTCAAAATACACAATTTTATCTACCGGCACTATTATAATTTCACCAATAGTGCTTACAAATATCCGCTTTGGGAGCTGTTTGGCCAGTACATATTGGTTGTAAAATTCATCCAATTGCTGCTTTTGCACTTCGTAGTTTTTTAATTTGCGTATTTGATAGCGCAACAGCACATCATTAAGGGCACGCATTGTGGCCGGTTTTATAATGTAGTCCATGGCGCATACTTCAAAAGCTTGCATGGTGTATTGTGTATGAGAAGTAAGGAAGATGATATTGATAGGTAACATCTTTAACTGCTCAGCCATCCAAAGCCCATTTTTTTCTTCCATTTCTACGTCTAAAAAAACAATATCAATGTTACCCTTTTGGCGTATGAGATATTGGCATGCATCCATCGGGTCTGTAAATCCATGCACATACTCGATATCGTCCCGTTCGCTAACAAGCTTCTTGAACCCATCAAGCGTTTCTTGTTGATCATCTACATGTACAATTTTTATTTGCTTTGTCATATTTAATCTTAAGGTTTTAAAGTAAGGGGAAGTGCTACCGTTACCGTGTGGCCGCCCTTAGCATTGGCCACTATTGCTACCGATGGTTTGTTCTTTTCTTTTCTGTACAACAACATCAGTCTTTGCATAGTATTTTCTAGCCCTTTTGGCCTATAGCATTTTTCTTTTTCAAACGTTTCTAGCCCAGTGCCGCTATCGGTTATATGACAATATATGAAACTTCCGTTCTGTAAAACGGTAATAGATATGTACCCGACCTTCAGCCGATGATCAATTCCGTGCTTGATGGCATTTTCCACAATGGGCTGCAGCACCAGCGATGGCACGTCGTGCCCAAACACATCCACGTCGGCATCTATCTGTATGTTGTAGGCAAAGCTGTTATCCATTAATGCCTGCTGTACGGCAAGGTATTCGTTTATAAATTCCAGTTCTTCTTCCAGCGTGGCAGTGCTTTTGTCTGTGCGGTACAGCACCTTTCGTATATACGCCGATACTTTTTCCAGCGCTTCGAGCGTGCCTTGCACGTTGGCCAATTGTATGCGGCGACCTATCAGCTCGAAACTGTTTTGCAAAAAATGGGGGTCAATTTGTGCACGCAGCGCCTTCAATTGTTGTTCGGTCAGCATCCTTTCCATATTGTCATTCTTGCGCAGGGCACGCAGGCGCAAGGAAAAAAGCAGTGCCGCAAGGCCTGCCAACAGACAGCACCACAGGATATATGCCCACCATGCTTGGTACCAAGGCGGCAAAATATAAAACGCATAAGCGATCGGTACAGTCCATTGTTTTCTGAAATCCTGTGCACGTACCCACAGGGTATATTGGCCAGGTGCCAGGTTGTTGTACTCCATTCCGTTGTTGGCTGTGGCGGCCCGCCAGTCGTCTTCCAACCCTTGCAGGCGGTACTGGTAAACAATGGTTGCGGGAAAGCTGGGAGAGATAGCGCTGCACTTGAAGGCAATCCTATTCTGTTGATAATTAAATGTCGGTCTTATTGGCATGCCAAAACTGTCGTATGCAGTAGTTGGAAAGCCGTGATACGGTTGGTCTAGAATCAAAATGTCTGTAAGATAGGGACCGTGCAGCATGGCGGCATTTTTTGTATAGGCATCAATAGTGGAATCCGTATTGATCGCAAGCACCTCATCGTTATTTGAACCCATGCTTTTTACAAAATACATCAAGTTGCCGGCACTGGGCAAAGGCTGTGCATTATCAAGGGAAAAGGCAGGCGGCAATGTAATGCGGCTTGTCGTTAACTTGCCATCGGCACCCCACAAAAATATATAAGTAGCGCAAGGGATATAAGCCCCAGTAGCCCATAAGTTGTTGTGGTGGTCAAATGCCATAAACTTTATGTTGTTTGCATGGGCCAGCGCCACTGAATCCGATAAACCCATTTTACCGTTGGCCAACATCCCCATTTTATAAAGCTTATCGTTTAAAACTATCCAAACATTGTTGTTGGCATCCGTACAAAAGTTGCTGAAGTGGTTGAAATTGCCCTTATCAAACAGCCGCTTAAAGTTTTTACCGTCGAAAACAGCCACTTTTTTTGAGAAAATACAATATATATTTTTATTGTAGAGGAAATCCACAATAAATCCATCGCGGTCTCGGTTGTACCCATCAAAATCTATAAATTTTCTATGCCTGAGAAAGTTGATAGATCCAGGCACTTCATTTCTGAACCATATAGTACCGGCTGTATCTTCGCCTATTATATTAGGTTTGCCCTCGTAAAATGTATATTGGTGCATGTTGGAGGCCAATAGGTAAAGACCTTTGGGTGTATAAAACCACCTGTCGCCGTTGCGGGCAGTCCATTGTTTTGTTACGCCCTTGTTTTGCAGGTAACGGGGCAAAACTGTATCTGCTTTCACCACTATATTTTTTCCAATGCCGTCTATCCCAAAATGTAACAGGTTAAAACTGCCGGCCACCTTGTAAAAAGGTGTTTTTAGTAGGCGGCACAAACCTTTTTTGTTAAATAACCAAAGGTTGCCAGATCCATCTTCTGCACAATCACATAAAATGATGGCGCTTATTATTTCATCACAAGTGTTTTTGCCTAGCTTAAACATCTTGAATAAATTTCGATTGGATCCCTGTCTAATAAAAAAATAGAAAACATCCAATTGTTTTTTCTTGTATATAAATATCCGGGTTGGCTGGGTACTGTTATAATCAGGAAGAGGTAAACTATCTCGTGTACCATTTATACCAAGTTTGTATAGTTTTTTTTTATCAAATCCCCAAATGTCGTCTTCTTCTGCAAAATTGTCTGCTATATGCAACGCTTTGCCAATTGCTATATAATTTATCAATTTCCCGCTTTTGAACACATAATAACCAGTGTCTGTAAAAGCATACAACAGCCCATGCCTTGCCCTTTGCAGCCGCATGCTCTTATCTTTTAGATTTCCTACGTTCTGCAACTGGTTGCCCTGCAACAGCCAAAGGCCGGGTTGGTTATCAAATGTTATCCAGAACTGCCCACCATCCGCCACCCTTATACTTTTGATGATGAGTGAATCGTTGAATTGTTTTATCAGCTTAAAGGCTGACCCTTTTGCGGGCAAATATTGCCATAGCTGATTGGCGCCGGCAGCATAAACCTGTCCGTGGTAAGAATCGATAATTTCGTCATCGTCAAAAAAAAGTTTGCAGAAAGCTTTTGTTGTCGAATCCATAAAACTGTTCAGATTTTTTCCATCAAACCTAACCAGCCCTGCGGGAGTAATCAACCATATAAAACCGCGGTCATCAATTTTAAGATGCCAAGCATTCTCATTTTGAAAGATCCCGATACCCTCATCATTTATCAAAGCATTAAAGTTGGTATTATATTGCAACGTGTAGCCGTCGGCTACTTTATCTTCTTGAGCGGTGGTATGAAGTGCCAGTGCCATCATCAGCGCACAGAGAAAAAGATTCCCTATAGGCTTATGCCCGGTTGATAATTGGATTCGATATGGTTGGTTGGTGATGGGCATTTTAAGTTAGAACTAAACAAGAATGATAAAAATGATATTCTTATACATAATATTTAATTTAAAGTAAGGGGTAGTGCTACTGTTACCGTGTGGCCACCCATGGCATTGGCCGATATTGCTACCGATGGTTTGTTTTTTCCTTTTTTGTACATCAACATTAGCCTTTGTATGGCGTTTTCAAGTCCCTTAGGTCTATATTCTTTTTCTTTTTGAAGTACGGTGAGACTGCTGCCGCCATCGGTAATCCGGCAATAAATGAAACGGTCGTCCTGCGAGACGATAATGGCAATATGCCCCGTCTTCAATCGGTGGTCGATGCCGTGCTTGATGGCATTCTCTACAATTGGCTGCAGCAACAGCGACGGCATGTCGTGGCCAAAAACATCCACCTCTGCGTCTACCTGTATGTTATAGGCAAAGCTGTTGTCCATCAGTGTCTGCTGCACGGCCAGGTATTCGTTTATGAATTCTAGTTCCTCTTCCAACGTGGCCGTGCTTTTGTCGGTGCGGTAGAGCACTTTGCGGATATAAGCCGATACCTTGTGCAGTGCCTCCAGGGTTCCCTGTACGTTGGCCAGCTGTATGCGGCGCCCGATCAGTTCGAAGCTGTTCTGTAAAAAATGGGGGTCTATTTGTGCCCGCAGGGCCTTCAGCTGCTGCTCTGTCAGCATCCTGTCCATATTGTCCTTCTTACGTATGGCATGCAGGCGCAGGAAAAAGAGCAGTGCCACGAGGCCTGCCAACAAACAGCACCACAGGGTATATGCCCACCAGGTTCGGTACCAGGGTGGCAGGACATAAAAAGGATAGGCGATTGAGGCTGTCCACCGTTGCCTGAAATCCTGTGCCCGCACCAACAGGGTGTACCTGCCGGGGGCGAGGTTGTTGTATTCCACTTCATTGTTGGCAGTGGTAGGCCTCCAGTCGTTTTCTAGCCCTTGGAGGCGGTATTGGTAAACAACGGTTTCAGGGAAACTAGGCGAAACAGCGCTGCACCTGAAAGTGAGCATGTTCTGCTGATAGGTAAAGGTTGGGTGGACGGGCATGCCGAAATTGTCATAATCTGTGTTCCGTGGGTTAACGTATGGCTGGTTAAAAATTGATATATCAGTAAGGTATGGGCCGTGCAGCACAGCGGCGTTTTTGGTATAGGCATCGATGGCGGAATCTGTATTGATGGCAAATACCTCGTCGTTATCCGAAGCGATATTTTTTACAAAATACATCTGGCTGCCGGCACAGGCAGATGGTTCTCCAATATTATTTGGAAAGGCAGGCGACAATGTAATGGGATCTGTTATCAGTCTGCCGTCGGCTCCGCACAAAAAAACATAAGTGGTTTTAAGGCCATGGCTACTGGTAGCCCATAGGTTATTGTGGTGATCGAATTCAATATAAGTAATATCGTATGCGTGGGCTATCGGTATGGAATCGGATAGGCCTATTTTGCCATCTGTCTTTATCCCTATTTTATATATCTGATCGTTTATAAGCATCCAAAGCTGGTCGTTTGCATCTGTACTAAATTTGGCTGATATGTGATTATTATACAGCTTTTTAAAAAGCGGTGTAGGACTTTTATTATCAAAAAATACGAGGTTATTTGAAATTATATTACCATTTACCTTTCCATTGCTGATTACATCTACAATCCTGTCATCGTTGAACCATTTTGACACATCAAGATGCGTAAATTTATCCTGCCTGAAAAAACTGATGTATTTGGATGCATTGTTCCTGAACCATATTGTTCCGGTTGTATCCTCATTCATTATATAATCAGTATTGCCTTTATAATATATATACCGTTGCGTTTTGGCAACCAATACATAAAGTCCTTTCGGCGTGCAATACCACCTATCGCCGTTGCGGGCCCACCATTGCTTTGTTATACCCTTGCTCTGCAAATAATGAGGCAGAGCTATGTCTATACCAGATATTATTCTTTTGCCAACACCGTTTATCCCAAAACGTAACAAATTAAAGTTGTTGGCAACCTTGTAAAAAGGTGTTTTTGACAGGCGACACAGGCCCGCTGTGTTCATCAGCCAAAGGCTTCCGGTTTCGTCTTGGGCCAAATCAAATAAAAAACTGGTCGTTAATATTTTTTTATACTGTTTTTTTTCCAGTTTTAATATATCATACTCATTGCCGAAATCTATATTTAAAGGTATAGAAAAATAAAAGATATCTTGTTTTATCCCTTTACATATAATTACGTCTGAATAACTTTCATGAGCAAGCAGGGCGATGCTGTCCTGTAGGCCGTTGACGCCCAGTTTGTACAATTGCCTTTCTCCGGCTGCCCAAATGTCGTCTTCTTCCGCAAAGTTGTTCACTATGCCCAACATAACACGGGTTCTTATTCTGTTGATCACTCGCCCTTCGTTAAACACATAATACCCACTGTCAGCAAGGGCATATAGCAACCCCTGCTTCGCCCTTTGCAGCTGCAAGCCTTTGTCTTTTAGGTTCCCTATGTTCCGCAATTGGCCGTTCTGCACCAGCCACAGGCCTGGTTGGTTGGCAAATGTTAGCCATACTTGTGCGCTATCCATTAACACCATGCTTTTTATGGCAACCGAATCGTTGAATTGCTCTACTTTTTTAAGGACGGTTCCAGGTGTTGGTTTGTATTGCCATATCTGGTGGCGACTGGCAAAATATAGCTGCCCATGATAAGAATCGATCAATGCGGCGTGCCTGTCTAAAAGTATGCAAAATTCTTTTGTGGCGGCATCGGTAAAATGGCTCAGGTTTTTCCCGTCGAACCTACACAGTCCAGTTGTTGTAGCAAACCATACAAAACCACGGTTATCCATTTTAAGGCTGGGCTGCTCACTTGCTAAAGAATCTAAGTCATGATAATACTTTAAAGTGTAGCCATCTGCCGCTTTATCTTCCTGTGCTGTGGTAAATTGTGCCAAGGCCATCATCAGCAAACAAAGCAAAAGTTTCGCCATGGGCGTGTGCCGGTTTGTAAAAATGATCCGATATGGTTGAGCTTGGATGACGGGCATTTTAAGGCGGGGATAAAGTAAGTAAGAACATGGAGAATACTTATGCAAAGTAAATGCAATTATGTATGTATTTATTTAATGATAATGAAATTAAAACGTTTTGTTTAATAAATCTAACTTCATTTCTCTGCAATATGACTATCAAACTATATTCTTTTCTTCCTTTAAAGTTGTTGATCAGATCGTCTATGTATTCAATTGTTTATTTAGACATTTTTCGATGATTATCAACGTATAAACGCCTGTTTGAACGCTAATTTTGTCAAAAAATAAGGATAGTTAACCGACATTTAATAGACAAAAACACACTTTTGATAGATGAAAGGCAACTTTCAATAGATAGAAGTTTTGAACAAGTAAAATAATTGTATAACTAAGTATTTAAAAAGTTTGATTAATTTATTATTAAATGAAATTATAAATATTGAATGCTTATCGTAACGATAAATTTTAGCAAAGTTTATTACATTGGTACCCTTCCTTCCATATACATTCAAATTTTTGGTTATGGTTTAAATACATAATACCGCCTATAAACAAGATTATCCTTTAACATAAAATTTACAGTAAGTGCCTTGCAAGCAGCAAGGCGTTGAACAAAAAAGCTCCCCAAAAAAGAGCATGGGACATTATTGCCTAACAGAGCCGGAATGACAAGAATCGTTTTCAAAACCGTTATTTAACCCTTAAACATAAAAATCAATGCAAATGAAAAAACGCCGCAAAAAGATTACTTCCCTTGTCAGTCATGCTGAGCTTAGTTCATCCTGAGCTTGTCGAAGGGTCGAAGCACCCACTTACCACTCGCCATTCACTATTCCTCATTTTTAAAGAACAAAACATGAAAAAGAAAATCTACAAAGCATTTATTTCCTTACTACTACTGTTTAGTGCCGTACAGTGGGCAATGGCGCAAGGCCCCGCTCTTGCATATTCAAAAACAACCGCACCAGCGCTGTCAGACTGGCAAGCGCCAAAACCTGCCGCTCCTGATGCGGCGCAATACAGCAAACTGCTGGGCAGCGCTGCCCTGCTCTTTACTGAAAACGCAGGCCAAGTGGCAGACGGCAAAGGCCGCACCCGGCCCGATGTGTTGTTTACCGCCCACAACGACGGCACGGCCATTTATCTAACCGCCACCGGCATCAGCTATCAGTTTACCAAAACAGACTATCCCAAAGGCTACGAAAAAGACAGTAAAAAAGTGAAAGACCAGTTTTTGCAGGATGCCCTACAGAAGAAGATAAAGACAGGCAGTTACCGCATGGATATAGCGCTGGTGGGCGCTAACCGGCACCCAACGGTACGCAGGGAAGCCCAGGGCGACTATACCGAAAACTTTTACCTACCCCAGTGCCCAAGTGGCATTGTGGCACATACCTGCGGCCGTGTGGTTTACCAAGATGTGTACCCCGGTATAGACTGGGTGGTGTACAGCAGCGGCAAAAAGCTGGAGTATGATTTTGTGGTGCGCCCGGGCGCCGACCCTGCAAGGATAAAACTGCGCATTACCGGGGCTAGGCCAAGCATAAGTGCCGACGGGCTGACAATGACAACGCCCCTGGGCGAAGTACGTGAAAAAATGCCCGTTGCCACTTGTGGCGGGCAGGCCGTTGCCAGCAGCTTTGTGCTGCGCGGCAGCGATATTGGTTTTTCAACAGGCGGCTATAACAAAAGCCAGATATTGACCATTGACCCCACTGTAACCTGGGCTACCTATTATGGCGGCAGTGGATTTGAGGGTATAATTAATGGGCAGGCCTTTCTTGCCCTTGATGCAGGCGGCAACGTTTACATGAGTGGCAGCACAACAACCGGCACCAGCACGGCCATTGCCCCTTCAAGTGGGGTGTACCAGTCCACTTTTGGCGGCGGCCAAGATGCCTTCCTAGTAAAGTTCAGCCCTGCCGGTGCCAGGTTATGGGCCACCTACTATGGCGGAAGCGGAACTGAAGGGAATGGGGGTTGTGCGGTGGATAACAGTACCGGCAATGTATACCTGAGCGGTTATACCTCTTCCACCACAGGCATAGCCTCGGGTGGTTTCCAGAATACGTTCGGCGGCGGCAGCGGTGATCAGTTCCTAGTACAGTTCAACAGTGCCGGCGTGCGGCAATGGGCTACCTATTATGGCGGCAGCGGCAATGATGAAAGGGGCAATTGTGCCGTGGATGGCAGCGGCAATGTATACCTGTGCGGTAGTACCACATCCACCACAGGCATAGCCTCCGGCGGTTCGCAGAATGCGTATGGCGGCGGCAATTTTGATTGTTTCCTTGTAAAGTTCAACAGCGCCGGTACGCGGCAATGGGGCACTTACTATGGGGGCAGCGGAGATGACGGGCAAGTTATGGTCGGAACAACGTCGTACGTACCGCTTTCGTACTGCGCGGTTGATGCTAGCAACAATGTATACCTCACCGGCATTACCTCCTCCACCTCGGGCATAGCTTCCAGCGGTTTCCAGAATGCGTATGGCGGCGGCAATTTTGATTGTTTCCTTGTACAGTTCAACAGTGCCGGCACCCGGCAATGGGGTACTTACTATGGAGGCAGCGGGGATGATCTTGATGGCACTTTGGCAACGGACCCCAATAGCGGCAATATATATCTTGGCGGGTATTATACCACTTCCACAACCGGCATTGCCACAGCAGGCGCCTACCAAACGGCCAATGCAGGCGGCAGCAATGGTAATGGGTTCCTGATACAGTTTAACAGTGCCGGCGTTCGGCAATGGGGCACCTATTATGGCGGTTCAAGCGGGGATTATATAGTTGGCTGTGCTGTAGACGGTGTGGGCAATGTGTACTTCTCGGGCTTAGCCCAATCGAGCACCGGCATCGCCTCCGGCGGTTTCCAGAACACCTTGGCTGGAACGAGCGATGCCTTCTTGGTAAAGTTCAGGAGTACGGGCACCCGGCAATGGGGCTCCTATTTTGGCGGCAATAGTGATGAGGGGGGACAAGCCGTGGCCGTGGCCGACAACTGCACGGTATACTTGGCAGGTTATACAGCTTCCACCAGTGGCATCGCCACAACAGGAGCGTTCCAGACCGGCAATGGCGGTAATTATGATGCCTTTTTGGCAAAGATAAGCACGGGCCCGAACACTGCCCCTGTGCTGGCAGCCAGCAATTTGGCCATTGCCACCAGCAATATTGCTTGCCCCAATGGCAGTGCCTATCTTGAGTTTGTTGATCCCGGCACGCCTGCCAACAAATATCTGGCCATCAACCCCAACGGCAATGCTGGCTACAATTTTGCAACCACCACGCCCGTTGCCGCCAACAACAGCCCGGCCATCAACCACCAGATGAAAACAGATGGAGCCAACAACACCACGGCACTTAGCAACCGGGTGTACACCATACAAGATGCCGGCACCAACAATTACCCCAGCGGCATGACGGTGCGCCTGTACTATGCCCCGGCCGATACCACGGCAGCAGTGACCGCACTCGACGGGGCCGTTACCCATAGCTCTACCAGTAAATGGTTTAAGTTCGAAGGCACCAGCAACACGGCCAACGTGGCCGCCATACTGGCCGCACAAACCACAACCGGTATTACTGGCGCCACCTACCTTACGCCAAGCGCCACCGGCACAGAAGGCGGTGTAAACTATGTGGAGTTCAGTGGTATCACCCACTTCAGTACGTTTGGCTACCTGGCCGCCAAAACGGGATTTACGCTGCCCGTAACGCTCACCAGCTTTACCGGTACCTCCAACGGCTGCACCGCGGCACTTGCTTGGCAATCCGCCACCGAGGAGAACAACAGCTACTACGAAGTGCAGGCCAGTACCAACGGCACCGGCTTTACTGCTGCCGGGAAAGTGGCCAGCAAGAACAGCGCAACCGGTGCCAGCTACAGCTATCAATATAACGGGCTAAAAATCGGCAACAACTTCTTTCGTCTGAAAATGGTGGATCTTGACGGAAAGTTCACTTACAGCCCAACAGTGGCCGTAACAGGTACGGGCGATTGTGCCGCACGTCGCTTTCGGTGTCCCCAAACCCCGTCACATCGGTGATCAACGTAAACGGCCTTGCAGCCGGCGACCAGGTTGCCCTGCTCGATGGCAACGGCAAGCAACTGGCAGAACTGACCCAACGGGCACCAGCCAGCGCATCAACGTAAGCATGTATGCGAAGGGCGTGTACATTTTGAGCGTAAAAAGTAGCAGCGGTAGCAGCAGCAACGTAAAAGTGGTGAAACAGTGATAAAAGTGAAAAGTGAATAGTGAAAAGTGAATAGTGAAGAATGGATAATTGAGGAATGGCATAGCAATCCATAAACATGCAGGAAGGCGGTTGCCGGGTGGGCCGGCCACCCACTCCTTTTATCTTTAATTATGCTTGTGCAGATCTACCGAACGACCTGGTAGGGCTGCCGAACGACCTGGTAGAGCTGCTGAATAACTTGGTAAGGTTGCCGAACGGCTTGGCAGGGCTGCCGGATGACCTGGTAGGGTTGCCGGACGACCTGGTAGGGCTGCCGGATGACCTGGTAGGGTTGCCGGACGACCTGGTAGGGCTGCCGGATGACCTGGCAGGGTTGCCGAACGACCTGGTAGGGCTGCTGAACAACTTGGTAGGGCTACAAAATGACTTAGCCGGGCTGCGGAATGATTTAGCCGGGCTGCGGAATGATTTCTCAGGGCTGCGGAATGATTTCTCAGGGCTGCGGAATGATTTCTCAGGGCTGCGGAATGATTTCTCAGGGCTGCGGAATGATTTCTCAGGGCTGCGGAATGATTTCTCAGGGCTGCAAAATGATTTCTCAGGGCTGCGGAATGATTTCTCAGGGCTGCGGATTCATTTCTCAGGGCTGCGGAATGATTTCTCAGGGCTGCGGAATGATTTCTCAGGGCTGCAAAATCATTTTTCAGGGCTACGGAATGATTTGGTAGGGATACCGAACGGCTCGGTAGTAACGGAAAGCGTTTTACTTTTTATGGAATATCGCCTTGGCATCTTCCCTTCCAAGCTCAGGATGACAAAAGTTTGACCTGTCAAAACAAAACGCAGCGACACCAAAGTTGCTGTCATGCTGAGCTGAGTTTACCCAGAGCCTGCCGAAGGGAAGCACTAGCTGGTGGGAACAAGAAGCCACCTAGAAGATTGACACGAGCCCTTCGACAGCACTTCGACCAACTCAGTGCAGGATGACAAAAAGTTTGATCATTCAAAATAAAACACAAGGGCGTTTAAGGTTTTTGTCATGCTGATCCTTCGACAAGCTCAGGATGATAAAAAATTTGACCAGTCAAAAACAAACACAGCGGTGTTAAAATGCCGTCAGGCTAATATTGGGGTTTTCTTGTTTTTTGTGTAGTGTGTTTAAAGGTGGAAAGGCGGCGGGAGGCGGAAGCTTTCCGTCCGTCTTTTTTAAGATTTGGCGTTAATCAAAACATGGCGGTCAATAATTGCTGCCAATAAAAACTAAAGCTTTATGTACAGATTATTGCTGGTAGAAGACCGCCCGATTTATATAAAAGGGCTGTCGGAAATAATAAGGGAAGTGATGGGCACGGTTGATATTGTGATAGCCGGTTCGTTGCAGCAGGCAGGCGAGCGATTAGCCGAAGAGTGCTATCAACTGCTTATCTGTGGATTACCTATACAAATAAAAGAGGCGAGGACAAAATTTTTGCCTATCATAAAGCGCAATCGCTCACTGCGCATACTTACTTTTACAGACCTGGCCGACCAAACTATTGACTGGAACCAATACCAAAAGCTGTACAAAATTGGCCTGCGCGGTGTGCTGAGCCAGCAGGCCAGCGTAGAAGAAATCAGAAAGGCAATAACCGAGGTATACAAGGAAGCGGTGTATGTAAGCAAAGACGTGCTGATAGGTTTTTTGATGTCACCCGAACCAAATAAAAAAATCCCTCCCATATTGTCGGGGCAAGAAAGTGCGGTAGCGGGGCTGTTGGTAAAAGGGAAGAGCAACAAACAGATGTGTAGCATATTACAGTTGCACCCTAGTACTGTTTCTACCTTCAAAAACCGGGTTTTTCAAAAATTAAACGTACACAATGTATTGGAGCTGAGTAAAATAAGATGGCTTGTCCATTAAAGTATGAAAGAAAAAAATAATGATGGCACTGTTAATACCAAGTTAGTTTGGCAATACTGGATGTTAAAGTCAATATGTGCCAAAGCAATTCTTTTAATAGCTATAATAAATAAGCATTATGAAAAAAATTGTTGGTATCATGGTAAGGTTCATTAGTAAACAAGTGTTATGCCTAATGTATTATTTCATAGTCGTCCTATCTTATATTTCTTTTCATAAAGATTGATTTTGGGTTATCCTGTTGCTGCCAAGCATCAATTACAAGCCGTACAATAAGGGCTTAAAGTTTACGGGCCAATAAATCAAATTTGTGGGTAGTGTCTCAGTTTGAAATTTAATGCTTGGACCGTAAGGCAAAAATTAAGCAATATCTCCATTCAGTGTTTCTGTGCCTCAGTGGCAAACCAATATTTGCCACTGAGGCACAGAAACACTGAAACTTTTAATGCTCAAACTTCAAACTGAGATAGAACAAATTTGTGCTTGAACAATACTTTTCTGTATTGGTAGCATTAATAATCAGTTATTTAAAAATTCCATTCGGTACTTTTCCATCAGCTGATGGAAAATCAAATCCCAAAATTTTTGCGACGGTTGGGGCTATATCGCGTTCGTTCATTATTTCGATTACGCCGCCAGCTTTTATGTTTGGTCCATAAGCAATAAAGCCGGTTCTTATTTCTTTAAAATCGGGGAAATAACCATGTGAACCGCCTTTGCCTGGTTTAATTGCTTCGCCAGTGAAAGCGCCACCAAACGATGCGCCATTTTCGCCAGATAAGGCAAACTCGGCATCTCGGTTTGCGCCAATTTTATCCATTTCTTTCCGGTCGATCATCCTAAATAAACGCCTTGCACTGTCTGGCAAATCTTGCAATGTTTTCTTTACTTCAGCCAAAGTTTTCAGGTCGCTTTTATCTTTTAAATACAAATAAGTTGAGCCGCCCACCGAACAGAATTGTGCTTTCCAATCGCCTGTTTTTATATCGTTTAGCAAGCCGGCATTTTTCAACCAAACGTTGGGCTGTACTGATTTTGTGACGTTTAAAAAGCCATGGTCGCCGGTTACAATTAAAACGGTATTTTCCCAAATGCCTTGTTGCTTTAACGCATCTTCGATGATGCCAACACCTTCGTCAGCATCGCTAATAGCAGCTTTCACCATGTCTCCGTTTCTGCCCTGCATGTGTTCAGCATGATCTACCGAAAAGAAATGGATCGTCATTAATGTTGGCTGATCTTTTTTAATAACATAAGCCGCAATTTTGGCCACGTTTTGATCTTTGCCGTATTCAATTTTTGTTGTGCCATCAAACACTTCTTTTTTTAAGGTAGCAACAAAACCGGCTGGTTTTGCATAATCTTCCCGAACTTTTTCGCCCATGCTTCCAATATCAGGAATGTTATAATCAACGGGTGCATCAGCCGAAACGGGCCAAAATAAAGCGGCAACTTTTAGTCCTTTATCGTGTAATGTTCCCCAAATTGTTGGTGAATGGATGGCAGAATCGTTCCAATATATTTTTCCCGTGCTGCCGGCTGGCTCAAACATGCCATTGAAATAAACACCATGTTTTGATGGTTGAACGCCTGTTACAATTGTAGTGTGCGAAGGGTAAGTCATGGATGGGAAAACGCTGTTTACGCCATTTGCGTGTGTACCGCCTTTTACCAGCGCTTGCAGGTGCGTGGCATGCCAAGCGGTGTCTAAATAAAAATCTGGGCGAAAACCATCAATGGTAATTAACACCACATGTTTTGCTTGCTGCTGCGCAAAACCAATTGTTGATAATAACAAAATAGTAATTGCAATTAAATTTCTTTTTATCATGATTGATTTCAATAAGTAATTAAATGAAAGTATTTAATCTAATTTTTAAGGATTTAAATTGCATGAAAATGTACTCCTTTTTTTAACACATAGAAACATAGGATATTTAACAAACAATTCAAAAACAGTATTGGCAATGTGGCATAGCAGGAAGCGGAGCTTCCAATCTAGATTTACTATAAGTCACAGCTTTATAAATAAGAAAACTTGATACCTATTTTAAACCTATGTACCTATGTGTTTAATTGAAGTAAATATTTATTTATGCGCAATTTCAATCATTACCGGAAAATGATCTGACGGGGTTCTGGCAGTATTTTCTTGCCTATTTTTATTTGTTGGAATGGTATCTTGATTATTAATTATTGTTTGTCCGTGGTAATTATCGGTTAAAATACCATATCTTTTTACTACAAATTCTTTAGTAACAAAAATGTGATCAATTCGGCTATTTGTTACAGCGGTAGTATGAAAATTATTAAAGGTGCCGGTGTTTGCTAATTTAATAGGAGCAAGGTCAAAAGCATCTTTTAAAATGCCTGAAGTATTTACCAATGTATAACTTTCGTTGGTTTGATCTACATTAAAATCGCCGGTTAAAATGGCTGGCATATTTGCGGGAAATTCTTTTATTTTCTTCAAAATCAGTTTCGCACTTTCTGCTCGTGCTTGCACACCCACATGATCCATGTGTAAATTAAAAAAGTAGAAAACGAAATTTGTACCTTTTTCTTTAAATTTCCCCCACGAGCAAATCCTTGGTAGCACTGCATCCCAGCCTTTATTTGGTTTATCCGTGATGGTAGATAACCAAAAATCACCTTTGTCCAGTAATTCAAATTTATCTTTCCTATAAAAAATGGCCGAGTGTTCGCCGGCGTTTTTACCGTCTTCCCGGCCAATGCCGATATAAGTGTAATTGGGTAAATTTTGTTTTAAATCTTCCAATTGGTGATATAGCCCTTCTTGCGTTCCAAAAATATCAAAGCCGTGAAATTGAACCATGTTTGCAATTACAGGAAAACGTTGGTCCCAGCCATTTCCATGTAAAGAATCGCCATGGTTTGCGTAGCGTAAATTATACGTGGCAACATTAAAATGCTGCGCTTTAATTGAATTAAATATTGTTTGACAAACAATCGTCATTAAAATAATTCTTTTTAATTTATTTAAGTAATTCATTTTTATAATTAGATTTTAAATTAATTATGAGTATTTTTTATTTCAGCTTAAAATTTATATTTAAAGAATTAATGTTTCTGTTCTATGTAGCAAATTATATTGCCACAGAGGCACAGAAACATTGAAGCTATTTAATTTTGAGGCGCTTTATAGTTTATGTGTCTGACGCCCAAAATACAAGGCGTCAGACACGTTTACTTATCACTTATTACTCATAACTTATAACTTTTATTGCCATCCGGGATTTTGGCCGATTTTAGGATTTAATTGCAAATCAGCATACGGTATTGGATATAAATATTTATAATCTTGCCAATCCCTTGAAATATTGTCCAACCAATGCAATTCGCCATACGTTCCGTTTGCCAATTTTTGCGGATCAGCGGAAACATTCACATACGTAACACCGCTAATTTGCTGCGATGGTAATGTTTTATAAAAACAAACATCTAAAACGCCATCACCGTTTAAATCCATCGGCACATTTAAAGCCGGAACATACATGCCATTCCAAGTTTGCAACAATAATTCGCCATGTTTCCAACGGATTAAATCGTTGTACCTAAAACCTTCCAACGTTAATTCAATACCGCGTTCCCTTCTTATTTCCAATAAAACTGGGTTGGTAATATCAGGAAAATAATTGGCTTGTAAATAAGGATCGATAACGGTTGGTAAAGTAGTAAGCCCGCCGGTAATGCCAGCCCTTGCACGCAATGCACCAATTGTAGAAGCCCAATCAGCATTGGTAATTTGGCCTAATTCAGCTTGTGCTTCGGCATAGTTCAATAATATTTCTGCGTAGCGCATTAAAGAAATTGAATTGGTATTTAACACGCCAGCATCGTAATATGTGTCATCCAAACACCATTTAATGGGTTGATAACCGGTGTAGGTATAAGAAAATACCGGCGGTGCGGCAAATTGTGTCCCACTGGTAACACGTTTGTAACTGCCCATACGGATGGTTTGTTGCAAGCGCAAATCACGGTTTTGTGTTTCTGTATAAAAAACCATTGTGTCGTGACCAGCTTTGTTGGTAAACGGCGTTCCGTCGATGTTTAAATAAGTGTTGATAAAAGTGCGGGTGAAATTAAAACGGGATCCATAAGTGGCGCTGGTGTAATACCAATTGGCATCGTTGTTTTTTGCCAATGCAGTACTGGTGATATCGGCTAACATAATTTCGCTTGTAACCGGCGCTGAACTAATAAACAAATTGCGATAAGATAAATTGCCGCTACCTGTATTCAAACTAAACTTGCCACTTGTCATCACAGCTTTTGCCGCATCTGCCGCGGCTTGTAAAAAAGTGTTGGCGGTTGATGCTAGCTTGTAACCGGTTTGGTATTTGCGAAACGTACCTTCAAATAAACATACCCTCGATTTAAATCCGTACACAATCCATTTGGTGATGGTGCTACGGGTTTGGTCGTCGGTAGCCGTAATGTGTGCGGCGGCATAATCAAGATCGGCAATTACAGAATCCATAATCATGGTGCGTGGGTCGCGGGTTTTGTACAGGGCGGAATCGCTTACATCCAATGGCTTGTTGTACCAAGGAACATCGCCAAAACGCTTTACTTTTTCAAAATAAAAATAGGCTCTGAAGAAACGTGCAATACCCGTGTAATTATCTCTTACCGTTTGCGCAATAGCAGGATTGGTGTTATTTACGATGAAATAATTGATGTTGCGAAGGTCAGTCCAAGTCCAGCCAGAACCCTGGCGGGAAGTGTAAACGCCAGCCTTCAAATAATCTGGAACCGTAGTAACCGCTCCATAATCAGATAAATTACAATCGGTTCTAAAAGGCGTATTGACATCGGGCAGGATGTTGTAAAAAGAATAGGTATATAGTTTAAGGCCATCCTCACTACCAAAAACAGCATCTTTACTGGCGGTGCTTTCTGGTATTTGGTCAAGGTTTTTGCTACATGCGGTAAATAGGATGGCAATTAATAAACAACCTGCCATCCGTTGTTTTAATTTAATATTCATACAATTTTTTTTATAAATGAATTGATTTAGAAAGTGGCTGAAAGCCCTACGGTTAAACTTTTAAGGATGGGATAATTATTGCCATTGCCGTTGTTATTAGAACCAGCTACACTGTTATCAGAACTCCCAGTTAGCAACACATCCGATTTCCCAATGTTTTCAACATCCAGGTTTTTGGTGATTTTATACAAAGGCGATGCAGACCATAGATTTTCGCCTGAAACATAGAACCTTGCTGCATTTAGATGCGCTTTGGCAATAAATCCTTTAGGCAGGTTATAGCCTAACTGAAGGTTTTTAAGACGGATATAACGCACGTTCTGCAAGTATTTTGTTTGAGCATTGTATAATTCGCCCGAACTGTTTTGTGCCACATAACCGCGGTATCTTGGAAAATAGGCATTTGGGTTGGTTTCCGACCAAATTTGGTTCAATTGCGATTTCATCAGATAATTGTAAGGCCTGTTGTATTGTCCCCAAAAAACATCCGATTCAGAACCGGGCCACCAATCTTGTTTCAACACACCTTGGAAAAATGCGCTGAAAAAGAAACCACCGTAATCGGCACCTAAATTAAAACCGAAAGAGTACCGTGGCGTGGAATTGCCGATCACTTTCATATCGCCCGGATTAGCAACCGTATTATTGCCGTTATTGATTACACCATCGCCATTCAAATCTTTAAATTTAATATCGCCAGGCAACCAGTTACCAGCATTGGTTGCTTTAAACAATGGTTGGGCTGCTTTAGCTTGCGAAACATTGGCGGCTGTCCAATAACCATCATTGGTATATCCCCAAATTTCATTTACTTTTTTACCAGGGTAATAATCTCCCAAACCATAACCAACAGTTGGGTTATTGTACTTATCGATGGTGGCCGAATAATCAGACATCCACACAGCAACGTTGTAATGGAAAGGCTTTTCGGCTATTTTAATTTGATCTTTCCAAGAAATAGACGCTTCCCAGCCATTTGTGGTCATATCGGCATAGTTGCCCTTTGGTACTGTTGCGCCAAATACTGCTGGTAATGTTTGGCCAACCGTAAACATGTTTTTGGTCCGTCGTTTATACACATCGCCTGTAACTGTTAGCCTGTTGTTCAAGAAAGTGGCATCCAAACCTAAGTCGCTGGTGATGGCTGTTTCCCAAGTTAACCCATTTGGCAAAACACCAGGTACACTGGTTGTTTGTGGCAAAACCCCACTTAAAACACGGCTCGATTGTGCGATGACAAATTGTTCTTGATAAGCATAAGAAGCAATATTACCGTTACCCAAAGAACCGTAAGAAGCCCTGATTTTTAGGTCGGAAATAACTTTCGCCGGCAATTTCCAAAATGATTCTTTTGATACCCGCCATCCTGCAGAAGCAGATGGGAAAAAGCCATAACGTTGGTTGGATGGGAATTTGGAAGAACCATCATAACGGCCATTTACTTCCAACAAATACTTGTCTTTAAATGCATAATTTAACCTGGAGAAGCCACCTAAGATGGCCCATTTCTCATAACCGCCGGAAGTGGTAATACTTTGTCCTAAAGCAAGGTTGATATCGGTAGCGCCGCTGTAAATCAGTCCGTTTCTTGTGGTGGCAAATCCGTTATAAACCGATTGTTCGTAATTGTAACCTGCCAGTGCTTTAAAATAATGGTCTTTACCAATTGTTTTTTCGTATTCACCATAAATATTGGTGGCTAAATAATTGGTTTGCTTTTGGTTTAAAGTAATATCGTTGTAGCTGGTACCCACATACGCAATAACGCCAGGTGTAACACTGTAGGGTACCTGTACCCGAATTTGTTTTTGGTTGGAACTAGTGTTTTGGAAAGTGAAATCGCCTTTAATCCTAAACTGATTGTTGAAGAATTTAGCCACAAAGCCAGTGGTGTTTTTAATAACCTGATCGTTTAGGTTGATGCCGTTTTTGCCGTACACAAAATCCCCCACGGAATAAGCAGCCGAGAAGGTAAGTGTTCCATCGGGGTTAAAAAGCATGGAAGATGGTTGTGAATTGTCTGCCATGTTCCGCCAAACACCGCCGCCTTCGCCCACGTTTAACGGGTTGTGGTAAAACCTGCTGGTAAACTGGGTAGTGTTGTTTACCACCAGCCAAGGCGTAACTTGTATGGAACCTTTGCCTGTTAAATTGTACATGTGGTAATCGTCAGAATTATATCTGAACAAACCATCTTGTCCGTAATACCGGCCCGTTACATAAAAACTAGCCTTGCCATTGCTGCCCGAAACAGATAGATTTTGATCTATTGCACCTAGGTTTTTTTTATACAACAAATCGTACCAATTAGTATTTCCGTAATAAACATAGTTGCCGTTTATGATATCGGTTTTTGGTAAACTTGGGTCTGCATCCCTTCTTTTTAATTCAGCCAAATAAGCAGCAGAAAAAGCTTGGGTTTTATTGATGTTTTGTGGTACTTGTCCATCGTTCCAAGCACTCCAGGCCGAATCGAACATCAACGCATATTGATAGCCGTTTGAAACAATGTCTGGCACTGTTGTTGGGCTTTTCACTGAATAATCAGACGAATAAGTAACGGTTATCTTGTCTCTTGTTGGGCTTTTGGTGGTAATTAAAACAACACCATATGCAGCCCTTGCACCATAAATAGATGCCGAAGACGCATCTTTTAAAACCGAAATACTGGCTATATCGTTCGGGTTCAACAAACTTGGGTCGCCTTGTATTCCATCAATCAGTACCAGCGCACTACCACCTTGGCCAATAGAAGTTGTACCACGAATATTATAAGTTGGCGATTGTATGGGTTTTCCGTCGCCCATCACCAAATTTAAATTGGGTACAACGCCTTGCAACCCTTGGCTTACGTTAGAAATAGAGCGGTTTTCAAGTACATCACCTTTTATCTGCGTTACTGCACCGGTAAGGTTTTCCTTTTTTTGGGTGCCGTAACCTACCACCACCACTTCCGCCAAATTGTTTGAAATGCTTTTGAGTTTAAGGGTCAACAACACGGTAGCGTCGGCTTTAATGTTATAACCGCTCATTAATTGTTGATTAAACCCAACGGCCGAAATACTGAAAGTGTAAGGGCCACCGGCAGGTAATTTTAAAAAAGTAAAAACACCCGCACTGTCAGACGATGCACCTGCTGTAAAATTGGTTTTTGTGTTTTTAGCAATAACCGATGCGCCAGCCAAAGGCTCGCCATTCTCGTTTTGTACTATGCCAGATACACTGCTGGTTTTTTGTGCATACAGCACCGAAACTGAAAAAAAGACAAGTAGCAATAACGCTAACGGTTGTCTTAAAGTAATCTTTGTTCTCATATTGAATTTATATTATGGTTTTGGCAATAGAATAACTGTTCGATGCTGTGCAACGAATTGATTTTTAGCTTTTACTTTTTACTTTTTTGTAATAATATAGGTGTTGTTCCTATGATCGATGTGCAGCTTTTTTAAGAGCGCAATATTGTTTAAGATAGCTTCTACCGAATCTGTTTTTTCAAACCTGCCTATAAAATAAACATTTTTAATATCGATGTTTTTATAGTCAATTTTAATATTATAAATTTCGCCTAATTGGTCAAATACATTGCGTAACGATTGATTATTAAACATGTACCAATTACCGCTTTTGGTAGTGGATGATAATTTAATATCATTTTTTTTAGATACTGTATTTTTAATTAAATGATTGGTATCGCCTATCGCTTTTACAATAAAACTTGAATTGATCTTATCAAAAACCAATTGCTGTCCGGATATTAAATACACATCGTTTTTCCATTGTTTTATAGGAACAACTGTTTTAATGACCACCTTTCCTTCAAATAATTTTATTGTTATTTTTTGTTTATTATCCTGAACACTAAATTGTGTACCTAATGCGGTGGTAGTTAAATTGCCGGCATACACGGTAAAAGGTTTTGTTTTGTCTTTTGCTACTTTAAAAAACACTTCACCATTTAAGTAAACATCCCTTTTGTTTTGTGCAACAAAAGATTGGTATTTTATAAAACTGTGTGGCTGCAAACGCATACTGGTGCCATCTTCCAAGCTTGAACTGATTATTTCACTAGTATTGTTTATCCTAAATTTCCATGGCTTTATATCAGAAATTGCTGGTTGTGAAAGATGCGAATTATTAGATGTTTTTGATGATAAAAAAAATTGATAAAAACCAATAATAAATAACACAGAAGCGGCAACTGCAATTAGTTTTTTAATTGCTTTTATTCTAACTATATTATTAACGGTTTGCTGTTTAATATTTTTTAATAATACATCAGTTTCTTTTTTTGATAGATAATCAGCCACAAATTCTTTATCATCTGCTTCAAAATATTTATCCAATAATTCAGGGTTTGAATAAAGATGATCGGCAACAAGTTCTGCTTCTTCAGCAGTACAATTACGGTCGAAAAATTTTTTAATAAGTGTTCCAGAAATCTCCATTAAATCCTTTGTGTATAAAATGATATATAATAAGTACGTAGCATGGTTTAAATTACCCCTGCTGGTAACAGTTTGTTAATATGGCCTATGCTAATTGAAGAATAAAAAATGCAATAAGCGGCATAGATAGGGTTGCATGGCTCCGTAATTCGGTCAATCCTTTTGTAATATGGTCTTCAACCGTTTTAATGGAAATAGATAATGAAGCTGCAATTTGTTTATTAGAATATCCGTACAAAACTTTCATTTGCAACACTTTTTTTCTAGCAGGTGATAATGTTTTTAACTGCGTTATTACATAATCATTGCCTTCAAACATCGTGTTGTTAAAATCGGCGATCACAGTTTGCAACATATTGTTTTTACTTATAACCTCCTTCGTTTTAGCCTGTTTAGCCTCTCGTCTTATAAAGTCAACAAAGGCATGTTTTGCCATTATAAACAATTGTTTATCAATTGGATGCGCTTCTGATAGCGTATGTTTCGATTGCCATAACTTAATGAAGGTAAGTTGCGTTAGTTCTTTTGATAGTTCCCTATCCTTATTGGTGCGCTGCATAAAAAAGCCAAATATTTTTTCGTGAAACATTTCGAACACTTCTCCGAAAATTTTTTGATTTCCCTTTTTTATTGCTTCTATTTTTTCCATTCTCCCCTTAAATTATTTCCTATTTGATAGAATATGTATTAGCTATTCGTAATAATGAAATGTGTAATTAAATCGTATTTCATCGGCAAAACTACTTATGTAGCTTTCAATCCTTTATTACCAAATTGTAAATTACCTGTTTGTAATTTATTTGTATAAGCAAGTACTTTACCCAGATGTAACGGAAAATAATTAACGGCATGCCAAAATCAACTGACAGATGAAGCGAATTAATTATCGTAGAAAAATAGCATCATTTCATTTAAAACCATTTAATATTGGATAGAATTATTAAATGGGATCTTTGGCTAATTAGCATTCAATAAAGGATTGTAGATTAAAGTAAAAGAAATAAATAAGGTCTATATCGCAATTTTGGCAAATATCTATAAAATAAAAATGCTTTAATGTAAGTAGAATTATAATTAAAGTTCAGAATAATCTTAAAAAGTCTTTTTATTTTTAATTTTGTAAAGGTCAAGTTATTTAAAACTATTTGTTATAAATGATTGGCAGATATCTTGATAATTTTTTGTATTTTTAATTGCCGCAAAATGCAGCCATAATCAACGCTGGCCGAAGCCAAAGTGTTTACGCCAGCTGTTCCAAAATACCTATAAAATGAATAAAATAGAAACTGAAATCGGGGATTATATAGCTGCGCAACCCGTGGAAAGGCAAAAATTACTGACCGATATTCATCATGTAATTATGCAAAATGACTCATCCGTTTTCCCGATAATTGAGCAGATGATGGGCAAAGAAATGATTATATATAAGGCAAACGGCTTGATGAAATATGCGCTTTCAAGTGTAAAAAAGCATATTTCTTTACACCTTATGCCTATTTATGCACATAAACCTTTGCACATCAAATATGAAGCATTGCTGCATAAAGCAGCTTTCCAAAAGGGCTGCATCAATTTTAATAACGAGGAGGAAATGCCGTTAGACATCCTTCAAAGTTTGATTAAAGATTGTTCGACCATAGACTTGGCAAAAATCAGGGAAGATTATTTACAGTCTAAGAAAAAGAAATAGCATAAGTAAAAGACAAGCATTAATTCAATTAAATGCTTGCCTTTTATAATATTTATTGCTCCACAAAATTCTTCAGTGCAGATCCAACAAAGTGCGTCCAACCGCCGGTAAAGCTTGCTTTTGTAAAATCTTTATTGTTTTGAGGAAAAGTTTCCAAACCGGTATGCGTTAGCTTTATTTTGGTTTTATCCCCTTCGGGAAATAATTCCCAAGTTACCTCAGAATTGCCCGGAAACGAATCGTATCGCCAAGTGTAGGCAATCTTTTTATCGGGTACCACTTCGGTTATTTTGCACAAATGAACATATTTTATGCCTTCCGATTCTGCGATAAACGTAAATTCAAAACCAACTTCCGGTTTAAATGCTGCCAAGTTAAAATACCATTTTTTCATTTGGTCGTTGTCGGTAATGGCTTTCCAAACCTTTTCAATGGGCGCATTATAGGTGTCTTCAATTACAAGGGGCTCGTTCATTTTTTTATTTTTTTATGGTTTGCAATTATGGTTGATATCGTTCTTGTTTTCAATGAAAGCGCTAATGTATCTAGTTTATTGGTTAAAAACATGCGATATTTTTAAGCCAATTTGCGGTGGTTTTTTAGGTTATCGGCTTTTGCTTCGCAAAATCTTTTGCGGCCTTTTGTTGGTTGGCAATATTTGTATAATCTGCTTATATTCGGTCTACAATGGAATATCAAGAGCAGTTATAACATCTGAACAATTTTATAATCAGCCCTTGGCATTTATTTTTAAAGACAATCCAGAAACGATATGCCAGCAAAAGATAGCTTAGAAAGATTTATAAGTGCGCAAACATCAGACTACTCCATTGCACTATCAGAAATTAAAAATGGCAAGAAACGTAGCCATTGGATGTGGTATATTTTCCCCCAAATACAAGGCTTGGGCTTTAGCAGCACTTCAATATTTTATGCAATAAAAGATATGGACGAAGCGGAAAGTTTTTTGCAACATCCAATTTTAGGCAAACGATTAATAGATATTTGTCAGGCATTGCTTCAACTTAAAAGCAATAATGCCCATGAAATATTTGGAAATCCTGACGATATGAAATTAAAATCTTGCATGACATTGTTTTCCGCATTGCCAAACGCCAATCCCGTTTTTACTGCCGTGTTAGAAAAATTTTTCAATGGATCGAAGGATAGCAAAACGTTGCAAATAATAGGAAAGTAGTTGACACATCAATTGCGCACTGCTTGCAGTAATATTTTGTTTGTGACTATAAACTTTCTATAACATCCCGGTAGCCCCGACCAATTGGGATAGATATCCCGTTAACATCAACTGTTTCAGTCGTGTACGATTCAATCTTGCTCAATGAAACGATAAAGGACCTATGGATTCGTTTGAAGAGGCTTGCAGGTAAAAGCTCTTCTATTTCATGTGTGCTCATTTTTGAAATGTATTCGTTTTTTGTCGTAACAATCTTGATATATTCCCGCTGGCTTTCGATGTAGACAATGTCGGCGAATAAAATCTTTACCTTCTTTTTTTGCACGTTCAGGAACAGATAATCTTTGATTTCCTCTTTTTTATTCGGTTCTGGTTTTTCTACCTGCGCTGTTTTTACCTTGGTTACCGCTATTAAAAACCGCTCAAAATCGAACGGTTTTAACAGGTAATCCGTTACGTTTAAATTAAACCCCTCCACTGCGTATTGATGATAGGCGGTAGTGATAATTACCGCAGGCGGATGTGTAAGCGTTTTTAAAAAAGCCATTCCTTTTAATTTAGGCAGGTGGATGTCTAAAAAAATAAGGTCTGTATGATTATCCCGCAAGTAATCGGTTGCAAGGATGGCATCTTTAAATGTTGCCTGCAATTCTAAAAAAGGTACCTGCAAAACATAGTCTGACAGCACTTTTACTGCCAATGGCTCATCTTCCACTATAATACATTTTATTTTAGACATGGCTTGACAAGTTTATTTTTAAAGCAGCCGTAAATACAGATTCTCCTTGTTGAACAGATAAGCTATAATCTTTGTAAAGCAGTTCCAGTTGTCGTTTCAGGTTAGAAAGACCGATATTTTCTTTAACTTTTTCTTCTGTGGGTGATGCTTCGGAAGAATTTTTTACAAAAAAAGCTAACTGCCGATTATTTACTGAAAGATGGATATCAACAAAAGGCTGGTTCCTTGTTTCAGAAACACCATGTTTAAACGCATTTTCCACTAACGGAACCAGCAATAGTGGTGGCAAGGCTTGCTTCATATCTTCAACATCGTAATTGAAATTAACTTGTAACGATTCATCGTAACGCAATTTTTCAAGGGCGATATAATCGCCTATAACTTTCAGTTCCTGTTCTATGCTTATATACGCTCCGCTGGTTTCGTACAACATAAAACGCAATATTTTCGATAGGCGCAAAATTGATTCAGGTGCAAGGTCAGATTTATCCCTGGACAGTGAATAAATATTATTTAGCGTGTTGAATAAAAAATGCGGGTTCGTTTGCGACCTTAGATAGTTCAATTCAGCTTGTTGTTTTTCGATACGAAGCTGCTGGGCTGCCTGCTTTAATTGTATATGGTTATAAATATGCCTGATAATCCCAAAAAAGAAAATGGATTCTACACTGTATGCCATCCGGTCGGAAACAGCGTGTGATGTTGAAGAAAAAGTCACAAAAGCGGTATAAATATGCATACTAATTCCTATGCATTTCCATAAATATGCACCCCATGAATATAAAAAAGTATAAGCCAATAAAAGCAACAGGGATTTAATAATACTTTTCCAGCCTAGTGCTGGCAGGGTATGTTCAAATAAAAAATAATTGAGCACTGTAACATAACCCACAGCCCAAATATGGTTTAAAACACTTTCGAAAAACGTATTGTGATGTTGCGTTAAATTGGAAAATAAACCCAGTAATAAAAAAGCAAGCCCGGTTAATAAATAGAATTTAAACCGTTTTATATCTATTAATTTCTTCATCCTGTTATTTAGGAGAATAAATATCGGTAAATCTTTCTCGTTTCATTTTGCAATCTATGAAATTGACTTAATGGTATACAAACAACATGAAAAAGTCAACCAAATTGGTGAATGGTGATAGCGCATGACTTCGTTTAACAAGTCTTTCATCAATAACCAACCGTCGGAAAACCTGTACTGTATTCACTATTTAGGCATTGTCCGTTTTCTGTGATTGTCATAAAAACGTTGTTTGTTTACCATAACCTGCTGTTTGTTGACCAACGGCTTTTCATGATTCTTAATTGGATATTCTTGTATCGCGAATATTAAAAATTGAGAAAAATTAAATCGTCAAGTCTTTAAAATATAAATACTGACAAAAAACAAAAGAAATGAAATTGATAAAATTTGGGGAAGACGTAGAAGGATATAATATTCCTGTTTTAAATGAAAGAGAAATAAGGGCTTCGGCAGGAATACTGTTTTTAGCAACGTTTTCGTCTTTGATGTTCATCATGTTCAAAAACAATTTTTTGCCCATAAAATATGTCATAACCATCTTCCTTTCTGATTTACTTATCAGGGTGTTTATTAACCCAAAACTTTCTCCTTCGTTAATTATCGGGCGTTTAATTGTTAGGAACCAAGTGCCCGAATATGTGGGCGCTGCGCAAAAAAAGTTTGCTTGGATAATAGGTATATTTTTATCGACTATCATGTTTGTTTTTCTAGTGATTGTAAACGCATATAGTCCCATAACGGGCATTGGTTGTTTGGTATGCCTTATATTTCTGTTTTTTGAATCAGCGTTTGGGATTTGTTTGGGATGCAAGGTTTATAAAATGTTTTATAAAGAAAAAGTACAGTATTGCCCCGGCGAGGTTTGCGATGCAAAATCTAAACAGGCTATCCAAAAAACATCTGGGATACAACTATTGATTGTTGTTGCATTTATCGGCTATATTTTTTTTACAACCTCCTGGGTTAAAAAATATTTTAGTGAAAAACCTCATAATTTGTTTGGCACGCATACTGCTAAACAATCTAAATAACAATGACTATCTGCCATTTGGTTTTGAATTAACAAAAGTCGTATAAATACACAAAAGTCGGGGATGCGCAGTCCTAGGGGGCAATGTCATTAAGTTAAGAAAATATTCAATGTTCAATACTCAATATTCAACACTCAACTGCAAAAAGGCATGGGTGTTTCCAATTGAATATTGAGTGTTGAATATTGATTATTGAATATTTCTTTTGGGCTGTGCGGCTTAACTTAATGACATTGCCCAGCGGGGCGACATATAAAATCTAGGGAGCCATTGAAGATGTCGTGCCGCTGGCACTGTTGCCCTCTACCTGTTTGGTCGATTACCAACATTTTAGCCCTCTGGGCTTTCATCTTCAAATTATCATCAAGCACATCAAATAGCCTGGTATAGCTATAAACCAAACGGCGGAGAGTCATTAAAATAGTAATAATATAAAGTTTGTTTTGATACAAAGAAGTTGAACAATAGGTGTAGATCATCCGGATAAATACTTACGTCAACGATGTTAATGTAAGCCCCATTTATTCCAAATCATAATCATATTATGTTGATACTCCAGCAAAGTGCATTGGAAAAGTATTTTTCTAAATTCCGAAGAAACATCATCGGCAACCAACAAACTTTTGAATCTCCGCTTGGGGAAAAAGAAATCATTTATGCAGACTGGACTGCAACCGGAAGGGCTTACCAGCCAATTGAAGATTGCATTCAAAAAGAAATACTTCCATTTCTGGGGAATACGCATACCGAAGCCACCATTACGGGCACATTGATGTCTCAAGCTTACGAAGCGGCCAAGATTATTGTAAAAAAACATGTGGGCGCAAACAATAATGACGCATTGGTTTTTTGTGGTAGCGGAATGACTGCTTCCGTGAATAAGTTACAAAGGATATTGGGATTGAGGATGCCGGAACGGATGACGGATTATGTAAAAAAGGAAAACTTGCAGTTAAACGAAGTGTTGAGGCCAGTTGTTTTTGTAACCCACATGGAGCACCACAGCAACCATACCTCGTGGCTGGAAACCATTGCTACAGTTGAAATAATTAAGTTGGATGAAACCGGGAACGTTGATTTAGAAGACTTTAGAAACTTATTAGAACAATATAAGCACAGGAGAAATAAAATAGCCGCGATTACCGGTTGTTCTAACGTAACCGGCATTCAAACGCCCTACCATAACATTGCAAAGATGATACATGGATATGGTGGGTTATGTTTTGTTGATTTTGCCTGTTCTGCGCCTTATATCAACATAAACATGCATCCCAAGGCGCCCGGAGCACATCTAGATGCTGTTTATTTTTCGCCCCATAAATTTTTAGGCGGTCCAGGCACACCAGGCGTTCTGATTTTCAATAAGAAAATATATACAAACAAAATTCCTGACCAACCAGGGGGTGGCACTGTGTTGTACAGCAATCCTTGGGGAGATCATGAATATATCACCAATATAGAACAGCGGGAAGATGGCGGCACTCCGCCATTTTTGCAGGGCATAAAAGTGGCCATGTGTATGCGGTTGAAGGATGCAATGGGGGTTGATAATATGCTACGGCGGGAGGAAGAAATGTTAGAAGTTATTTTTGGTAGGTTCTCAAAAATGAAAAATGTTGAGGTATTGGAAGGGAATATAAAAAAAAGGTTGGGCGTTATTTCGTTTATTATATACGGCGCACATTATAATTTGATTGTAAAGATGTTGAATGACAGGTTTGGCATTCAGGCAAGGGGCGGCTGCTGTTGCGCCGGTACGTACGGGCATAAACTATTGCAGGTGGATGAGATAAAGTCACATGAAATATTGAACGGGATCCGTTCAGGAAACCTCATGTGCAAACCCGGATGGGTCAGGTTGTCTATTCACCCAACCATGACAAACGCCGAAATTGATTATGTTATGGATGCAACAGAGCTGGTAGCATCCCATTTTCAGGAGTGGGCGGAGGATTATATTTACCATCCAAAATCTAATGAATATTCTTTCAAAGGGGCTGAGGCAAGGGAACAGGGTAGGGGTGTAGATTGGTTTAATATTCTTACCTTGTAAATTTATTTTTGTGAGATGTGATGCAACGTATTTTTTACAAAGCAGCTGTTTAATTCCTTCCGCAGATATCAATAAAATCGCAATAAGTGCAACGATCGAGCTGATCGGTTTGATCGAAAGGAACGTTTGCGTCAAACAATTCTTCCAGCACAATTTTCAAGTGATCTTCCAATTGATTTAAATGTGGCAAAATGGTTTCGGCATTTATCGGCAAACGCTCACCACGATTGGGTTTGCTCATTAATTGTGGAGAAAAACGTTCTTTCTGTTCCTGCATTTTGCGCATCGGTAACAGGGCTGGTTCAAATTTATCTTTTTCAGGAAATGTGCGGTTGAAAATCCAAGCATACATCAAGGTTTGCAAAGCCGCTTTGTTCATTTTCTTATCTTCCCTGTCAAACAGTTTTTCGATGTTTACAAACTCGGTATCATCGGCCCCGGTTTTATAATCCACCATCCGGTGAATGCCATTTACAAAATCTAGCCGGTCAATAATACCATTAAACCAAACATTACGTTGCCTATCTTTTAAAGTGACAGCGAAAGGTTGGTTTAATTTTATTTCCAAGTCTTCCACCACAAAAGGCACACTGGTTGCATCATAATCTAGGTAAGCATTTGCGTATTGTTTCACCACTTCGGCCACCACCAATAACCGGCCGCTAAATTGAACATTTTTTTTATTATTGCCATGCCAGCCTTCGGCAAAAGCTTCGGGTAAAAGCGCAGGTATTTTTCCCCGCATCCATTCAATTCCTTCGGCAGTTACATTTTTATGTCCGTTAAATTGCATAAGCCGCTGGTATAGCAACTCCATTATTTTATGAACCACTTTTCCAAAAATAGCAGCATCCACTTCGTCCTCCATTTGCTTTGGCGCTTCAAGCCTGGCTATGTACCTAAAATAATATTGCAGCCTGCAAGTAAGGTAACTATTTAATTGCGTTGGTGAAATAGGCTTGGGTTTATCTGGCAAGAAATAAGCGTTGAATTGCTTTAAAACCTCGGTTGTTTTTTCGATGGTAATTGGTGGAACGGCATCGCCCTTCAAAGTGAAATTTAATGCTGTTTTTGTGATCGGTAAATTGGTTTCGTATTCCAATTGCGGTAAAAAACGGGTTACTTCGCCGGTGCTTTGGTCGTTAATGACGGCGTTGTAAACCAGCGTCATATGTTGGCAACGATGTAATAACCGATAAAATGCATAAGCAAAAATGGCATCTTGGTGTTCGGCTACGCTAAGGCCAAAAGCACGGCGGATGCTATCGGGCAAAAATGAAGCAGGCGCCTGCAACCGTGGCAATGATCCTTCGTTGGCACCGATAATAATAATGTTGTCGAAATCCAAGCCACGGCTTTCCAATAAACCCATTACCTGAACGCCTTCTAATGGTTCGCCCTCGAACGGAACGCTGATGCCGGCCAATTGTTTGCGCACACTTTGTGCTATAAAAGATAAGCTTAAATTTTCGGTTGGCACAGTTGAAAATAAGTGTTGCAATTGCTGGATGGTTTGCCAACATTGTAACACCAAACCTTGCAGCAGCGTGTCTTTCAGCGTATTTTCTTGTAGGCTAAATTCTTCCATACAGCGGCTAAGGCGCTCAAAAACTTGTAATGGTTTTTGGATGGGGCTAAATAGAAAATTACCAACACTGCTATGGTTTTGCAACAAATGCAACGGCACTTGTAGCATTACTTGTTTAATAATGTTTTGCTGTAATTGCTGCCTTGCTGTATGCGGCCAATCGCAAAGCGAATGTTGCAAAAATGCCTGAACATGTTCAAAAGAAACCGCTTGAAATTTATGTGCGGCCAAATCTTGCTGCACAATAAAAAAAAGTTGGATGAAAGAAAACAAAGACGTTTGTTGCAACGGATAGCCCATCGTAACATTTATTTTTCCAATATTTTCGGGCAACGATTGCAAAACAGGAAGTAGCAAGCCTTCATCAGCCAAAATAATAGCCGTTGAGTTAGATGGCAGATGGCGGTTTGCTGATGGCGGTTCCAAATCTCTAATTTCTGTATTTTTTGTTTCACCTGTAAATTGATTGTTAGATTTGGTACCAATATCACCTTCATCCGCTATCTGCCACCCGCCATCTGCCATCTTTTTACTGCCATCCTCTATCCGCCATCCGCCAACCTTTTCCAGCCATTCCGGCAATACTTTTGCTTGCGCCACCGCACCCTGTGCTGAAATTATTTGCAACGGCATCTGTGAAGCGGCAATATTTTCAAGCAAGGGCAGTTCGTTTTTTAAACCCAAATCTTGCAAATTTCTTCTAATAAAATGTCCCGCTTCGTGCTGGATGTTTTTAATGTAATGTGCATCGGCATCCATCCAAAGCGAAGCTTTATTTTCAGCTTGCCACCGACCCAATAATTTTTCTTCTGCTTTGTTAAAGGCATTAAATCCAACAAAAGCAATATGTTTCCATCCGTCGGCAAATGCTTGCCGAGATGGCTGATTATTAGCCAATTGCCTATAAGCCATGCCCATTGTAGTAAATTGCTGCGCCCTTAATAAATTATGAAAATCTTTATAAATGGCAGGCAGCGTTTCCCATAATTGTAGGAACTTCTGTTGTTGGATGCTTTTATGACTGGCAGAAAAACTACCCCAAAAGTTTTGCAAAAATTCCCTTTGTTCCTCACTCAATTGTTCAAACGCCTTTTCAATTTCTTCCATGTCTTTTAGGCTTCTAAAAACAACGGCAACATCTGCTAGGTTAGCGTCAAGTTCTTGGAAATCACGGAGCAAAATATCGCCGATGGGGTAAAATTTTTCATAGCTCAAAATATTATCTCCCCCGGTTTGTAACATGGCATTTGCATAAGCCTCATGCAAGGCAAACGATTGAACCAGTTTATCGGCCACAGTATACAGTGCTGACTTTTGCACCAATTCTTCAATGGTAAGCAGTTCGGGCAAAAATGTGGGCGGGGTAATCGTTTCAAGCAAATATTTTTTAAAGAAAATAGATTGTCTACGGTTAGGAAAAACAACAGCAACTTGGTGTAATTGCTTTTTAAAACGCTGGCCAATTTGCTTTGAAACTGTTTGCAGAAATGATTGTTGTGGCAAACTGATAAAATTTAATTTATGATATAAACTGAATTATGCGAATGATCAAACATCGTGATTTTTTGTTGGAATTGAGGAAAACTTTAAGGCAACGACATTTTTAAATATTAACCCAATAAAAATGAAAAATTGAGCATCCAACAAGAAATTAGCCTTTTTTTTGCATTTTTTAAAAATATATAGAAGAAAAGAAACGAATTAAAAAAAATTCTATAAAAAATAAGCTTATTTTTTACAAAATATCATCATTTAGTACTTCATTTGTCGCTTTTAAACAATGTACCTAAATAAGCATGGTGATAGCTTAAGAAAAATCAATATCTATTTATAAAAATTGGTAACAAAAATAAATTGGATTTTTCTTTTATCTATCTCTTTTATGCATTATATATGTACTTTAAAAAAATTACAACAATAAAAGCTCTAATCTGTTATAATATTTTCAAACGCTGCGTGAATTTTCACCATTTTTAACACGGCTATCTAAGCAAAAAAAACGCTCACTTCAAAGAAAATCGTTAAGAATTGTTTCAAAATTAACAAAGATTATCATTTTCATCTTATCTTGTCGCCTTTTCAGAAAATACACCCTCCCGCAATGCGGTTTAAAATTACCATTTTAGCCAAATCGTAATTTTAATAAAATAAAAAATTAAATTATTTCAAACATGAGCATACCGGTTGTAGACCTTGCAAAATTTACGCAAGGCAATGAAGCAGAAAGAAAAGCCTTTGTGGCAGAAATTGGGAAAGCCTACGAAGAAGTTGGGTTTGTGGCGGTAAAAAACCATGGTATTCCTGAAGATTTGATCGATGAACTATATAAAGATGTAAAATCGTTTTTTAGTTTGCCCTCTGACCTAAAACGTAGTTACGAAAAGCCAGAACTGGCCGGGCAGCGTGGTTATACTAGTTTTGGTAAAGAACATGCAAAAGGTAGCGATGCGCCAGACTTAAAAGAATTTTATCAATTTGGGCAGACCGTTACCGACGGTGATCCAATTGCTGCGGAATATCCAAACAATGTGTCCGTTGAAGAATTACCGGCGTTGAAACCAACAATGGAAGAAGCTTATGCCAATTTCCAAAATAGCGGTACAGCACTGTTGCAAGCCATAGCTTTATACCTTGGATTAGAGGAGCATTATTTTGATAATTATGTTCACAACGGCAACTCTATTTTGCGTGCCATCCACTATCCACCAATTACCAGCGAGCCGAAAAGCGCCATTCGTGCAGAGCAGCATGAAGACATTAACCTTATTACATTGTTGGTTGGTGCTTCAGCAGAAGGCCTACAAATTTTAACCAAAAAAGGTGAATGGGTTCCGGTAACGGCTTTGCCTGGGCAAATTGTTGTAAATGTGGGCGATATGTTGCAACGGCTTACCAACAATCGTTTAAGAAGTACTACGCACCGTGTGGTAAACCCACCAAAGGAACATTGGGGGACTAGCCGTTTTAGTATCCCGTTTTTTCTTCACCCAAAAGGAAGCATGAGCCTTGCTTGCTTGGATAGTTGTATTGACCCAAACCACCCCAAAGCTTACGATGATGCAACGGCGGGCGAATATTTAGATGAGCGTTTAAGGGAAATCGGATTAAAAAAATAATGGCACTATCACTAAACCTAAAACCATTTTAATTAAACATAAAACCAATATATTAAACGGGGAAGCTTGCTAGACAAGCAAACCCAATAATTACACGAACAAAAATGATAGACTTAAAACCATTTATAGTGGCAAAAAAGGGATTGCCTTGGACTTATCGCATAAAAATGCAAGATCAAGAAAGGGCAACACAATGGAGCCGTTTTTTGGTTATTCCAAAAGAAGGTTACATAGAATCGTACATGGGGCCGGTATTATTGCAAGATGTTGAATATGTTGAGATTAATCCATACGAAGTAAGATATATGGGCAGGCTTGAACAAGATAAGCGCTTTAACCATTCTGAAGAAATTGAGGCATTGTTGACACAGCTTGAAATACCTTATGCGATGGTTGACCAATATATTAGGATAAGTTTGAAGGAACCGGTTTTAGACAATGAAGATGATGGCGATGTTGAAGAGGCGAAATAATTAGTACTACTTGCGTTTTAAACAGCGGCAATGCTTTATTTAAAACACATTGAATTTAAATAAAAATGTTTTATGGCATGCCATCAGTATCGGCATGCCTTTTTTTATCCCCTATCCAAAAACAAAACCCCGCCTAGAAAGGCAGGGTGTAGCTAACCTAAGCGTACAACTGAAACCTATTATTGAAACTAACGCCTTTGCTTGTTTAATTACTCAAGTTGCTAGTTTTAGGCAATTTGCTTTTAACCACATAGGTTTTATACGATAAGCGAAGCTTGCTATCTAAATTTCTGTTGGAAAAGGTTATTTGTGTTGGTATCGAACTAGCTTTCTATTGTAAAAAACTAGGCAAAGGAGAAATATCTGTAATGTTCATACCAGTTTGTTCTGGCTCTGGCGCCCCGCCATTTTCAGTTTTAATGTTGCTAGCGTGGTAGCGATAAGTAGTGTCGGATTTTAATTTAGTTTTAGGAGCCAGGGTATCTTTCGGCACATTTATTTTTGGCCCGTCATTTTCATCATTGTTTTGATCATCGCTTTGCTCTCCTTTTTTATTTTTATTTCTTTCATCCCTTTCCATTTTCTCCTTGGCTTCCCGGTCTATTCTTTCTTGGGTTTTCAAATCGTCGTTGGTCATAATCATTTCTTTATTAGCATCCCAACCGTAGCCGTTGCCCCAATCGTCTGTCCACCTACTACGGTGCCTATGGTTAAAATCAATATTAAACCAGTCATAATCCCTTACCCGATCCGAGATTTTTATTTTCTTTCCTTCAGGCACAGCTATTACAACCAATACCCTTTGGTTTCTCCATTTATCGGTTCTTGCAACAAAAAAACCTTCGGGCAACACTAGCATATTTCCTTGTTGTTGTACATCGAAACGAATTTTATTAACCAAATCATCTGCATTTCTTACAGATCTGCCTTCACTAAATTTAACAACCTGCACATGGTATAAACTGTCGTTGCTTTTTACTACGTTTACCCTTACGTTATTGGCCAGTAAGCTATCTTCTCCTATGCTTGGAAAATTATGAAAATGTATCAAAGTATATTCATCGCTGGTGTTAAATGGTACTCCCAAATCCACATTCAATAAATTATTGGTTGGCTGTGTAATAAAAATTTCCTGTTCTTTACTTTGTTCTGAACTAAAATCCCTTGTTAAAAGTATAATCAATGCTATCACGCAAAAAAGACCGATAAACCAAAGACTGGTAAATGTTACGCCCAAATACCTATTTTGGGTTCTTACCCTGCTTACCTTTCTAATAAACCAAACAATAATGGCAATGATTGGAACACCGATAAACAACGCTAAACTTGCCCAAGCCAAGATATGCTGCATGGCACCGCTTAAAAAATAATCACGGATAGGTAGCACTTCGATACCGCTGCCCATTAATGCAACCAAGGCTACAAATAAGGAGAGTACGATCATTCCGCCTATAAAATAAATAAACGCCTTAATAATAATACCCAGTGCATGGCCAAGCCCAGAGCTATTTCTTCGTACTGCTTGAGATGCTTCGGAACCAAATCTTTTGCTATAATTCCCGATATTTTCTTTGGCTTCATTTCCGAATTTTTGCGCACTTGTTTTAAATTCCGCACCCATTTTTTCGGCCCTATCTTTAAATTGGTTCAAATCGCCCATAATGGTATCGCGGATGCTGTTTACATCAACTTTCTCGCCTTTCATTTCCAATTTTTCAGAAGCTGTTTTTGCTTCTGGCACCACAATCCAAAGGATTACATAGGCTAAGAAAAAAGTACCACCACTAAATCCACCAATTTGTACCGACCAATCGAAAAAGAAATGATGACCGATTGATGTAATGATGCCTAAAATAAACGGTGCGGCAAAAATGATACGGGGAATGGCTGGGTTGATATCAAAATACTTGCCCAAACCGCCGCACACACCTTGAAAAACCCTGTCTTCGGTATCGCGGTACAAGCGTTTACGCACGTTGTTAATAAGGCTAGTACTTGGCAGTACAATCCACAAAATAATGTACAGTAAAAACCCGCTTCCGCCCAAAATAATAAGCAAAGCGAAAATAATACGAACAATTGCGGGGTCTAAATTCAAATAATGCGCAATACCGCTACATACACCGCCCAATAATTTGTCGCTTTCATCGCGGTACAAGCGTTTTTTTGAAGTGGTTTCTTGATAAGCACCACCCGTTTGGGATTGTTGGCCAGCATTGGGTTGGGCAGATGCCTGTGCGCCGCCGTGGGTTTGTGTATCTTCTTGCTCAGCTTGCTCAAAGTCTGACGGGCGTCCCATGTTGTTCATTACGGCTTCCACATCTTCATCGGCAATGCAGCTGGTACCTTTTTTCAAGCGTTCGTCAAATAGTTCGCCAATGCGGCTTTCTATGTCGTTTACAATTTCATCCCGCCCATCTTCGTTAGAAAAATAGTTGCGGAGGCTAGTGATGTATTGTTGTAGCATTTCATAGGCCGATTCTTCGATCGGAACAACACGGCCTTGAAAGTTTATATTGATTACCTTTTTCATGGTATAAAAAATTGAATGTTTAGGTTGCTATTTAGAGTTATGAGTTATGGGTTATGAATTAAGAATTATGAATTTAGAGTTAAGAGTTAAGGATTAAGAGGAATTAAGAATTATGAGTTAAGAATTATAAGTTATGTTATGTGTTTTGTTTTCTTGCATCTTGTTTTCTTGTATTCTTGTATTCTTGTTTTCTTGTATTCTTGTTTTCTTCTTGCATTCTTGTCTTCTTACTTCTCATCTCCTTGCCTTCATGCCTTTCATTAAGTTTCTCGTTTTGCTTCGGCCGATTGTTTTTTTACGGTTTCAACGGCGTTGGCCATTTCGTTCCAAGTGGTTTCCAGCTCGTTGTAAAAGGCCATCCCGCTTTCTGTAAGGCTAAAATATTTGCGTGGCGGCCCACTGTTGCTTTCTACCCAACGGTAGCTAAGCATTCCGGCATTTTTTAACCTAGTAAGCAATGGATAAAGCGTCCCTTCAAATAATTGGAAATTGGCCGCTTTCATTTTGTCGATAATATCACTCGGATAGGCTTCCCCTTGGCTTATCACCGAAAGCACGCAAAATTCCAAGACCCCTTTTCGCATTTGGCTGGCGGTGTTTTCAATGTTCATTTTTTTTACATTTAAAAGTTGATGTTCGGTTGTGTAGCGAGTAGGCTGTGGATACAAGGTCTAATATTTTATTATGAACAGCGACTTTAAACCATTTTTCCGTCGTTCACAATACAAAGATATAGGTAGTATTCGGTACTATGTAAAACAAAGTACATGATATTTTTTTATACCACCAATATTTTTTACAAAAAAATGGGTTCAAACGCAGTGGCAGTAACACTTTTCAGTAAAAAAATCTAGTAAAAAATATTTTCCCCAACTTTTAAAAATGGTAAAATGGCTGGATAAACGGTAGTTCATTTTTTTTGTTTTGGCTTGTCAAAACAAAAAAATGACTTTTCAGAAATAATAATAGAAAATTAGCCACATTATAGCAGCGATAAGTAAGTGCAATGGATGCACTCATAAATTTTGCAGCAACAAAAACTTGTGATTATGCCAGAAACCGACTGATCTGGGCTAATTTTTCTGCATTTAGGGGTTTTTCAATAAATTTACAGTGCTCATTTTTGTACGAAAAATCACTGCCTTCTTTGCGGTAAGCGCTCATTAAAACAACATTCATATTTGGATATTCGGGCAAAAGAATGGGCACTTTATCCCAACCGAAGCCGTCTGGCAGGTTATTATCCATAAATAAAAAATCAGGATGATAGGTTTTTAACTTATCTATCCCGTCTGTAAGGTTATGGCTTACTTGCACTTGAAAAGATTTTCTTTCCAAATATGATTTAAGTAAGTAACAAAAGTCCTCTTCATCATCCACTATCAACACTTTTCTAACGGTAGCCATATAGTTTTTCAATGCAAATATTTTACCCGCGGTTTGCCGATGAAAATAAATACATTATCCTAATTTATGTGTATGATTTTCCCCAATAAAAAAAATACCTTTTTATTGGATTTAAACTTGCAATTTAGGTTTTGCTGGCAAGATAATTTAATTACCTTTCCAGTATAAATTAAAACATCAATTATGAAGTCAAATACAAAAGTAATACTAGGCTTGGTAGCCGCAGCGGCAGCAGGCGCAGCAATAGGCATTCTTGCAACCTCAGAGGATGGAAAGAAGTTCAGGAAAAAAGTAAAAAATTCTGCCAGCGATGCGGCTGAAAATGTAAGTGATTGGTTACAAGCCAGAGCTGAAGATGTTAAAGACTTAAAAGAAAAAGCGCTTAAAAAGGGTAAAAAATGGAAAGACGAATTACAGGAAAGTGCCGAAATGTAATTAATCAATATAGCTTTTAAATAGGAAAACGAATGCAGGTCATTCGTTTTTTCATAGCACCCAATATCCAATGGAAAAAATTTTAGATAAAACAAAAGAGTTAGTTGAACATTCAAAAGAATACCTTGAGACCTATGCAAAATATAAATTGTTGCAGGCTACAGAAAAAGTGGCCCAAGTTATTTCTGGTGTTGTGTATGCCGTTTTAGCATTGTTTTTTTTATTATTTATTTTAATGTTTCTGGGTATCGGAACTGGCATTTGGCTAGGTAATCTTACTCACAGTATGGTAGCGGGCTTTTTATGTGTAGCAGGAATTTTTCTACTAATTTTTATTCTGCTTTTTATGCTACGCAAAAAGTTGGTTATTCCTTTTTTCAATAATCTTATTATTAGTATATTAAATGTCAAAGAATAAAAAAAATAATTTTAGCGAAGAACACCAGCTTGAAATGGCTAGATTAAAGGCTTTATTGGAAACCAAATCAAACCAAATAAAAGCTGACGTAGAAGGTATAAAAGATGAATTTAAACCAGTGCAAGATGTGGTTGGTTCTATCGGAAAATTTGGATCAAAAGATAGTAAACGAAAACTGTTATATGCCGGGGTTGATATTTCAATGGCTTTGCTTACAAAGAAAATAGTGGTTACAAAATCGTCTTGGTTTAACAATTTAGCATTGCCAATTCTAGTACGTTCCTTGTCTACAGAGAAAGTTGAAACCAAAGAAAAAGGCGCTTTTGATGTAATTAGTGTTTATGTAAAAAACTGGCTTACTAAAAAAATACCGGCTTTGCGATAGTTGCTGTTTCGAACCAATAATTACTGATTTGTTTTATGGTTTTTATCAATTCATTAAAACCACTAGGCTTAACAATATATGTGTTTGCACCTAATTCGTAGCATTTATTTACTTCTTTTTCATTATTAGTTGTAGTAAAAACAACCACAGGAATTTTCTTTAAAATAATATCGCTTTTTAATTCTTTTAATACTTCCCGCCCATCTTTTAAAGGCATATTTAAATCGAGTAAGATAAAGCCTGGCAATTCTGCTTGGCTTTTTTTGGATACAATATTATTAAGTTGTTCCATTAAAACAACACCGTTTTCAACAAAAGATAATTTGCCCGGATAGCCCGATTCTTCAAATGCTGTACTTAATAAAAACCGATCGTCTGCATCGTCTTCTGCTATGATAATTAATGTTTTGTGCATATCGTCTAATTTGCTTGCCAGTCATCTTGGTTAAATCTTTCCACAACTAATATTATTTGTTAAGCTATCCCGCTCTTATTTAGATGGCGCAATTTTTGCACAATTGTGTAAAAATGATTGATAACAAATAAATCGATTGCCATGCAAACTAACCAAATTTCGTCAAAGGAAAAAAACCAATCTCCAAGATTACCGAATAATCCGGATCAAAAAAATAGCCAAGGTAAAACTGAAACGAAAGAGGAAAAAAACAAAGACCCAAAAGCAAAAAAAAATCGCTATTGGGAACCTCTTATACCAAGGTCTAATACAAAAGATAGGCTTGAGATATGGTAAGTTTCATAAGAAATTGGTTTAATTAAAAAGATTGGTTTAATTAATTTAACTAAAAGCTCCTTATGGGGCTTTTTTTGTTTAAGATTCGCGTTTAGATATTTCTAATAAGTAACTTTTACTGTTTATTCTGGCTTATTTTTAAATTAATAATTATTATCTATTTCAATTTTTTTGTTTTAAATAACACCATTCAAATTTTATGCTAAAACATTAAAATTATAAATGCAACTTAATTCCATAATAAAAGGACGATTAATTGGATCGTCCTTAAAATTATCTGTTTATCAAAATTAAACTTTGCTTCGCCCAAAAATTAACGACAACAAGAACAAAACAATAAAAATTGTAAATAAAATCCTAGCAATACCTACAGCTCCTGCTGCAATACCACCAAAACCAAAGATGGCGGCTATAATTGCTATAATTAAAAATGTGACTGTCCATCTTAGCATAGTTGTAAGTTTTATATAAGCATTGTTTAAAAAACCATGCCATTTGTTTTTCTACTATAATGAATTAAAGCTGATGCGTTATTAAATGTTTCAATGGCTGGAATATGCTTTTAAAATATGTGTTTAATTTTTGCAAATCTGCACTTAATATTAAATTAATATTGAAGTAATTGCTTTTAATTGATTTTAGTATATATTTGCATTGCAACAAAGTTCATAAATAGCTTGAACATCCCCAGCGTTGCGTAATTTTGAATTCAAGACAAACGTTTTTGTCTTTGCCGTTTGAGCATCCAGTTCCAGTTTACTGGACGAGATTTCTGCCTTTGGAAATTTTAATTTAACCTAAAAATTTAATTAGCTTGATTTGGCTTTTATCAGCCACATCTGTAAGTCTGCATTGTTAATTATTAAACTTAAAAGATTATGAAAACGAACAACTTCAAAACAGTAATCGCCGCACTTACCGTATTCTCTTTCTTTGCAACTATGCCAACCGTTCAATCTTTGGCCAATAAAAATAATTCAATTGCTGCACAAGCTGCGCAACCAACTATAAATGTAAAAGTATTGGGTCAACAAGATGAATATGTGATCTTACAGATTGATTTGCAACAATCTATGGATCAAAGTTCAAGGTTGATAATCAATGATGACAAAGGTGTAAGCATGTACGAAGAAACTGTAAGCGGCAAAACATTTAGCCGTAAAATAAAAGTAGCGCCATCAGAAATTGGCAAAATTGAAGTGGTATTTAGCACCCCGGGCGCTGAAGCCAAAAAGATTTACGCCATCAACGTAGCGTTGGTTGCAAAAGTTAATATAACCGAAGTAGCAAAATTTTAATTCTTAAAAAAACAATCAACCTGAAAATGCAAGCCACCCGTTTTATGCGGGTGGCTTTTTGTTTGTTATACCCTTATCTCAGTTTTATTTAACCAACAGATAAGCAAATTTGAATGGCAAATTATAACTTGTGCCTTTTACATAATATATTGTGGCAAAATGAGTTCGCTCAATATTTTTATTATTACCAGCCTTGTTACCCTTGGCGCAAGTTTAATGGCTACGGCCTATCATATTGTGCTATACAGTTATTACCACGATAAACTTTTTTTGCATTATACCGCCTATTTATTTTGCATGTGCCTCTTTGTTTTTTTAAGGGGCGAGGTGAGCTTCTTTTTCTTGGGCAACGACACTACCAATTATCTCATTAGCCATTTTAACGAAGGTTTGCAAATTGTTTACTTTTTATTGTACATCAATTTTTTGGCGCATGCTTTAGGCGTTACCAACAATAAACAAGGCATTATTTTTAAAGGCCTACAATTATTAAACATTGTACTGGGCATTTATGCATGCACCGTGGTGGTGTTACATTTTACCAGTATCGAGTTTCCGGTTTTACCGTTTATTATTTCCCGTATTTTTATTTTTGGCATAACCATTTTGCAGCTAATTTATGTTTATCGACTGCAAACCAACCCCTTCCAGCGCTGGATATTTGTAGGGAGCGTTTATTTTTTTATTTGTGGGTTGATGTCTTTTGTTAGCAACCAAACCACTTCGCATGCCGTAATATTTCGCCCTTTGGAATGGTTGATGGCTGGCAACTTGGGCGAAATCATTTTCTTTTCGTCGGCTATGGGTTATCGTTTAAAAATGACAACCCTAGAAAGACAAGCTGCCATTGAACTTGCTTTGGAAGAAAAAGCCCAGAAAAACGCTGCTGTTATGCAAACCCGGTTAGAAGAACGGAACCGCATTGCCCGTGAATTACACGATGATATGGGTTCGTCGGTAAGTAGCATCCGCATTTTTAGCGAAGTGTTGATACAGCAAAACAACACCGAAACAGGTCAAAAATATGCTGGTCGCATCAGCCATATTTCGCAAGAATTAATGGAAAGAATGGCAGATTTGGTATGGGCC
>CAWJTH010000105.1:0-19370 GCA_963845495.1 uncultured Chitinophagaceae bacterium
AACCTATCAACATCCCCACGCCGTAAGTGGCCAATGTTATTAAGCCTTGCGCTGAGCTTTTGTATTTTTCACCCGCACGGGCATCGGTATAAATTTGACCAGCTACAAAAAAGAAATCGTAACAAACACCATGCAATGCAATGCCAATAATCAACATAAAAGGAACACCGCCACCGTAAGCAAATAATGCGTATCGGATGGCCCAAGCCAACATACCTATTAAAATAGTTTTCTTAAATCCAAATCTTGAGAAAAACACCGGTATCAACAAAATACACAATGCTTCTGAAACCTGACCGATGGCCATTTTAGCGGTCGGGTTTGGCAATCCAACACTCTCTAAAAAAGGATGCGCATTTTGATAATAAAATGCTAGGGGAATACATATTAATATTGATGAGATAAAAAACAACAAGAAGTTTTTGTCGGCTAATAATTTCAAAGAATCAAGTCCTAAAATTTCAGAAATACTTCCACCTGATTGACCTTTATTTACAGGTGGCGTTTTTGGAAGCAGGAAACTAAAAATGCCCAATATTAAAGAAGCAATGCCCGACATTAAAAAAGTATTTTTCAACAATCCGCCTGCAACGCCTTGTTCATTATCCCAGTGAAATAAATAACTGATGGCTAATCCTGCAACAATCCAACCGATTGTACCCCACACACGAATATTGGAAAATTCCTTTTCTGGATTGCCCATTTGCCTAAAAGAAACCGAATTTACCAAAGCCAAGGTTGGCATATAAGCAATCATGTAACTTAAAGTGTATGGATAAAATGCCGCAACATTTTCCGATCTATACATTTTGTACATTAAAAAAGCGCCCAACAAATGCAGTATCCCCAATATTCTTTCGGCATTAAAAAATCGGTCTGCAATTAATCCTATAATAAATGGTGCAATAATAGCCCCAAAAGATTGTGTTGAGAAAACATTGGCAGTTTCAAGACCGCTAGCATGTAGATTTTTACCCAAAAATGTTCCAAGGGTTACAAACCAGCCTCCCCAAATAAAAAACTCAAGGAACATCATCACGGAAAGTTGCAAGCGGATCGTCGACTTCATTTCAGGGAATTACTGTTTATATTGGTTTTAAAAAAATATTGGCTCAAGAAAAATCAATCAAAACTATAAAGGCAAGATGTAGGAAGGCAGGGCAAGAGTTTATAGTATTGTCTCGTAATTTTCTATTTCAAAAAAAATACTGAAGCAATCGTTTTGGCTGTCATCATTTATATTAGAATCGTTTTTTAATCGTATAGCAGGCGCTAAAGTAGGGAATTAATCAACAAACAAAACATAGATTTTCTGATAAAATATTTTCTGATTTCAATTGTGTCAAAAAAACACAATGAAATTATATTTGACGTAATATATTTGGATCGGCATTTCATTTTTTATTGATGAAAAACAAGCTCTTGCAGAAAGGTTTGGAATGAAGTCGTTATTTTTATTCCTCCTTAAATTGCTTTGTTGAAAATAGTTGCTATATGAATGAAAAATTGAGGCTTGGCATGATCGGCGGCGGCGAAGGTGCATTTATTGGTGCAGTGCACCGCATTGCTGCAAATATGGATGGACAATACGAATTGGTTTGCGGCGCTTTTAGCAGCAACCCCGAAAAATCGCAAAAAAGTGGTGCGGTGTTGGGTATTGTTGCTGCAAGATCGTACGGTTCTTACGAAGAAATGTTTGAAAAAGAAAACCAGTTACCTGCCAATGACCGCATGCAAGTGGTAAGTATTGTTACGCCAAACCACCTGCATTTTGCACCAGCTAAATTGGCCATGGAAAAAGGTTTTAACGTGGTGCTTGACAAGCCCATGACCTTTAATTTAGATGAAGCAAAAGCCCTAAAAAAGGTGGTGGAAGAAACAGGCAAATTGTTTTGCTTAACCCATACTTATACCGGCTACCCAATGGTGAAAGAAGCCAAGCAAGTGATTGCTGCTGGTAAATTGGGTACTATTAAAAAAATATATGTTGAGTATCCACAGGGCTGGTTAAGTACTTTTTTGGAGAAAGACGATAATAAACAAGCATCGTGGCGTACCGACCCCAAACGCAGTGGCATAGCGGGTTGTATGGGCGATATCGGCACACACGCTTTTAATTTGGCCGAATATGTAAGTGGCTTGCAGGTTACAAAAATCTGTGCTGATTTAAATATAGTGGTGGAAGGAAGGCTACTTGACGATGACGGTGCCGTATTATTAAAATTCAACAATGGCGCAACTGGTGTTTTAATGGCTACACAAATAGCAGCCGGCGAAGAAAACAATGTAAAAATTAGGGTGTACGGCGAAAAAGGCGGCTTGGAATGGCAACAACAAGATGCCAATACGCTGCAATTAAAATGGTTGGATGAACCCACCCAAATCTATAGGACTGGCGGCGGTTACACCAGTTCGTATGCTTCACATAATACCCGCACGCCCGCCGGTCATCCCGAAGGTTATTTAGAAGCGTTCGCAAATTTGTACCGCAATTTTGCATTAACCCTGAAAGCAAAACTGAATAACGAAACACCCAAAAAGGAATGGCTTGATTTTCCGGGGATTGAAGAAGGGATTCGGGGGATGGCTTTTATTGAAAATGTAGTGGCTTCGTCGAAATTGGAAGCGAAATGGAGTGATTTTGTGGTGTAGTGGAGGGAGAGAAAATTTTAGCACGCAGAGAATAGGAGAACGCAGAGGCCTGTTGTATGTTTTTACAGATTTAGAGATGCGAATATTAGATCACACAAAAACTACTTATGGAAATAAACGAAATTACTTCGATCATAATAGATGAAAGCATCAAAGTCCATTCAGATTTAGGACCTGGTTTATTTGAATCGGTTTACGAAGAAGTGCTACATTATCGTTTAACTGTAAAAAGACATTTGAAAGTTGACAGACAGGTTGCAATTCCAGTTTACTATGACAACCTAGTGATGCAAGTCGGTTTTAGAGCTGATTTGATTGTAGAAGATGAGGTTATTGTTGAAATAAAATCCATCGAGAGCTTCAACAAAGTACATTTTAAACAAATGACTAATTATTTAAAATTAACCACATTAAAAGTAGGCTTATTAATAAATTTTAATGAAGAGCTATTAAAAAATGGATTAAAAAGAATTGTAAATAATTTTTAAAAAACGTAAACACAACGATCCTCTGCGTACTCCTTTCCTCTGCGTGCCACTTTTCTATTCACAAACATGCATGAGTTTTACCACAATTTTATAAAATACTCCGTATGACTACCATAAAAGGCCCAGGCATATTTTTAGCCCAATTTATAAGCGATGTAGCACCATTCAATTCCTTAAAATCAATTTGCGAATGGGCTAAAAGCATCGGTTTTGTTGGAGTGCAAATGCCAACATTGGATGATCGCTTTATCGACTTGCAAAAAGCTGCCGAAAGCAAAACGTATGCCGATGAAATAAAAGGCATTGTAAACGAAGCGGGATTAGAAATCACCGAATTATCGACCCATTTGCAAGGCCAATTGGTGGCAGTAAATCCCGCTTACGACACTTTGTTTGACGGTTTTGCGCCCGAAGCTTTCCGTAATAACCCCAAAGCAAGAACGGAATGGGCTATCCAGCAACTAAAATATGCAGCCAAAGCTTCCCAAAATTTAGGATTGGATGCGCATGTTACTTTTAGCGGCGCTTTGTTATGGCACACCGTTTATCCTTGGCCGCAGCGCCCAGCCGGCTTGGTGGATATGGGTTTTACAGAATTAGCCAACCGCTGGTTGCCTATTTTAAATGTTTTTGATGAACATGGCATCGACTTGTGTTATGAAATTCATCCGGGTGAAGATTTGCACGATGGCGTTACCTACGAAATGTTTTTGGAAAAAGTAAATAATCACCAAAGGGCAAACCTGTTGTACGATCCATCGCATTTTATTTTGCAATGCCTAAATTATTTAGACCATATCGACATTTACCACGAACGCATTAAAATGTTCCATGTAAAAGATGCAGAATTTAACCCGACTGGCCGACAAGGCGTGTATGGCGGTTATCAAAATTGGCTGCAACGTGCTGGCAGGTTCCGCTCGTTAGGCGATGGGCAGGTTGACTTTAAATCGATTTTTAGCAAAATGGCACAATACGACTATAAAGGTTGGGCCGTAATGGAATGGGAATGTGCCATAAAAAACCAAGAAGACGGAGCAAAAGAAGGCGCCATATTTATTAAAGATCATATTATAAAAGTTACCGAAAAAGCATTTGACGATTTTGCCGGCACAGGAAGTGATGAGGCTTTCAATAAGCAAATTTTAGGTCTGTGAAATCGCGAGTGGTGAGACGTGAATCGTGAGTGGTTCACTAATTTTAGACTTACTCTTTGTAAGAATTTTTTACTAACACAAAATGAATACAATTAAAAAGAATTGAATTGAAAAATCCTGAAAGGACGACAATCTATTTAGTAACGGGCAAAGCCCTTCGACACTAAAAACATCGATTTTAAACCTTAAATAATTAAACCAAAAATAAAATCCAAATGAAAAAATTATTTGTAGTCTGCGTACTTGCTGCTGCTTTATACGCCTGTGGTGGAAGCAGCAACCAACCTGTTAAAAACGATTCAGTAGCAACCGCATTAAAACCTGAACTTTCCGATAATCCAGTTTATAAAAAAGGCTTGGCTTTAATTGGCGGATCCGATTGCCTGACCTGCCATAAAATCGATGAAACCCTTACTGGTCCTCCTTATCGTGAAGTTGCCAATAAATATCCCAATAACGATTCTACGGTAAATATGTTGGCTGGTAAAATTATATCGGGCGGCAAAGGCGTTTGGGGAACAATACCAATGACAGCACATCCGGCACTTTCACTGGACGATGCAAAAGCAATGGTGCAATACATTTTATTGTTGAAAAAATAGATGTTAGTAGTTGTACTTAGTAGTTGGACAAGGCAACATATCCGCTATTTTATTACGGATTTTATAATTTTAATTATTCTTTAAAAATATTTCATGCAACAAAAATTGCTTATCCGTTTTTCTATAAAAGCCGTTTGTTTATTGCTTTGTGTAGCGTTTTGTTTTTCATTTAAAAAAGAAAAAAACAAGCTGTTGATTTTTTCTAAAACAAATGGCTATCATCACGAAAGCATTGCCGCAGGTATTGTTGCCATTAAAAAATTGGGTGAAGAAAATAATTTTATGGTAGATGCCACGGTAGATTCAACGGATTTAAATGATACCAATTTAAAACAATATAAGGCCGTTCTTTTTCTAAGCACCACGGGAACGGTGTTAGGAAAAGATCAAGAAACGGCTTTGCAAAATTTCATCCATCATGGTGGCGGTTTTATGGGCATACATGCAGCCACCGATTGCGAATACGAATGGCCTTGGTATGGCAAAATGGTGGGTGCTTATTTTACATCGCACCCAAAACAGCAAACGGCCAAATTAATGGTGGTGGATAAAAACAATATTGCCACAAAAATGCTGCCCGATGTTTGGGAACGGAAAGACGAATGGTACAATTTTAAAGATTTGAACCCCGATGTGCACGTACTAATAAAAATTGACGAAAAATCGTACGAAGGTGGTAAAAATGGCGACAACCATCCAATGGCTTGGTACCAAACATTTGAAGGTGGAAAAGTTTTTTACACTGAGATGGGGCATACCGACGAATCGTATTCTGAACCGCTTTACTTGCAACATATTTTGGGCGGAATGAAATATGTGATGGGCATGAAATAAATATTTTCCCGCAGATTTATGGAGATAAAATACAGCGCTGATTACGCAGAAAGACAAAGTGTTTATCTGCGGGTTTTAAATCTGCTTTATCTGCGGGAAATTTTACTAAATCATCTCAATATCGCTAACCCAAATTCAAAACCAACCAATACATCTTCACCGCTTAAAATATTATCAAAGCCTTCAACTTTACTTATTGTGCCGTCAATCCGATAAATAAAAACAGTTTCGTTGGTCGGGTCTATCAGCCAAGATAATCGTACACCATTATCCCGCCATTTTTCCATTTTATTTTTTAGCGTAGCCAAATTATCAGAAGGCGAAGCAAGTTCCACCACAAAATCTGGGGCAATATAGGCAAAGCCTTTTCGCTGTTTTTCGCTTAAAGCATTCCAACGTTCGTAGCTGATCCAAGCAGCATCAGGGCTGTGCATACTTGTATCTGGTAGATAAAAACCTGCAGATGATTCAAACACCATTCCTGCTTTTAATTTTCGGTTCCAAAATCCTATATCAGCCGCTAAATCAGCATTTTTTAAAGACGTTGTACTAATGACGGGCGGGAGTAAAAAGATTTGATAATTTTCATCTCTTTCAATACGTAGATTTTTATTCTGTTCACAAAAGACATGGAATTCTTCATCCTTCATATCGTCAAATGGAGCATAGATTAGATCAAGCGTATATTCTGGTGTAACTAATCTTGCCATGTCGCTTATTTATTGCCCAAATTATATGTTTATAAATAATTATTTTGTACATCTAAATTAGCTATAAACTAGGGTTTGATATAATTTCATTTTTGAAAATGATCATTTTAATCGTGCCATATATTATTTTTCCAGCGTAATTACATTATTAAAACCAATTTAAAATTGACAAAAATCGGCCTTATATCAGACACGCACGGTTATTTAGACGATGCCGTTTTTAAGCATTTTGCCTATTGCAATGAAATTTGGCATGCCGGCGATTTTGGCGATATTCATTTGGTTGAACAATTGCGCCAAGGAACCGGCTTGCCCATAAAAGGCGTTTACGGCAATATCGATGGGCAGGATATTAGAACAGAATTCCCCGAAAAATTACAATTTGAATGCGAAAACGTAAAAGTTTTCATGCAGCATATCGGCGGTTATCCCGGCCGATACGAGCCAGGCGTAAAAAATGAAATTATCCGCTATCAGCCACAATTGTTCATTAGCGGCCATTCGCATATTTTAAAGGTAATGTATGATGATAAATTGAATTGCCTGCACATAAACCCAGGTGCGGCCGGCAAAAGCGGTTGGCATAAAATAAGAACACTCATCCGCATTGCCATTGACGGAAAACAAATAAAAGATTGCGAAGTGATTGAATTGGGAAAACGATAAATAGTTTCGAGTTGTGAGTTCCGAGATGCCCACAACTCGGAACTCACAAACTCGGAACTTATCTCTCAAGCGATGCTTATTTTTGTAACAATGCAACAAAACAAACTAATACGGATCATCATTTTAGGCCTATTGTCAGCAATCGGGCCTTTTTCTATCGACATGTATTTGCCTGGTTTTCCCGGCATCGCAAAAGATTTGCATACCACGGTGGAACACGTTGCACTGTCGCTTTCAAGCTTTTTTATTGGCATTTCATTCGGGCAATTATTGTACGGCCCTATGCTGGATAGGTTTGGCAGAAAAAAACCATTATTGATCGGCCTCGTTGTGTATATTTTCACTTCTATTGGTTGTGCTTTTGCGGCTACCGCCGATGCCTTAATTGTTTTAAGATTGTTACAAGCCTTGGGCGCATGCGTGGGCATGGTTGCATCTAGGGCTATGGTACGAGATTTATTTCCGGTGGAAGAAAATGCTAAAATTTTTTCAACGCTTATGTTAATCGTAGGCGTTTCGCCGATGCTGGCACCAACTATTGGCGGCTATCTTACGGCTGGCATTGGTTGGCAGTATGTATTTGTGGTACTTACCGGATTGGGGATTTTATTATTGACTTCTGTTTATTTCTTTTTGCCAGAAAGTAAACAGCCCGATAAAAACTTCTCCTTACAACCAGTTGTCATTACAAAAAACTTTTTAGCCGTTTTAAAAATCCCCCAGTTTTATGTTTATACTTTGGTTGGTGCGGTTGCATCGGCAGGTTTATACGCTTACATTTCCGGCTCACCTTATATTTTCATGGAAATTTATAAGGTAAGCGAAAGACATTATGGTTGGATTTTTGCCATTATTGCCGGTGGCCTTATTACATCGGCACAAATAAATACGTTGTTGCTAAAAACGTATAAAAGCGAACAGATTATTCCCATTGCCCTAACTGTACAAGCGTTCACCGGCATTATGTTGGTAGTTGGTTCGGCTTACGGTTGGGTTAATTTATATACCACGGTTTTGGGCATGTTTATTTTTTTAAGCTGCCAAGGGTTCACTTTTCCAAATGCCTCAGCGTTAAGCATGGCGCCTTTTAGTAAAAATGCAGGCAGCGCATCTGCCCTACTAGGTTTTATTCAAATGGCTATTGGGGCGGGGGCATCGGCTTTAGTAAGTATTTTAGCCAATAAAACCGCGGTTCCCATGACGGGCATTATGGCTTCTTGCTCCTTTACCGCTTTATGCTTTTTGTTGATTGGCCAAAAAGTGATTGGTTATAAAGCAAGGCTGGGCAATGTGCAAGACGAAAGCATCGAATTAATAAGCACATTATAGTTTATTCTTATAAAAAAATGTTAGGATATTCCTTAAACAATTTGTTTTGGCCTTTCAGTTCTACATTTGGTACGTTTTTTTAATATGGCATGGATGTTGTCCAAACCAATTGATAATCAAAATAATAAAACTATGAAATTCGGAACTATTTTGTTTGCGGGCGTTATCGCAACTACACTTTTTTCATGTGCCGCAAGAAAAAGATTGGAGCAAGAAAATTTACAATTGACACAAAGTAAAGCCAAACTGGCGCAAGACTTAAAGGATTGCCACGACATTACCACGGCATTAATGAATGAAAAAAATTCTGCCGTTGGTAAAAGTACTGATTTGCAAAGCCGTATCGACGAACTAAACAAACAAATAGATTACCTTAAACAAAACAACAACCAGGCTCTGAAACAATTGGAAAACATGTCGGTAATCTCAAGCCAACAAGCCGAAAGCATCAAAAGATCGATGGATAATATCGGCGCAAAAGATAATTATATTCAAACCCTGCAATCGCAAATGGCCCGAAAAGATTCTATGAACATGGCGCTGGTAATGAATTTGAAAGGCGCAATCGGAAACCTAGATGACAAAGACATTAACATTAAAGTAGATAAAGGCGTTGTTTATATCGATATTTCAGACAAATTATTATTTAAAAGTGGCAGTTATGATGTAACACCACAAGCTAGCGAAGTGTTAGGGAAAGTTGCCTTAGTGCTTAAAAATCAACCAGATATAGAATTTATGGTGGAAGGCAATACGGATAATGTAAAATACAAAGGCCCTGTTTTATTGGATAATTGGGATTTGAGTGTAAAACGAGCCACTTCGGTTGTAAGGATCTTGCAAAATAAATACAACCTCGATCCTGCAAAAATGACCGCTGCTGGCCGTAGCGAATTTTCACCCATTACCGATAATACTACCACAGATGGACGTGCCAGCAATCGCCGTACCCGCATCATCATTCTTCCACAACTCGACCAATTTTTTAAATTACTAGAGCCTAAAAGGGGATAATCTATAAACACAAAAGCCATCAAAATTTGATGGCTTTTGTGTTATAATGCAAATATATCCACCCATGATTTTTGTAACACTTATGTTTGTATAAGCATCAAAGCTTTTATACATATATTTATTAAACGATTGATTTCCATGAAACAATTTGCTTTCATTATTGCCTTATTGAACATTCTTTCTTGTAAAATGCAAACACCAATCGCTGCAAATTGGGAAATTGTGCCATTTAAAAAACCAGCCCAAAACCCGGTTTTGAAAGCAGACTCATCTTATATTTTTGTTTCGCCTATCGATAAAAAACCAGTACGCTGGCAAAAGGCAGACGTTTTTAATCCGGCAGCCATCGTTCGGCACGATACAGTTTACGTATTGTTTAGGGCAGAAGACAACCCAGCGGCAGGCATCGGCGGCCGCACATCACGTATTGGATTGGCGTTTAGTACCGACGGGCTTCATTTTCAAAAATATGTTAATCCGGTTTTATATCCCGATAGTAGCCGTTTAATGCAATATGATGTACCGGGCGGTTGCGAGGATCCCCGGATTGTAGAAACCGAAGATGGCAATTATGTGTTAATGTACACCAGTTGGGATACAAAAGTGGCACGGTTAAGCGTTGCTACGTCCAATGATCTTTTTCATTGGCAAAAGCAAGGGCCGGCTTTCACTAAGGCGTATAATGGAAAATATTTGAATATTTGGTCGAAATCGGGTTCGATCGTTACTTATTTTGATAAGGCTAAAAAACGTTTTTTGGCAAAAAAAATAAATGGAAAATATTATATGTATTATGGTGAAGGCACTGTAAAAATTGCATGGAGCGATAATTTGATTGATTGGACACCGTTGGAAAATGATAAAGCTGAAGTATTAAATGTTATTCAACCGACACCTCACAAGTTTGATAGCGAATTGTGCGAACCAGGACCGCCGGCTATTTATACCAGTAAAGGAATTGTGTTGTTATATAACGGCAAAAATGCGAAGGGAGACAGCAGCGATACCAGTTTAGACGCCGGCACTTATTGCGGCGGCCAAGCTTTGTTTGATTCAACGCATCCTGAAAAGATGTTGGCGCAAGCTAATAATTACTTCATAAAGCCCGATCTGCCACACGAAAAATCAGGTCAGTATTCTGCTGGCACCACTTTTATAGAAGGGTTGGTTTACTTTAAAGGGCAAATATTTTTATATTATGGAACGGCTGATTCAATGGTGGGCGTGGCCGTAAAAAGCGGAAATATTGATGAATAATGATTAAAATATTATTTAGGTACAATTTTTTAGGCAATAAATAAAACAGCACATGGAAACAACAAAAATTATAACCGGTACCACGGAAGATGAAATTTGGCAACAGATTAACGATGATCTATTGGCTGACGAAGATGTGCTAAACTATAATGCCATTATTAAACAGAACGACAAGCAAATTATTTTAGATATTGATATTGATCCAGGTGGCGGTTTTGAAGGAGGATATGAAATAACCAGTTTTACGGCTGATATAAACAACAATGCAGGTTTTCAGTTTAAAATGCACGATGAAAATTTTATTGATGAAATTGGCGAATTGTTTGGTATGGGCCATCTAAAAACCGGCGATGATGCTTTTGATAAAAAAGTAATCGTTAAAACAAATGACGATGAAAAAGCCAAGGTTGTTTTGGCAGATCAATCGTCAAAAGATTTTTTTAGGGATTTAAGCAATTATTCTTTGTCGATTACTAAACACGATGAGAATAACCACACCCAATATACACTCGAACTTTCTATTGACAATGGAATAACAGATCCAATTGAATTAAGGAAAATTTATAGTCATTTCTATAATATTCTTACTAAAGTGGATGAATTAAACCAAGTAAATACAGCACCGACAAATGCTTAATCGTATAATTGTTTTGTTTTCAGATGTTCCTCAAACAAAACGGCGTTATATTTGAGGCGTTTGAAAGCATGGTTACGTTTACTACCACCATACAAAAATTTGATAAGCAAGGCGAAAAAACAGGATGGACGTATATTCAAATCCCCTCCACTATTGCTACGGTTTTAAAACCAAACAATAAGCAGTCTTTTCGTGTTAAAGGTAAATTGGATGGATTTGCAATAAAAGGTGTTGCGCTTTTGCCTATGGGCGAAGGGAATTTTATTATGGCCTTGAATGCTGTTTTGCAAAAAGGCATAAAAAAAAGAAAGGGCGCTACTTTACTTGTACAAATTGAAGTTGACAATGAACCATTGCAACCAAATGCCGGATTAATGGAATGTTTGGCAGACGAACCAGAGGCTTTGGCGTTTTTTAACCAATTGCCCAAAGGCCATCAAAATTATTTTACCAAATGGATTGAAAGTGCCAAAACGGAGCAAACCATTACCAAACGTATCGCTATGGCAATTACTGCATTTACACGCAAACAAGGCTTTAGCGAAATGATGAGGGCAAATATTAAAAAGTAAAAGTTAAAAAGTAAGAACTGCTAGGTTTACTGGTTCCTTTTAATTTTTACTTGCACATAAAAATAACAACAAGACATATAACAGCTTTTTAATTTCTAATTTTAAATTTTTAATGAACACTGCATTTATACTTACAGGCGGAAATATTGGCGACAGGCTACAAAACTTACAGCAGGCTGCAGAAAATATCGAAAAATTTTGTGGAAAAATTGTTACCCGTTCATCTGTTTATGAAACAGCAGCTTGGGGCAACCAAAACCAAGCCGACTTTTTGAACCAAGTATTGGAGATCGAAACTAATATTTCAGCTTCATCTTTATTACGGAAACTGCTTACTATTGAAACAAACATGGGCCGCCAGCGTACCGAAAAAAACGCACCCCGCATTATTGATTTGGATATTATTTTTTATAACAACTTCATTATCAAGCTTCCGCATCTTATTGTGCCACATCCACAAATTACCGAACGCAGGTTTGCGCTGGAACCTTTAAATGAAATTGCACCTGATTTTGCCCATCCGGTTTTACATCAAACAGTACATCAATTATTGATGACCTGTCTTGACCCACTGGATGTGAAGAAGTTTTCTGTGTAGAATTGACAGTTTGTTTCATTTTTGCAACAAGGCAAAAACGCCAGTCGGCAGTTTACAGTTAACAAATTGCAAACTGTAAACTGCCAACTGTAAACTGACTACATGGAATATCATTTCATTACTATTGAGGGGAATATAGGTGCTGGAAAAACAACGTTAGCTCATTTGTTGAGCAAATATTATGATGCACGGCTTATTTTAGAAGAGTTTGCAGACAATCCTTTTTTACCAAAATTTTACGAGAACCCTTCACAGTACGCCTTTCCATTAGAACTTTTTTTTATGGCGGAACGCTATAAACAATTGAAAGATTTATTGCAAACCAAAGACATGTTTCAATCGGTAACTATTGCCGATTACTTGTTTACCAAGTGTTTATTGTTTGCTAAGGTAAACCTGCCCGAAGAAGAATTTAGGTTATACCAAAAATTGTACGACATCATGCACCAGCAAATGATTCAGCCCGATTTGCTGATTTATTTGCATGCACCGGTAAATAAATTACAACAGAACATACGCAAGCGTAACCGCAGTTACGAGCAAAATATTGCCGACGAATACCTTTTCAGTATTCAAGAAACTTATACCAATTACATTAAACAACACCATATAAAAACCTTGTTTATTGATGTAAGCAACGCCGATTTTTTGGGCAACCCGTTACATTTAAAAGCAGTAGTAAATGCTTTGGAAAAAGATTATACCGATGGTGCTAATTTTTTAAGTTTGCCGTAAACTATTGCGGTGATAAAATCTTTCTAAAATCTGTTTCCTTTATTTCACCTATCGTTTCACTTTTTACTTGAACGTTTTCGCTCATATTTGCAGGCTTCCTTCAATAAAACTGGCATTTTATGGATTTAAATAAACTACCAAAAGTAGAACTGCATTTACACCTCGATTGCTCGTTGAGCTTTGAAGTTGTCTCAAAAATCGATCCCACCATCACCCATGATTATTATTTGAACCATTTTGTTTCAACCACCAAATGCACCAATTTAGCCGATTTTATTGTACGTGCCAGCAAAGGCTTTTTGTTGATGCAAACCAAGCAGCAATTAGAATGGGTAGTGCAAGACATGTTTAAACAATTAGTGGCCGATAACATGTTATATGTTGAATTACGGTTCGCACCGTTGCAACATTTGCTTCAAGGATTGACGCCTTACGAAGTGGTAAAAATTACCGAAGCCGCTACCGCCGAAGCTATTAAACAAACGGGCATTGAAGCAAGATTGATACTTTGCACTTTACGCCATTACACCGAAGCGCAAAGCATAGAAACCGTAAAATTGGTAGAGCAATTCAAAAATACTTATGTCGCCGGCTTTGATATTGCGGCCGATGAAGCTGGCTATCCCATTGATAATCATATTGATGCGTTTACTTATGCCAAAGAAAAAAACATTTTTTGTACCGCACACGCTGGCGAAGCCAAAGGTGCCGAAAGCGTTTGGGAAACATTGGAACATTTTGGTCCGTCGCGGATTGGCCACGGCGTTCGTTGCGTGGAAGACAGTAAATTGGTAACGTATCTTTGCAAACACAACATCCATTTAGAAATTTGCCCCACCAGTAATGTGTTGATTGATGTGGTTGATACGTATGAAAACCATCCCATCGACCAATTATACAAAGCAGGCGTTTCGCTAAGCGTAAATACCGACAACCGTACCATCACCAATATTAGTTTGGGCAACGAATACGAAAGGATGCAAAACATTTTTGGATGGACAATAGCTGATTTTTACAATTGCAACGTACATGCCTTGAAAGCGGCATTTATTCCTGAAACGTTAAAAGAAAAATTATTGGCCAAATTGTTAGAAGGATATAAAAATTTTACCGCTCAACCCAATGCTTCTATCAATTTAGAATAATTTTTTAATTTTGCACTTTAAAAATGCAATGAACATGTTACTTGAATGTATAAAAGACGATGGTTACGATCCAAACATGATGGCTTGGATCCAAAACTATCCGGTAAAAGGCGAAATTTACTACCTTAGAAAACGGGTGCATACCGTACGCGGCCTTGGATATTTGTTAGAGGAAATACACAACGACCCTATGCCAAATGGCGAAGAACCCAGCTTCCACAATAAACGTTTCCGCCCGGTTGATGATATTCCTGAAATAAAGGAAATGTTGAAGGAAGAACTGGCAACAACCGTTTAATGAGTTGGTTAAAAATGAATTATAAGCATCTTTTATAGATGCTTTTTTTTATCCTTAATATTTTTTATTTTTTTATTCTTCCCGAAAATGCCACAATCATTGCCGAAGCCGCTTTAATAATCACCGCTTATTGCAAATAGATAACCTGCACTAGTATTTTGTTCCCCTAAAATAAAAACTATGCAAAAACTTGCCACAGGTGTTAGCGGGGCAGTCGGCTCCAAATACCTAAAAAACCATAACCAATTGGTTTTTACAGAATTTGGCGGATTCATTTCAAAAATAGACTTAGTGCCAACTTTGGCAGCAATCGTTTCGCAAGGTACCACCATTTTAAAAGGTACATGGTCTTTTGATTGTGAAACCGGCCAAAACGGAACGCTGGGCGGCAATTTCGATATTTGGTGGGAACAAATAACCAACGTACAGCGTCAAATGACGCCACAAGGCATTGTAACCTTGGCAAACCTTGGGGTGGTAGATTTTAATTCAGTAACGCCTGCCACCATGCAGACTTACACTTACACAAGCACGCCTATTCCCGGCAACAACGATGCCACCAACAAACTAGTTACCGGCGATGTATTTTGCGTAAAAACCAAAGAAGGAAATTTCTGCAAAATAAAAGTGCTGACCTACGATTACAACATGCAAATACAATGGGTTACATACAAATTAAACCCAGCGTATGCAAGAATCGGAAGCGGCTATAGCCAACCCGAAGACATTGTAGTTGCCAGCGACGAGCAAACCGCTTATGTAACCGAACGCACCGGAAATTTGCTTCGCGTTAATTTAACCAATGCCAATCGTGCCGCCGCTACCGTGGTTTGCAGTGGACTAAACCAACCACAGCAATTGTTTTTAGATCAAGCCCATAATCAAGCCTTTGTGGTTGAATTTGGCGGAAATACTTTAACCAAAGTAAATTTGGCAACTGGCGTTAAAACATTAATATTCAGTGGTTTAAATGCACCTGTCGGACTAATTTTAACATCCGATTTGGCTTATGCTTATGTTACCGAACAAGGCATTAATTCGTTAACAAGGATTACACTCGGTAGCAACGGAAAAATTACTGTTGCCTCAGGCTTTACCGCTCCATTTTTCCTGACTTGGGCCGACGATACCGAAACAAGGTTGTTGGTGCCAGAACGTGATCCCGCCAACCGCATTTCGTTGGTAGATGTTACCAAAACTTCGGGTAATGTAACGCCGTTTATTACTGGTACCGCCGTTCGCCCATCTAGCATTGCTGTAATTCAACCCGGTACTTACGCCGTTTTTGCCGATGCAGAAGTGGATGAATATTTTTTAACGGCCACCACTACTTTGGGCTTGTACAAAGGCATTGGCTACGTGCCTTGGAACTTAATAACCGGTGCTGGTAAGGCTGATACCACCACACAACCCGCTTATCCTTTCCAATTTGCAAAAGATTCACCATTTGGCGGCACGTTGCCCGTAAATATCGACCATACCCGTGCCTGGAATTCGAACATTGTTTATTACATGGTTAAAATAGATGGTGTTCCCCGGTTTGACACTTGGAACGATTTAATGATGAACCCAGCCAATGGCAAATATGAAATTATTGTACAGATGAAGCCCGATAGTGCTGGCTTTTATCAAATCCATAATCCGGTAAACGTTTATTACAATACCGATTTAGGCTGTTTAATGGATAGCACCAATCCCAGCATCAGCAACGGTCAACATACGCTTACGGTTGAATTTTACAACGCAGCGCATGTAATTGTTAGTGGCGATACCGGAAGCAACCAATTGTTTATCGACAATAACAAATGCATCGCCACGCTCGATATGCCACTGTTAGGCACTGTTAGCGCATCGCCACAATGCGGTTATTTAAAATACACCGATAAAACACAAGTGGTTGATTTACATTACACTGCGTATCACCCAATGGCATTTGCCAATTATTCTTTTTCTATTATAAAAGGTGCAAATGGCTTGGCTAGCGAAGGCGGACCGTTGGTGCCCAATCCGTTCGACCATCATTACACCAATAGTGTGGCCAATATGCTGGGCACTTGCCCTACTGTTGCTGCTTTTGCTGAATATTTATATGTTGCCACAACGGTAATTAATGGTGTTGGCCGACAAAGCCAGTACGATGCTTCGGCTGCCGTGGCATTTTGTTTAGCGCCATAACCGAATCTAATATCCATAAAATTGCCACGCAAATTTTGTGTGGCAATTTTATTTTGGGAATTGTGGATTAACTCCTTCGGAGTAATTTTTTGGAGACCAGCTTGGGCTTTGTGGTAGTTAATCTTGAGTTTACCGAAAGGCTCCGTTGGAATTTTGTTTTCCATGGCAACGTTCACTTAATACGTCACTTTTTACTATTTATAATCTTATTGCCGCTTTTTTGGTGGCTTCAAAATAGCAATCCACTCTTCAAAACCCTGTCGGGGCGAAAACCAAGCCCTGACGGGGTTTCACTTAATGCGGTATTTTTTACTATTTATAATCTGGCAAATCTACTCAAACAAATAGGCTACATCTTCCTCGCTTAAACTTTTAACAAAGCCGTCTTCTTCGCTAATCAACTCGTCGGCGGTTTGTTTTTTGCGTTGTTGCAGGTTGATTATTTTTTCTTCAATGGTATCCTTGCAAATCATTTTATAAGCAAACACATTGTTTTTTTGGCCGATGCGGTGCGTACGGTCAATAGCTTGTTGCTCCACCGCAGTGTTCCACCATGGATCAAAAAGAAAAACATAGCTGGCGGCAGTTAGGTTTAATCCGGCATTGCCAGCTTTTAGGCTGATGAGAAAAATATTTACGTTATTGCCCTCTGTTTGAAAATCATTTACCAGTTCCATCCGCTCCTTACTGCTTACGCTGCCATCTATTTGGTAAAATGCCATTCCTTTTTTGGTAAACGATTCTCCCAACAAATCAAGCATCGATTTAAATTGCGAAAACACCAATACTTTTTCTTTCAGCAAATTATTGGTTAATTCGTCCACTAACATGTCAGTTTTTACCGAGTCAAAACTGGTCCTTTCTTCGATAGGTAAAAGCATCGGAGAATTACAGATTTGGCGCAGCTTCATAATGCCCTGTAGTAATGCCAGCTTGCTTTTAGATAAGCCATTGTTTTTGATATCCAAAAAAATACTGCTCCGGATGCTATCTTTTATTTCGTTGTAATTGTTTTTTTGTTGTGGGCCCATATTGCACCACAAAATAGTTTCCGTTTTTTCAGGAAGGTCGGGTGCTACTTGTTCTTTAGTACGACGAAGAATAAATGGTGCCGTCATTTTTTGAAGTGCTTTTATTTTATCTACATCGCGGTCTTTGTCGATGGCGTCAGCATATTCCCGTTTAAAAAAAGCTTGGCTGCCAAACATGCCAGGCAACAAAAAATTTAGCTGGGAATATAAATCAAACGTATTGTTCATTACCGGCGTACCGCTTAGTGCCACCCGCTGGCCAGCTTGTAATTGACTGACAGCTTGCGTAATCTGCGCCGCCGGATTTTTGATATTGTGGCTTTCATCAACCACAATAGTGCTAAAATAAATGCCTTGCATCAGGCCCAAATCAACCCGTACGGTGCCATAGCTGGTAATTATAATTTGGTTTGTTTGGTCGGTAAGGCAATCTGCATTTCTGCTTCCACCATGATAAACAACAGATTTGATATTTGGTGTAAACTTTTCCAATTCTTGCTGCCAGTTGTAAATAAGCGACGATGGACAAACAATCAAATGCTTTGCCGTTGGTGCCTGCGCCGCTCGATACGTCAAAAAACAAATGGTTTGCAAGGTTTTGCCAAGCCCCATATCATCGGCCAAGCAAGCACCGGCATTTGCCTCGGCCAATAACATCAACCATTCAAAACCCTTTTGTTGGTAAGGGCGAAGATTCGCTGAAATACCCGCTGGCATTGGATAAAGCAATGTTTCTGGTTGCTGCCATTGTTGCCATTTTGCCCACCAATCTTTACCGATGACCGGTTTTAACACTTCCGTTTCTTCGCTGCTACTTTGCTCAAACAATGCCATCCATTTGGCCACTTGTATTTCTTTACCGTTAATTTTTCCGTGCTTAATAATGGTGCTGTATTGTTGCATCCATTCGTCGCCTGGCAAACCCAGCGAACCATCTTTTAATAAAATGGCTTTTTGCCCGGCCAGCAACATTTTTTGCAGTTCTGCTAGCGGCACTTCTTCGTTGCCAAAACTTATTTTCAAGATTAATGTAAGCTGATCTCCATCCTGCTTTTTAACCGTTAAATCGGTTGAGATTTTATGTGGCGAATAACGGAAATGTTTTAACAAATCCATGCCCACAATGCTTACATCCAATGAAAGCAGTTGATGGTAAGTCTTAAAAAACCAATGTTTTTTTTGCGCATCGGCAAAAGAAACATAGAAAGTGCCGTTCAATTGTTTTGGAAAGTTCGGGTGTAGCGACTGCAACAGTCGGACAAAACTTTTTTCCCAGTCTTCGTTACGAACAATGGAAAATGTTTCGCCATGTTTTGCTATTTCCGTAGTTGGCTGAAATTGGCCTTCCACCAACATATCATCATATTCCCATTGTGGCGTAAACACCAAAAAGCTATTGCTAATTTCGCTTAGCATTACCCTATTTTTGGGTAATACATATATTTCGTTTTTAACAAAAAGATTGTTGCG